>CAZLLP010000043.1:0-37270 GCA_964560345.1 uncultured Gemmatimonadaceae bacterium
TGGGCGCCTTGGAGGTGAGGACGCCGTCCCCCTTGGCAGTGTTGGCCTTCCCGCCGCTCGACAGGAAGTAGCGCAGCGTCTCGGCCCCGCTGGGCGGCCAGCTGTCCGCTGTTTGCCACTTGTTGAGCCCCATCGTGTAGTAGCGCACCTTGGGGAGCGTGTCGAGGAGGCGGCTCTTTTCTCCCTTGAGGAAGATGTCGAACCAGCCGAACGTGAGCGCGTCATAGTCGAGGCGCGCGTCGCCGACGCTGCGCTCGCCGACGATCGTGTTCTCCGTGGCGCGCTTGTAGGCGCAGTGCAGCGTGGGGGCGATCACCGCGTACTGCTGGTTGGCGATCTCAGGGCGCGCCGTCTTTCGCACGTGGTTGTACGTCGCGAGGTTGGGGCCCACCGAGACGTCGTACCACGACATGAACCAGAGTCCCGGGACGTTGATGCGCATGTCGTCGTGGAACAGCCCGCCGCGATACCACGCCGAGTCGTTAGGCGTGCGCTTGATCATCGCGCCGCCGGTGGCAATGCCCGGCATCGAGTCGGCAAAAATGCCGCGCGGCCCGTCAACGGCCTTGATGATGTCCATCTCCGGGAGCGTGCGCAGCCCCTTGTCCCAGTCTACGGGCGGAAGCTGCTGGGCCAGGTCGAACGACTTCGAGAAGCGGATGCGCTCTTCCTGCGTGAGGTTGGGGGGCATCATCGGGCGCACCTGGTTCTGTTCACCGTAGAGCCAGGCGATGAAGAGCATCTGCACGGCGCCGCCGCGGTACCAGTTGCCTTGCTCGAAGTACGGCCCCACGCGTCCCACACCCGCGCCAAACCCCTGCGGGATGATCGTCGCGAGCCCCGGCGGCGACTGCGCGGCGACGGCCATCTGCCATTCGGCGGTCGAGGAGCAGCCGATCAACCCCACCTTGCCGTTGGCCCACGACTGCGTCGAGATCCACTGGATCGCATCGTACCCATCGGTGGTTGGCGGGCCGAGGATGTCGTAATTCCCCTCCGAGAAGAAGTGGCCGCGTTCGTTCATGACCACGTAGGCGTAGCCGCGCTTCACCGCCTCGAGCTGCTGGCTCATGTCCGATGGGGCGCCGAGCCGCACGTCCCACCAGTTGAAGTTGTACGGTGTGCGCACGAAGATCGCCGGCACCTTGTCGCTGGCGTTTCGCGGACGATAGATGTCGGCCTGCATCTTGAGGCCGTCGCGCATCATGACCATGACCTTGCGATCGACGACGGCGATGCGCTGCAGTTCTGCTTCGAGCGAGTCGCGGCGTGCGCGGAGCTGCAGCGTGTTCCCCGGCTGTGGGGGCTGGGCCCCAGCAACCACAGCGGCGAACAGGAGCGGCAGGGCGACGGCGAGCCGGCGGATGAGGACACGCATGGCGGAGCCTGACGAGTGGGGGACGGAAACGGCGGGAACGCGCTCAACGCTCACGTCGGCGCCCGATGAAGCAATAGGGAAACGTCCGCCCCGGGCGTAAAGTTGGACGAAGGCTGGCCGCCTTACGGAATTGCGGTTCGCCGCAGCGCCTCGATCTCGGCGAGCATCCCCTTCACCTGCGCCTCGACGACGACGCGCCCCTTCTCACGCGTGGCGAGCGTGGCGTTGCCGAACGTCCCCGTGCGCGACCAGACTTTGTCGTCGCGGACGGCGGCGACCGAGTCGCGGGTGAGCGGACCTGCCCCGGGGTGATAGTCGTCCGGCGCCTTGGACATCTGCACCACCTCCGGGTGCATGTACAGCATCATCGACGTCTCCATCTCGTCGGCGTGCGTCCCCCCGGCCTGCTGGCGCACCGACTCTTCCGCCGCCTTTGCGATGTTGAGGAGGTCAGTGTACCGCACGACCAGCCCCCGCGCGGTGAGCGAGTCGCGCGCCGGGGCGAGCGCGCGCACGGTCGAGACGCCCGTGTTGAGGATGTAGAAGCGGCGCGGTCCGTGCGCGGCGATGGTGCGTACGATGTCGATCACCATGTCGCGCGCCGTCTCCAGCCGCAACGTGGTCGATCCCGGGTAATCGACAAACGCTGGATAGAAGTGGTAGTTGATCGTGGGATACACCACGACCTTCGTCGCCGCTGCCACGCGCTGTGAGAAGTACTCGGCCAGGAGCCAGTCGTTGTTGAGCGGCAGGTGCGGGCCGTGCTCCTTGGCTTCGGAACCGAGGGGAATGACCACGATGGTCGAGGTATCGAGCCGGGCGATGGCCTCGGTCCACGGGAGTTCCGCGATGCGCACGCTCCCGACGGCCGCGAGGGCACGTTGCTCGGCGGCGCTGTGCGCGCTGGTGCTGGCACGCGCCTGCGCGTAGGCGGGGATGTGGCTCGACGCGAGAGCGCCGACCACAAACAGCATCTGCCAACACGTGGCCAAGCGGAGCGGAGGAAACGGGGCGAACGGCATCGAGGCACCGGTGCGGGAAAAGGTGCGAGGGAAGTTGCCCCCGCTCGCGCCCCTGTCAACGCTCGCGAGGCGCGATTGCCGATTGCCGCTCGCCCCGGCATCTTGAGCGCCGCACGCGACCGGCGCGGCTGGTCACCGTCGTGCGCCTCTCGCCACGCTCTCACGTCATGCGCGCGCGCTTCGCCCTGCGTCCACTCGTGTCCCTCGCGCTCCTCGTCGCCTCCGGCACCGTGGGCTGTCGCGAGGGCGAGCCGCCCTACAAGAACGCAGCACTCGCGCCAGAGGCGCGCGCCGCCGACCTGCTGGCCCGCATGACGCCGGAGGAGAAGTTCTGGCAGCTGTTCGCCATTCCCGATGACACCACGCTCGATCTCGCGAAGGTGCAGCACGGCGTGTACGGCCTGCAGGTACGCCCTGGTCCGGGCGGTGGCGGGCGCGAAGTGGCGGCGCGCATCAACGCGCTGCAGCGATTCTTCGTGACCCGTACGCGACTCGGCATTCCGATGATCCCGTGGGAAGAAGGGCTGCACGGGTTGGCGCAGGGCGGGGCGACGGTCTTTCCGCAGGCCATCGGGTTGGCCGCCACGTGGGACTCGGCGCTCGTGGCCCGCGTGGCATCGGCCACCGCACGCGAGGCGCGCGCGCGCGGCATCCGCCAGGTGCTTTCGCCGGTGCTGAACCTCGCGACCGATGTGCGGTGGGGACGTGTCGAAGAGACGTTCGGTGAGGATCCCTGGCTGGCGTCACAACTTGGCGTCGCCTTTGTGCATGCCTTCGAGTCGGCGGGGGTTGCGACCACGCCAAAACACTTTGTCGCGAACGTCGGTGACGGCGGGAGAGACAGTTACCCGGCCGAGGTAAGCCGGAGCTGGTTGGAGGAGTTGCACTTCCCCCCGTTCCGGGCCGCCATTGCGGCTGGCGGCGCGCGTTCCGTCATGGCGTCGTACAACTCGCTGGATGGCGCACCGGCCACCGCGAATCGCTGGCTCCTCACCGACAAGCTGCGTGGTGAGTGGGGTTTCGAGGGCGTCGTTATCTCCGACGCCGGTGCCGTCGGCGGAGCCAACGTCCTCCACATGACCGCGCCCGACTATCCCACATCGGCCGAACGCGCGATCACCAACGGTCTCGACGTCATCCTGCAGACGTCGGTGGAGCACGCGGCGCTCTTTCGACCGGCCTTCGAACCCGGACGACTTTCGCCAGAAGCCATCGACCGCGCGGTCACGCGCGTGCTGCGCCTCAAGTTTGCCCTCGGCCTCTTCGAGCACCCCTACGTCACGTTCGACAGCATCGGCGAGGCCCGCATGCTGGCCGAGCATCGTACGCTGGCGGGCGAAGCCGCGCGGGCCTCGCTCGTCCTGCTGCATAACGACGGCGGCGTCCTTCCGCTCGACACGACCGTGCGATCGCTCGCGGTCATCGGCATTGACGCCGCCGAGCCGAGATTGGGCGGCTACTCGGGCCCCGGCAATCACCCCGTCTCCATTCGCGATGGACTCGCGTCGCGGCGTGGCGGGCGGACACAGGTCCGCTACGCGGCCGGCCCCGGTCGAGGGACCGCCGAGTTTGTTCCGGTCCCGTCGTCGGCGTTAGGCGAGGGGATGCACGCCGAGTACTTCGCGAACATCGCCCTCACCGGCACTCCGACGCTGACGCGCACCGACGCGGCGATCGACTTCTCGTGGCCGTTCGCCGGTCCCGATACCGCGCTCGCGTATGGCTGGTACTCCGCGCGCTGGACCGGCACGCTCCAGCCACCGGCGAGCGGCACACTGCGACTCGGAGTCGACGGAAACGATGGCTATCGCTTGTACGTCGACGATCGGCTCCTGATCGACCGGTGGGGCAAGCGCGGCGCGTCGCTCACGAGCGCTCCGCTGACGGTGGTGGCCGGTCGGGGTGTGGCGATTCGTCTGGAGTACTTCGAGAACAGCGGGGCGGGGCGCGTTCGCCTGGTGTGGGACCATGGGACGGCGACTGATTGGCGTGGCGAGATCGCGGAGGCCGTAGCTGCCGCTCGCGCGAGCGATGCCGCGGTGGTCGTGGTCGGCATCGAAGAGGGTGAGTTTCGCGACCGGGCGTCGTTGCGGCTGCCGGGGCATCAGGAGGAGCTGGTGCACGCGGTGGCGGCGACTGGACGCCCGGTGGCGGTCGTCGTCATCGGCGGTAGCGCCGTCACCAGCGCCGAGTGGGGCGGGCGAGTCGGCGCTGTCGTGCAGGGATGGTATCCGGGCGACGCCGGTGGCGATGCGGTCGCGCAATTGCTCGTGGGTGATGCGCCGTTCGCGGGGCGATTGCCGTTCACTATCCCCGTCGCCGAAGGACAACTGCCGCTCACCTACTACCACAAGCCGACGGGGCGTGGCGACGACTATCTCGACCTCACGGGGCGGCCAGCGTTTCCGTTCGGACATGGGGCCAGCTCGTCCGAGTTGGCGTACGATTCCCTGGTCGTGACGCCGTCGTCGCCTCGTGCCGGTGATCGGGTCGTGGCGACGGTGCGCGTGCGCAACGTGGGCACGCGCGCCGCCGCCGAGGTCGTGCAACTCTACCTGCGTGACGAAATCGCCTCGGTTGCGCGTCCGGTGCTGATGCTCGCTGGGAGCGCACTCGTGCGACTCGCTCCTCAGGAGGCACGTACGGTGCGCATCGACCTGCCGCCCGAACGATTCTCGCTGCTCGACCAGCAGCTGCAACGTGTGACTGAATCCGGGCGCTTCATCGTACTCGTCGGCCGCTCGTCGGCTGACCTGCGGCAACGCGCCGTCGTCACGCTGCGCTCGCGCTGACGTCGCTGTGGCCTTTCGCGGCGCGCTGCGCGCCGACGTGGGTGGACCTAGCGATACCTCGCCGCGTCGACTCCGACGCGCTGGCATAACTCGTCGAATGCGGCGCTCCGCTCAGCGCGATCGTCGGTGTTGAAGCGCAGGAAGAACGGACGATGCGACCAGTCAAACGGCTGGTCGGTGAGGCCATGGATGTGAAACAGCAGCGCCGCCAGGTGCACCGCCTTGTCGCCTGAGCCGTGCAACGCCTCGGAGAAGAGCGTGTCGACCACGGCCGGAGGGTGGAACGTGGCGGCCTGGTCCAGCATCTCACTCAGCCCGTGAAAGAAGGTGCCCTCGCGCAGGCCGCGCACCAGTGAGCTCACCCGCGTGTCCTCATCGACAAGCTCCGGCGCGTATCGCACCACCGCGGCCCGCACCTCGGCATCGCCACGACGCAGCGCTTCGCGCATCGCGTCTCGAGCGCGCTCGGTGTCGAGCCGTGCCAACGCCTCGATCTCGCGCCATCCGCGCGTCGCGTGCGCCACGAGCGTGGTCTCGATGCTCGAGCGCTCCTCGGGCGTGGCCGAGTCGATGGCGTCGAGATCGTAGCTCGTCCCCTCGCGCCACTTTTCGTAGTCGAGCTCCATGCTGTGCATGAAACGCTTGAGCGACGACTGGGGCGTCGGCGCTCGTGTCGCCGGTTCGTCATGGTCATCCGCTCGAGTCGCGCCTCGTGGAGCGGCGTTGCTCATGCGCTCAGCACGATCGAGCGACGCTCGAATCGCGTCCATGTCGGGCTCGGGGGGCGGCGGAAGCGGCGCCTCGAGGATGAAGAAGAAGCGCCGCTCGTCGTGAAACTCACCCGCGTACTGCGACGAGTTCCGGTGGTAGAACTCGACGCCTTCGCTCGACGCACGTGCGCGGGTGCTCACTGGTTTGGCCAGCATGAAGTACACCCCGACCGGAGGAGCGGGGAAGCTGCTCGCCACTTCGACAATCTCGTTCCCCGCTGCCAGCTCTGCTTCGAGCAGCGCACGCAACGCCGCGGGCAGCCGCTCTGCTTCAGCGCGGAATCGTTCCGGGATCATCGAACGCCTATTGGTACGATAGGAGTGAGCAACGCGCGCGTTTCGACGGGGTCACGCCCGCGCCCCGGCCAGCCGCGCGCGCACCACCTGTTCCACCAAATCCACCGCGCCGGCAATCCCCAACCATGCGGTGTTGATGCACAGATGATAGTTCGACGCGTCGAGCCACTCGCGCTTCCAGTTGCGTCGCACGTAGGCCTGCCGCTCCCGGTTGGTCTCGTCGACCATGCGCGCGGCCGCGGCGGGCGTGACGCGCTCGCGCTCCACCACCCGCGCGATGCAGGCATCGCGCGGCGCCACGCACAGGATATGCACGGCATCCTCGCGACTGGCCAGCCACGCCTGGGCACCGCGCCCCACCAGCACCACGGGGCCGCGCGCCACGGCCTCGTCGATCACCCGGTGCGTGACTTCGAGGATACGTTCCTCGGTGGGAGGGAGTGGCGCGCCTAACGGGGCGGACAGCATTTCCTGCGAGCTGTAGGCAAAGGCATCGGCGATGCGCTCGGCCAGCGAAGGGCGGCGCTCCTCGATGGCCTGCACGTGCGCCGGTGTCGTGTGCAGGCCCACCGCCACCCGTTCGACAAAGGCATTGTCGAGCAGTGCCCAGTTGAGCCGGTTCGACAGCTCGGCCGCGACTTCGCTTCCGCCGGACCCGAACATGCGTGAGAGCGTGACAATGGGCATCGGCTCTACTCCTTTGGCAGGACACGCCGACGCACCACCTCGGCCGCCTGATAGCCGAGTGCGTCCCACGTCGTGTTCCCCTCGGCGTTCTCCACCGTGCAGTGCAATCGCACCTCGCGTATCCCGCGCACGCGGCACCACTGCTCCGCCTCGCCCAGCAGCAGGCGCAGCACACCGCGCCGCCGATGCGAGGCCCGCACAAAGGCGGACGTGAGGAATCCATAGCGCGTGGGGTGCACCAAACGCCCGCCGCGCGACACCGAGACGCGCAGCAGCCCGACACCCACCTCGCCGTCGAGCGCCAGCAGCGTTGTTTCGGTGGGGGCGATGAGCTGCGCCGCCGTGAGGTCGCGCGCGAGCGTCCGGACGTCGCGGCGCGGCCGAGCGAACAGCGGACTCCGGGCCTCCTCTCGCAGCAGCTGCAACCGCAGCCCCACCACGACGTCCAGGTCCTCGAGTGTCGCGCTGCGAACGGTCACCGGGGTGACCGTTCGCTCGGGGGCCAGGCGTCGCGTGCGCGTCACCGTGGTCAGGCGGAGAGTCCGCCCCCGAAGTCCTGCTGACCACCGCGCGGGCGTCGCTCCTGCGGCGCGCGCCCGTACTGCCCGGCATCGGAGCGCGAGATCTTGCGACGGGCCACCAGCGACTCCAGCACCAATTCGCACGCCGCCGAAGTGAAGCCGTCGTCCTTGTCGGGGGCGAGGCCCACGCGATGCACCATCGCCACGAGTCCCGGCACCACGTCGAAGGCGCGCGACAGCGTGGCGGCATCGACATCATCCGTCACCTGCAACGCGGCCCCGTCCTCGAACCAGAGGATGATGTCGTCCACGTTCACACCACCGGCGCGGTCCCGGAACACGGCATCCGCCGCGCGCCGAATCAGCTCGCGCGCGATGTTGGCCGCCCCCACCAGCTCCCCTTCGTACTCCAGCTCGATCTTTCCGGTGATGGCCGGCAGCGCGGCATACAGGTCCGAGATGCGCGGGACGATCTCGCTTCCCCCCAGCCGCAACGTGCGGCGCTCGGCGTTGGACACCACGCTCTCCATCACCGAGATCGGCATGCGCTGCGAAACGCCCGAGCGGCGGTCGATCCGCTTGTCGGTTCGCGCCTCGAACGCGATCCGCTCGATCACCTCGGCGACAAACTCGGGGATGCGCACGGGGAGTGTCCCGCGTTGCGTCCACGCTTCCTGTGCGGTGATCTGCATCCCCAGCTCGACCGTCTCCGGGTAGTGCGTGATCACCTCGCTCCCGATGCGATCCTTGAGCGGCGTGATGATCTTGCCGCGCGCCGTGTAATCCTCGGGATTGGCCGTGAAGCAGAGCAGCACGTCGAGCGGGAGACGCACCGGATACCCTTTGATCTGGACGTCCCCTTCCTGCATGATGTTGAACAACCCCACCTGCACCTTGCCGGCGAGGTCGGGGAGTTCGTTGAGCGCGAAAAGCCCGCGGTTGGCGCGCGGCAGCATCCCGTAGTGGATCGTGAGCTCATCGGAGAGGATGTGCCCCCCCCGCGCCGCCTTGATCGGGTCGACGTCGCCGATGATGTCGGCGATGGTGACGTCAGGGGTCGCGAGCTTCTCCACGTAACGATTGCTGCGCTCCACCCACGCAATCGGCGTCTCGTCTCCCAGCTCCTCAATGCGCTGCCGCGCGAACTTGGAGATCGGGGCGTACGGGTTGTCGTTGATCTCGCTCCCGGCCACGATCGGCATCTTCTCGTCGAGCAGCGTCACCAGCGCGCGCAGGATTCGCGACTTCGCCTGTCCACGCAATCCGAGGAGGATGAAGTTGTGCCGCGCCAGGATCGCATTGACGATCTGCGGCATCACCGTGTCCTCGTAGCCGATCACCCCTTCGAACAGCGGGCCGCCGGCACGGATGCGCGCGATGAGGTTCTCGCGCAGCTCATCCTTCACCGAGCGTAGGACGCGGCTGCGCTCGCCGAGCGGATGCGCCTTGAGGGCGCCGAGGGTGACGGGAAGGGCCTGGGACGACAAGGGATCTCCGGGGAGAAGGGGTCGAAGCTACAACACCGGGCGCTGGACGGAAGTTCGTGCGGCCGGGCCCCGGTCGCGAGCGGCCGGAGCCTCGACTGCCGATCAGTCCGCGGCGCTGACCTCGACCAGGTTGTCGTAGAACACCGGGCCGTGTCCGAGGTCGGTCTCGCGCTGCGAGGTCGTCGCGTTCGCGTTTTGCCCATCGGGCGAGAGCTTGCCCCACCAGATCGACGGCGCCCATACCACGCCCTCGCGCACCCCTTCCTCGACACGCAGCAGTGCCGCGAAGTGACCGCGATCGTTATGCAGCACCACACGCGTCCCGCTCGTCAAACCGCGCCGCTCCGCATCGCGCGGATGCATGATGCACTCCGGCTCGGCATCCTTCCGGAGCGAGTCGATGTTGACGAAGGTCGAGTTGAGGAAGAAATGCCGCGGCGAGGAGATGAGCGAGAGCGGATAGCGCGCTGCCAGTGCGGGCGCCGTCTCGGGGAGCTCGTACGGCGGCGTGTAGGTTGGCAACGGATCCATCCCCATTGCCTCCAGCCGCGCCGAATAGAACTCGCACTTGCCGCTCGGCGTGTAGAAGCCGCCGTTCGCATACGGCGTGTACGGTGTCGGCACGTTGAGGCGTACCCACCCGTGTTCCATCAAGCGATCGAAGGTGACGCCGCGCATCCGCTCGTGCGTCGAGTCCAGCGCCACGCGCACGAGCGCCTCATCGTCATCGGCAAAGAGGGCCGGGTCGAGCCTCATCCGCCGGCCCAGTTGACGGAAGATCTCGGTGTTCGGCTTCGCCTCGCCTAACGGGGCGATCGCCGGGCGATTGAGCGTCGCATAGTGATGCCCGTACGCCAGGTGCACGTCCCAATGCTCGAGTTGCGTCGTGGCCGGCAGGACGTAGTCGGCCCAGTCGGCGGTGTTGGTCTGGAAGTGCTCCAGCACCACCGTGAAGAGGTCTTCGCGCGCGAGTCCGCGCAGGACCGCGTTTCGGTCGGGGGCGACGTCGGCCGGATTGGAGTTGTAGACGATCATCGCCTTCACCGGCGGTCCACCGATGCCGGCATCGGGCGTGGTGAGCGCCTCGCCCAGCCGGATCATGTTGATGGTCCGCACGTCCGCGTTGAGGTCGGGACGTTCGAGCGCCGCCGCGTTGAACTTGAAGTTCGCGCTGGTGGAGAGCTGCACGCCGCCGCCCGGGAATCGCCAGTGACCGGTGACGGCAGGAAGGCAGGCGATCGTGCGGACCGCCATCCCGCCGCCCGCGTGCCGCTGGAGTCCGTAGTTGATGCGCACAAAGGCCGACCGCGCCTTTCCGTAGCGGCGCGCCAGCGTGCGGATCGTCTCAGCGTCCAGCCCTGTGATCGGGGCCGCCCGCTCCGGGCTCCACTCTTTCACCCGCGCCTGCAACTGGTCGGCGCCGAGGGTGTGTCGGGCGAGGTAGTCGTTGTCCTGCATCCCCTCGTCGAACAGGACGTGCATCATCGCCAGCGCCAAGGCAGCGTCGGTCCCGGGGCGAATGCCGAGCCACTCGTCGCATTGCGCGGCGGTGCGCGACTTGACCGGGTCGATGGCGATGACGCGCGCTCCACGCTCCCTGGCCTTGAGGATGTGCGGCCAGAGGTGCGGGTTCGAGGTGAGCGTGTTGGTTCCCCACAGCAGCACGAGGTCGCACTCCGGGACCCCTTCGCCATCGGCGCCAATATTGGCGCCCACGGTCATCATCATCCCCACGCGTCCGGCGGTGGCGCAGATGGTCCGGTCCAGGCGCGACGCGCCTAACGCGTGGAAGAACCGGCGGTCGACGCTCGAGCCCTGCAGCAGCCCCATCGTCCCGGCGTAGGAGTAGGGGAGAATCGCCTGCGGTCCGTCGCTGGAGGCGGCAATGGCCGAGAGGCGTTGCGCGATGTCATCGAGCGCTTCGTCCCACGACACCGGCTCGAACCTCCCCTCGCCCTTGGCGCCCACGCGGCGCAACGGCTGGGTGAGGCGGTCGGGGTGATAGGTGCGCTCCAGATACCGATTCACCTTCGCGCAGAGGAAGCCGTCGGTGAACGGGTGCTCCGGGTCGCCCTGGATACGGATCGGGGGCCCGTCGCGAACGGGGACGAGCGTGGCGAAGGTATCGGGGCAATCGTGCGGGCACGCGCCGCGCACGACGGTATCGGGAGCCGTGCTCGTGTCAGCGCTGATCACGGGATCGCGGGGGCGAGAGGGGACGGCCGGCCGGCGCGTTCCGCGCGCCGGCGCATGCAGTGTAGCACGGGGGCCGCGGGGGGAAAACGGCTCGAACGATCAGCGGGGCGGGAGGGGTGGACCGGGCGGTCCCGGCTTGACAAGAATCGCACGTGGGCGGTTGTAAAGGTGATGGGGAAACATGTTGCTACGTCATGACTTGGGTCGTCCGCGGCTCTTGACTACCGAGGCCAAATGCATAAATTCACTGCGCTGTTGGGAGGTGGGCGCAAATCCTCAGGGAAACGCGACCGCTTGATTGCTTCTAGGCGCACGACGCAGTCGACAGCCTCCCAGATGCACGGAAGTCGAGAGCGCGGCGTGCTGCGGCCGGACAGGCCAAAGACGCATTGGTCTTGTAGTCCGGCTGTCAATTGTTCCTTTCCATTTCCCCGTCCCCCTGGAGATTCTGCAATGAAGCGTATCGCTCTCGCCGCTGCCGTCATGTTCGTCGCCGCTTGCGGTGGCGCCAAGGAAGAGGCCGCCCCGGCTGCTGATTCCGCCGCCGCCCCGGCCATGGCCCCGGCGCCGGCCCCGGCTGACAGCGCTGCTGCCGTCGACACGACCATGAAGCACGACTCGGCCGCTGACACGACGAAGCACTAACTCTCGCCACACGGTGAGAACAAACGGGCGCGACCTTCAAGGTCGCGCCCGTTTGCGTTGGTCCCCTGCCTAACAAGTGGCGCGTTTTCCCCGCTGCCTGACGAGAGAGCGCGCACGACGCCAGCCGCCCCCCTCGCGCTAGCCCAGCGGAAAGGGGAGCTCGACGACGCTGGCGCGAGCCGCCCCGTCCGGCGAGACGACGTCGACGTCGCTCCCCACCACGATTTCTCGCCGCACCATCGCGATCGCCACCCCGCCCAGCCGTGGCGAGACGACCGCGCTCCGCACCTCGCCCACCGACTTGCCCGCCCCGTCGCGCAGCTCGCCGCCGCGACGCAGCAGATGCGACTCGTCGAACCGGAGCCCGCGCAGGTGCCGGTTGACATGCCCGCGGAAGTGCACGCGCGCGACCGTCTCCTGGCCGGTATAGCACCCCTTGGTGAACGAGATCGCGTGCAGCTCCTCCATGTTGGCTTCCTGCGCCAGCGTGGAGTCGTCCATCTCGATCCCCCACTCCGGACGCCCCGCTTCGATTCGGGCGATCTCGAAGGCGTCGAGTCCGGCCGGACGGGCGCCGTGCTCGCGCAGCGCCGCCCACAGGGCCTCTCGCGCCGCCACCGGGGCGATGAGCGTGAATCCTTCGAGCAGCAGGTCGGGGACGCGCATGAGGTGCAGCTCGTACCCCAGGGCGACAACCTGGCGGTGCGCGTAGGGACCCATCTGCACCAGCGACTCCCACGGGATCCCGAGTGCGGCGGCGACGACGGCGTGCGCCCGCGTTCCGTACACGCTCACGTCGACGGTGCTCGCGCTGATGTCTGCATAACGAGACAGGCGCGGGTTCACGTACTTGCGCACCATCCCCCACCAGCCGGCGGCGGCCCGCGGCGGCACGTCGAGCAGCACATCGTCGTCGCGTACGAAGAGTCGCACGTCGGCGAGGATCTTTCCCTTGGGGGTGAGCGCGGCGGCATAACAGCCTTCGCCGGGCGACAGTGCCAGTACATCGTTCGTGACCAGTCCGGTGAGGACGTCGCGCGCCTTGGCACCGGCGAACGTCCCGCGCGACCGGAACGATCGGTCGACGACGATGGCGCCGCCCCCGGCGCCGTGCCCGTTCACGAGACGCAGCGCGCCATACTCGGCGGTCACGTCGCCATAGTCCCGCGCGGTGGCAATCGCGTCGGGAGCCGGCGGTGGTGCTTCCGTGGTGGCGGGGGTTGTGCCTGGCGGCACGGGGTCGTGGCTCATGTGAATCGCTCTCCTCCGCGCGCGATCAATTGCTCGATCGCCGCGACGTCGAGTCCGGTGATGGCAGGAATAAGGGCGTCGGCTTCCAGTGCCACATGGGCGGGCAGGTCACCAACGGCAATGCAACGCAGTCCGGCGGCGTGGGCCGAATGGATCCCGCTGATCGAGTCCTCGAGCGCGACCACGATGCCGTCAACGGGAACGGGGCGGCGACGCTCGAGGCGGCGCAGTGCTGCCTGGTACGGCGCGGCGGATGGCTTTGGGGGATACACGTCTTCCGCGCCTATCACGCACGCGAACAGGTGCTCGAGCTGCGCCAGCGAGAGCACGAACTCCACATCGCGTCGGTTGGCGCGGCTGACGATGCCAAGACGTGTGCGCGCGGCGAGACGTTCGATCGCCTCGCGCGCGCCGTCGGCGAGCATCAGCCCTTTTCCGACGTGGGCGGTGAAGGCGCGATCGATGCGCAGCGCGAGCAGTTCCACCCCCGTTTCGTCGATCGACAGGCCGCAGCGCGCGAGCGCCCCGCGCACGGCGTCGGGGGTCGGCAGGCCGGCGCAGCGATCGCGATAGTCGGCGTGCGAGATCACGATGCCATCCTCGGCGAGCACCGTCAGCATCGACTCGCGGCGGGCGAACGCCGTGTCGGCGAGCACTCCATCGAACTCCATCAGCACGGCATCGATCACGCGGCGCGACATCGTCGTCACTCGTCAGGCGTCGCGCCGGGCGTACGATGCATCGAGCAGGTCGACCGGATGCACCACGCGCGTGCCGCTTCCGCTGCGTGAGAGCCCGGCCCCGATCTGCATGAGGCAGCCGGGATTCCCGGTGGTCACCAGCGCGGCGCGCGACTCGGCAATGCGGGCGAGCTTGGGCGCGAGCACCGCGTCCGACGTCTCCGGTTCCACGAGGTTGTAAATGCCGGCGCTGCCGCAGCACTGATCGGCGTCGATCAGGGGCGTCAGCTGCAACTCGGGAATGGCGGCGAGCACCGCCAGCGGTGGTGCCACCACGCGTTGCGCGTGCACCAGGTGGCAGGGGGCATCGTACGTGACCGAGAGCGGGAGCGCGCCCCCGCGCTTTGGCCCGGCGGCGGCGAGCAGTTCGCTCACGTCGCGCACGCGGGTCGCCAGTGCGGTGGCGCGCGCGTGCCAGGCCGGATCGTCGTGCAGCAGATGCCCGTACTCCTTCATCATCGCTCCACACCCCGACGCGTTCACGGCCACGAACTCGGCCCCGGACGCCTCGAACGCCGCGATGTTGCGCCTGGCGAGCGAACGCGCCGCCTCCAGGTCTCCCGCATGCGCATGCAGCGCGCCGCAACAACCCTCGCCGGTGGCGTCGATGACGCGAAAATCGTTCACCGTGAGCACGCGTTCGGTCGCGCGATTGGTGTGGGCAAACAACCCTTCCATCACGCACCCATGCAACACGGCGACACTCCCGCGCGATCCGTCGCCGCGCGCCGAGTACGGCGTCGCCGTCACCGGCGACTCCGTCGACTGCAACATGGCAAAGGCGAATCCCAGCCGTCCCTGCAGCGAAGACATGAGGCGTGCGAGTCCGACGGCGCGCGTGAGGCGCCCCATCAACAACGCGGGGCGCAGCAGCCACCCCCGCTCGAAGACGCCGAGGATGACACGCGCGACCAGCGGCAGCGGGCGGCGCATCGCCATCGTGGCGCGCGTGGCCTCGAGCAGTTGCCCGTACGGTACGCCGCTCGGACACGCGCTCTCGCAACCGCGGCAGCCGAGGCAGCGATCGATGTGCGTCTGCACCGCGGGGTCGTCGAGCGCGAGGTCACCCTCCACCAGCGCGCGCATGAGGACGATGCGGCCGCGCGGCGAGTCGTTCTCGTCGTTGAGCGCGAGGTACGTCGGGCAGGACTGCAGGCAGAAGCCGCAATGGACACACGTATCGATCCCCGGCATCGCCCGCGCGAGCGGTGTGTCGGGGATGGCGCAGGGACGGGAGGTCGGGAGCGCGCCGCTCATGCCGGAGACGCGAGGGTCAGGAGTCCGGGGTTCAACAGCTGCAATGGATTGAAGGCGGCACGCACGCCGACCGACAGGCGGTCGCTGGCCTCTGCCGGGAGTCGTCGCCACGCGTCGGCGGGGAGACGCTCCCCGATGACCTGCCAACGTTCGGCGAGCCCCGGCAGTTGCCCAGCGAGCGCGCCTCCCGCCTCGGACGGGACGACGAGGCGGGCGATCCCGCGCTCGAGCGTCGCCTGCCGGTACGCCCCGGGAATCACGGCGAGACAGCGCCCCAGGTCGTGCCAGAGCGAGGCAAGTTCGGACGGACGCTGCGAGGCCCGGAACGTCCATGACGAGTCCGGGAGGGAACGCTGCAGCGCGGACCAGACGTCCGTCGGCACCTCGCGCGCGCTCCCGAACGATTGTACGGTCGCGCGCTGGGCGGCGAGTGCTGCGGCGTTTCCCGCCAGCCGCACAAGGATCACGCTGTCGGTGCCGACGTCGAGCGCGCGTGCCAGCGCACCATCCACCAACTCCATCGCCAGTGGGGTGAGCGGGGCGTCACGCAGGGCACGCAGGAGCGGGGCAAGCGCCTCGGCGGCACGCGGAGCGTCCAGCGCCAACGTGCACTCCGTTGCGGGGCGCGCACGGAGTCGCACACTCACTTCGGTGATGACGCCGAGGGTTCCCCAGGCGCCGACGGTCAGCCGCACGAGGTCGAAGCCGGCGACGTTCTTGACCACGCGTCCCCCGCCGCGCACGACGATGCCGCGTCCATCGACGAACTCGATGCCAAGGGTGAGGTCCCGTGGAAGGCCGAGAGAGGCAGAGAGCGGTCCCCACGAGGCGGTCGCCAGGGTGGCGCCTAACGTGGCCCCCGGCGCGGCGTATGGATCGAGCGGGAGCCACTGACCGTGCGCGCGCGTCGCCGCGTCGATCTCGGCCAGCGTGGTGCCCGCGCGCGCGGTGAGCGTGAGGTCGCCCGGGACGTATTCGACGATTCCGCGCAGGGTGCTGACGTCGAGCGGGCGGACTTCGTGCTGGGCCGCCGCAGCGACGGCGCGACCGGCATCGAGCCAGGTTCCGCCGCCACGGATGTGAAGGGCGATGCCCGCCGTGGCGGCGTCGCGGACGGCGTCGGCCACGTCGGCGGTGTCGCGCGGACGCAGGGCTGACGCAGCGGGGCCCCCCCCCGAATCAACGGTCGCCTTTGGCACCACACCGTCCGTCATCATTGCATTCCCCACATCATCGCAGCATCGGCGTCTGCATCCACTCGCGACACGAACGCATCGGGACGACCTTCCCCGGGTTGGCCCGACGCTCGGGGTCGAAGGCGTCGCGCAGCCGGCACATCGCGTCGAGCGACTCCGGCGTGAAGATCAACGGCATGTAGTCCAGCTTGTCGAGCCCGATGCCGTGCTCGCCCGTCACGCTCCCCCCCGCATCGACGCACGTCTGCATGATCGCCTTCATCGCCCGATGCACCCGGGCGCTCTCCTCGGGATCGTTGGCGTTGTACGGGATGTTGGGGTGCAGGTTGCCGTCGCCGGCGTGGAAGACGTTGCACACCGTCAGCCGCTCGCGTTCGCCGATGCGGGCAATCTCTCGCAGGACCTCGGGCAGCCGGGTCCGCGGGATCACGGCGTCCTGCACCACCAGGTGCGACGACACGCGTCCCATCGCCCCAAACGCCTTCTTGCGCCCCTGCCAGAGCCGCGTGCGCTCCGCTTCGTCCTTTGCCACGCGCACCGCGCGCGCTCCACTCTCCAGACAAAGCGTCCGTAGCCGCTCGGCATCCTCGTCGATCCCCGCGGCCAATCCGTCGAGCTCCAGGAGGAGGACGGCGGCGGCATCCACCGGGTAGCCAGCCGCATAGATCGAGGCCTCCACCGCGCGGATCGTCGGCTGGTCCATCATCTCCAGCGCCGCCGGCACGATGCCCGCCGCGATGATCGATGACGTGGCGCGAGCGGCCGAGTCGAGGCTCGTGAAGTCGGCGAGCAGCGTGCGCACCGCCTGCGGATTGCGCGACAGGCGGACCGTCACGTCGAGCGCCACGCCAAAGCACCCCTCGCTCCCGACAAACGTCCCCAGCAGGTCGTAGCCCGCGACCTCACCGTTCGCGCTCCCTAACGAGACGATCTCGCCGTCGGGAAGGATGACGGTCAGCGCGAGCACGTGATTGAGCGTCACGCCGTACTTGAGGCAGTGCGGTCCTCCCGCATTCTCGGCCACGTTACCGCCGATCGTGCAGGCGGCCTGGCTGGACGGGTCGGGGGCGTAGTGGAGCCCGTACGGCGTCACCGCCCTCGTCAGGTGCACGTTCACCACGCCCGGTTCCACCACCGCGAGCCGGTTGTCCGGATCCACCGAGAGCACGCGCGTGAGACGGTTGAGTCCCAGCAGCACCGTCCCTTCGGCCAGCGCCCCTCCGGAGAGTCCCGTGCCGGCGCCACGCGGGACAAAGGCGACCTTCTCGCGCGCCAGCAGTCGCACGACGGCAATCAGCTCGTCGCGCGTGCGTGGAAAGACCGCCATCGCCGGTTGGTGCCGATACCCGGGGAGCCCGTCGGAGGCGTAGACCAGCAGTTCGCTCGGGCGTTGGAGCACCTGGCGTTCGCCCACGATCGCCGCCAGCGCGCGCCCTAACGAGATTTGCGTCATCCGTGGGCCCCGTGCCCGTTGCTGCGGGCGCGCGTGTGGATCCGTGCCCGCTGCTCGACCGATTCCACGATCGGCGCCAGCAGCTCGTCCAACTGGCGCAAGCGGTCGAGGGCAGAGCGCGATTCGAGGAGGCGCTGCTTGTCGGCGAGCTCGAGGTCGATGAATTGCCCGATGGCGAAGGACAGGTCGGCCGGTGCCTCGGGGAGGTCGGGGAGGGGGGTGGTGTCGTCCTGGATGGAGCGCGCGGCGCGTCCCACGCGCGTGAACAGCTCACGCAGGCGCGCGGACAGCTCGCCGATATTCCCGGGCGGCTCGGCCACATCCTCGAAGGGGGTCACCATCGCCACATGATATGGCGCTGCATCGTCGACGAACGACTCGAGCGTGAATCGCCCTTCGCCGGTGACCAGAATGTTCGAGCGACCGTCGGGGAGCGACTGTGCCGACTCGATGTGGGCAATGCACCCGACCGTCCCCGGAGCGATCTCATGCTCCGCCACATCCGGGGTCCGGCAGACGATCCCGAACTCCCGCGTCCCCTCAAGGCAGTCGCTCAGCATGCGCCGGTAGCGCGGCTCGAAGATGTGCAACGGCTGCACCGCCCGGGGCAGGAGGACGAGCGGAAGCGGGAAGATCGGGAGGCGGACAGGCGACGTCATGGGTGGATCATGTTACCACCGGAGACGGGGCAATCGGAATCGGGAGTTCGGCGGCGTGCCTGCTGGGCGTTCGCCCCGTGTCACCCTGCTGAACGCCCAACTCCCGTTTCCTTTGTGGTAGAGTGCTTGCGCGACGGCGCGTCGAAGGTCGCCCAGGCGACGACGCTCGCCCGGGCGTTGACGCCCGCCTAGGCGGGCTCGTCGGCGACGACGCGATCAACGACCGCGCGCAGGGTCGCGAGTTCGAACGGTTTCTGCAACACGACGCAGTCGGTATTCCGCACGAAGGTTGCGGCTTCCTCGCTCACCAGGTCGCCGGTCGAGAAGATCAGCCGGCGCAGGACATCGGGGTGTCGGACCTTGAGCTGGTCGTACATCTCCATGCCGTTGAGGCCGGGCATGCGCAGGTCCGAGACGACCACGGAGAATCGCGGCGCGTCATGCTGCGTTTCGTCGCCCGCCAGCAGGTGCAACGCGCTCTCGCCATTGGAAGCTTCTTCGACGGTCCAGCCCAATCGCGTGAAGAACCGTCGCAACGCGATGCGAATGGTGACCTCATCGTCGACGATGAGCACCCGGCGAACGCGACTCTCGATTCCAGCTTCCATGTCCATGCAATTCCTCGGGCATCCATGCCACGTGGCAGCGCATAACGACGCGTCCGCCGCCAGACGGCGACAGTATAGCTCGCCTCGACAGCACGCGCATTAGTCGCGACTAACGATGCGATGGGCCGAACGCACAACGGCCGGGGATCGAGTCCCCGGCCGCCGTACGCCTACCCATGTGTTGCCGGACTTACGCGGCCGACCAGAATCCCGCGAGGGCGCGTCCGTCGGGCGATTCGCGAAGCTTCTCGAAGGCGCGTTCGCGAATCTGGCGAATGCGCTCGCGAGTCACTCCCATCAGGGCGCCGATGCGTTCGAGCGTCATCGCCTCGGAGCCTTCCTCGAGCCCGTAATACAGGTAGAGGATCTTGCGCTCGCGCGGGGTGAGGTACTTCCGGAAGACGCGCTCGATGAACTCGCGCATCAGCTTGTAGTCGGTGACTTCCTCGATCTCGGCGCCATCGACGCCGGCGAAGCGCTCGCCTAACGTCGATGCTTCGCGATCGCTGCGGTCGATGGGCGCGTCGAGGGAGACCTCGGTCGCCGACATCTGCCGGGCGGAGCGAACATTTTCGGGAGTCTCACCGATGAGGCGGGCGACTTCATCGTCGGTGGGATCGCGGCGCAGCACCTGCCCGAGAATCGTCTCGGCGCGCGACAGCCGGATGAGCTGCGAGTTCTGGTTGAGCGGGATGCGGACCGATCGCGTCTGCTCCGCCAGCGCCTTGAGCACGGCCTGGCGCACCCACCAGACCGCATAGGAGATGAACTTCACTCCCTGGTCCGGGTCGAACTTTCGGACTGCCTTGAGCAGTCCTTCATTTCCGATCGCCACCAGTTCGCTCAAGTCGAGACCGTGCCCCTGGTACTTCTTCACGTAGGAGATGACGAACCTGAGGTTCGCCGTCACCAGACGTTCGGCGGCGCGCTCATCCCCCTTTTGTGCAAGGCGGGCGAGACGCCGCTCTTCGGCGGGGTCGGTGATCAGCGGGAGCTTTTGTATGTCCTGGAGGTACTGATCGAAAGCGGTGGAAGGTGAGGAACGGACAAACGTCTTGGTTCCTTTGGGCCGGCTCTCGGTCACTTGCTGCATACACGCCCCTAACCGTCTATGTGGCAGATCGAGCGACAGTCACTGGTCGGGTGACCAGCTGAACGGGCGGCCACGATAAGAAAGGGCCCATGAACCGTCAACAGCCAATTTTGGTGCCAGAAACCCCTGACGCGTTCGTCAGCATGTATCTGACAGCAGGACAACGGTTTGGCGTGTTTAGGCGAAATAATCCGGAGAAAAAAAGTCGACTTCGATTTGTATGCAAAACTGGCGGCACCACCCGAAGAGACCCCGGGTGCTAACGCCACACTCGGCGCTAGCGAGGCTCCGGCGGGCGCGTTTTCGACCCGACCAGGAGGATCGCGCCGATGGCGAACGCCGCCCCGATCAGCACAACCGCCATGGGGACGTCGAGCAGGTACGATCCGAATGCGAGCAGGAGGATGAACGTCACCATCCCCAAGATTCCGGCGCCGCGAGCCGTCATGGCGTTGTCCCCCTCGATGAGTGGTGCAGTCGTCCGGGCGCGTGGCGTGCCGCGGTCCGGCGCTTCGATCAGTCCAGCACGGTGAGAATGTCTCGCTCGTCGATCGCAATGCCGTAGCGCGACCCGGCCCCCGCCATGCGTCCGATACCGGCGGGGAGCGAAAAGACGAGGCGTCCCCCTCGCGCCTTCTTGTCTACGCGCATGAGGTCGAGAAGTGTCGACGACGCCTGGTCGCCGGGGCGATCGACCGGGAGGCCGACCACGCGGAGTGCGTCGCGCACAACCGCGGTGGTCCCAGGCTCGGCGAACCCCAACTGCTCGGCAAGCCGGCTTTCGAGGACCATGCCGATCGCGATGGCTTCGCCATGCAGGAGCGAGAATCCGCTCGCGGCTTCGATGGCGTGACCGATCGTGTGCCCGAAGTTGAGAATCTGGCGCAGCCCGCCTTCGCGTTCGTCCTTGCGCACGACATCGGCCTTGATTTCGACGCTGCGGGCAACCAGTCGCGCCAGCGCGTCGCCGTGCCACGTCATGTCGCGACCGTCCACCAGTGTCGGGCCTAATGCAACCGCCTCCTGCAGGTAGCCCGCGTCGGCAATGACCCCATGCTTGATCACCTCGGCCAGCCCGGCGCGTCGGTGTGCGACGTCCAGCGTCTGCAGCACGGTCGGGTCGATGAGGACCGCGTGTGGCTGGTGGAAGGCGCCCACGAGGTTCTTTCCCGCCGGCGTGTCGACGCCAACCTTGCCGCCCACCGACGCATCGACCATCGCCAGCAGCGAGGTCGGGACCTGCACCACCGGGACCCCCCGCATGAAGGTGGCGGCGACGAAGCCCGCCAGGTCTCCCACCACGCCACCGCCTAACGCCACCACCGTCGTGTCGCGCCCGCACCGCTCCTCGAGCATCCAGTCGGTGAGGGCGTTCCAGGACTCGCGCGTCTTGTGCTGCTCCCCCGGCGAGATGGCCCGGAAGAGGACGCGGGCCTGCGGGAGGAAATGCCGCAACGACCCGATGACGGCCGGGAGCTGCAACGCGGCGACGTGCAGGTCGGTGACGACGACGACGGTATGGGCCGGCGCGACCTGTGCCACGTGGCGCCCCACTTCGTCGAGCAGCCACGGCGCGACGTGCACCCGGTAGCCAAAGATGTCGACCGTCCGCTCCGCCGCGCGCTCCCCCTCGTCGGACCGCGCCATGGTCCGAGCTACCACGTCACCTCGCCGGCCCCCGCGCGCTTGTTGGCCACGCGCGCCAGCATGAAGAGCAGGTCGGAGAGGCGGTTCATGTAGATGACGACGAGCTCCGGGAGGGGATCCGCCCGCTGCAACGCCACCACCCGACGCTCGGCGCGCCGGCAGACGGTGCGGGCGACGTGCAACGCGGCCGACTTGGGGGTGCCGCCCGGCAGAATGAAGGAGCGCAACGGCTCGAGCTCGCGCTCGCACTCGTCAATCGCCCGTTCGAGTTCGGCGATCCGGTCGTCATCGATGCGCGCCTTCTGCAGTTGCTCGCGCATCTTGGCGTGATCGGGGGTGGCCAGCAGCGCGCCGATGGAGAACAGGTCGCGCTGAATCGGGACCAGGACTTCGTCGATGCGCGGCATCATCTCCACGGCGCGTGCCATGCCCAGGAACGCGTTGAGCTCATCGACGTCGCCGTACGCTTCGACGCGCGGATGATCCTTCTCGACGCGCCCGCCGCCAAAGAGTGCGGTTTGGCCGTCGTCGCCGGTCTTGGTGTAGATCTTGAGAGTCATGGGGGAAAAGTAACGTGACGGGAGACGGGAGACGGGAGACGGGAGGTGGGAGACGGGAAGACGAGATCACCTTCCCGTCGTGATTACCTTCTTCACATGCCTACACACGACCTCGTCGACATCACGATCATCGGTGGCGGCCCGACCGGGCTGTTCGCTCGCTTCTACGCCGGCATGCGCGGCGCCAGCGCGCAGATCATCGATGCGCTCCCGCAGCTTGGCGGCCAGCTCACCGCGCTCTATCCCGAGAAGTACATCTTCGACGTCGCCGGGTATCCCAAGGTCCTGGCCAAGGACCTGGTGCACGCCCTTGTCGACCAATCAGCGCAGTTTGGCGGGAAGGAGTTCCTCAACCAGGAAGTAATCGGTCTCGAGGACGGGGACGGGCACTTCGTGCTCAAGACCTCGACCGGCGACTTCCCGACGCGCGCCATCGTGATCGCCGCCGGAATTGGCGCGTTCTCGCCGCGGCGCCTCCCGCAGGCGTGCGCGGAGCCCTGGTACGGGAAGGGGATCCACGATGTGGTGCTCGACCCGGAGGCGTTCCGCGACAAGCGGGTAATCATCATCGGAGGCGGCGACTCGGCCTTCGACTGGGCGCACCAGCTCACCGGCAAGGCGGCGCACGTGACGTTGGCGCACCGCTCCGACCGCTTCCGCGCGCATGACGCGACGGTGGTCGAAGTGCGAAAGGCGGCCGAGGAAGGGAAGGTGGAGATCCTGACCTTCCACGAGTTGCACGAGGTGCATGGCGACGGCGACCGCCTGACCGGTGTGGTGATGCGCGAGACCAAGTCGAAGGCGACGCGTGCGCTCGACTGCGACGCGGTGCTCCCGATGCTTGGCTACGTGAGCGATCTGGGCGAACTGACCAAGTGGGGGCTGTCGTTCGAGAAGGACGAGATCGTGGTGAACTCGTTGATGGAAACGGGGCGCCCCGGGATCTATGCCGCCGGCGACGTGACGACCTATCCCGGGAAGCTCAAGCTGATTGCGGCTGGTTTTGGCGAGGCGGCGACGGCGGTGAACCAGGCGGTGCACTGGATCTATCCCGAGAAGAAGGCGACGCCCGGGCACTCCTCCAACATGGCCATCTTCGGGCAGACCGCCGACTGAGCAGGTCGAAGCGCCGACCGACCGCTCGCGGCGCGTTGGCGACGTTCCATCCCGGCCCGGTTCCCTCGCTACGAGGGGGCCGGGCCTTCGTCTGCGCGCTGGGCGGCGGCTTCGGACGAGAAGCCATCAGGGTAGCGGCGGCGCAGCTTGTCGAGATTCGTGTGCGCTACGTCACCTAACGAAAGACCAAGCGCGGTCGCCACGGCGCCCAGGCACCAGAGTGCGTCGCCTAACTCTTGGGTGATGGCATCCCGGTCGAGCGGGCGTTGCTGGAACTGGTGCTTGCGCACGGCGCCGAGGATTTCGCCCGCCTCCTCGGCCAGCCCGGCGGCTGCATCGAGCAGGCGCGCGTCGTCGTCGAGCGACGGGTTGAGCGTGCGGCGGGCGAGGGACTGATAGGTGTCGAGGTCCACGTGAGCGAGTGTGGTGGGCGAGTGGTGGGCGAGTGGTGGGCGAGTGGCGGGCGAGTGGCGGGTGTGTGGCGGGCGAGTAGCGGGCGTGTGGCGCGGGCGTTGATGGCGCGCGGGGCGTCGTGCGTCCAGGTCGTCGCGCGTGATGCGCGCGCAAAATCGCAGTGAGATACCGGTGTCGCCGCGATTGACAGTATGGGTGAACGCGCGAGAACTTACCGTAGCCGGACGCGACCCGTCAAACATGAGGCAAGTGCGCATCTCTCCGTGAGTTATCTCCTGCTGGCCGACGACAACGAGGACATGCGCCTGATGCTGCGCGAGCTGTTTCGCGCCTCGGGGCACGAGGTGTCGATGGCCGCCGACGGAGTCGAGGCGCTGGCGTCCATTGCCGCGCGTGAACCCGACCTCGTCATCCTCGATCACTCCATGCCCAACATGAGTGGTCTCGAGGTCTGCCGACGCCTCAAGCAGAATCCGTTCACCTCACGCGTCCCCGTCATGATGCTCACCGCGCAGAGTGGCGTGGAGAGCAAGGTCGAGGGGTTTGCCGCCGGTGCCGACGACTATATCGCCAAACCATTCGATCCGCGCGAGCTGCGGGCGCGTGTGCAGGCGATGCTGCGCCTGGTGCAACGCGAGGGCGATCGCAACCCTACCAGCGGATTGCCGGGGGGGCGCGCGATCGAATCGGAGATCCTGGGGCGCGTGCAGGCCGGCGCCCCGTTCTCGGTGTGTTACCTGGACCTCGACAACTTCAAGCCGTTCGCCGACACCTTCGGCTTCGCGATCGCCGACGAAGTCATTCGCGGGTTAGGGGCGGCCATTCGCGACTCGTCGGTCGCGGTTCCGGGCGATGCCTCGGTCGACTTCGTGGGTCACATCGGCGGTGACGACTTCATCGTGATCACCTCGTCCGAGCGGGCGGCGCCGATGATGGACGAGTGCGCGCGTCGCTGCCGGCAGGTGATCCTCAATGCGGTGGGACCGCAGGCGGCGGCCCTGGGCTGCTACACGGGCGTGGATCGCGAGGGGCGCGTGCGCGAGTTTCCCCTGGCGGGCGCCTCGGCGGCCGTGTTGCACGTGGCGCCGGCCACCTGGGTCAACCTGGCACATCTCGGCATGCGCGCAGCAGAGGTGAAGCGGCGCGCCAAGATGAAGGGGACTGGCGCCGTCCTCGTCGAGTCGGCCTGAGATGGGCTGGCGCGCAAGCGCGCGCTGGCGCGCCACCCTGCGCTGGCCGTCGGTGATGGCGGTCGCGGTGGCGTGCATCGTGGCGCCACGCGCTGCCCACGCGCAGGTGCTGGAGTGCGATGCCAACTCGATCGAGGTGCACAAACTCTCGTTTGCTGGCAACCACACCTTCCGCAGCAGCATCCTGGCCAATGGTGTTGCCACCACGCAGTCGTCGTTCGCCCGCCGCTGGCTTCGCCTGTTCGGCAAGCGCTATTGCCTGGATGCCCCCACGGTCACGCAGGACTCGTTGCGACTGATCCTGTTCTATCGCAACGCCGGCTTTTCCCAGGTGAAGGTGGCCAAGGAGCTGTCGATGCGCTCGCCGCGCGAGGCCGAGCTGCGCTTCGTCATCGACGAGGGGAAACCGGTCATCATCGACAGCGTCACGTACCAGGGCTTCGAGGACGTGGCGCAGTTCGACCGTTTGCGGCGCGGCATCGAGGTCAAGCCGGGGATGCGATTCGACAAGACGGCGGTGCTGGCGTCGCGCGATTCGCTCGCGCGGCGCCTGCGCGATCGCGGCTATCCGATGGCCGAAGTGCTGCGAAGCTTCGATACCGATACCGCGAAGCGCACGGCCGTGGTCGAGTTCAGCGCCTCGACCGGGCCGCGGGCGCGCCTTGGCGCGATCAACGTCATCATCGACACGCTACCGGGAGAGCGGCGGCGCATCGACCCGGCGCGCGTCAAGAGTGTGCTGGGCATTCGCGAAGGACAGCTCTATCGCGAGCGATCGCTCGAAGGGGTCAAGCGCGGACTCTACCTCTCCGAAGCGTTCCGGCACGTGGATGTGCAAGTCGATTCGCTCTCGCTCGTCGATCCGGCCGATTCGCTCGTCTCCGTCAATGTGCAGCTGACGGAGGGAGACCTTCGGGCGGCGCGCGTGTCGCTCGGGTGGGGCAATCTCGACTGCCTGCGCACGCAGGGGTCGTACTCGGACTACACCTTCCTGGGGAGCCTGCGCCGGCTCGACCTCAACGGGCGACTGTCGAAGGTGGGCGTCGGGGCCCCGTTCGACTTTGCCAGCGGCTTCTGCCGGCAGGAAGTGAAGAAGGACATCTTCAGCGACACCCTCAACTACTACGCCGGCATCACGCTCTCGCAGGCCTCGCTGTTCGGGCTGCGCACCATCCCCACGGTCACGCTGTACAGCGAGCGTCGCTCCGAATTCCAGGCGTACCTGCGCGACACGCCGTTTGGTGCGATCGCCTCGGTGCAGCGCGGGTTCGATGGTGCACTCCCACAGAGCTTTTCGTACCAGCTCGAATATGGCAGCACGTTCTCGTCGCCCGCCTTTTTCTGCGCGGTGTTCAACGTGTGCGAGGAGGCGGCGCAGTCGCGACTGCTGGCGCGCAATCGATTGGCCGTCGCCGGCTGGAGCGTGACGCGCAACCGCGCGGATGACGTGGCCAATCCCTCGCGCGGCTCGGTGATGCGCTTCGAGTTGCGCCACGCGTCGCGCGTCATCGGCTCGAGCACCGACCAGCAGTTCAATCGTGCCGTGTTCGACGCGTCGTTCTACCGCCCCGTTTTTGACGGCGGCGTCTTCGTGCTGCGCTTGCGCGGCGGAACGGTGCTCGGGCGTCGGCTGGGGCTCGACGGGAGCCGTACCTTCGTACCGCCGCAGGAGCGGCTCTATGCAGGCGGCCCCAACACGGTGCGTGGCTTTCGCCAGAACGAACTCGGCCCGGCCATCTACGTCGTCGACACCTTTGCCGTCACGCCGAGCACCGCCGACACCTCGTTCTTTCGCACCGAAGATGCGCGCGTGAACAGCCGAGTGGTCCCGTCGGGGGGCGACAACGTCATCATCGGCAACGCCGAGTTGCGCCTGCGCTCGGTCTTCCTGCCGGAGCTGATCCAGTACGCGTTGTTCGTGGACGCGGGCGAAGTGTGGAACCGTCGCGGGAGCACCGCGAGCGTTTCGCAGATTCGCATCAAGGTCACACCGGGACTCGGCGTGCGCGCGTTCACGCCGATCGGCCCCGTGCGCGTGGACATCGGCTACAATCCGTATCAGGCGCCGAGTGGTCCGTCGTTCTTCAGCGCGCAGCAGCGCGTGGGGGATGCAGTGGAGCGCGCCCTGTATTGCACGAGTCCGGGCAATCGCCTGGCGGTGACGCCCGGCTTTGCCGGAGCGCTCCCGGTGCAGGCCTCGGGGACGTGTCCGGCGACGTTCCAGCCGCCGCGTCGCGCGACGTTCTTGAGCCGCCTGACGTTCAACTTCTCCATCGGCCAGGCGTTCTAGCCCATGTCGCGCCGCCGCACCGTCGTCCTCGCGAGTGCCGCCACGCTGTTTGCGTTAGGCGGCTTGCTCGCGGGCACGGTGGCGTTCATCACCCAGACGGGATGGGGGCGCGACAAGATCCGGTCGCAGGTGATGGGCTTCATCAACGGGAAGATCCAGGGGAAGATGTACATCGGGCGCATCGAGGGCTCGCTGTTCTCGAACCTGGTGGTCGACTCGTTCGCGATTCGCGAGAAGAACGACTCGCTCTTCGTCTCCACCGGCCCGATTCACCTGCGATTCGACCCGCGCGACCTGCTCGACCGGCGCATCGTGGCCTCGGATGTCTCGATCGAACGTGCGTTCGTGCACATCCACCAGGACTCGACCAAGCAGTGGAACTACCGGAAGATCTTCCCGTCGGGGCCCAAGGGACCGCCCAAGCCGGTCACGGTGCGCAACTTCGGCGACTACATCTTCGTGAATGCGGCGCGGGCCAGGAACCTGACGTTCCTGCTCACGATGCCGTGGCACCCGGACGACTCGCTCAAGGGGGCGCGGGCCGATAGCGCGGCGCGGGTGCAGATGGCGCGCACCGACAAGCATATCCGCAAGGTGGGGAGCGTCTACGAGATCCAGCGCCGGTGGACCAACGGCCAGCTGCAACTCGGCCCCTCGCGCATCGATGACCGCGATGCGCTGGGGCGGCAGTTTGACGTGCTGCGCCTGGATGCCGACGAGTTCGACCCGCCGTTCAAGTTCCGCGAAGCGCGGGGCAAGGTGCGCAACAAGGGCGATTCGCTCTGGGCCGACCTGTCGCACTTCCGGCTTCCGGGCTCGCGCGGTATGGCCAAGGGGAAGGTTTGGTGGGGGAGCGACCTCCCGACGCGCTACGACCTGACCTTCGTGTCCGATTCGCTGTCGCTGGCCGACGTGGCCTGGGTGTATCCCACGCTCCCGAAGACCGGGGGCGGGCGAATGACGCTACACATCGGCAACGGGCGCGACCTGCGCCAGCTCGAGTACGCGCTGCGCGACATGGATGTGCGCACGATGAACTCGCGCCTGCGCGGCGACATGACGTTCGGCACCGGTGCCCCCGTCCTGATCGTCAAGGACATCGACGTGCGCGCCGAACCGATCGACTGGGTCCTTATCGAGCAGTTTACTGGCGAGCCGCTCCCGTATCCTTTCCGCGGCACGATCACGGCGTCGGTGAAGGCCAGCGGCGGCCCGGTCAATCGCTTCATGGTGGAGCGCGGCGAGTTCCTCTGGCGCGACGCCAACGTCCCCGGCGTGGTCAACCGCGGCACAGTGAAGGGAGAACTCGACATTCTCTTTCCGGCGCTCACGCGCTTTCACGCCTTCGACGTCGCGCTGGCGCAGTTCGACCTGCGCACGATCCAGTTCGTGAACCCGAGCTTCCCGCGCTTCTTCGGCACCATCTCGGGGAATGCGACGCTCGATTCGGTATGGACCGACTTCCGCTTCCGCAACGCCGACCTCACGCACCACTTCGAGGACGCCGAGGCGTCGCGGTTCACGGGCAACGGGCGGGTCACGATCGGCGAGAAGTTCCTGACCTACGATCTCGCGCTCGACGCCAAGCCACTCAGCCTAACGACCGTCGCGCGCGCCTATCCCGAGGCGGAGCTGATCTACAAAGGGACATACACCGGCCCGGTGCGCCTGCAAGGGCAGGCGGACGACCTGGCGGTCTCCACCGAGTTGGTGGGACCACCGGGGCGCCTTGCGTACGACGGCCGGGTGGATGCCGATTCGATCGGCGGCTATGGCTACAACGGCACGCTGCGATTCAACGATCTCGACCTTCGGCTGCTGCTGGACACGGCGTCCGTTCCGCACACGGCGCTCAACGGGACCATCGACATCGATGTGGTCGGCGATTCGCTTCCCAACTGGGAAGGGCCGCTCGATCTCGCGCTCGACCGCTCGCTGATCGACTCGGTGCGGGTGTACGCCGGGGCGCGCGCCCGCATGCGATTTGGCGGCGGTCGTGTACGGTTCGACACGCTGCACGTCGAGACCGCCCTGATCTCGGCGACCGCGCAGGGCGGATTGGGCCTGATGCCGGGGGTGCGCGACTCGCTGGCCTTCACCGTGGTGGCCGACTCGTTAGGGGCGCTGCGGCAGTACCTGGTGCAGGCCAGCGCGGGCGACAGCGCGGCGCGGGCGCAGGCGTTGCGCGACTCGCTGGGCGCCGAGATCACGGGGCGCGGCATGCTGTCCGGCTCGATCGACTCGCTCGACGTCCGCACGGCGCTCGACGTGCGCCACCTGACGTATGGCACGTATGGCGCACGGGTCGCGCGCGTGTCGGCGGACCTCAAGCACGTCCTCCTCCCGGACATCAACGGGACCGTGAACATCACCGCCGATACGATCGCCCTCGGCGGTGTGGCGGTGGCGAATGCGGGGCTCGATCTCGATGTGGCGAGTATGGCGCGTGTGAAGTTCGGGTTGTTGGCGACGCTGTCCAACGGCCCGGTGCTGGAGACGCGCGGGCTCTTTGGGCAGGCCAACGACACCACGCACGTCGGCCTCGACGCGTTCCGGCTCGCGCTGGAAGGGCGCGAGTGGACGCTGGACCGCTCGTCGGCGTTTCGCGCGGCGCGCGGCGCGTTCACCCTCGACACGTTGCGCCTGTCGGGGAGTCGCGGAGGGCAGATCATCCTGGCGGGGAGTTCGACGGCGGACAGCGTCGTGAGCATGCGGATTCAGCTCGACAGCGTCTCGATGTCCGACATGGCCAATCTCGCACAGTCGAACCTTCCATTGAGCGGCTGGCTCGCGGCGCGAGTGGACGTCGCGGGGACGCGGGCGTCGCCGACGATGCAGTTGAGCGGTGCGATCACCGGCGCCAAGGTGGGGCAAGTGAATGTGGCGCGCGCGGTGCTGAGCGGCGACTACGCCGATCGTCGTGGACACTTTGGCGCCGACTTGCTCAGCAACGACTCGACCGTCGTCACCATTCGCGGCAATGCCCCGATCGACTTGGCGCTGGAGCCGCGCGATCAGCGCATGCTGCGCGACACCCTCCGGGTCGCGGTGCGGGCCAACAACCTCGACATGGCGGTGGTGGAGAGCTTCCTCCCCACGATCAACAGCGCCAAGGGGCGCCTCTCGGCCGACTTTGCGCTGGCCGGGACGACCGATCGTTCGGCGCTCGAAGGCTTCCTGCGCATCGATTCGGCCGCGGCGACGCTCCCCGAGTTGGGGATTCGCCTGCGCGACATGAACGCCGACCTGACGGCGGCGCGCGACACCATCCGCATTCGCCGCTTCTCGGTAGTGAGTGGTGATGCATCGCGCGACTCGCTGTGGATGGGGGGGTGGGTTGCACGCCTTGTCGACTCGGAGAATCGGTCGAACGTGGCCTTCGACGTCTCGTTAGGGGCGCGCGACTTCCAGGCAATCGACAACCGTCGGGTGGCCGAGATCTCGTTGTCGGCTGGGCTCCGGCTGAGCGGCTCGCTCGAGCGCTCGCGCCTGTCGGGCAATGCGACGATCAACCGCGGCGTGATCGTGATCCCGCCGTTTACCGGCAAGAACCTCATCTCGCTCGACGATCCCGAGCTGTTCAACGTGGTCGATACCACGGTCTTCGCCAACCGCGCACTCCTCCCCAAGACACCGCCCGAATTCGTCAACAACCTCACCGTCGACAACGTGCGCATCACCATGGGGCCTGATGTGCGCGTGCGATCGGAGGAAGCGGACATCAAGCTGGGCGGGGCGGTGAACGTGACGGTGGGCGAGCGTCGTGGCGGAAATGCACCACAGCTCGCGCTCGACGGCGCCCTGCAGACGGAGCGCGGCTACTACCGGCTCGAACTCGGCGGGCTGGTGCAACGCACCTTCACCGTCGAGGGGGGGGAACTGCGCTTCCTCAACGAGACCGAACTCAACCCGATCCTGAACATCAGCGCGACCCACACGGTGCGGCAGGCGTCGAGCACGTACGGCGGACGCAACGACGTACGCATCCGCGTGCGCGTGCAAGGGACGCTGATTCGCCCGAGCCTGCGGCTGGAAAGTGCCGATTCGTTGCAGCTCTCGGAGTCGGACCTGATTTCGTATCTGGTGGCCGGCGTTCCGTCGTTTGGCCTGGGCGGGCAGCTCAGCGCCAATCGGTTCAGCGCCTCCTCGGTCGCCCTAAGCACCCTCTCGTCCTACATCTCGGCGAAGTTCTCGGGCGGGCTGTTCGACTACGTGAACATCCAGACCACCACGGGGGGCTCGTCGACGCAGCAGCAATCGGCGCGCGGACTCCTGAACGGCGTGCAGTTCGGCATTGGCAAGCAGCTCGGCGAGCGCACCTTCCTGTCGCTGACGACGGGGCTGTGCCGGCTTGGCGCGTCGGGGGGGCAGCTCACCCCGACCGATCTCGCCAAGCAGATCGGGATGAAGCTCGAGCAGCGCCTGTCACGGGGATATGGATTCTCGTTCTCGCTCGAGCCGCCGCTCAACGAGCTGTTCTGCGGCACGGGGAGCGATCGCAGCTTCGCCACGACGCGACACCAGTTCGGCTTCGACTTCTTCCGCGCGTGGCGGTGGTAGTCGTCAGGCGGGCGCTCCTGATCGTGAATCCGGCGTCGAGACGCGGGGCGAGTGCACTCGAGGGCGTTCGACGTGCCTTTGCGCGAGCCGGCGTGTCGTGCGACGTGGAACTGACGGCGCGCAGCGGGCACGCCGAGGAGATCGCACGCTCGCGGGCTGGCCAGCACGATGCCGTCTTCACCCTGGGCGGCGATGGCACCGTCATGGAGGTGCTGCACGCCCTGATGGGGGGCGAGATCCCGGTGGGAGTACTCCCCGGCGGCACGGGCAACCTGGTGGCGCGCGCGCTGCGGATTCCGCTCTCGCCGCCCCGCGCGGTGACCGCGCTGCTGGCCGGCTCGGTCAAGACGATCGACCTCGGGCAGCTCGCGGACGGCCGGGTGTTCGCCTTTGCTGCGGGGATCGGGATCGACGCGACGATGGTGGCGCGAACGAGCGCGGCGGCCAAGCGCCGATTTGGCGTGCTGGCCTACGTGGCGGCTGGGACTCGGGCGACGTTGGCGCTGCAGTCGTTCACGCTGCGCGCAACGGTGGACGGGGTCGCGCACACCTTCCCCGCGACGGCGGCGATGGTGGCAAATTTCGGGGCGGTTCTCGGCGGCCTCATCCACCTGGGACCGGGGATTTCGGAGCATGACGGAATGCTCGACTTATGCGTCTTCTCACCGGCGACAGCGCGCGATGCGTTCCGCCTGGGATGGCGCATGCTGCGCCACGATTTCGGCACCGATCCAGCCATGCATTTCCTCCGCGGCCGCACGATGGTTCTCGAGTCCGACCCGCCCTGCGACACGCAGGCGGATGGCGAGCTGCTGACCAAGGGGACGTTGCAGGTGACCGTGGCGCCACACGCCGCGCGTTTGCTGGCCCCCAGCGGAACCCGTTAGGCGATGACGGCCATGCCGACCGAATCACGCGACCGGGTGACGCCCTCCAACGCCGGGGCGATCGACCCGCTCGATGTCCTCCTGGCCGGACTCGACCCCGTGGCGGCAGAGCGCGTGCGCGCCCTGGTGGAGCGCGGCCGACGGCACGAGGCGCGCTTGCAGCTGCAACAACAGATCGCCGCGTCGCTGGCGCGCACGCTCGACGAGGACGAGATCCTCGAGGAGTTGGCGCGTGGCGTGCGACGCGCGGTGGCGTGCGAGGGGATCGTGGTCGCGCGCGTCGACCTCGACCGAGCCCTCGTGGAGGTGGTGCATCACAGCGTGGGGGAGACGGTCCTGGCCGGTCGGACGTCGCCGCTCGGCACCGGCCCGCTGGGCGAAGCGGCGCGCAGTGGCGTGCCGGTGCTGGTGACGCCGTACAACGCCGAGCGTTCGCCGCTGGCGGCCGCCGACGACGTGGTGGCGGAAAGCGCGCCGGCGGGCGCGGTGCTCGCCGTCCCGATGATGCACGGGCGTCGACTGCTGGGCGTGGTGGCGCTGCACGATCCGCGCGAGGACGCCTTCGATGGCGATGCGCGCGAAGTGACGGGCATGCTCGTGCGCCACGCGGCCGGCGCCTTGAGCAACGCGCGCCTGTTTGCCGACAGCGAGCGTGAGCGCCGCCAGAGCGAGGCGATGGCCGAGATCGCGCGCGCCGTGGGTGAGTCGCTCAAGATGGGGGAAGTGCTGCGCCTGATCCTGCGCCACGCGGTGGCGCTGCTGCAGGCCGAAGGGGCGATCGTCGCCCTGCGCGAGGGCGAGTACCTCCACGTCGTGTCGGCGTTAGGCATGACCGAGGTCCTCTCGGGCGTGCACATGCCGCTGGCGGGGAGCCTGAGCGGGCGCGTGGTCCTGACGGGGGCCGCCGTGGTGACGAATCACATCGCCGCCGAGCCGGACGTCCACAAGCCGACCCTTCGCCTGGTGCCGATCGAGCGCTCGGTGATCGTGCCGCTGATGACGGCACGCGGGATCCTGGGGGTCATCGCGGTTTACAACGGCCCGGCCGATTTCACCACCGATGACGCACGCATCCTGCAGCGCCTCGCGGACCAGGTGGCGGTCGCGGTGGTGAATGCGCGGCTCTACGAAGAGGTGCGCGACGCGACCCGCGAATGGTCGGCGGCGTTCGACTCCATCGGCGTGGGGATGTGCCTCGTCGACGACGAACGCAAGATCACCCGGTCCAACTCGCGCGCGCTGCAGCTGACGGTCGATTCGTCGCTGCGTATCCTGATGGGGCGCTCCTTCTACGAGACGGTGCTCGGCGCCGTCCCCGAGGCCGATGGCGATCCGCTCGCCCGGGCCATCGACGACGGGATGCAGTCGCGCACCGTCTGCGAGGGGGCCAATGGGCGCTGGCTGGAGATCATGGCCGTCCCGCATCCGAATGGTGGGGCCATCGTCACCTTCGACGATGTCAGCACCCAGCGCGCGGTGTGGGATCGCCACCGCCTGATCGTCGAAGCGGCGGCCGATGCGCTCTGCACGCTGGACCGCGAAGGGCGCGTGATCTTCGCCAATCCGGCGGCACGCGCACTCTTTGCGCGCGAGGACCTCACCGGCGCGCACTGGGCGGACCTGGTGCTGCACGAAATGGCCGACGAGGCGCGCGTCCACGTGCAGCTGGCGGCAGCCGACACGCCGCAGCGACACGAGTACGTGGTGGTGCGCGGCGACGGTGAGCGACGCGTGGTGACCGCCGCGCTGTCGCCGGTGCACGAGCGCGAGGCCGTGGCGATGGTCGTCGCGTCGCTGCACGATGTGACCGACGAGCGTCGCGCCCGCGAGGCGGTGACGAGTTCCGAGGCGCGCTACCGGCAGCTCTTCGACCACGCGACCGACGCGGTCCTCACGCTCAACCTCACCGGCGCCATCACCTCGGCCAACCCGGCGGCGTGCGAGGTCTTCGACACGCCCGGTGAGCAGCTGCTCGGACGCCACTTCCATCCCTTCCTTGCTCCCGGCGACGTGGACCGGGTGACCACGTTCCTGCGCGACGCGCGCCATGGCGAACCGCGGCCGTGGGAGTGCACCATCGTCAGGCGCAACGGCTCGCCGCGCACGCTCACCATCACCGCCACCCCCATGCGGGAGGGGCGCTCGATCATCGGGATCCTCCTCGTGGCCCGCGACGTGAGCGAGGAGCGCGCCCGCGCCGATGTGCTGCACCGCAGCGAGGCGCGGTACGCGCTGCTCGTCGAAACTGCCTCCGACGCGATCTTCACTGTTGACGAGGAAGGGAACTTCACGTCGGTGAACCGGGCGTTCGAGAGCGCCACAGGGCGCGGTCGTGACGCCATCAGCGGGCACCACTTCACGTCGCTCCTCGACCCGCGCGATCGCGAGTCGATCTGGGAGTTGTTCGTGGCGGTGCTGCACGGCGAGCGGGAGATGCGCGAGATCCGGTATCTCGACGCGACGGGACGGTCGCGCTGGGCATCGTTGGTCGCTTCGCCGATTGTCGAGCGGGGACGCGTGACCGGGGTGATGGGGGTGGTCCGCGACGTCACCAACGAGAAGCGCCTGCTCGAGGAGCTGCTGCGTCGCGAACGGCACGCCTCGGTGGGGCAGCTGCTGGGGGGCGTGGTCCATGAGCTCAACAACCCGCTCTCGGCCGTGCTCGCCTTCAGCGAGCTGCTCCTGCAGGAAGGGGAGACCAGCGCCCCGCTGCAGGAAGGGTTGACCACCATCCAGCGCGAGGCGCAGCGCGCCGCGCGCGTGCTGCACAACCTGCTCGACCTCACGCGCGAACGGCCGATGCACCGGGCCGCGTTGCGGCTGTCGGACGTAGTCGCCCGCGCCATCGACATTCGTCGCTACGCACTCGGCGTCAGCGGCGTGACGCTGGTCGAGGAACTGCCCGCCGACCTGCCGCTTACCTGGGGCGATCCAGCGCGGTTGCAGCAGGCGGTGCTGCATCTCATCACGCGCGCCGAGCATGCCATGCGCGACTGGGGCGGAGCGCGGCGGTTGACCCTTCGCGTGTCGCGCGTGGCGAATGCGCAGGTGCTGGTGGTCGAGGACACCGGGCCGGGCATCGCCGCCGCCGATCTCGAACGCCTCTTTTCGCCGGGGGTTGCCGTGCGCGATGGGGCCGATCTCGCCGGACTCGGGCTCTCGGTGGCCGAGGGGATCGTGCGAGAGCACGGCGGGCGCATCCACGTGGATTCCACGCCGGGCGACGGCGCGACCTTCGTGGTCGAGATCCCCATCACCGCCGTGCCTGACGAGGATCCGTCGCGCCCGCCCCCCTCCGATGACGCCACGGGCCACGTCGAGGTCGCATCGCTCAGCGTGCTGGTCGTCGACGACGAGCCAGCGATCCGGGCGGCGCTGCTGCGCATGCTGGAGCACATGGGGCATCGGGTGACGCTGGCGACGGATGGCGCGGCGGCGCGCCGGGCGCTCGACGGGCATGCGTTCGACCGGATCATCCTCGACTTGCGCATGCCGCTGTTAGGCGGCGAGGCCTTCTTCGCGGAACTCAAGACGCGGCGTCCCGACCTCGTCGACGGCGTGGTCTTCCTCACCGGCGACCTGGAAGGAGAAGCGGCCGAGCTCCTCGCGCGCGAGAGCGGCCTCCCCTCGCTGCGCAAACCGTTCACGCTGGACGACCTGCGTCGAGCGCTGGCTTCGCCCGCCGACGCCCAACGGTGAGGCGGTGGCTGACCTCCTGATCGTCGACGACGAACCGCTGCTCGCCCAAGGCTACGCGCGCTTCTTCGAGCGCGCGGGGCACACGGTGCGCGTGGCGTCGTCAGGCGAGGAAGCGCTGGCCGCGTGGCGCGCGCGCCGCCCCGATGTCACGCTGCTCGACTTGCGCCTCCCCGACATGACCGGCTTCGACGTCTTCGCTCGCATTCGCGACGAGTCGCCGGTCGTCATCATGATCTCCGGGCACGCCGACGTACCGCTCGCGGTGCGCGCGGTGCAGGAGGGGGTGGAGAACTTCCTCACCAAGCCGGTCGAGCTCTCGCACCTGGGCGTGTCGCTGGAGCGGGCGCTGGAAAAGGTCCGGCTGCGGCAGCTCTCGCACTACCTCACCGAGCGACGCGCGTCGGGTGGGAGCGTGGCGATCGGCTCCTCGCCAAGCATGCAGGCGCTGGCAGAGCAAGTGGAGCTGCTGGCCGCCAGCGAGCGGACGACCGTCCTCTTGTTAGGCGAGAGCGGGACGGGGAAGGGGCGCGTGGCGGAGCTGATCCACGCCCATTCACCGCGCGCCAACGGGGCGTTTGTCGAGGTGAACTGCGCGGCGCATTCGGCCGAGGCGCTCGACGCCGAGCTGTTTGGCGTGGAAGACGTCGCGCGCGGAAGTTGGCGGGCCGGCCTGCTCGAGGTGGCCACCGGAGGTTCGCTCTTCCTGGACGAGATTGGCGCCCTCCCCGCGCCGCTGCAGCCCAAGCTCCTGCGTGTCCTCGAGGGCAAGACGTTTCGCCGAGTTGGGGGGACGCGCGAGATCGGCGTCGATGTGCGCATCATCGCGGCGACCAACAAGGACCTGGTCAGCGAGGT
>CAZLLP010000044.1:0-37261 GCA_964560345.1 uncultured Gemmatimonadaceae bacterium
GGCAGGCCGCATCGCCAACCGCGTGATGCAGACCGCGCCGGCGCTGCGCGAGAGCACGATGATGAGCATCCGCGCGGTCTGGTACATCGGCGCGTACGGCGTGACGGCGTTCACGCTGCTGGCGCTGATCGACTGGCGGCTCGGCGTACCGATCCTGCTCTGGTTCACGGGTTACGTCTGGTTCCTGATCCACTTCGTGCCGAAGCTGCGCGATCTGTCGCGGGCCAGCTCGGAGATGCGCTCGGTGGTGATCGCGCGCGTGGTGGACAGCTACACCAACATCCTCACGGTCAAGCTCTTCGCCCGCATGCAGGACGAGGACGCGTATGTGCGCGAGTCGATCGATTTGCACCAGGCGGCGATGACGAAGCATCAGGCGTACACGGCGCGCATCATGTTCGTGCTGACGGTGTTGAATGCGGCGCTGCTGGTCGCAACCGCGGCGGTCGGCCTCTGGCTCTGGGGGCAAGGCGTGCTGGGCGCCGCGGTGGTCGCGACCGCGCTCGCCCTCGCCTGGCAGACGACGAACGCATACGCAAAAGCCCACGCCAACAGCGTGAACGTCGCCCCCGCCGCAAACAGGTCGTCGGTGCTCGCCTCGCGATCCTGCAGCATGTACGCGATCAGGCTCCCGGTCGCGTACAGGTAGAAGACGCTCTGCATCGCGGCCGTCCACACCGTCAGCTCGGGATGCGGCGCGAACGCCATGACGACCGAGAGCACGACGACGGGAAGCGCCAGCAGCATCCCCAGCCACGTGAGCCACGGACTGCGACGCACGACCCACAGCGCGAGGCCGAGCACGAGCAACCCAAACGCTCCAAAGAGGGCGCGCCCGCGCGGCGACGACTCCATCCATGGATAGAGAAGGAAGCCGAGCAGCTGCACGACGAGCAGCCCGGCAGACGGTGTGCGGCGGATGAGCGCGATGACGTTCACGTGAGGGTGTCCCCGGGGAAGGCGTAGTTCGAGGCGACAGGCTCCACCTGCAAGCTACGACGCACACCCCGACGGTAGGCGGACGAGTTCGACTCGTCACGCCCCAGCCGATCGCACCTCCCCTGGCCCCCCTACTCGCCGCGCAACACCGCCGCCGGATCCACCTGCGTCGCCCGCCGCGCCGGCACCAGGACGGCCAGCACCCCAACGGACGCCAGCAGGACGACGACTCCCCCGACCACAACGGGGTCGAACGGGCGCACCTGATAGAGAATGGTCTGGATGCGCCCCATGAGGAGCAGCGACAGCGGAATGCCGACCACGATCCCAGCGGCGACTGTTCGCAAACCATCACCCAGCACCATGCGCAGGATACCGGTGCGGGGTGCGCCGAGCGCCATGCGCACGCCGAGTTCGCGACGGCGCGCTTCCACCTGGTTGCTCCCGACCCCGTACAGTCCGAGGGCGACCAGTACCACGGCAAGCACGGCGAAGGCACTGACCAGCTGCAACGGAAGGCGACGGTCAGCGAGCACCTCGCGATGCACGGCTTCGACGGTGCGCAGCCCTTCCACGGGAAGCTGAGGGTCGGTCGCCGCGACGGCGCTGCGCAGTTCAGTCAGCGGCGGCGTGGCGCTTCGGAAGGCGACCACGACGTCGCCTCCCCCCCAGCGATCGTAGCGCATGGACGTATAGACGGCCGGTTGCGCGTCACCCGCCGCCCCGAGCACCACGTCGCCCACGACGCCGACCACGGTGCTCCATGGCTCCTTGGGGTCGGGGCCCAGACGCACGTGCGCCCCCACCGGGTCGGTGCCGCCCCAGAACTTGCGCGCGGTCGACGCACTCACCACGACCGCGCGCACCCCCTGGCTCTCGTCGCCAGGTGCAAACTCCCGCCCCGACACGATGGGAATCCCCATCACGCGGAAGTACGCGTCGCTCACCGAACCGTAGCGCACCTCCGGCGGACGATCGCCCTGGAAGGGGCGCCCCTCGATCACGAGCGACGCGCCGGCGCTCCCCAGCATCGGGAGCACGGTGGTCATGCCGACACGCTCGACCCCCGGGATGGCGGCAATACGTTCGAAGAGCGCCGCAAAGAACGCGTCCTGCTTCTCGGGCGTGTCGTACCGACGGTCGGGGAGCGAAATCGAGAACGTTGCGAGCTGTTCGGTGCGATACCCGAGGTCGACTTCCATCAGATGACGCAGCGTCCGCGCGAGCAATCCGGCTCCCACGAGGAGCGCCAGCGAGAGCGCAACCTGCGCCGCCACAAGTCCACGTCGCAATCGAAGCCGCCGTGGCCCCTCGGTGCCGCGCGATCCCCCCATCGGCACCCCTTGCATGCCGAGTCGCCCGGCGACGAGCGCCGGCACGGTCCCGAAGCCGAGTCCGCAGAGCAGGCTCGCCGCGAAGGCCACGAGCACGGCCGGGCCGCCTGCCTCGAGCGTGAATCCGGGCGGGATGGCCCGCCCTCCAACGACGCGCAGCAACTCGATGCCGACGACGGCCACCGCCAGCCCCGCCGCTCCACCGAGCAGGGAAAGGGTGAGGGACTCGGTGAGCAACTGTCGCGTCATGCGTCCGCGCCCGGCACCGAGCGCGACACGAACGGCGAACTCGCTGCGTCGCGTGACGGCGCGCGCCAGCCAGACGCTGGTCACGTTGGCGCATGTGATGAGGAGCAGCAGCACCGCCGCTCCCACCAGCGCCAGCAGCGGCGCGCGAATACTTCCCGTCATCTCTTCCCGCAGCGGAACGGGGACGAGCGTCATCCCGGTATAGGCATCGGGACGTTCGCGCGACAGCGCCGCCATCACGCCGTCGAGGTCCGATTGCACCGCGGGTGTCGCCAAACCGTCGGCGGTCCGCGCGATGACCTGCAGGAAGCGGAACTTGTGCGAACGCTCCTCGTCGTTCAGTACGGTGCTGAGATCGAGCGGTATAACGAGTTCGGCGCGATTCTCCAGCGGCACAAGGAAGCCGGCGCCTAACACCCCCACCACGCGTCGCTGCGTCCCGTTGATGTCGATGCGTCGTCCCACCACGCCGGAATCGGCGCCGTACCGACGGCGCCAGAGCGCATCGCTGAGAACGACGACGGGCTCGGCCCCCGCCGAGTCGGCGGCGGGGGAGAACCATGTTCCAAGTGCCGGCTGCGTCCCAAGCACCGACAGCAGGTTCGCGCTGACACGCGCGCCGCGCACCCGTTCGGGGGTGCCGTCCTGCGTGAGGGCGACAGTCCCTCCGGCCATGGCCGCCAGGCCGGCAAAAGCGCGCCCCTGCTCGCGCAGGCGGAGATACATGCGGGCGCTCACCTGCCCCATGGGGCTGCGCGCCCCCTCCTCGGTGCTGTGCAACTGCACCAGCGCCCCCGCATCGCGATAGGGCAACGGGCGCACCAGGATGGCATGGAAGACCGAGTACAGCGCCCCCGTGGCGCCGATGCCTAACGCCATCGTCAGCAGGAGGACGGCACTCAGGAGCGGGGTGCGCCGCAGGCTCCGCCACGCGCCGTGCACGTCCTGCTGCAGCTCCTCGAGATAGCGACTCATGCGACGCTCGTGGTTGGAGTGGACATCCTGTTCGATGCAGTAGCGCCGCGTGGTCTCGAGGTCGCCGAACTCGGCCCGGGCGCGTGCGAGCGCCTCGCCCTCGTCGACCCCGCGCGCGCGCCATTCGTCGGCGCGCGCGGTGATCCACGCCGAGAGCTCGTCATCGACGTCCTGCGTGATGCGTCGGCGCGAGGGCGTGGGGAGTTCGGGCCAGCGCGGACGCGGGAGGCGATCGCTCATGGTGCGGCGCTCACGCGGGTCCCAGCACGCGCCCGACCGCGGTGGCGTATCGTCGCCAGGCGGTGGCGTGCGACTCGAGGTGCGCGCGTCCCTGCGCCGACAGTTCGTAGGTCCGCACGCGACGCCCCGTCTCCGACACTCCCCACGTGGACTTCACCATCTTCTGCCGCGCCAGTCGGTGCAGCGCCTGGTACAGCGCGGCTCCTTCCACGCTGATCTCGTCGCGACTCCGGTCGCGCAGGAACGAGGTGATCGCGTAGCCATGCATGGGCTGCCAGGCGAGCGTACGCAGGATCAGGAGATCAACGGTGCCTTGCAGGAACTCGGGAGGGGTCGCCATGTCTCATGGAGTGATAGCTCACCTGATGATATATGCGCGGGCCGCCGCAGCGCGAACGGTGGGGACGAGGGGCACAGGGACGGGGATGAATCGCCCGCGCAGGCGGGCGATGCGGTCGCGTGGTCAGGGGCGACGAGGAGCGAGGGGCGCCGGGCTGTTCAGCCAGAGGGCGCGCTCGAGTTCGACTCGTCACGCCCGCCGAACCATTGCCGCCGCCGTCCTTGACGCGATCCAGCCCCGCACAACAACGTGGCCTCCGGCGCGCTCCACAGGACGAGCGCCGCTCGGTCTCCCTCGACCACGCCCCTCCTATGACGCTCCGCCTCTCACTGTCGCGTGCGACGATCGTCGCTGCCACACTGTCGCTCCTCGCCGTCCCTGCGGCGGCGCAATCGGTTCGCCTCGACAGCGATGACATCGGCGGAACAGTCACCGGACCGCGAGGCCCCGAAGCCGGCGTCTGGGTGATTGCCGAAACGCGCGACCTCCCCACGCGCTTCGCCCGCATCGTCGTAACCGACGATCGCGGCCGCTACGTCATCCCCGACCTGCCAACCGCCAGCTACAACGTGTGGGTGCGTGGCTACGGCCTGGTCGATTCGCCCAAGTCCTCGGCCAAACCGGGCGCGCAGCTCAACCTCACCGCCGTTCCAGCGCCTAACGCGCGCGCCGCCGCCGAATACTATCCCGCCGGCTACTGGTACTCGCTGCTCAAGGTCCCGGGGAAGGAGGCGTTCCCCGGCACCGGCCCCACCGGCAACGGCATCGACCCGATCATGAAGGATCAGTCGCAGTGGCTGCGCGTCCTCAAGTCCGGTGGGTGCACCGCCTGTCACCAGTTAGGCACCAAGGGGACGCGCGAACTCCCTCCGCAGCTCGGCAGTTTCGCCACCCACGCCGAGGCGTGGGCCCGGCGCGTGCGCTCGGGGCAGGCGGGGGCGCAGATGAACAACACGATCCAGGCGATCGGCGCCACGCGCGCCTTTGACATGTTTGGCGATTGGACGTCGCGCATCGCCGCGGGGGAAGTGCCACCGGCGCCTCCGCGCCCGCAGGGGATCGAACGCAACGTGGTCATCACGCAGTGGGATTGGGCCGATCCCAAGGCCTACCTGCACGACGTCGTCACCACCGACAGGCGCAAGCCGACGGTCAACGCCAACGGCGCGATGTACGGCGCGCTCGAACTCAGCGCCGACTATCTCCCGGTCCTCGATCCCATCAAGCACGCCGCCAGTCGCGTCCCGCTCACGGTGCGCGACCCTGCCACGCCCCCCGCCTCCAACCAGGACTCCGACCAACCGTCGCCGTACTGGGGGAATGAACCGATCTGGACGAGCAAGAACAACGTGCACAACCCGATGCTCGACGAGCGCGGGCGCGTCTGGATCACCTCCGCCGTGCGGCCCTCGGCCAACCCCGACTTCTGCAAGGCCGGCTCGGAGCACCCGTCCGCCAAGCTCTTCCCCGGGCAGTGGGCCAGCCGTCACCTGGCGGTCTACGACCCCAAGACGCAGAAGCTCACGCACATCTCCACCTGCTTCAGCACGCACCACCTCATGTTCGCCGAGGATGCCAACAACACGCTCTGGACCAGCGGTGGCGGTCTAGTGGTGGGGTGGCTCAACACGAAGCAGTTAGACCAGACCGGCGATGAGGAGAAGTCGCAGGGGTGGACGGCGCTCATCCTCGACACCAACGGCAACGGGAAGCGCGACGACTACGTGGAGCCCAACCAGCCGGTCGATCCGACGAAGGACAAGCGCGTGAACTCGGGGCTGTACTCGGTCGCTCCTGCGCCCGACGGCTCCGTCTGGGGAACGTCGTTAGGCTTCCCCGGCGCACTCGTCAGGCTCTCGCCGGGCGCCAATCCCCCGGCGACGGCGATCGCCGAGGTCTTCGAGCCGCCGATGAAGGATGGTGTCCCCGTTTCAGGCTATTCGCCGCGCGGTGGCGATGTCGATCGCAACGGCGTGTTCTGGGCGGCGATGGCGAGCGGTCACCTCGCCTCGTTCGATCGTCGCAAGTGCAAGGGACCGCTCAACGGTCCCAACGCCACAGGGCAGCACTGTCCCGAAGGCTGGACGTTCCACGTCGAGCCGATGCCGCAGTTCAAGGGCGCGCCGGCCGACGGCAGCGTGGAGGCGAGCTACTACACCTGGGTCGACCAGTTCGACACGTTCGGCCTCGGGCGCAACGTCCCGATCAACACAGGGAATGCCGCTGAGGGCTTGCTGGTGTTCAAGGACGGGAAGTGGGTCGTGCTGCGCGTGCCGTATCCAACCGGCTTCTACACCAAGTGGCTCGACGGACGCATCGACGATCCCAACGCCGGGTGGAAGGGGAAGGGGCTCTGGGCCACGATCAGCACGCGCGCGCCCTTCCACATGGAGGGCGGGGCTGGGCAAACGAGCAAGGTCTTCAAGTTCCAGCTCCGACCGGATCCGCTGGCGAAGTAGGGTCCATCGATCTCACGGCGCCGACGGGGCACCTTTCGCCGTACGGGGAGGTATCATTCCCCCTCGTCCCTGACCCACGCCGACATGCACATGAACTCGTTGATGCACCGTCTTCCCCGACTCCATGGATCGCGCCGCGCGCCGTTGATCGCGCTGGTCTCGATCATCGCGCTCACGCTCGGCGCCGCACCGCTCGCCGCGCAGGGGACGCGCGCGAAAGGGGCCAAGGCGAAGGGCGCGCCGGTGTCGACGTCACCCGCGCTCGTCGGAACGTGGAGCGGGACGGCGACCGTGCCGCTCAAGGACAGCTCGATCGTCGTCCCGGTGGTCTACACCTTCTCGCAGGCCGGCGCGGAGATCGGCGGCGTGGCGATGGTCCCCGGACAGGGGACGGGGCCGATCAGCGGCGTCGTGCGTTCCGGATCGCAGGTCTCCTTCCGCGTTACCGCCCCCGAGGGGCGCGTGCTCGAGCACGAAGGGGTGCTCGGCGCCGATGGGGCGATCGACGGCATGGTGCGTCTCGATGCCAAGCCGGTCGCCAAGTTCCGCATCACCCCCAAGAAGGGCGACGCGCAGGCTCGTTAGGCTGGCGGGTCGATGTGCAACGCCTGGAAGGCGGCGTTTGACACCAGGCAGTATGCGGTGAAGCAGTAGAAGCCCGTCCCGGCGACGGCCGAGAGGTTGGCCGTCCCCTTGGCCACCAGGAGCGCGATCAGCACCCCGACGGCAAAGACGTCGGCCATCGACCACTTGCTGATCGATCGCACGACGAGGAAGAGCCGATACGACTGCGCCGAGTTGCGCCGAGCGAGAATCGGGATCATCAGCACCGCTTTGATGAGCGGGATGAGGATGCTGAAGAGCACGATGAGACCGGCCACGAAGTCGTTCCCCGACTGATGCAGGCTTCGCACCGCGCCCACCACGCTCCGCGTCTCGTTGGAGAGCACGTGCTGCGTGCCGAACAGCTCCATCGTGGCCTTGATGGTGAGCGCCGGCTGCACGAGCCCGGGCCACAGGAGCGCGAGCGACACCAGCGCGAGGGCGATGGCGAGGCGGTTGCGGGAGGACATCGATCTTAGACGGGAGACGGGAGACGGGAGACGGGAGAGTCGCGCGGCGCGGGGGTGAGGGCGAATCTATCGTGCAGGATGAGGGGGCGCGAAACTAATCCGGTTCGTCCCCCGTCCTGCCCACGTCGGTCCACTCCAATCCCCCCTCCATGAGTGTCATCGAGACCCGCGGGCTCACCAAGCGGTATGGCGAGGTCCTCGCCGTCGACCGCATCTCCTTCGCTGTCGAACCAGGACAGGTCTTCGGCTTCCTCGGCCCTAACGGTTGCGGGAAGACGACCACCATCGGGATGCTGCTCGGCATCATCACCCCCACCGCGGGCGAGGTGCGCCTGCTGGGGCTCACGGGGCGGGAAGGGCTACACGCCGCGCGACAGAAGATCGGGGCGACGCTGGAGACGCCCAACTTCTATCCGTATCTGAGCGGATGGGACAACCTCCGCATCGTCGCCAACCTCAAGGGCGTGGGGCACAAGGTGATCGAGGAGACGCTGGAACTCGTCGGCCTCCTGGCCCGGCGGAAGGACAAGTTCCAGGGCTACTCGCTGGGGATGAAGCAACGCCTGGCCATCGCCGCCACGTTGCTCGGCGATCCGCAACTCGTGATCCTCGACGAACCGGCCAACGGGCTCGATCCCGATGGCATGCGCGAGATCCGCGAGCTGATCGTGTCGCTGGGAGAGCGCGGCAAGACGGTCTTTGTCTCGTCGCACCTCCTCAACGAGGTCGAACGCACCTGCACGCACGTGGCGATCCTGCGCAAGGGGACCATCGTCAGGCAGGCGAGCGTCACCGACCTGCTGCGCACGGCGATGGTGGTCGAGCTTCGCGGCGATGAACCGGAGCGCATGCGTGCCGCCGCGCAGGGATATCCGCGCGCGGCCAACGTCAGCATGCGTCAGGACGCGGTGCTGGTGGAACTGACCGACGAGGATCCGGCCTCGCTCAACCGATGGCTTGCCGGCCAGGGGGTGTTCGTGGCGTATCTCGCGCCGCAGCGCCTCTCGCTGGAAGAGGCCTTCATCGACCTCACGCGCGACGACGCCACTCCCGCCACGGCAGGTGCCGCATGAGAACCGGAATCCTGCTGCGCAACGAGTTCATCAAGACGCGCCGCCGAACCGCCTTCTGGGTGGCGACGCTCATCTTCACCGGGCTCATGTCGCTGATCTTCGGCGGGATGTTCTCGCAGGGGCTGCGCAAGCCGGCGCGCGCCTTCACGCTCCCCGGCGGGTGGGGCGAGGTGCTGGGCGGCCCCGGAGTGTTGGCGGCCTTCTTCGCCGCGATCGTCCTCATTCTCCTGGTGAGCAGTGAATTCACCTGGCGCACGTCGCGACAGAACGTGATCGACGGGCTCTCGAAGGAGGAGTTCTTCGGCGCCAAGTTGGCGATGCTCCCGATTGTTGGTCTCGTCTTCTTCCTGGTGATGCTGGCGGTGGGCGGGGGCTTCGGTGTGGCCGGCACGGTCGCCAAGGGGGCGCTCGAGACCAACGGACCGATGCTGCGCTCGACCGACCTGGCGCTGATGGGGGGCTCGTTGCTCGGCCTGCTGGGGTGGTCGTCATTTGCCTTCCTGCTGGCGATCACCATTCGCTCGTCAGGCTCGGCGATCGGCGCCTTCTTCCTCTACTTCATCGTCGAGCAGGTGCTGGGGCAGGCGGCAGGGGCCATCGGCCCGACCGCCGCCGCGATCGCCCGCTTCGCTCCCAACTCCGTCTTCAAGTCGCTGTGGGAACCGGTGCGCTACGGCGTGGTGGCGCTCAAGCCGGGGCAGTCGCTCCCGATCGACACGCACTGGTACGTGATCGCGGGGAGTGCATACGTCGTGATCTTTGTGCTGACGGCGTTCGTGCTGTACAGGCGGCGGGACCTCTAGGGCAGCGTGTCGAGCGGGCGGCGGCGCAATGGTCGCCCGCTCCTGGCGACGGTCGAACGGTGCGACGACGGTGATGTCTCGTAGGGCGGGCGGTCGGGCGATAGCTTCTCCCCATGTCCTCGACATGGTCACCGGCGCAGCACCCGCCCCGACGCGCATGATGAAGCTCGCGCTCCTCCTGTTGGCGCTCCCCGCGGCGATTGTTCACGCGCAGCAGGCGACGCTATCTGCCTGCGTTGCGCCTGCGACGGCCGATACGCTCGTTCGTGCCGCGCACACGGACCCGGCCGCGCGCGCCTACTGGCTTTCACGCTCGCAGCTGCAATGGCCGGGGGCACCTGCCGATGGCCGCTATGCACTGTATCGCGCCGCGGGGGCCTCGCTCATGGTGACGATCGGTGCCCCGGTGCGGGGCGCCGACGCGCGAATCCCGCTCGAGGGCAATGCGTCACCACTCGATGCCGCGGTGGCCGAACGCTTCCGGTTCATCGCCAGCGGTCCGCGCCTAACGTTGCCCACGAGTGTGCAGCACGACGTCGCCAGCCTGCTGCGCGATCAACTCCTCCTCGTGCGCGAGGACGCGGACGGGCGCGTGCTCGATGTCACCAGCCTGCAGACACCGGGGGCGCTCGACGACCGCTACGCGTCCGCCGCCAATGCGCCCGACCTCGGCGCAACGCTGAACGCGCTGGGGACGAGGGGCGCGCGATTCGCCGTCTGGGCGCCGACCGCACGCGCCGTGTCAGTCTGCCTCTTTCCACGCGCGAACGTCGACTCCGCCACGCTGATGCCGCTGGCGCTGGACGATGCGACCGGGATCTGGCGTGGCGAGGTGACGAGGAACGTCCGCGGCGCCGGCTATCTGTACCTCGTTGACGTCTTCGTTTCCGGCGTTGGCGTGGTGCGCAATCGTGTCACCGACCCCTACTCCGTCGCGCTCACCGCCAACTCCCGGCGCAGCGTCCTGGTGTCGCTCGACGATCCGCGCACCATGCCTAACGCATGGCGAACGTCGCCCCGTCCGGCCCCTCTCGTCGCCGCCACCGACCTCGCGGTGTACGAACTGCACGTTCGCGACTTCTCGGCACAGGACAACACGGTGCGCGCCCCATGGCGCGGCAAGTACCTCGCCTTCACCGAGCCACGCTCGGCCGGGATGCGGCACCTGCGTGCGCTGGGTTCGGCGGGGATCACCGACGTCCATCTCCTCCCGGTCTACGACCTCTCCACCGTTCCCGAGGTGGGGTGCGTCGTGCCCACCATCCCGAGGGCGGCGCCGAACGCCGAGTCGCAGCAGGGGGCCGTGAGCGCGGTGCGTGAGCGCGACTGCTTCAACTGGGGGTATGATCCGTCGCACTACACCGTCCCCGAGGGGAGCTACGCGACCGACGCCAATGATGCGGCGGGGCGCGTGCGGGAGTTCCGGTCGATGGTGCAGGCGCTGCACGCGGCGGGGCTGCGCGTGGGGATGGACGTGGTGTACAACCATACGTTTGCCGCCGGGCAGGACGCGCGCGCGGTGCTGGATCGCATCGTCCCTGGCTACTACCACCGGCTGAGCGCCGACGGGCGGATGGAGCGCTCGACCTGTTGCGAGAACACCGCGACCGAGCACGCGATGATGGCCAAGCTCATGATCGAGTCGGCGGCGACGTGGGCGCGACACTATCGCATCGACTCGTTCCGCTTCGACCTCATGGGGCACCAGCCGCGGGAGGCGATGGAGCGGCTGCAACGTGCGGTGAATGCCGCGGCCGGACGGCGCATCCCGCTGCTTGGCGAGGGGTGGGACTTTGGCGAGGTGGCCAACGGTGCCCGCTTCGTGCAGGCATCGCAGCGTTCGTTAGGTGGGAGCGGGATCGCGACGTTCAGCGACCGAGCCCGCGACGCGCTGCGTGGCGGCGGCTGCTGCGACGGGGGGGAGGCGCTGGTGGCCAACCAGGGGCTGCTCAATGGGCTGCAGTATGCGCCCAATGCACTCAACACGGGGCGCGATCGACGCGCGGAGCTGCTGCGCAGCGCCGATCTCGCGCGCGTGGGGCTGGCGGGGACGCTCCGCGACTACGAGATGACCGGCGTCGACGGCGTGACGCGAGCGCTGTCTCGGTTCGACTATGCCGGGCAGCCGGCGGGGTACGCGCAGGAGTCGGGGGAGGTGGTGAACTATGTCGAGAACCACGACAACCTCACCCTGTTCGACCTCAATGCGCTGCGGTTGCCGCGCGGTACCACGCGGGAGCAGCGCGCACGCAGCCAGGTGTTGGGGATCGCCTTCGTCGCGCTCAGCCAGGGGATCGCCTACCTGCACGCTGGCATCGAGATCCTCCGCTCCAAGTCGCTCGATCGCGATTCGTTCGACTCTGGGGACTGGTTCAACCGGATCGACTGGAGCTACACGCACAACGGCTTTGGTGCTGGCTTGCCGCCCGCGCATCGCAACAAGGACGACTGGCCGACCATGCGCCCCGTGCTGGCCGACACGAGCATCTCGCCGACGCCGGCCGACATTCGCTGGACGCGCGATGCGGCGCTCGACCTGCTGCGCATCCGTTCGAGCTCGACGCTCTTTCGCCTGCGCTCAGCCGATGACGTGCGCGCACGCCTGCGGTTCCGAAACGTTGGTCCGTCGCAGGACCCGACGGTGATCGTCGGCCATCTCGATGGCGTCGGCTATCCGGGGGCGCGATTCCGGGAGGTGCTGTACCTGATCAATGTGTCCGGTGACGAGCGGACGCTGGTCGTACCGGAGGACGCGGGGAAGCGATGGGTGCTGCACCCGGTGCAGCGCGCGGCGACGGCGGCGGATCGGACAGCGGCTGCGGCGCGCGTTGATGCCGTGGCGGGACGCTTCACGATCCCCGCGCGGACGGCGGTCGTCTTCGTGGTGGAATGAGCGACGCCAACCTGCGCACCGTCAAACTCCTCCACACCGCGGTGTGGGTCTTCTTTGTCGTGTGCATCCTCGGCATCCCGATCGCCGCCTCGTTAGGGCGCTTTCGCGCGGCGTTCTGGCTCATCGGCGTGGTGGCCATCGAGGTGCTCGTCCTCGCGGTGAACGGCTGGCGCTGTCCGCTCACCGGCGTGGCGGCGCAATTCACGGAGGAGCGGCAGGACAACTTCGACATCTACCTCCCGCTCTGGCTGGCTCGCTACAACAAGCAGATCTTCGGGCCGCTGTACGTCGCCGTCTCGATCTACGCCGTGGCGATGTGGTACGTGCGGCGCTGAGCGCAGCGCCGTCCGCACGGAGTCCCTACCGCCCGGATGATGCGTCTTGCCGGCGGAACGGTTGGGCGTACTTTATAAAATCATGCCCCCGTCTATCAAATCCTCCGCCGCCCGACCGCGCTCCACGACGTCGCGACGCGCTGGGTCGGCGCGCCCACGTCAGGCCAAGACGGCGCACGCCGCGACCGAGTCGGGCACGGCCGCCTCGCCGCCCACGGTCACCCTCGGCGAATCGGCGTACCAGCAGCTCAAGCAGATGCTGATGCAAGGCGCCTTCACCCCCGGTGAGGCGATCCCGGTACGGGCAGTGAGCGAGGCGCTCGGCATCGGCGCGACGCCGGTGCGTGAAGCATTGCAGCGCCTCGCCGCCGAGGGGGTGCTGGAAGGCTCGGCCAACATGGGGGTCCGCACGGCGCGACTGGAACGCGCGGAGCTGCAGACACTCTACGAGACGCGCATGCTGCTGGAAGGGGAGGCGGCGGCGCTGGCGGCGCGGCGTATCACCGCGGCGGAGCTGCTGGAGATCGAGGAGACCTTCCGGCGTGTCGTCGCCGCGGCCGACCAGGGCGACGCGGCGGCCTGCCTGGCGGCGAACATGTCCTTCCACTTCCGCATCTATGCGGCGTCACGCCTGCCGCTCCTGGTGCGATGCATCGAGCAGATGTGGCTGCGTATCGGCCCGGTGCTGATGGAACGCGCGCGGAGCCGGCCGCTCACGGCGCGCAACTTCTTCGGGTCGTCGCGGGCGGCGCACGAGCGCCTCCTCAAGGCGCTCAAGCGCCATGATGCGAAGGAGGCACGCGACGGCGTGCGCCAACTCCTGTACGTGGGATTCGACGCGGAGGGGCGGTCGTGAGCGCGGAAACAAGTCCGCCAGTTGCAATCATCGGGACCGGAGTGATCGGGCGCAGCTGGGCACGCGTCTTCACCAGGGCGGGTCACCCGGTGCAACTCTGGGATCCCAACGCCGCCGCTGCGACAGCGGCCCTGGCGTGGCATGCGGACGAGTCGTCACGCGACGGGCGAGGTGGGGCGACGGTGACGCGCTGCGAGACGCTCGCCGAAGCGGTGCGTGGCGTCGCGTGGGTCCAGGAGAACGGCCCCGAGTCGGTCGACGCCAAGCGGGCGCTCTTTGCCGCGCTCGACGAGGCCACGGCACCCGACGTCATCCTCGCCTCGAGCACCTCGGCCATCGACATGACCGAGATCGCGCGCGACCTCGCCGGGGCGCACCGCTGCATCGTCGCCCATCCGGTCAACCCGCCGCATGTGATCCCCGCGGTGGAGGTGCTGGGTGGCGCCCAGACGAGCGACGCCACGCGCGCGCGCACGGTGGAGATGTTGCGTGCGGTTGGTCAGGTCCCGGTGGTACTGCGACGATACGTCCCCGGCTTCCTGCTCAATCGCCTGCAAGTGGCGCTGCTACGCGAGGCGATTGCCCTGGTCGAGAGCGGGGTGGCCGGCGTGGACGAGGTGGACGCCGTGGTGAGAGAGGGACTCGGATTGCGCTGGGCACTCATGGGGCCGTTCGGCGTCGCCAACACCAACGCCGATGGCGGCGTGCGCGAATACCTCACGCGCTTCGGCGGGTCGATCTCCGCCCTGATGCATGACCTCTCCCCGACCCCATCGCTGACCCCCGACCTCATCGAGCGACTCGGCGCCGCGACCGACGCCATGCTCGGCGACACCCCCCCCACCGCCCAGCGCGCCTGGCGCGATCGCCTGGTAGCCCAGATCACGTCCCTGAAGCGCGACACCCGCTCGGCCTAACGCCGCACAACCTCCCGTCTCCCGTCTCCCGTCTCCCGTCTCAAAACATGTCCCACACCTGGCGCTACGCCGACACCTTCGAGTACCTCGAGCGCGTGGGGAAGATGCCCCCGCTCATCATCGTCTGCGCCTGCAACGGCGGCGTGCAGGGCAAGGAATCCAACCTGGCGCTCCCCGAGTCCTCGGAGGAGATCGCCGAGTCGGTCGGCGGTGCGTATGATGCCGGCGCGTCGATGGTGCACGTGCACGCGCGCGACCCGAAATTTCCCACGCGTCCGGCGACGACGACCGAGGTCTGGCTCGACGTCAACACGCGCATTCGCGCGCGCTGCCCCGAGATCATCATCAATAACACCACCGGTGGAGGGCCGGGAATGACCATGGAGGAGCGGCTGCAATGCCTCCCCGCTCGCCCCGAAGTGGCCTCGCTCAACCTCACGCCCGACATGAGCAAGTTCAGGCTCAAGGCGCGCCCCGATACGCTCCCCGACCCGCACGGCGAGATCACGTACGACGAGTGCGTCCCCTTTTCGTACAAGCTGGTGTCGCAGTTTGCCGCGCGCATGAAGGAGTACGGCGTGAAGCCGGAGATGGAGACATACCACAGCGGCGGATCGTGGGTCATGCGCGACCTCATCCAGCAGGGGCTCATCGAGGCGCCGTACTGGATCCAGACGGTGATGGGCTACCAGACCTCGAGCTGGGCGACGCCGGAAAACGTGATCAACCTGGTACGCGAGTTTCCTGACGGGACGATCTGGCTCACCAGCGGGATCGCGCAACACCAGGTCCCGATGACAACCTTCGCAATCCTGCTTGGCGGGCACGTGCGCGTTGGACTCGAGGACAACATCTACTACCGCCGCGGCGAACTGGCGAAGAGCAACGCGCAGTTGGTCGAACGCACGGTGCGCCTCGCGCATGAGTTGGGTCGCGAGGTGGCGACGCCGGCACAGGCGCGCGCGATGCTCGGGCTCTCGCCCATTCCCACGACGTACTGACACCTCGGCTGTTTGCACCACCGCGTTGATCAACCACCGAAGGGCCCCTCCCTCGACCCCTCCCGATCGTGAGCCAGCTCAAGCGCGACGTCGGTGCCTTCCAGTTCTTTGCCTTCGCCTTTGGCGCCGTGGTGGGCGTGGGATGGGCGGTGGTGTTGGGCGACTGGCTGCGGCAGGCCGGCCCCATCGGTGCCATCACCGGACTTGCGGCTGGCGGACTCTCGATCATCCTCATCGGCTACTGCTACGCCGAGGTGACGGCGCTGATCCCGGCGTCGGGCGGGGAGATGGCCTTTGCGTACGAACTGTACGGCGAGCGCGTCGGCTTCCTGGTCGGGTGGCTGCTCGCCTTCGTCTACATCGTCGTGGCCGGCTTCCAGGCCATCTCCATCGGCTGGATCCTCACCGCGCTCATTCCCGGGATCGAGGGGCCGGTGCTGTATCGCTCGCTCGGCACCGAGGTGCATGCCGGAACACTCGCGTTAGGGTTGACCGGGATGGCGGGGCTCACGTGGCTCAACTACCGCGGGGTGAAGGGGTCGGGGCGCGCGCAGGACGCGCTCGTCGTCGTCCTCCTCGTGATGGCGACTGCCTTCGTCCTCTCTGGCGTCGTGCGTGGTGACGTGGCCAACCTGCGACCGTACTTCCAACGGTCGGAGAGCGGGTCGATCTGGCCGGGCGTCCTCGCGCTCTTCATGACGGCGTCCTATTGGTTTGGCGGCTTCAACGTCATCCCGGTCATGATGGAAGAGAAGTCGAGCGCCACCAGCTACCGCGCCGTGGGGCGCATGATCGTCCTCTCCATCGTCGTCGGGATCGTCTTCAAGACCGCGGTCGTCCTGTCGGCGTCGATGACCGTGCCGTGGCAGGAGCTGATGACGATGAACATCCCGGCCGCCACCGCCTTCGAGAAGGCGTTAGGCTCGGTGGTGCTCGGCAAGGTCGTCCTGCTCACCGCACTGCTCTCGCTCCTCTCCACCTGGAACGCGATGATGGTGTGCGGGTCGCGCATGCTCTTCGCGATGGGGCGCTCGCGCTTCATTGCCTCGTGGCTCGGGGAGGTGCACCCGGTGTACGGCTCGCCCGCGAATGGCGTCCTGTTCACCGGTGTGGCCGCCACCGTGGTGACGCTGCTGGGGCGTAACGCCATCCTCCCGATCGTGAACTCGTCGTCGACGTGCCTGGGGATTGCGTACGTCCTCACCTGCTACGGAGTGGTGAAGCTGCGCCGGAGCCGTCCCGACGCGCCGCGTCCGTCGCGAGTGCCCGGGGGGATGCCGACGGTCGCGCTTGCCCTCGCCGGCTCGCTCTTCGCCTTCGGGTTGTCGATCTACCAGCCCTGGGCTGACGCCAAGGGGAAGGTGCCGCTGGAGCCGGTGATGCTGGCGATCTGGATCGCGTTAGGTGGGGTGGCGTGGATGGTCGGCACTCGCGCCCGCACCGCCTTTTCGCCGGTGGAACGTCGTCGCATCATCGTCGGCGCGACCGAGTAGCGCGCACACCTCGCCGGCCGAACCGCACACGCCAACTCCCTCACCCGAGCGTCCGTCGCATGTCCTCCACGCGTTTGTCGTCCAAGGCTCCCCTGTGGTCTGTGCCGCAGCTCCCTCGTCTGCTGATCGTGGGACTGGTCACCGTGGCGTTGGCGGCGGTGAGCGAGGCGCGCGCGCAAGGGAAGGGGTTCCATGTCGATTCGGTACGTGGTCCCACCCGGACGCTCGAGTTCACCGCCACTGAAGGGACGTGGATGAGCGTCGACGTGGCGCCTGACGGTCGGACGCTCGTCTTCGACCTGCTCGGGCACCTGTACGAGCTGCCGATGACTGGCGGCGAGGCGACCCCGCTCACGCGCGGGCGTTCGTTCAACCATCTCCCCCGCTATTCACCCGACGGTCGGTCGATCCTCTTCACCTCCGATCGCTCCGGCAAGGAAGAGCTCTGGCTCCTGCATCGCGGTACTGATTCGCTCGAACAGGTGTCGCGCTTCGATGTGCGGGCCTATCAAGGGACGTGGTCGCGCGATGGCAAGGCGATGTACGTCTCCACGCAGGACCTCGGGGCACGAGGGGCGGCCTATCGCATCGACCGGCTGGGATCGCGTACGCTCCTCACGCAGAACGGCGTCTTCAGCAACCCCACGCACTTCAGCGAGCACCCCGACAACGGCAAGGTCTACTTCTCCGAACCAGGGGGGCCGATCTACCAGCGTGGCCCTGTCATCAGGACGTACGACCGGCGCAGCGGCGAGTTGGCCACCTACCTCGAGCGCCCGGGCGGCGCTGGCGATCCAGTCGTCTCGCCCGACGGCAGGTTTCTCGCCTACGTGCATCGCGAGGACCTCAACACCGTGCTTGTGCTGCACGACCTGGCCACGCAGCGTGAGCGCACGTTGCACCTGCTCGACCGCGACCGCATGGAATCGGGATCGGGGACGACCTTCGGGATCTACCCCAACTTTGCGTGGACCCCGGATTCCCGATCGGTCGTGGTGTCGTGGGGCGGTCAGCTGCACGCGGTGGCCATCGCGGACGGCGCCGTGCGCGACATCGCCTTTCGCGCCCCGGTCAAGCGTGTGCTCGCCGAGACGATCAAGTTCCCGGTGCCAATCCCGACGAGCGGCAAGGGGCGCTCGCGCGCTTCGCGCTGGGGAGAACGCACGCCCCTGGGAGTGCTGTTCGAATCGCTCGGCGACATCTACATGAAGGGAGAAGGCGCACCGGTGAACCTCACCGCAAGCGCCGCGCTCGAGTCGAGCCCGACGTACGACGCGGCGACGCGCACGGTCTACTACGCCTCGTGGACCGACGATTCGCTGGGCGCCGTCTGGTCGCTCCCGTTGGCGCCTAACGGACGACGTGCGACGCCGACGCGCCTGTCGACACAGCCAGCACAATACGGATCACTCGCGCTCTCGCGCGACGGCAAGACGCTCGCCTTCCTGCGCGGTGGCTCGGCCATCACGCGGGGGCAGTCGCTGGAGGAACAGGACCGCTTCGACCTCGTCATCGTGGGGAGCGATCGGGTGGAGCGCGTGGTGACGTCGGTGCCATGGCTCAATACCAACCCGCTCGGCGCGCGACGCCCCCCCGACATCTCGTTCTCGGCCGACGCCGAGACGCTGTATGTGAGCGAGATGGAGCGCGATACGCTGTACCTGCGCTCGGTGCGGCGCGACGGGAGCGAGAAGAAGACGCTTTACGCGCTGCCGCACGCGGTGGCGGTCTCGCGATCTCCCGATGGCAACTGGATTGCCTTCCGCGAGTACACCAAGTCGTTCATCGCGCCGGCGAGCTTTGCCGGCAAGCCGGTGACGCTCTCAGGGCACGACGGCATCGGCGCCACGATGCGCATCGATACCAAGGACGGCGAAAACCTGCGCTGGGCCGCCGATGGCTCAGGGGTCACCTGGACCAGAGGCGCGACGTTCTACGAGAAGTCGGTCGCCGCGATCGTCGCGAAGCAGCTGACCGGAGCGCGCCCCACGGACCTCGCGGTCGAGTACGACCTGGCCGAACCAACGGGGACGATCGCGCTCACGAACGCACGCGTGATCACCGAGGACGCGACCGGGCGCGTGCTGGAGAACGCCACGATCGTCATCGAGCGCAGTCGCATCGTGACGGTGGGGACAAACGTAGCCGTGCCGGCGGGGGCCACGGTCTTCGACCTGCGCGGCAAGACCGTCATGCCGGGGATGATCGACGCGCATGCGCACTACAGCCCCGACGGTTCCACGCTCAACGTGCTCGAGCAACGACATCAGGGGCTGCTGGCCAACCTCGCCTACGGCACGACCACGATGTACGAGGTGTACGGCAACAACCTCAAGGACATTGCGGTGAGCGACCTGCAGCGTGCCGGCCTCGTGAACGGTGCGCGCCTGCTGACGGTGGGCGCCCCCATCTACGGGTTGCGCAGTTTCCGTCCAAAGCTCTTTCGCCCGATTCGCTCGCAAGAGGAAGCCGACGACGTGGTCGCCTCCAATGCCGACTACGGCGCTACGGCGCTAAAGGATTACGTGCAGTTCAACCGGTCGGCGCGCATGCAGATGTACGACGCCGCACGACGACTTGGGGTCAACGTGGTCGCGGAGACCGCCGTCGACTTTCAGATGGACTGGACGATGCTGATGGATGGGGTGAGTGGGCTCGAGCACACCGTCGGCCTCACGCCGCTGTACAGCGACGTGACCAGGCTGTGGGCGGCAACCAAGGCAGGCAACACGCCGACGCTCATCGTCAGCTACAACGGGCCGGCGGGCGAGCAGCTCTTTCATCAGTCCGAGCGACTGTGGGACGACCCCAAGCTCCTCACCTTCTTCTCGAAGGACGAGCTGCTGCGCTTTCGTCGCCCCACGCACTACTTCGACGACGATCACTGGGCGGAGCAGATGTCGCGGGAGGTGCGCAAGCTCGCGGCAGCTGGCGTGTCGCTGCAGGTCAGTGGTCACGGGCAGATGCACGGCCTCGACAAGCACTGGGAGCTGGAGCTCTTCACGCGGGGCGGATTCTCCCCCGCCGAGGCGCTGGCCGCGGCCACCATCAATAGTGCGCGCTATCTCGGACTCGACCGCGACCTCGGCTCCATCGAGCCCGGCAAGGTGGCAGACCTGATCATCCTCGACGGCAACCCGCTCGAGGACATCCGCAACTCACGACGCATCGATCGGGTAATGCAGGGCGGTGTGCTCTATCGCGGGGCAGACGCGTCGCGGCTCTTCCCGAGCCCGGAGCCGGCCAGGCGTCAGTATCGCTTCTGGGGGAGCGGGCGGGCGGCGATGATGATCGATCGAGACGGCGCGCACTGAGTTCGGGTGCAACGTGCGCTCAAGGCAACCGGCTCTTCCCCCAGAACCCTTCGGGCGTCAATAGCAGCTTCTCCAACCCCGATCGCTTGATCGCCAACTCCGATTCGCGCTGCGCCGCTGTCAGCACCGCCTCCTCGTTCACCGTCAGCACCTTGCGGTCGCGCATCAGCACGCGCCCGTTTACCAGCACGGTGCTGACGTCGTTGCCATTCGCGAAGTAGGCGATGCGATAGAGCGGCATGTTCATCGGCGCCAGGTGCGGACGGAACCAGTCGACGAGGATCACGTCGGCCTTCTTTCCCGCCTCGAGCGAACCGATCTCCTTCTCCATCCCGAGCGCGCGCGCGGCGTCGACCGTCACCATCTCCAGCACCTTCCCGGCCGGGAGCACCTTGGTGTCGTGGAAGTAGGCGCGATGGTAACGCATCGCCTGGAACATGTGGCGGAACATGTCGTAGCTGCGATCAGGAGCCACGCCGTCGGAACCCAGCATGACGGTGGCGCCCGCGTCGAGCAGTTCGATGAGGGTGAAGCGTTCGCGGATCGCCGCGTTGGCGCTCGGGTTGTGCACGATCTTGGTCCCGGTGCGTGCGACGATGGCGATCTCCTCGTCGGTCATCCCGGTGGCGTGCGAGAGCAGGGCATCGGGGCCTAGGATGCCGAGCACGTCGTTGGCGAACTTGACCGAGCCGCGCGAGTGGCCGTCCTGCGTGAAGAGCAGTCCGTACTTCTTCGACAGCGCGCGCGTCGCCTGTGCCTGCGTCTTGAGCGCGGCAAGGGCGTCGTCGCCTAACGGGGTCGTCTCGGGATGATGCGTCGGGAAGGCCATGGCGATGTGCAGGCGCCCGTTCGCCGCACCATTCCACTTCTTGATCAGGGCCTCCGAGACCTCGAGGTGACGCTCGAACGAGACCGGCACGTCCTTCTTCTGGTCACCGGTCCATTGCACGTACGTGTTAGGGTATGGCGAGCGCCTCGGTCCGACCGCGAGGAAGAAGCGCAGGCCGACGCGATCGATCGCACTCATGTACGCGTCGCCGTAGGCCGGGTCGTCGGTGCGCATGATCATCTCGCCCCCGCCCAGGAACGAGAGCGCGGTCGTCACGCCAAACCGCACGCGCTCCACGCCGGCCAGATACGCCTCGGCGCGCCAGAAATCGAGGGTGCTTCCGCGTGCGTAGACGACCTCGGTGGCGGGGTACCAGTCGTCGCTGTCGGCGCCGAGCGTCTTGAGAAGTCCGTGTCCGGCATGCCCGTGGCCGTCGATCAACCCGGGCATCACGATCTTGCGCCTGGCGTCGATGCGCTCCCTGGCGACGTAGGTGGCCGCGAGTTGCTTCGTCTCCCCGACGGCGACGATGCGATCACCGGCGATGGCCACTGCGCCGTCCTCGATGACTCGACGCGCGGGGTCCATCGTGATGACGGTGCCGCCGGTGATGAGGATGTCGACCGGGGTGCGGCGGAGTTGCGACGACCGCGCCTTCGGCGGTGCCGTCTGCGCGGACAGTGCGTCGGGCAATGACGCGCCGGCGAGGAGCGAGCAGGTGGCGAACGTGGCAAGCGTTAGGCGCTTCATCAGCGGGCGTTCCGGTGGATGGCCGGCATCCGGCCGCGCGGGTTGCGCGAGTGATGCCGTGGCAGCTGCACCATCCTGCTCGCCGCGGGGACGCGCGGCAAGAGCGCGCGCTATGCCTGCTCGCCCTTCAAGCGCTTGAACTCCTCTTCCACCGACGCCGGGATGAAGAGGTTGTCGGCGATGGCCGCCACCTCCTCGGCGTCGGCCCAGGCGCGTTCGAGCTCCTCGAGTTCGCCCTCGAGCGCGCGGCGCTCCGCCTCTTCGTGCAGCGCCATCTCCATCGCCAACCGCTCGCGGGCCGGCAGGGAGAAGAGGCCGTACTTGTTGAATTCCATCTGGCGCGACTTCGCCTTGCGCGGCGTCACCCCTTCCGTCATCGACTTGATCATCCCTTGCGCATGACGGCCGGCCTCGCGCAGGAAGCGCTCGGAATTGCCGACCGACTCGATGCGCTCGACTGCCTCGGCCACCTCGGTCTTCTTTCCGCCGAAGCGGTTGACCTTGGGCAGGACGATCGCTGCGATACGCTCCGCCTCGGGGCCGGTGAATTCTTCCGCGCCGTTCTTGAAGCGCAGGTGCAGGCGCAACTGCCCGTTGTCGGTGGCGGCGATCGACGACTCGGCCAGGTGGCGGCGCCTAACGTCAACCAGGCCGTTCTGCTGAGTCCTGACGCGGGCCACGACGGCTTCCGGGTTGCCGTAGATGAGCCGGCGTCCCACCTGCACGTAGAGAAATCCGAAGCTTCCCATCGCGACGCCGGCCGCCGCGCCCCCCGCGATCAGCGCGGCGACGCCGACCACGCCGCCCCCCGCCATCATCAGCGCGCGATTGCGTCGACGCCCGAACTGGTCGCCGTAGCGCCAGGCGGCGAACTCGGGGCGCTGCGGCTCGCCGATGCGCACGAGCGTCGTCCCCTCGGCGAGCTTGGCGAGCCCGATGTTGTCGGTCGAGACGCGTCGTCGCGTGTCGCGGTAGAGCCGTTCCGCCTGCTCGATGGCCTCCCAGCGTTCTTCGAGCGGCGAGAGGTTCCAGCGTTCGCACCCTCGACACACCACCCAGAGCCGCCCGCGCGCGGGGTCGAAGGCCAGCCGTTCGCCCACGGGGAAGGCCTCGATCGATTCGTTACGGCCGAGCGGTTTGTTGCAGAAGATGCAGGTCGAGAACATGGGGATGGGGTGGGCGCTTGCCGGAAACTACGTGGGGACGGCGGGGCGGGGTTCAGTTCCGCGTTGAGAAACGGTGAGAAACGGTGAGAAACAGGGCGCTGGAGACGCTGCCGTGCTCGCCACCCCTCGCTGGCCCCCCGCCCGCCCGCGCCCTAGACTGATTTTCCCCTCTCGCAGGAGTACCGCGTGCGGTACCGACTGACGGTCTGCGCCCTGCTGCTGATGAGCGGCTCTCGCGCCGCTCACTCGCAAGTGCACGCACACCTCCCGGCAACGCCTGAACAACTGGGCGCCGTGCACTTCCCGACCACCTGCAACGCCGCCGTCACCCCGACGTTCGACCGCGCCGTCGCGCTGTTGCACTCGTTCGAATTCGGCGAGTCCATTCGCACGTTCAGCCAGGTCGTCGCGACCGACTCGACCTGCGCGATGGCGCAATGGGGGATCGCGCTCAGTCGTTGGACCAACCCGGTCGCGCCGGGGGTGCGTTCGCCCGCGCAGCTCGCGCCGGGGCGTGCGGCTGCGCTGGCGGCGGCGCGACTGGCACCCCGCGCCTCTCCGCGCGAGCAGGCGTTCATTGCGGCTGTCGGGGCGCTGTACGCGGACTACGAGCACGTCGACCAGCGCGCACGGGTGCTGTCGTACGAACGCGCCATGTCGGAGGTGGCGCGCGCGTATCCGGCCGACACGGAGGCGCGGATCTTCCACGCGGTCGCGCTCCTGGCCGCCGCCGACCCCTCCGACAAGACGTACAGCCGACAGCTGCAAGCCGGCGCGGCGCTCGAGTCGCTGTGGACGGCGCAGCCCAATCACCCCGGACTCGCGCACTATATCATCCACGCCTACGACTACCCCGCACTCGCCGACCGCGCGCGCACCGCGGCGCAGCGCTACGCCCAGATTGCCCCGTCGGCGGCGCACGCGCTCCACATGCCCTCGCACACGTTCACGCGCGTGGGGGCGTGGGAAGGGTCGATTGCCACCAACGAGCGGTCCTATCAGTCGGCGCTCAGCAGCGGTTCGATCGCCGAAGCCCTGCATGCCTCCGACTACGCGGTGTATGCCAACCTGCAGTTGCGGCGAGATTCGGCGGCGAAGGGCGTGCTCGATCGGTTGCCAGCGCTCGCCGCCCGATTCGATCCGCGTGCGGTAACAGGGGCTGCCCCTGGATCGGCGGGCGTCTTCGCGCTCGCCGCCATTCCGGCCCGATACGCACTCGAACGCCGGGATTGGGCGCAGGCCGCGCAGTTGCAGCCCAAGCCGAGCGACTATCCGTGGACCGAAGGGATGGTCTACTTCGCGCGTGCCTTGGGCGGCGCGCACACCGGCGAACTGTCCGCGGTGCGATCGGCGGTCGACTCGCTCGCGGCGATTCACGCACGCCTGATTGCGGCTGGCGAAAACTACTGGGCGGAACAGGTGGCGATCCAGCACCTCGGGGCGACGGCCTGGCTCGAGCACGCGGAGAATCGCGACTCCCTCGCCCTCGCGCACATGCGCGAGGCGGCCACGCGCGAGGATGCCACCGAGAAGGCGGCCGTGACGCCGGGACCGCTCGCCCCCGCGCGAGAACTGCTCGGCGACCTGCTGCTGGCGCTCGGCCGCCCTCGTGAGGCACTCGCGGAGTATCGCGCGACCCTCCGCCATGAACCCAACCGCTACCTCACGCTCGACGGGGCGCGACGCGCCGCGATTGCGGCTGGCGACTCGGCGGCGGCCGCCGAGTATGCGGCGCAGGTCAAACGACTCGTGGGACGATAGTCAGGCGAGTGGTGCGCACCCCTTGATGGATGCCGGGCGAGCAGCGCACGATTGTGTAGCGCTGGCGTGCTTCGCGCCGTCGCACGCTGAGAAGACTCCCTCGACCCTCCAGGCATGACTCGCACAACCGCTGTGGTAGCCTCGCTCGGACTGCTGCTCTGCGTCGCGCCGCGCCTGTCCCAGGCGCAAACGCCCCAGAAACCCGCGGCCACTCCTGCACGCATGTCCGACGAGGAACGCTTCCACTCCGATTGGGCGAACCTCGCCCGCTATCGTGCCGACAACGCAGCGCTCGGCGCACCGGCGGCGGGGACCAGGCGCGTCGTCTTCATGGGGAACTCGATCACCGAGGGATGGGCGCCGCGCTTCGCGACCATGTTTCCCGGCAAGCCGTATGTGGGGCGTGGCATCAGCGGGCAGACGACGCCACAAATGCTCGTGCGATTCCGCCAGGACGTGATCGCCCTCAAGCCGGCGGTGGTGGTGATCCTCGCCGGGACCAACGACATCGCCGGCAACACGGGCCCCTCGACGCTGGAGATGATCGAGGACAACCTCGCCTCGATGACCGAAGTGGCGCAGGCGAACGGCATCAAGGTGGTGCTCTCCTCCGTGCTCCCCGTCTTCGACTATCCATGGAAGCCGGGATTGCAGCCGGCGCCGAAGATCGTGGCGCTGAACGCCTGGATCAAGCGTTATGCGGCCTCGCGCGGCGCCGTCTACCTCGACTATCACACGTCGATGGCCGACGAGCGGCACGGGATGCGCGCCGGGCTCGCCGACGACGGGGTGCACCCCAACGAGGCGGGCTACCGGATCATGGCAACGCTGGCTGAACAGGCGATCGCCGCCGCGTTGCAGGGGCGCTGACTCGCCCCGGCGAGGCGCGCCGCGGTCGGCGCGTGCCCGATTGAGCGCGACGTGGTGTGGGACAGAATGGCCCGAAATTCGGTTCGTCCCACGTGTGTGGACGGTTGCCCTGCACGTTCGCAGTTTGCTCCGACACCGCGTCGTACACGCTCTCACCTCGTCCCGCATGCTGCGATCCTGCCGACGGGCGCGCCGCGTCCTCGTTGTCTCGCTCTGGACCGCGTCGCTCGCGTCGCCGCGAGTGGCGGTAGCGCAAGCGGTCGTCACCCTCGATCGCCCAAACGCCACACTGCCGCTCGAATTCTCCCAGGTCCGCGGCGTGCGCGAACTGCGTGATGGGCGCGTACTGGTCACCGACCGTCTCGAGGAGAAGCTCGGCGTTGCCGACTTCGGCAAGGGGAGCTTTGCCGTCATCGGTCGGCCGGGGCGCGGGCCCACCGAGTATCACTTGCCGACCACGCTGCTCGCGATGCGCGGTGACTCGACGCTCCTCACCGACGAGGGGAACTCTCGCCTCGTGGTGGTGGCCCCCGACCTCAAGGTGGTGCGATCCTTCGCATTGCGGCTGCCGGGGATCGGCGTACCACTCGGCGCGCGCGCCGTGGATTCGTTGGGACGCTTCTACCTCCAGATTCCCGGGTGGATCTCCGACGCGCGGTCGCGGGGTGACTCGGTGTGGGTCGTGCGTTTCGATCCGCGCGTGTCGCGAGTGGACACCCTCGCGCTCATCAAGGGAAGCACCTCGCCGCCGGCACGCGACGGGCGCCAGTTAGGCATTCCCTTCGTCCCGTTCGCCGCACAGGACGCCTGGGCAGCTTCGGGAGATGGACACGTCGCCATCGTGCACGCTTCGGACTATCACGTGGAGTGGCGAACACCCAACGGCACCGCGACGCATGGCGCGCCGGCCAAGGTCGAGCGGACACCAGTCAGCACGGCCGATCGCATCGCCTTCACCCGTCGGTTCATCGCCAACTCGCCGATCGGTGGTCGTGATCCCAACGGTGGAATGAGTGCCGCCCCCGCCGAATTGCTCACCGAAGCCAGCGTCCGCGAGATCGCCGAGCGCAACACCTTCGCTCGGACCATGGGGCCGTTCACGAGCGCGACGCCGATCATTGCGCCTGACGGCATGCTCCTCGTCGAACGTTCGGCGCATGAGGGGGCGGCATCGACATGGGACGGCTTTGATCGCCGCGGCCGGCACGTCCGCCGCCTCGTCCTGCCGTCCGGACGTCGCCTCATGGCCCTTGGGCGAAGCTCGGCATATCTGGTCGCGGCGGACGAGGACGGGATCGAGCGACTGGAGCGGTACTCGCTGCCGTGACGATGCCAGTCTCCGACAAGGAGTGCATGGCCGCTGTGCCAGACGTTCGCCGTCGTCGCGACGGGAACGCTCGAGCCTGTCGCCAAGCGTCGAGGCAATCCCCGACGATAAATCGGGCGGCGGCCTCTCAGCAGGCGGGCGCCTTTGGCTTAAGTAGGAACGTCCGGAAGGCGCGCGCGACACGCTGCGACACGACGCCACCTCATGAACTCGCGCGCCTCCGGTCCTTCGCCCGAGGCGACCATGAAGCTCGCCGAGACAAACTACGACAACCGGGAAACCGGGTGCTGCGCTCGACTCGATGCCGCTGCGTGGAACGAGCGCGAGTTCAGTTGGAACGACAAGCTGTTCCTGAAGGATCATGTACGTGCGGTGCTTCACATCCCCATCAATACCGGCGCGGTGATGGGGCGCGACCAGAAGCTCATCGAGGACGCGGCCGCCTACCCGCCCGACCCGTTGTGGCTCTTTGACGAAGTCTCACCGTGGGGGGCCGACGTCTTCGTGGCAGTCGACCATCCAGTCCCTGGCACCGAGACCGTCAAGCTCAGCGGCCGCTTCATCACCAAGGTCTTCGAGGGGCCGTATCGCGACCTCGGCAAGTGGATCAAGGCGATGGACGCGTTCGTGGGGAGCAAGGGGCTCGAGACCAAGCACCATCTCTTCTTCTACGCCACCTGTCCGAATTGCGCGAAGAAGCTTGGGAAGAACCAGGTCGTGGTGTTTTCGCAGGTCGGCTAGCGCGGATTGAGATCCGCGGCTTGGGGTCTCCGGATTGGGGTCAGAGTCAACGAGAAAGTGGTTCGTTGACTCTGACCCCAATTCCGATCGGCGTGACAGCGGCGGCACATCAGCATTGACCGAAAATCGTCGGCGAGCGATGCAGGATTGCCCGTTCGCTCGCCACGAAACATCACCCGTGCGTGTCGCGTAGCGTCGGTGGAATGCGCTAGTGTCAGCAGGTGATGACTCATCGTGAGGATGACGATGCGAAGCCGGTATGTGCTGATGTACCTGGCGGCCCTGTTGCACGCGACTCCGGTGCTGATGCCAGCGGTGGGGCAGGAGGCGTCGTCGGCGCCGCGCCGAATGCGCCTGGGTCGGGATACGATCGTTGCGGGCGTGCATTGCGGCCCCACCGGGCGGGCGTACGCCGCGTTGCACCTGAACGGATCGCTCGAGGAGTGCCCCCTTGCCGCCGATTCGGTGGTCGAGGGCAACGCCTTGGCCAAGGGGAGCTGGATCCGACTGACCGCGGAGGGGATCCTCGACGGTGCCTGGTTGCTTCGTGACGCCGCGCTGCAAGGGCTCCCCTGCAAGGGGACGGGCTACAAGGGATGGGCGGTTCGCTTTCACGCCGACGGGCGCCTCTCGCTCTGCTACCTCTCGCGAGCGGCCACGATCGACTCCATCCCCTGCAAGGGGGCGGCGTTCATCACCGAGCTGTCGGGATCGACGCATGTGCTGCTGCATCACAACGGTCGCCTGCGGAGCTGCCGCGTGGCGCGCGACTTCACGTATCGCGGGGGGGCGATCCGCGGGGGGGCGCGAATCTGGCTTGACGTCGACGGTGCCATGGTGAGCGCCCCCGCGCCGCGAGACGAGTGAGCGCGTCGCCCTCGCGCGAGCCGGGCGATCGCATACGTGCGCGAACGTGGGTGCGTGCCACGGCGTTAGGCTGGCTGCTGGGCATCCCCTGCATTGTGTTGTTGGCCCTCGCCGGCGAGACCGTCGGGATCGGCGGTGCGCAGGGACTGGTTGGCCTCGGGATGGGCTTCGCCGTCGGTCTCCTGCAGGGGCGTGCGATCCGTCCCATCCTCGGCGGGGCGCTCCCCTGGATGTTGGCGACCGGTGTGGGGTTCGCGCTGCCGTTCCTGCTGTCGGATCTCACGGCGCACGAGGAATGGCCGCTGGAGTACTCCCTGCCGTGGTGCGTCGCGATCGGTGGAGGGATCGTCGGCCTCCTGCAGGCGTTGCTCCTGCGCCAGCGGCAGCGCGGCGTCACGTGGTGGGTCGCGGCGAGCCTGCTCGGGTGGTCGCTGGCCGGTGCCATGGCGAATGTGGCCAACTCGCTGACGGGAAACGCGTCGGTGCGTGGTGCGAGCGGGGCGCTGCTCTTCCTGCTGCTGGTGGCGACGGGGGGCGTGGTGCTCGGCCTGGTGTCGTCATGGTCGCTGCAGCGCCTGACGCCCCGATAACGATCGAATGCAGGTGGGCGCCTCACGATCGACGCGATGCGCCAGGACCTCATCGGGCCGGCGCACGCGCGACGTCAGGACGCGTTCGCGCCAGCGCACCACCACGCGAGGTCGTCGAGCGTCACGTGCACGGCTCCGGTGCCACCGCCATCCGCGCGCAACGCGGGGGTCCATCCCAGTCGCGTGTGCAAGCCCGGTCCCACCGCGGCTGCGCCTTCGAGTGCGACGTCGGCGAAGTAGATACTGCGCGCCACCACCACGGGGACGCCGGCTCCGCGCGCCGCCGCCACGCCAGCCGGCGAGTCCTCGATGGCCACCGCCTCGAGCGGCTGCAACGCCATCAGCTGCAAGGCGCGCACGTACACCTCGGGATCGGGCTTCTTGCGGGCGACGTCCTCGCCGCCCAGCACGACGCTGAACCAGTCGCGCCACGCCGCCCCCAGGTGCTGGCGAAAGAGCGCGTCGATGTTGGAGCGGCTGGTGGTCGTGGTAATGGCCATCGGCACGCCCCGCGCGCGGCATTCTTCGAGTAGCGCACGCACGCCGGGCCTGAAGGAAATGCCCCCCGCCGCGAGCAACTCGGCATAGGCCACGTTCTTCGCCGCGTGCAACGTGCGAGACATCGCGTCGCGCTCGCGCGGGTCGGCAGGGGCATCGGGCCGTGATTCCATGTCGTGCAGGAGGCGTTCGCGCCCCCCGGCGATCGTCAGCAGCTCGCCGTAGTGCTCCACGCTCCAGCGCCATGGAATGCCGTGCGCCTCGAAGGCCTGGTTGAAGGCGACGCGGTGTCCGTCGCGCTCGGTCTCGGCGATGGTCCCGTCGACGTCCCACAGGACGCCCTTGAGTGGCGGTGCGTGCATGCGACGAAATCAACTGGCCCGCGGTCCTGCACGCCACCAACTTCATGGTGCGGCTGTCCGGGCACATCCCCCTTGTGGAGCCACGCGCCTCTTCATGTCCGATCGCACGCTGGTCATCGTCCTCGGCGTCACGCTCGCCGTGCTGCTCGCCATCTCGGGCGTCGCGCCCTATGAGCGCAGCACCTGGCTCATGGAGGTCGCGCCGATCTTCATCGCCGTCCCGGTGATGGCCTACACGTACAACCGCTTCCCGCTCACGCGGATGCTGTACGTGCTGATCTTCATCCACAGCGTGATCCTGCTGGTCGGGGGCGCCTACACCTACGCGCGCGTCCCGCTCGGCTTCTGGATGCAGGAGGTGCTGGGGATCGATCGCAACCCGTACGACAAGATCGGGCACTTTGCGCAGGGCTTCATTCCGGCGATGGTCGCGCGCGAGGTGCTGGCGCGCGGCGGCTACGTGCGCGGGAAGAAGATGCTCACCTTTGTCTGCCTTTCCATCGCGATGGCGATCAGCGCATGCTACGAACTGGTGGAGTGGGGGGCGGCGCTGGCGCTGGGGCAGGGGGCCGAGGAGTTCCTCGGCACGCAGGGCTACGTGTGGGACACGCAGTCGGATATGTGGTACGCGTTGCTCGGCGCCAGCACGTCGCTCCTGCTGCTCTCGCGCTGGCACGACCGCGAGATGGCCCGCCTGGTGCCGCGCCGAGCCTAACGTGGGGCGGGCGGGCCCGCGCCGATGGTGACGCGGGCGATGGCGCGGTCAGCGCAGGAAGCGCCGCGCCACCTGCTCCAGCCGGTCATCGTTGGCCTTTTCGGCCTCGACGAGGATCTCCTCGACATAGGGACGAAGCGTCGGCTCACCCCACAGGTAGCCGGTGGCGCGCTCGGCGAGTTGCGTCTCGTTGACGCGCGCGGCCTCGAGCAGCGCACGCGCCGCGGCCCGGTCGTAGCCCGGGTCGTCCCGCTCGGGGAGGTCGTAGTGGCGGCGGGGCATCTCCCCTTCCGCGTCGTCTCTCAGGAATGCGCGTGACATGTGCTGGTCGGCTCGTGTGTGCGCCGCGTCGATCGGTCCCATGAAAGGTAGCGCCGGAATCGCGCGGAAACCCTCTTGGGGCCTACAGGTGTCGAACCTCCGAAGTCGAACCCCTCAACCTTACGGAGCCTATCCTCCATGAACCGAATCTTCCGAGCCGCCCTCATCGCGGCGGCCGTTATCGCCCCCGTGTCCGCCACCCCATCCGGTGCGCAGGGCACCGCTGCCCTGATCGGCACCTGGAACGTCAGCTACGAACGTGGCCGCCGAGTCGAGAACGGCGAGGCGACGACACTCATGGGCGAGGGGAAGTTACAGGTCGTGACGTCCGGCGACTCGCTTGTCGCCACGTTGGTTTCCGCACCGCGCTCCGAGGACGGCTCGGTGCCGCTTCCCGCCACCTTTGGCGGACGCATCGTCGGCGACTCGGCGGTCTTCGTGCAGAAGCAGAAGGTGACGATCAACATGAACGGAGAAGCGTCGACGCGCGACATCGTGCTCACCTGGGTGTTGCGCGCGAGTGGCGAGACGTTGACCGGGACGCTGGCGCGCTCGATCCCGGGGATGGAGGCGATGGAAGGCGCGGGCGGGGCGTCGCCGGTGAAGGGGACGCGCGTCGCACGTTAGGCGCTGGAACGCTAGCGCTGCACGACCTTTGCCTTGGACCAATCGATGTCGGCCGGGACGCCTTCGTACACCCGAAGGCGCCCGGCGAGCATCTCGGTCTCGGCCATGTTGCCGGAGATGCCGATGCGCGCTTGCGATGAGGGCGGCCGGCCGTGCGCCGTGATCGCGAGCGGCACGCCGTCGAGCGCGAGCGCACATCGATGATCCGGCAGATACTGCAGGCGGATCGTATGCCACGCCCCTTGCAGCAGCGTGACGTCGGGGATCGTCACGCGCACCGCCTGGGCGCCTGACGCGAGCGTAATGATCGGCGCGTCTCCCACTCGCATCCCTTCGACGGGGTAGGCCACGTCGCAGCGCAGCGCGTGCTCGCCATCGATCGGCGAAATGTTGCGGTTGCGAGCCCGCACATACGGCGCGGTATCCATCGCGGCGAAGATATCGAGGCGCAGCACCTGCCACTGCGTCGCCGTCACACGCGTCGAGACGCGGAGATCGACGGCGAGTCCGTCGCTGGCGTCGAATGTCTCGCGCGTCAGCACGCCGCTTTCGAACGACCCCTCGCCGTTGTTGCGCATGACCGGGGTGCCGTCAGCCGCACGCCCGGTGGTCGGCGCGGGGCGTCCGAAGGGGTGCCAGCGTGACATCCGCGCGTCGCTCCAGTCTTCCTCGAAGCGAACGGCTGACACCGCCGGGGCCACCTGCACGCGCAACGAGTCGCGCGCCGATCGCCCCGATGCGGCGCGCACGAGCACGTGAGGCGCCTGGCCGTTGAGCACGAGCATCCCGCTGATGGAGTCGATCGTCCCCGCGTTGGGGTCATCGAGCGACCATCGCACGGAGCCGTGATAGTGCATCTCGCGCTGCCGCGCATCGGTGAGCGTCGCGCTCAAGCGTGACGGAACCCCGACGGGGACGCGCGCCGGTCCTTCGATGCGGAGCCGCGCGGCGCCGAGCGAGGCCTCGCTGGCGATCCAGAAGGGATAGATCGTCGCACCCGCCAGCGACGGTGGCAGCTGCAACGGGCGGGCGAAGGCCGACGTCTGCAACGGAAAGACCGAGGGACGCTGCGTCCCGTCCGCCGCGACCGCACAGAGGCAGAAGGCCCATCGCGCGTCCGGACTCACGTGGTACCAACTTGCGGGGCCGTCCTTGATGGCGATCGTCTCTCCGGTCGACCACTGCACCGCCACCAGCCGCGAGCGATACTCCTTGCGCGCGACCACCACGAGGCGGTCCTCGTCGATCCAGCCGACGGGGAAGGTGACCTCGGCATCCTCGAGCGTGTGACACGACACCTCTCGCGATGCGACCGCCACCACGCACAGCTCGTTAGGTCCGGCTCCCCAGTTGCTGCGACTGAAGGCGACATGCGTGCCGCCGGGGCTCCACGTGGGATAGTCATCAGTGGCCGGCCCCGACGTGAGCGGTGTGACGGAGTCACGCCCCAACGTCGCCAGCGCCAGGTCGTAGTGCATGCGCGGATCCCACCGCGAGGTACTGAACACGATGCGCCCGCCGTCGGGAGAAAAGCGGGCGGTCCCGTCGTCTCCCGGCGCGGTGAGCAGCCGCACCGGCGGCGACGTCCCGTCGTGCAGGAAGAGGTCGATCCCGCCTGGATCTTCCGTCGATTCGGAGGTGAGGAGCTGCGACCGTCCGGGACGCCGTGTCACCTCGAAGGCGTTCGTCGTCTCCAGCCTGAACCCGGCCACCTCGTCCCACGGCGTCGTCTCCAGCGGCTGCAACGGGCTCCACGTGTCCTCGCGCAATTCGGCCTGCCGGAACGTCACCTGTCCGTCACGATCGACGATCGCCAGTCCGAGCACCGCGTCAGGCGCGGTTGGCGCGGTCTCGCGCGCGGCGGCCAGCGCTCCAAACGCCAGCAGCAGCGACGCGCTCACCACGGCCGCGAGCTGCCGCATCGGCGTGACGAGACCCAGGCGCCAACTCACGGGCGCCGCACGCACCACGGCTCGCACGTCGGCGTCGCGGGCAACCGGACCAAAGAGGTCGGCCGCGAGCACGTCGAGGGGACGGCGATCACCCAGCGCAAAGCGCTGTCCGGCGAAGCGCCGGAAGACTTCGCCCTTGGCCACCTCGTCGCCGCCGGAGCGCAGCAGTCGCGCCGCCCGCCGCGCCCGCCGCTCGTCCCACACGCGCGACGTCAGCATCGCGCGTCCCAGTCGCGAGGCGGCCTTCGCGACGCCATCCGGGGTCGCCATGCGAAAGACCTCGTCGGAGATCTCGTCGTGCGCCACCTGCCAGCCATCGCTGGTCTGCAGGATGAGGGCGCGCGACTCCAACTCGCGAAAGCGATCGCGCACCTCGGCGGCCGGACGATCGCTTGCTTCCACGAGCGTGTCCTCGTCGAGCGGTGTGCCGGCGGCGGCCATCAGCGTGAGCAACCAGCGGTCGTTGCGCGCCAGATCCTCGAGCCGCCCGCGCAGCGCGTCCCCCGCGCGCAGCTCGGCGAGCAGCTCGTCGGGGCGGTCGGCGCGCCAGACCCCTTCGGCACGCCGCAGCACGCCGCGATCCTCCAACAGCTGCAACGTCTCGAGGGCGAGCAGCGGCGACCCGTGCGAGCCGCGCCACAGCTCAGCCGAGAACTCGGTGGCCCACGGCTCGCTCGGGAGGGCGGCGATGCCAAGCACGAGTTCTTCCACCTGCGGCGCCGAGAGTGGCTCGAGCGTGAGCTGGACGACGTCGGCGCGCGAGGCCACGGCGGCGTGCCGCGACTCCATCCGTCCCGTGGTGACCAGGAGAATGCGCACGTCGCGCAGCCCGTCGGCCCATGCGCCGAGCAGTGCCAGCGAGGCGTCGTCCATCCAGTGGAGATCGTCGATCAGGATGGCGACCGGATGCTCGAATGCCACCGCCGTCGTGAGTTCACGAATGGCGAGCGTGCGCGCGAGCAGTGCGTCGTCGGTGGTCGAGACGCGCGGCGCATCGTCGAAGTAGGTCGACAGCGACGGGTTGAGCCCGATCAACGTCGACGCCGACGCGGGCGCAAGCGCGCGTTTGCCTGGGAGCTTGGCCAGCGCGGCGGCCAGCTCGCCGGCAAAACCGAACGCCACATCGCGCCCGCCATAGGTGCCGCCCGCCGATACCACGCGCCCGCGCATGGCGCGGAGCCGCGCCTCCACGTCGTGCAGGAGACGCGTCTTGCCCAACCCTGCCCGCGCCGTGATGTGCACACGGCGAATGGCACCGCCTCGCACCTGCTCCCACGCGGCAAGCAGCTGCGCGAAGGCGTGTTCGCGCCCCACCAGCGTCTCCGATTGCAGTGATCGGGTGGCTGCCGGCGTGGTGATGCCGTTCTCATTGGTGGCGCGCGCCACGCGCAACAAGGCACGCGTCGCCGGTTCGAGCTGCAGCTCCTCACGCTCCGCCAGCTGCAGCAGCGCTTCACCTTCGGCGCGCGCTGCCAGCGCATCGTTGGCCGAGGCGCACGCCTCCAGCAGCAGACGCCACCCGCTTTCGTCGTACGGATCCTGGTCGCGCAGCCGGCGCGCGAGGTCGATCGCCTGGCGCGCGTGTCCGCGCGCCAGCTCGGCGGCGATGATCGACTCGGCGGCATGCCGAAAGACCTGCAGCAGGCGCCGTCGCTCGAGCGCGCACCAGTCCTCGAAGCCGCTCCCCCCGGGCGTGGCGAACTCCGGGACGAAGGGGCCGACGTATCGCGCGACGACCTCCTCGTGCCGGCCGCCGGCCGAGGCGGCAAGGAGGGCATCGCGGTCGACTTCGACATCCGGGAGGAGTTGCAGCGAATCGCCGGTGGCCACGAGGAGGTCGCGCCCAGCCTTGCGACGGAGATACCACATCGTCTGCCGCAGCGCGTGCTTGGCGGCGTCGGTCTCGAGGTCGGACCAGAGCAGCGAGACCAGCAGCGATCGGGTCGCCATGCGCCCTGGCGCCGCCGAGAGGTAGATGAGGAGCGCCAGCGGCTTGCCGAGGCCGAGGACGACGGTGGGCGCCCCCGGTTCTCCGTTGCGCAGTTCGACAGTGCCGAGCGTTCGGAGGAGCACCTGACGCGGGAGCGGGGCGGTGGGGGCGTGGGTCACACCGCGCAGCATTCGCCACGCGGGCACCGTGCGCAAGCATGGCTTGCCCGACGCACAACATGCACCCGCACGTCAGACCGGCGTCAGAGCGAGGCGCGGCGCGCGCGCCGGCCTCGCGAGCCACCGTTGGACCTACGGCTTGACCTCGACGACCCCGCTCATCCCCGGGTGAATCGTGCAGTCGTAGCGGAACGTCCCGATGATGGGGAAGGTGCGCGCGACGTCGCGATCGCTGGTGATGTTGATGTCGGCGGGGACCCCGGGGGCGTTGGCGAAGATCACGTTGTGCGGCGTCGGGCCAAATCGCCACGTGACGGTGCCGCCGCGCGCCAGTTGCACGAGCAGCGGAACGAAGACGTTCCCCGGCATCGTCACCAGCACTGACGATGGAAAGCCGGCCGGGTCCACCGTGATCGAGGGCGTGATGCCGAAACGCTCGGTCCCGCTCTGCACGGTGATGACTGTTCGCCATGTCCCCGAGGTCGTGGGCGTGCCGTCGATGAGCCCGGACGGCGACAGCGTGAGTCCGGGCGGCATGCTATCCGCAGACCAGACGTAGCCGCCCACGCCTCCCGCGCCCTGCATCTGCACGGTGTACCGTTCGCCGACCTTGGCGCCGGGCAACGTGGTCGGGGTGATTGCCAACGGCGGCGCTACGACGCGCAGCGCGTACCCACGCTCGGCGCTCAGCGTCCCGCGCTCGGCGCGGACCCGGAACGACGATTCGCCGAGGGCGGTCGCGTTGCCGAGGAGGATCCCGGCGGTGCTGAGGGAGATCCCGGGTGGGAGCGCGCCACTGGCCATCGACCAGGTGACCGGGCCGCTCCCACCGCTCACGTCGAGGAACTGGTTGTACGAAATGCCTAACGTCGCGACGGGGAGCGCGGGGGTGGTGATGGCGAGTGGCGGCGGGACGACGGTGAGCGCCAGTCCGGTCGTGGTCGACACCGAGCCGCTGACGACTTTCACCGAGAGCGACAGCGCGCCGGGCTGCGTCGGCATTCCCGAAAGGCGCCCGCCTGCCGAGAGTGTGAGGCTGTCGGGGAGCGCACCGCCCACGATCTGCCAGGCGTACTCGCCGGTCCCTCCCGTCGCCTGCAACGTGACATCGTACGCGACTCCAACCGTGGCTTGCGGGAGCGTGGCGCCGGTGGTGATTACGACGGGTGGCGTGACCGGGGGGCGGACGACGTTGGTGTCGCCCCCACCGCAGCCGAGCAGCGCGACGACGAGCAGCACGCGCCTTGCGACGCGTGCTGTGCCCATCGCCGAGCGCCCGATCACCATACGGCGAGGATGTAGTAGTAGTCTCCCTCGATGCCGTTGATGACCGTGACCCCTGGTGTGGTGGTACCCACCCCGGTCACGCCGCAGAACGTATCGCTCGCCGAGACCGGGACCTGCGCCACCGAGATCCAGGTCTTCTGGTCGGTGCTCACGTAGCAGGCGATGAAGGGGAGCGATCCGTTGACCACGGCGCTC
>CAZLLP010000045.1:0-36333 GCA_964560345.1 uncultured Gemmatimonadaceae bacterium
TCTCCCTCCGCAAGGGACTTGAAACCAGGCTGGTTGATCGCGCTGAAGTGCACAAACACATCAGGACCACCCTCGCGCGAAATGAAGCCGAATCCCTTCGCGTCGTTGAACCACTTCACTGTGCCAGTAATGCGTGCCATGGAACCGTTCCTCTTCCCCTGCGGGGTGAAACTGTGGAGCTGACCGGCAGGAATAACGCCCTCGCGCTCACACCTGCCGATCGGGATGCGGGAGTTGGCGCCGCTGCCAAACCCTCCGCGAAAAAAAGAAACTCGCGCATTGGTCACCGACCGAATGCGCGAGCGCCTACGATCGAACCACCAAAGAATCCCGACTAAGCTGCTCCCGCAATATAGCGGGCCGTTCGTCCACACGCAGTACATGTCAATGTCACATGTGAACGCGGCGGCGGCGGAAAGTGGTCAGGCGACCGTTCGATTGAGCCACTGCAAGACGGACAGCTAAGGGGCTCGCCGGTACGATCGCTTGCAATGAGATGCAGTGCCTGCGCCGGATTGTAGGTCGCCGGCCGTGGCTTTCTCATGAGTCCTCCTGGACTGGAACGATTCACGCGCGGTGTCGGCAAAGCCGCGACATTGAGGAAGGTAACCGCCAAAGCCTGCAAATCACAGTGGCGCTTCGATTTGCATGCCCTGACCGAAACGACTTCCCAAGGACCGACTCAACGTCAACACGACTGACCGCCGCATTCAGCATCCAAGAGCTCAGCTTGCTACCCTCACCGGCTGCGCTACGGTCCGTTCTAAAACGCGCGCGTTCACACAAGTGTTGTACGGGGAAGCAGGAATTCGGTTCCACCTGATTTTCGCGCCGAACGCCGGTTACAGACGGCCATGTTTTCGGGAGTCCCGGTTCCAGCGTTCCCGCACTCCGGAATCAGGGGGCGCCTTCCCAGCGCCTTGGCGACTACTCCCAACCGTGCGGCCGGCGCCAGACGCGTCGCCCGACCCGCCACGGACGGCGCTCGCTCACCTCACCGTCGCCGAAGTGCTCGTCCTCCGTCAGCGACTCGGCCATGTCGTTCGCCTTCGCCGACGTCTCGTCCGCCCAATGCAGCAGTTCCGCTTCGACCGTCATGGGCTGCACGGGACTTCCAAACTCGAGCGAGCCGTGATGCGAGAGGATCATGTGCTGCAACTCGAGTCGTTGCGACGCGGACAGCTCTGCCATCGGGACCGAGTGCAGTCGCTCGCTGAGCATCAGCGATCCGAGCACGACGTGTCCCACGAGCGAACCTGAAGTGGTATGTGAGAAACCGGTTGGAGTGATCGCGTACGCCTGCACCTTGCCGATATCGTGCAGCAGCGCGCCCACCACGACCAGGTCGGCGTTGGCCTTCATCACGCGCGCCGCGTTGCGTGCAATCGTCGCGACCTCCGTCACGTGCAACAAGAGCCCCCCGACGGCCGCGTGATGACCGGCGACGGATGCCGGAGCCTTCTCGAAGTCGACGCGAAAGGCATCGTCGGCAAAGAAGAGATCCACGGCCCGGCGCAAGGCGTGTGACTTGAGGTCGGCGCGGGCGCGATCCACCCAGTCCCACAGCGCCTCGGTGGCCACGGCGACGCGCGGCAGAAAGAGTTCGGGACGCACGAGCGCGTCGGGAAGTACGCGCAGCGGCGCCGTCAGGCGCAGTTGTCGCTTGCCGTGAAAGGCGGCCACCTCGCCAATGACCTGCACAACCTTGCCCTTGTCAGCGCCCGCCGCCCAGTCGATCTGGTTGGTCCAGAGCGGCGCGGTTCCCAGCCGTCCAGAGGCGTTGCCTAACGTGAGCAGGAGGAACGGGTCGCCGTTTGCGAGCTTCTTCTCCTCGCGGTCGACGACGAGGAATTCATGCTGCACCCGATCGCCCACCACGGCGCGGGCGATGTCGAACGTTCCGGAAGCCATGGCCTAGGCGACGCGGTGAGAATCAGCCAAGGAAGACGACATCGCCGTCGGCGTCGAGCCCCAGCTCGGACTCCATGCCGCAGACGCCGCAAATGCGGCGCACGACCCACACGGCCTGCAGCTCCTTCATGTGCGATTCAGGCGCGGGTTTGACCGCAAGCTTCTTGAAGTTCCGCTCCTGACAGTGATCGCAGGCCTGCGCCCTGGCGATGAACTCGGCACGTTCGCGCGAAATGATCGGATCCAAAGCGCCGTGCTCAGGTGTTGGACGGATCGATGGGTCCGGCGCCGAGGGCGCGCGGTGTCGCGCTCGCCGCGCTGGCTTTCCGGGTCGCGTCGCCGCCTTCTCCTCCCTGTGCGCGCAGCATTTCGCGCAGTCCTCCGATGGCGCCGAGCATCCCGGTCGCTTCGGCTGGGAGGAAGATCGTCGTCCCCTTGCCCTGCGAGATGGCCGGGAGTGCGTCGAGGTACTTCTGTCCCAGCAAATAGGTGGACGCCTGTCCCTCGGGGAGTGACGCGGAGATGAGGCGAATGGCCTCGGCCTCGGCGTTCGCCATGGCAAGGCGCGCGTCGGCGAGTCCCTGCGCTCGCAACACGGACGCGTCGCGCTCGCCCTCCGCGCGCAGCACCTGCGATTCACGCACACCCTCCGCCTCGAGGATCGCCGCACGCTTGGTGGCCTCGGCGTTCGTCACGGCGGCGCGACGTTCGCGCTCGGCGCGCATCTGCAGTTCCATCGACTGCTGGATGTCACGCGGCGGCTCGATGGATTGCAGCTCAACGCGGGTCACGTCGACGCCCCAGCCGATGGAAGCGTCCTCGATGACTTCGCGCATGCGCTTGTTGATGACGTCGCGCGAGGTGAGCGTGGCGTCGAGTTCCATCTCGCCAACGATGTTGCGCAGCGTGGTCTTGGTGAGCGTCTCCAATGCATACGGGAGATTCTGCACCGAGTAGGTCGCCTTCTGCGGATCGGCCACGCGGTAGTAGATCACCGCGTCGATGTCGATCGTGACGTTGTCCTTGGTGATGACCGGCTGGCTGGGAAAGTTGAGCACCTGCTCGCGCAGGTCGATGCGCGTGGTCGAGCCGATGGTGATCTTCTTGACGCCACCGACGTCGCTTTCGAGGTAACGCACATCGAGCGACTTTGGGCGCTCGATGATCGGAATCAGGATGTTGAGGCCGGAGCGGGCGACCCGATGAAAGCGGCCGAGTCGCTCGATGACCATGACCTCGGCCTGGCCGATGATCTTCACCGACTTGAAGAGGATGTACGCGGCGGCGGCGGCGATGATCAGTGGGATGTACTGCATTGCGATCGCTCCGGGTGGAGAAGGGGCGTGCAGAGGTGCGTGGATGTTACGGGCGCGTGGGAGGAGAGTCGAGGGGCGTGCGATCGGCGCCACAGGTGATCGCGTCGTGCGACGATGACGCGCCCCGCCCTCGAACGCGCTCAGCCGACCGGGGTGACCTCGAGGGGGCCGACCACCAGGTCGATGCGCTCACCGATTCGCCGAGCCTCGTCGAGATGCCGGGTGACGTCGGGGACGTCACGAAGCCCGGCTTGGAGCGAGAGGAGTTCGACGCGGAGCGTCTCGAGAGCAGTCGCGATGCTGGCGGCCCGGGCGCGCGCGGCGTCGTCATCGCGAGCGACGGTGCGGGTGGCCTCCGCCTGCAGTTCACGCGCGAGAAGCGGGAGGTCGGCGAGTTCGCGACGCGCTTCGTCGGGGAGGGCGCGAAAGAGCTCCTCGATCGCACCGCCGAGCAGTGTGGCGGTGGGGGCATTGTCGATGCCGCGCGCCGGTGATGGCGCCGCAAGGCGGCGCATGAGCTTCATGATGCCGGCACCCACGCGACCGCGGAGCGCGCGCGAGACGCGCCCGGGGCCGGGGCGTACGAGGTGCCAGACCTTGAGGACCGTCACGGTGGGGATGACGACCGCGAGGAGTGCGGCGGGGATCGTCAGCCACTGGGGGAGCGACGTTCCCGCCAGCCACAACGCGGCCGCGGTCTTGGCCGACCCTAACGATCCGTACCAGATTGCGTCGCGATGTCGCTGGGTCACGGCACGCCCATCACGCTCGAGCGCCTGTTCGCGCTCTTCGTCGAGCAGGGCGCGGGCGACGGTGGCGTGGTCGTGCCCGTCACGCACCACATCGAGGAGCATCGTCCCTGCCTGCCCCACACGAATGCCGCCGTAGGCGACCGCGAACGCCACCAGTGGCAAGGCGAGTGCCTGGGCGAACAGGGCGTCGATGAGGCCGCCGCGCGACAGGATGGTCATCATGCCGAGCGCAGAGAGCCCGGCCGTGGTGGCGGCGGCGACCTCGGTGCCTAACGGCACCGCGGTTCGTACAAAGGCGCGCACACGCGCCGGCGCGAGGTTGTTGCGCCGTCCGCGCAGCTGGTCGACCTGGCGCGCCAGTGTCTCACCGTCGGGCCAGCGATCGGCGGGCGCCATCGCCAGGCATCGGTCGATGGTGTCGGCGACGTCGGGCGGGACGTCGGCGCGCGACTCCCGCACCGAGCGCGCGGGGCGCGTGGTCTTCTGCACCAACAGCGCGCCGACCGCGGTTCCCGCATGCGGATAGCTGCCGGTCAGTGCGTACCACGCGGTGACGCCGAGGGCGTAGAGATCGGATCGGGCATCACCGCTGGCACCGGCGGCCTGCTCCGGGCTGAGGTAGAGCGGCGTCCCGATGACGGCGCCGTCTGCCGGGGTGTTGGTGCCACCGCCACCGGCGATCCCGAAGTCGCTCACGATGGCGCGACCGGTGTCGCGCTCGATGAGGATGTTGTCGGGCTTGACGTCCCGATGCACGACGCCGCGCGTGTGGGCGTGGCCGAGTGCCCACGCCACCTGCTGCACCATGCGCAGGACTTCATCGACCGGAAGCGGGCCGCGATGCCGAATGCGATCCCCCAGCGTCTCGCCCTCCACGTAGCCCATGACGAAGAAGACGAGGTCATCGGCCTCATCAACCAGGTGGATGGGGACGATGTGGGGATGCGAGAGCCCGGCTGCCAGTCGTGCCTCGCGCAGGAAGCGGGCGCGATTGGCCGGCTGCGCGGCAAGCGACGGCGGGAGGAGCTTGATGGCGACGTTGCGGTCGAGGGCCACGTCGCGCGCGAGGAAGACGATCCCCATGCCGCCGCGTCCGAGCTCACGCACCAGCGAGAACCGCCCGATGAGGGCGCGCTGCAGGGCGACGAATTCGGGGGCGGGGCGATCGATCATCTCACAGGCGTTGCGTCTGTCGGCGCGTGTGTCGCGCCGGCGGACAGGCGATAGATACGCATCGGGTACTTTGGTCCCGCCACTTCCGAGAACGCGACAAATCCCGCGCGGCGCAGCATGCGGTCGGAGGCGACGTTCGGAACGTCGGTCACGCCGGCCAACTCGGGGAGCGCCAGACGCTCGAAGGCATACGAGATGACGGCGGCCAGCGTTTCGGCCGCGAATCCCTGCCCCCAGTGAGGGCGAGCGAGTGCGACCAGCGGTTCCACCATGCCGGCGATCGCCGGTTCGAACTGCGCGGCAACCGAGGCGGGGGAGATGGCCGCGCAGCCAATCAGCGGTGGCGGTGTCCCGCGACTCGTGGCGGCGTCTTCCGGCGCGGCCGGCGTCACGATCCAGAGCCCCATCCCGCTCGGTTCCAGGGCGCGGAGCTCCTCGATGACCTCCGCCGCTTCGTCCTGCGGGATCTCACGATCGTCCCACAGAAAGCGGCGTACGTCGGGGGTGCGCCAGAGCTGCCAGAGGAGGACCACGTCCGCATCGCGCGCCGGACGCAAGACGAGTCGCGAAGTGCGAAGAACAGGGAGCATGTGCGGCGAGGGGTGACGGCACCTGAACGATGCACCGTCACCCCCCGATTCATCAACCGGTGCCCCGGCGGATCTGCTTTGCGTCGCTAGGGCGTGCTTACCAGGTCCAATCGGCGACGAAGAGATTGGTCTCCGTCGGGAGCTTGGAGTGCCGGTTGGAGGCCCACAGCAGCTTCTTGCCGTCGGGCGAGAACATCGGGAAGCCGTCAAAGACCGGCGTGAAGGTGACTTGCTCGACCTGGTCGCGCCCGGCCTTGCTGGCAGATGCATCGACGAGGTAGAGGTCGAAGTTCCCGCTGCGCGGCGCAACGTGGTTGGAGGCGAAGATGATCTTCGTGCCATCAGGGGTCCACGAGGGGCCGAAGTTGGCGCCGCCTAACGCGGTCACCTGGCGCTGGTCGCTGCCGTCGGCATTCATCGTGAACAGCTCCACCCGGCTCGGGCGAATCATCTTGCGCGCGAGCAGGGCGCGATAGTCGGCGAGCTGCGCCGAGTCGGCCGGATGGTGCGCGCGATAGACGATCTTCTTGCCGTCGGGCGACCACCACGGGCCGCCATCGTAGCCGGGGGTCGTCGTGAGGCGGCGCACGTCGGTGCCATCGACATTCATCGTGTAGATGTCGAGATCGCCGTCCTTGAGCGAGGTGAAGACAATGCGCTTGCCATCGGGGCTGAGGACGCCCTCGGCGGTATACACGTTGTAGTTCGTGAGCCGCTTGAGCCCCGTGCCGTCGCGATTGACCGTGTAGATGTCGAACTGGTCGAGCGGCCAGACGTAGCCGGCCGACGGGTCGGGTTTGGGGGGGCAGGTGGAATCGTGCGCGTGCGAGCTGCCGAAGAAGAGGCGCTTGCCGTCGGGAAGGAACCAGCCGCAGGTGACCTTCCCCAGCCCGTTCGATACACGGCGGACGTCGGAGCCGTCGGCCCGCATGACGTACTGCTGGTCGCAGGTCCGACCGTCGCGCGTGGACTGGAAGGTGATCCACTCGCCGTCGCGGCTGAAATACGCCTCGGCGTTTTCGCCGCCATCGGTGAGCTGGCGGAGGTTGGCGAGGTGCTTTTCGCCGGCGGCCGCGGGAAGGACCGTGGTCGGCGCCGGGGTGCGCGCGGTGGCCGGCTGGCCAGCCGTTCCGTTGGTGACGCTCGTGCCCCGGGCGCAAGCAATCGCCGCCACGAGGGTCGTGGCGGCGAGGAGATTCTGGAGGGGTTTCATGCGGAGCGAATTTATTGGCTGGCGGGCCGTGCGTCGACGGTCATTGCCTGACGACGCGCGGCGCTCGCCTTACTTGCGGGAGAACTGCGGCGCGAGGGCGAAGAGGTCCTTCTGGCTCTGCCCCTTCCTGAGGATCTCGAGCGCCTTCTGCAACTGGACGTCGTCGTCGAGCGAGCGGCGACGCGCGGTGGAGTCGCCGAAGGCGAGGCGGGCCACGCGCTGCTCGAGCATGCGATCGATCTGCGTCTGCGCGCCGTCGAACAGCTTGCGGTCGAGGGTGACGCCCTTCTTGGTGAGGCGCGTGTAGAGCTCATCGCGCCATGCGGGCGAGACGGCGAAGTTGGGGTTCGCCTTCACCTGGTTCTTGAGCTCCATCGCATAGTCGTACGTGGTGACGTAGATGTCCTGCGACTTGGCGGCGGTGGCCTTGAGGAACGACTGCTCGGCGGTGGTGAAGGTGTCGGCGCGCACGATCACGTCAGGGGTGATGGCGCCACCACCGTAGACCACGCGTCCAGCATCCGACTTGTAGGTCGGACGCGCCTTGCGGGCGGAATCGCTCTCCATCGAGTCGGGGTGCACCTCGACGAACTGTCCGTCCGGGAGGAGCTTGCGCTCCTTCTGGATGGTGCGCCCGCTCGGGGTGAACCACTTGCCCGTGGTGATCTTGAGCGCGTAGCCGCCGTCGAGGTTGAACAGCGTCTGCACGAGCCCCTTCCCAAACGACGTGGTGCCGAGAATGAGCGCACGGTCGTGGTCCTGCAGCGCACCGGCGACGATTTCTGACGCCGAGGCGGTGTACTGGTCGGTGAGGATCACCATGGGGACGTCGGGCGCGATCGGCTTCTCGCGCGCGGTGTACGTCTGGCTGTCCTGGTTGCGCCCACGCACCGAGGCCAGCTCCGTCCCCTGTGGGAGGAAGAGGTTCGAGATGGCCAGCGACTGGTCGAGGAAACCGCCGCCATTGCCGCGCAGGTCGAGGATGAGCGATTTGGCGCCATCCTGCGTGACGAGCTTGCGCACCGCGGCCGCCACTTCCTGCGTGGAGGTCTCGTTGAAGCCCTGCAGGGGGATGTAGCCCACCTTGTCGAAGGTGATGGCGTACGGCACGGCCGGGATGCGAATGATCGCGCGCGTGAAGAGCGACTTGATCGGCTCGTTGACGCTGGGGCGCGCGAACGAGACGGAGACCTTGGAGCCCGGGACGCCACGCAGCGAGTCGGCGACGCGCGCCGAGGACCACCCCCGCGTGTTGATCGTGTCGATGGCGATGAAGACGTCGCCCTCGCGCACCCCCGCGGCTTCGGCCGGCGTGTGCGGGAAGACCTTGGAGACGACGACGCCCTTGCCGGGCTGCTCCTCGATCTGCATCCCGAGTCCGCCGTACCGCCCAGCGGTGGTCGTATTGAACTGCGTGAGCTGCCGCGGGGAGAAGAGCTCCGAGTACGGATCCTGGAGCTGCGACACCAGCCCGCGCGCCGCCTTCTCGTAGAGCATGGCGGTGTCGACGGAGTCGACGTAACGGCTTTCGACGAGGTCGAGCACCTGTCCGAAGAGGCGCCCGCCGTCGAGCGTCGCGCGCTCCTGCACGACAAACGCTCCAGCCACGAGCGGGACGAGCACGGCGCCGAAGATGGCGAGCTTCCGATTCATGAGAAGACGGGAAGACGGGGAAACGAGAAGACGAGAGAAAGGCTCTCTCTATCTACCAACAACGGGCCCAGTTGGGTTCCTGACGGAGACATTCCTTCGCACGTGCCGCGCGAGAATCTCTGCCCGCCACCCCGAGGCCCTTCCACGGACGGGTCCAAGCTATACGCGTCACTGGTCCTGCTCGCTCGACCGGAGCTGAGTAGCGACTCAAGTGGGACGAACGGCGAGGACGTAGTCCACGAACCACTGCTTGCGGATCTGGTGGACCTTGGCGTCGCGCACGATGCCCGCGGTCTGCAGCATCTCATGCGCGGGCTGCAGGACGCGCTGCAGGTGTGAGGGATAACGTTGCACGAGCGGTACCTGTTCTGCCAGCGCTTCGAGTTCGATGCGCCAGGTGACGGTATCGTCGGCCCGAGCGACCTCGAGCAAGCGATAGAGTCGGCGCGCCACCGGCGACGAGAGCCCCTGATAGAGCTGCGGCGAGAGGGTGGTGGTGTGCCCGTTTCCGATGTTGGCGCGCAGGAGCGGGGAGAGGGTGACGCGGGCGTCCCCCGGCTCGGACGCGGTGAAGGTCGGAAAGAGGGCGAGCTGCTCGCGATCGGCGGTGCGCCGCCGGTCGATGGAGACGGCGGAGAGGATCGAGAATCGCCCTTCGAGCGGGGCGCCGGTGGTGGCGCTCCAGTAGGCGCCATACGACTCGAGCGAGGTGCGCTCGAGTCGGTTGAGGGCGGCGCGGAGCTGTTCGTAGGTGCGTCCGTCGGCGCGTCGGCCGATGGAGCGCAGGAAGGCGTGCAGCGTGAACGAGACCGCGCCGTCGGGGGGCGAGCCGGCGTCCATGTAACGCCGGCAGATCTCAACGTAGACGTCCTGGTCGAAGGTGCCAGGGAGGCGATCGCCGGGGGACGGGAGGACGCGCCAGCGTCCACCGGCCGGGGGCGTGTAGAGAATCGTCGTCTCCTCGGCGGAATCGCTCAGGCGAAAGAGCGGGAGCGCCTCGAGCGCGCGATCGAGGAAGATGGCGCGACCAGGGGGGCGTCGCGGGTGCGACTGGCGCGGGTTGTGGTTGAAGGCGGGGTCCCCTGGCACGGCGATCCTAACGAGTGACGGGTCGAGGGCGGCGCGAAGCGGTGAGCGACGAGAGCGGGCGAGCGATGGGTGATGCGAACGCTGGCGTGAACGCTGGCGTGAACGCTCGGGTGAACGTCATCCGAGCTGGATGAGCTGCCCGGAAACCGGGCCACTGGTGGCGGAGCCGAGGAAGGTCACCCAATCGCCGACGGTCTCGCGCTCGACGTAGGTGGCCGACGCCCCCATGGAGGCCTTGTTGGCGTCGGTGCGAATGGCGGTGGGGGCGAGCGCGTTGGCGCGCACGCCGTGGGCGCGCTCCTCGGCGGCGACCGCGTGCATGAGTGCGACGACTCCGGCCTTGGCGGCGGCGTAGGCGGCGATGCCCTCGGCCGAACCGCCGGGGACGACCGCCGCGGAGGCGAAGTAGATGATGCTCCCGCGTGCCGTGCGCAGCGCCGGGAGGAAGGCGCGGGTGGTGGCGTAGGCGGTAGCGAGGTTGATGGCGAGCATGCGCTCCCAGGCCTCGGGGGCGCTTTCGCCGACGGGCCCTAACGCGTCAAAGCCGCCGGCCAGGCAGCCCAGGGCGACGACGCCGGCCGGATGCGCCGCGGCCAGTTCCGCGGCGACCGTGCCTAACGACGCGTGATCGGTGAGGTCACACGCCCAGGCGCCGGCCGAGATCCCGGCGCTGCGCAGCTCGGCGGCGCGGGCCTCGGCTTCAGCGCCGTTGCGGTCGAGCAGCGCGAGCGTGGCGCCGCGTTGGCCAAAGGCGCGCGCGACGACTTCCCCCACCTGCCCGCGGCGAGCGACACCGGTGAGGACGACCAGTTGGCCGTCGAACCGGTACTCGACGCGCAACGGGGGGCGTGGCGTCACCGGGCTTCCACCCTGCCTAACGCCGTGCGCACCGCCTCGCGCAGGGCGACGATGGCATCCTCGCGCGCGAGCGACGAATCATCGCGCAGGTGCAATTCCACGCCATCGGCGACGGGGACTCGGCGCCAGCTTACGATCGGGTCGGCGTCGTGCCGCACCGCCTGGTGCACGCCGGCCATGAGGACGGTGGCGAGCGATTGTGCCACGCGCCGCTCGAGGGCGTCGCCGGTGACCTCGCGCATGTCCTTGCGAATGGTCTCGAGCGACATCCCTTCGCGCTGACGCATCTTGATGGCCAGCAGCTGCAAGAAGTGGCGGTAGTTGTAGGTCGCCGACGTCCCCAGCCCCTCGGGGCGATCCATCAGCTTGTTGGCGACATAGAAGCGCACCGCGCGTGCCGATGGTGCGGCGCGCGCCGATGCGTTGGTGGGACGCACGCCAGCCGCGTCGACGAGCGACGCCACGTGCGAGGCTAGGCCGCGGGCATTCCACGGGGCATGGCGCGCGTGAGCGCGCAGTAACGCGACAGGAGACTCCGCCATGGCCGAAGATTACCCCGCGTCCGTAGCTCGGCGCCAGCACGACGACAGCGATTGCCTGCGATCACGAGTGTGGCACTACGCAGAGAACGCGCGCGAATGTCGCGTGCGGCGCGACATGAAATGGCGTCAAACGCGACGGCCCGCGCATCGCTGGCGCGGGCCGTAGGTGCAACGCGCGAACGTCCGCGCGCTGGGGTGATCGCCGGCGAAGGCCGCGATGTGCGGCGCGCGCCGATCCGCTCGTGCTGGTCAGCTCGCGCTGGTCGCGGTTCCGTCGGCTGCCGCGATGGCGGCATTGGGGAAGAGCGAGGACGGCACCCCATGCTTGGCGGCGACCGAGGCGATGGTCTCGAGACCGACCGGCTTCTCCAGGAAGTAGGTGGCGCCGAGTCGCTTGGAGGCGAGGCGGTTGTCCTGGTCGGGGAAGGCGGTGAGGGCAATGACGACCGCTTCGGGGGAGAGAAGCCCGGCGGCTGCCATGACCTGCAGTCCGCCGTCGCGCTTTCCGCCCAACCGGATGTCGCTCAGGATGAGCTGATACGGCTCAGCGGCCAGCGCCTTCTTGGCTTCCTCCAGCGTTGCCACGCGCGTCACCCGGGTGCCGTCGACCTCGAACAGTTCGGCGAGGGAGTCGCGGATGGAGAGCTCATCTTCGACGATGAGGACGTTGCAGGACATGGGGCGCAGGACGGAAGACGGGAAGACGAGAAGACGAGAAGACGAGAAGACGAGAAGACGAGAAGACGAGAAAGACTCGTCAGCCTAGGACTAACGGACCTAGTGGCGGCAGTGGTTCCAATCGGCTGGGGGAGGAGCTGGTAGACGTTTCCGACTACTCGATCGGGGGGAGGGTGATGGTGACGGTGGTGCCATGTTCGGGGGAGGATTCCATGGAGATTTCGCCGTCGTGTTCTTCGACGATGCGCTGGCAGAGAGCCAGGCCGATGCCGGTGCCGCCAGGCTTGTTGGAGTAGAAGATCTCGAAGACGCGGGCGAGGACGTCGGCGGGGACGGGGGGGCCGCCGTTGGTCAGGCGAAAACGCCAGGAGCCGTTGGCCACGACCGATGACTGCATGACCAGGTCACTCCCTTCTGGGGCGTGGTCGACGGCGTTGACCAGGACGTTGAGGAAGACCTGCGCCAGTTGCTCGGGGTCGATGCGGCAACTGACGGCGGGGTCGGGGCGCGTGCGGGTGAGCGAGAGCGCCCGGGACTCGAGCAGGCCGCGTTGTCCCTCCAGGAGATCGTCCCAGACCGCATCGGGGTCTCCGGGGGTCAGGACGATGGGCTTGGGGCGACCATACTCGAGGAGCGAGGTGACCATGCGATTGAGGCGCTCGACCTCCCGCAGGATCCGTCCGACGTTCTTCTCGACGACGGGGTCGTCCTTGGCGCGAAAGCGCAGAAGCTGGGCGGCGGAGGAAATGCCGAAGAGCGGATTGCGGAGCTCGTGCGCGACGCCCGTCGCCACTTCGCCGATGGCTTCGAGCCGGCGCTTGTGTCCCACGCGTTGCACCAGGCGGGCGCGCTCGATGGCGACCGCGGTTTGTGCGGCAAGCGTCGCAAGGACGCGCTGCGCCTCCTCGATTTCGTGGCGCGAACGTTCCCCCTCGATCCAGACGGTCATGGCGCCGATGGTGCGTTCCCCGCCGGACATGGGGGCGGCGAGCTCGATGCCGCGACGTGTAGCGTGCGTGACGACGTCGACCTTCTCGATGGCGGCGTGCGCGAGCGGGGTGAGACGGAGATCGAGTGCCGGACCGGTTTCCTCGTAGCCAACGCCGTAGCGGCGTTCGAGGGCGCCATCGTGTTCGCGGACGAGCAGGACGGCGAAGGCTTCGCCCTTGACCGCACGCCGCAGTTGGTGCCCGACTTCATGAAACACGCGATCGACGTCGATGGTGCGCGAGAGGGCGAGCCCGGTGTCGATGAGGGCTTCGCGCGATCGATGGCTGGGAGTGATGTCGACGGTGGAGAAGACGTAGCCCGTGGCGTGATGAGCGGCGTCGCGGAGCGGGGTGATCTGCATGAGGAAGACGCGCTCTTCCTCGGGGGAACTGCACGGGAACTCCCACGAGACGCGCGGCGCCTTGCCGGTGCGCAGCAACTCCATCGCCTGCTGCAACTGGTCGCGATACGAGCCGTCGGTGATGGAGTCCCACAGCGATTGTCCGCACACGGACGACTCGGCGGCGAGCGAGGGGGCGCCGTTGTCCCGGGCAAACTGCGACCAGGCGCGATTGGCGCTGGTAATGCGCCCCTCGAGGTCGATGGTGTAGACCGTCAGGGGGAGTGCGTCGAGGACCTGGCGCGCGAAGTCCGGCATGCGACTGACTCTGGAGCTGGGGGGAGACGACCCGCGGGGCGCATCGAGGATCGACGCGCCCCGCGGGCACTGATGCTACGGGTGCGACTCGACGCGTGCGCGCCGAGTGAGGGAGCGCTAGCGCTTCTTGCCTCCCTTCTTGCCGACCTTGACCGCCCCCTTCTTGGCGGCTGCCTTCTTGGGTGCGGGCTTGGCCGGAGCCGCCTTCTTGGCCGCCTTCTTGGGGGCGGCCTTCTTCACGCTGACTGCCTTCTTGGGCGCCGGCTTCTTGGCGGCCTTGGCGACGGTCGATGCCTTCTTCGCGGCGGCCTTCTTGGCCGGCTTGGCCGGCTTGGCCGGAGCGGCCGCCTTCTTTGCGACCTTGGTCCCCTTGGCGGGCGTCGCCTTCTTGGCTGGCGCTGCCTTCTTCGGGGGGGTGGCGGCCTTCGCCGGAGCCTTGGCTGGCGCCGGCGCCTTTACCGGAGCCGGAGCCTTGGCTGGCGCCGCCTTCTTCGGAGCGGGGGCAGGCTTCGCGGCCTTGACCGGTTCCGGAGCAGGGGGCGGTGGCGGTGGCGGTTCGGCCGCGGCAGCTGGCGGAGGTGCCGGAGGCTTCGGCTTCGGCGGGCGGCCGCGACGAGCCGGCGCCCCAAAGACGACTTCCTCTTCTTCCTCGACCTCTACCTCGTCCTCGACGTCGTCATCGGCGACGACCTCGGTCTCTTCCTCATCCTCAAGCGCGGCTTCTTCGGGCTCGTCCCACAGCCCGCCGTCGCGCGACGAGGTGCCGCCCCAGCCATCATCGTCATCGTCATCATCGTCAAACGATGACGAACCACCGTACCCGATGTCGTCCTCGTCGTCGTCGGAAAATCTCAGCGTCTCGTCCCACGCCTCGCCACGCGGCATGAATGCCTCCTGCATGTAGTGATCGACGGTCCATGTACCTGCTGCGGAGCCGGGCGCGCGCCCACTGCACGTTCGCGCACCACGCTCACGGAGCGACCGCCTGCGATCGCTCTTCTGGGGAACTTCCTTTTACAATCGAGGGCTTTCCCCGTCAAGCGGGAAAACGATGCACGCCCTTCGCGCACCCTGCACATCGCACGACCGCATGCGGTGCACACGCCGATCGCGCGCCCCTCAATTGCGACGCACCGACGACGATTCGGCCACAAACACACGACGAACTGCACGAGCTTCGACGAACAGCCGACCGGTGATGCGTGCGTGTCTGCGCGATCAGTCGGCGATGAGTCCGAGCACCCGTCGTTCGGTGACCACCGTCTGCAACGCCGCGTACACGGTGGGGTCGAGCAACCCGCCCGCGTGAGCCGCGAGATAATCGACCGTATCCTCGATCGACATGGCGGGACGGTAGGCGCGCCGAGAGGTGAGGGCAATGAAGGCGTCGGCGCAGCAGAGGATGCGTCCACCTAACGAAATCTGCTCACCCATCACGCCGCGCGGATAGCCGGTCCCGTCCCAGTGTTCGTGGTGATCGCGCACGAATTCCAGCGTCTCCCGCAACTGCGTGAGGGGCGACAGGATTTCCAGCCCGATGCGCACGTGATCCTTCACATGCTCGTATTCCTCGGGGCTGAGCGCACCGGGCTTGTTTTGCACCGATTCGCGCAGCGCGATCTTGCCCACGTCGTGGAGACGCGCGGCGACCACGACTTGTTCCACCGTTGCCTCGTCCAGCCGCATCGCCTCGGCGATGGCGCGGCAGAGCGCCGTCACGCGCAAAGACGTGCCGGAGAGGAACGGGTCCTTGGCTTCGTGCATCGCCACCAAGTGGGCGAGCGAGTCCACGATCGAGGCCATCATCCCCGCGCTCTCGCGCTCGAGATCGGCGGTCCGGCGGGCGACTTCGCTGGCAATGAGCCGCTCGACGTTGCGTTGCTCCACGGCCAGGTCGCGCCGGTTGGCGACGCGCTCGATGGCGGCCAGGAGGTCCTGGAGGTCGACGGGCTTGGTGAGGTACTCCATGGCCCCCACCGAAATCGATTCGGTGGCGGTGGGGACGTCGTTGACGGCGCTGAGCATGATCACGGCCAGGTCCGGGTGCAACGCCCGGGCTTGCGGGACGAGGTCGAGTCCCGACATCCCCGGCATCCGGATGTCGCACAGCATCAGCGAATAATGCCCCTGCTGGAGCCGCTCCAGCGCGACGTGCCCCGACTCCGCCGTCTCGGCGTCAAAGCCGCGGGACCTGAGGAACTTGGAGAGCGCCAGCCGAATCGTCTCTTCATCGTCGACGATGAGGATCCGCTTGGTTTCCGGGCCGCCAATGACCCGGTTGCTCAGTGCACCGCCGCGCGCGGAGTCAGTCATGACACGGGGGAGGAGGAGACGGGAGTCCCCGACGCCGGGAGATAGATGCGGAAGAGAGAGCCAGACCCGAGTTGGCTCTCCACGGAAATGCTCCCGCCATGTGCTTGCACGATGCCATACGACACACTGAGGCCAAGCCCTGTTCCCTGTCCAGCAGGTTTTGTCGTGAAGAACGGTTCAAAGATGCGCTGCCGGGTGTCTTCCGCCATGCCCGAACCAGTATCGGCCACCGTCAGGAGAACCCCCTGCTCGAACGACTCGGTGCGCACGCTGAGCTGCTTGAGGCTCGAACGCTGCATCGCGTACTCGGCGTTGACGATCAGGTTGAGCAGGACCTGTTGCAGCCGCTGGTCGTCGCCGCGCACGCGCGGGATCCCGCGCGCCAGGTCGACCTTCACCTCCACGTCGGCGCTGCGCAACGAGTAGTTGCGCAACCGTAACGTGAGCTCGACGATCTCGTTGAGGTCGATCGGCGAGCGCGTGGGGCCCGGCTTGCGCGAGAAGATCAGGAGGTCGCGAATGACGCCGACGGCGCGATCGGCCTCGCGCTTGATGAGGCGCACCGAGTCCCGCTGTTCGTCGGTGATCTTCTCTTCCAGCAGCAGTTGCGCAAATGCCGAAATGCCGGCCAGCGGGTTGTTGAGCTCGTGGGCCACGCCCGCGACCAGCTCGCCTAACGCGGCCAGTTTCTCGCTCTGGCGCAACTGCTCTTCCAGGCGCCGCTCCTCGGTGAGGTTGCGGACGTTCATCACCTGCCCCACTGGCGCGCCGGCGTCGTCGCGGATGTAGCTCAGCATGACCGACGCCGGGAACTCCGATCCATCGCGCCGCCGATGCACGTGCTCGGCCATCCAGACGCTCGATGCCGCCGGATTCCCATTCCCCAGGCGACGAGCCGGTACCGCCGACGCGACCAGCGTATCGAAGGTGATGGCGCTGATCTCCTCGCCTGAGTAGCCGTACTCGCGCCCGGCGGCGGCGTTGGCGTACCAGACACGCCGGTCGAGGCCCAGGATGAACACCGGCTGGTCCATCGTCGCCAGGGCGGTGGCCAGCATGCGTTCGCGCTCGCGCCGCTTGCGCTCCTCTTCGCCCAGCAGGAGCACGTCGGCCGCCAGCGCCACGTGCGCCGCCAGCCGGCCGAGCGACTCGATCTGATCGCGACGGACGCGCGCCCCCGCCACCGGGACGCTCCATAACACGCCGAGGAGTTGGTTCTTGGCGATGAGCGGGACGACCGAGGCGCCGGCGGTGACGATGTCATGCTCCTGGATCGACTCGAGGACGTCGAGCGGAGGGGTGAGCACGGCCCCCCGCGTCCCCACGAGGCGAGCGGCACTCTCGCGCTCGGGAATCACCCGATCCTGCAGCGGAGCGAGCGAGCCGATGGCGCTGACATACGTGATGGTCTCACCCCCGTCGCCCATGAGCCCCAGCGCCTTGCCGGTGGACGGGACGACGGAGTCGACGGCGGCGAGGATCTGCCGCCCCGACTCCTGCGCGGAGTTGGAGAAGAGCGCGGCACGCGCGATGGTTGCCGCCGCCTCGGCCACCGAACGCGCCTGTCGCTCGGCTTCGAAGAGACGCGCGTTTTCGATCGCGGCGCCGGCCTGGCGTGCGATGAGTGAAAGGACCGCGGCGTCTTCCTCGTCGAAGATCCCGGCTTCGTCTCCCTGCACCACGAGGACGCCGAGGACGTCCTCACCGTGGAGGATGGGGACGGCGATTTCGGCGTGCACCGGCGCACGTCCCGAGCGCCCCGCCACGGGGTCGGACCACGGACGAACCGGGGCTTCGCTCATGTGCGTGCCGCCGTCGCGCAGGGCGAGCGAGGCGCCGCAATCGCTGACGGGGACCGACGGCAGCGCCGACGCCCCCGTGCTCACGCCATCCACCACAATGAGCTGCGGGAGGAAGTGCGTGCGCTCGGCGTTGGCCAGCAGGAGCGCGAAGACCGAGATGCGCGGAATGGAGGAGAGCGCAGCGCGATGGACCTCGCCGTACACCTCACCGAGTTCGGTGCGCGAGATGGCCTGTTGCACCTGCGCGACCGCGGCGAGCCTGGTGGCGCGCCGCTCGAGGTCCTCGAGGAGGCCCGCGTTGCGGAGCGCGATGGCGACGTGCGTGGCGAAGTCGGTGAGGAGCTCGTACTCCGCGTCGTCGGGGTGCCGCCGATTGAACCAGCGCATCACGAGGAGGCCGCGCACGACGCCGTCGACCACCAGCGGGAGAAAGGCGATCGACGAGACCCCGGCCTGTCGCAGTCCGGCGAGCGGTTCCGACAGCTCCTCGTCGCGCAGCGCATGCAGGTCGGGAAGAATCACATTCTCCGCATTCTCCACCGCCCACCCCGGGCGCCCGACCCAGAGCTTGGGGGCGATGGACGCCACCTGCTCGGTGCCAAGGCCGCGTGCGTGCTGCACCAACGCGGTGCGGCGCTGCACGTCGACGGAATAGACGGTGAAGCCATCGGCGCCGAGCAGCTCGGTGGCCACGCGCTCGATGCCGTCGAAGACGCTCTCCGACGAGACCACCGAGGCGAGTGTGCGACCGGTGGCCGCGAGGATCTCGGCGTGGCGCGTGGTGCGGGCAGCCGCGCGATACAGGCGCGCATTCTCGACCGCGACCGCGGCGTGCGAGGCGAGCGCCTGCAGCAGCTCCTCCTCGTGCTCGTTGAAGTCGCGCCGCGGGTTGCCGTAGACCAGCACCGTCCCGATGGCGCGATCGCCGACCAGGAGCGGGGCGGCCACCGCGTTAGGCGCTACATCGCTCAGCAACTCGGCCGACTGCTCCCATCGGGGGAAGAGGCGCAGGTCGGCGGTGCGCACCGGGCGGCGCCGGCGGAGCGCCTCGCCGCTGAAGACGCCCTCGGTGGGGAGGACGCCGGCAAAGCGACCGATCGCGTGCCCCGCTGCCCCAACGATGCGCAGCGAGTCACCGTCGACCATCGTCACCGTGGCGCCGGCGCCCTGCAACAGGTCGGCCGCGTGTTCGGCGATGAGGGCAAAGACGCGCTCGACTTCGAGCGACTGGTTGAGGTGCCGCACGATGTCGGTGAGGGCGCGCGCTTCGCGCGCGCTGCGTCGCTCGCGCTCGAGCAAGCGCGCGTTGCGCACGGCGGGCGAGCCCAGTTCGGCGACGCGCTGCAGGATGGTCGCGTCGTCGTCGCTGAATCCGCCGCGTGTGCTGTTGACCGCCAGCAGGACGCCGAACGCGATCCCGCCGGCGATGAGCGGCGCCGAGGCGACCTGCTCGATGCCCAGCGCGACGTGGAAGGGCGTGTTGAGCGAGGCGTCGTGCGCGACGTCGTTGATGACCAGGACGCGCGCTTCCTGTAGCGTGCGGAGTGCGAGCGAGTCGTCGACCCGATTGCGCTCGCCCCGGATGCGGGCCAGCGATCCCGCCGCAGCGTCGACGCGGAAGTAGCCGTCTTCCAGCGACGAGACGAGGCACCCTTCGGCGCCAAGGAGCGAGACGATGCTCTCGGCGAGGATGGAAGCGGCCTCGTCACTGCTCTCCGCGGCTGCCGCCAGACGTCGCGCCACCGCCAACAACTCGGCGGCATCTTGCGACGGGACGCGAGACTCAGCGCGAAGGGAGTGCGTCACGGGCGATGCGAGATGGGAGAGGAACGTCGGAGCGCCGCGAGGGGCGCGGCGCTCGGTGGTGTCACCGCATGAAGCTGACTCAGTCCTCGACGAATTCGACGTTGACCTCGTGCGGAATGACGCCTGCCTCGTGTCCGCGTTTCAGGAGGAGGCGAACGGCTTCACGCCCACGATCACCGTAGTCGAGGGTCCACTCGTTCACGTACATCCCCACGAACGTGTCGGCTTCGGAGCGATCGAGGCCACGCGCATACTGCATGGCGTGGTCGAGCGCGGCGGCGCGGTTGTCGAGTGAATAGGCAATCGAGGCGCGCAACTGCCGGGAAATGAGCCGGGTGAGCTCGGGACCCAGGTCCTTTCGCACCACGTTGCCACCCAGCGGGAGCGGAAGGCCGGTCTCGCCGAACCACCACGCCCCCATGTCGTCGACCAGGTGCAAGCCGCGCTCGGTGAAGGTGAGCTGCCCCTCGTGGATCAGGAGGCCGAGGTCGACGTCTCCGTTGACGACGGCGTCATCGATCTTGTCGAACGGGGTCTGCACCGCCACGAAGTCGGGCTCGTACAGCCGGAGCGCGAGATAGGCGGTGGTCATTGGCCCGGGAATGGCGATGCGCTTCCCCTTCACGTCGGCGCGCGTCATCGGAGTGCGCGCCACGAGGCGCGGCCCGTATTTGTCGCCCATCGACGAGCCGTGCGGGAGGAGCGAGTAGCGATCGGCCAGGTACGCGTAGGCGTGAATCGAGACCGCCGTGACTTCGAGCTCCCCGCGCAGGGCACGCTGGTTGAGCGTTTCGATGTCGCGCAGCTCGTGCACGTACATGAGGTCGCCCGTGTCGGTCTTGCCAGCGGTGAGCGCGTAGAACATGAACGCGTCGTCGCTGTCGGGGCTGTGGCAGACGGTGATGGTGCGGGGCATCACTTCACCGTCTTCGCTTCCTCGATGGCGGCGTCGATATCGCCCTTGTGGCGCGTGTATTCCTCGACGGCCTTGGCCTGTTCGGTCTTCTCGACGGCCAGGAGCTTCTTGAAGAGTTTGGCGCGCGTGGCGTTGTCGTTCTTCAACTGCGCCACGCGGGCACCGAGGATGAGGCCGAGCAGGTGGTCCGGGTTGTTGGCGAGGATGGCGTCGGCCTCCTTCTGCGCCGTCGGGAGGTCCCCCGCCATTTCGGCCATCCGGCCGTGGTCGTACTTGAGATCGTTGTCGAGCGGGCCGAGGAGCTCGTACGCCTGCGATGCCATGGTCGCGAAGAACGAGGCGCTGTCGCCCTTTCCTTCGGAGGCGAGGCGCATGACCCGATCGTACAGGCGATCGGCGCGTTCGCGCGGCGACATGGAGGAGATGTCGGGGGCGCGAACGGCGCCGCCGGCGCCGGCGGGGGTCTCGAACGGATTGGCTGCTCCGCCGCCGTCCAAGGGGACGTTCCCTCCCATGGCGGTGGGCGGTGCAGAGTCGCGCTGCTGCACGGCGATCGTGATCACGAGGCCGAGGACGGCCACGATGCCGATGGCCCACGGCAGGATGCTGCGCTGCTGCGCCGCAGGAGATCCGCCACCCTGAAAGGCGACCGGGCGTGCGCCACCGCCGCCGGCACCAGCCTGGGCGCCGCAGTTATGACAGAAGCGGGCGCCCGGCGTGAGCGGGGCCTGGCAGTTGGCGCACGAGACGCCCTGCAGAGCGGCGCCGCATTCGGCGCAGAATTTTCCGCGGGAGGCGGTGCCGCACGAGGGGCACGTCGTCCCGGCGTTGGAGGCTTTCGACATGCGGAGAAGATAGGCGGAGGGCGAGCCCGGACGGGAGAGCGCGCGCGATCGGCGGGCGACGAGGCCGAACTGGGGCGGGTGCATCCGTTGAGCGCATCGGCGGGAGCCCCTAACGTTCCCTCTCCGCTCTTCGCACTCCTGCGGTTCGCACTTCCTCGTCACGTCACGCCATGCGCAACGCCCTCGCCGGTGCCACCGCCCAGGACATCCTCAAGCTCGCCGCCGAGCAGGGGGTCAAGTTCCTGCGGCTGCAGTTCACCGACATCCTCGGCGTCAACAAGAACGTGGAAATCCCGCGCTCGCAGTTCGAGAAGGCGCTGGCGGGGGACATCCTGTTCGACGGTTCGTCGATCGAGGGGTTCGTCCGCATCGAGGAGTCGGACATGCTGCTGGTCCCCGACCTGTCGACGTTCCTCGTCTTTCCGTGGGGAGAGAGCGATAGCAAGGTCGCGCGCCTGATCTGCGACATCCACATGCCCGACGGGACGCCGTTTGCCGGTGACCCCCGCGCCGTGCTCAAGCGACAGATCGCGCGCGCCGCCGAAAAGGGCTACGCGATGAACGCGGGGATGGAAGCGGAGTTCTTCATGTTCAAGCCGGGACAGGAAGGGCAGCCCGCCACGGTGACGCACGACGTGGGGAGCTACTTCGACATGGCGCCGGCCGACCTGGGCGAGGACGCGCGGCGCGCCATCGTCTCGACGCTGGAGCAGATGGGGTTCGAGGTCGAGGCGGCGCACCATGAAGTGGCGCATGGGCAGCACGAGATCGACTTCCGCTATGCCGACGCGCTCTCCACGGCCGACAGCATCGCCACGTTTCGTTTTGTGGTGAAGTACGTGGCCGGGCGCTTCGGGCTCACGGCGACGTTCATGCCGAAGCCGATCTTCGGCCAGAACGGCAGCGGAATGCACACGCACCAGTCGCTCTTTTCCGAGGGGAAGAACGCCTTCTTTGCGCCGGACGCCAAGTGGCAACTGAGCGACGTCGCGCTGCACTACATCGGGGGATTGTTGCGCCACGCGCGGGGGTTCTGCGCCATCACCAATCCGCTGGTGAACTCGTACAAGCGCCTGGTGCCGGGGTACGAGGCACCGGTGAACGTGGCGTGGTCGATGCGCAACCGTTCGCCGCTCATCCGCGTCCCCGAGCGTCGCGGAACGGGGACGCGCGTGGAAGTGCGCATGCCCGATCCGTCGGCCAACCCCTACCTCGCGCTTGCCGTAATGCTGGCGGCGGGGCTCGACGGGATCGCGACCAACGCCGATTACCGCGAGCCGGTGGACACGAACATCTTCGAGATGTCGTACCGCGAGAAGCGCCGCCTGCGCATCGACGACCTTCCGCACGACCTCAACGAGGCGTGCGACGAGCTGGAGAAGGACGACCTGATTCTCGACGCGTTAGGCGAGCACGTGGCCAAGCACTTCCTGCACGCCAAGCGCGAGGAGTGGCGCGAGTACATCACGCAAGTGCACCAGTGGGAGCTGGAGCGGTATCTCCTGAAGTACTGAAGACGGGAGGACGGGAAGACGGGAAGACGAGATGGGGCGCGTGTGAGGGAAGTGAGGACGGGCGGACGGTGTTTCCCTGAACTTGAACCCTGCGCGAACCCTTTGCGGCCGACGGGGGCTCTCTCGGGACAACGGGGGCCGGCAGCGACGGCACCCGCATCCTCTCACTGTGTGGAGCTACCCATGACCGCGTCTACCCTGCTGGCCCGCAACGAAGGAACCGTCGACCGCGTGCTGCGTGTCGCCCTGGGGGTCGCCCTGCTGTTTGTCGCCGTCACCGGACGTGGCGTCTGGGGCTACATCGGCGTGGTGCCGCTCCTGACCGGTCTCATGGGCACCTGTCCGCTGTACTCGGTCCTTGGCATCAGCACGTGCCCCGTGAAGCGGTGACCACACCCGGCACGCCGGCGGTGCGCGACGACGCGGAGTTGTTGCGGCTGACGGCGACGGGCGACGACGGGGCCTTTGCCACCTTTGTCGACCGTCACCAGGCCGGGATCTGGCGACGCGCGATGGCGCTGACCGGCCAGGGCGCGGACGCCGAAGACCTGATGCAGGAGACCTTTCTCGCCGCGTGGCGCGGGGCGGGGAGCTTTCGCGGCGGGAGTGCGCGGGCGTGGCTGCTCACCATCGCCGCCCACGCTTGGCAGCGCGTGGCGCGTCGCGCGGTGCCGTTGGCCGACAGCGACGACGCCGAGTCAGTGGAAGCGCTCGCGCTGCGGGCCGGATGGGGGCGCGAGGACGACGATGAGCGCGCCGCGACGGTGCAGGAGGCCTTTGCGCGACTTGCGGCTGACGATCGACGCCTGCTGGTGCTGCGCGACATCGAGGAGATGAGCGGCGAGGACGTCGCGGCGCTGCTTGGGTTGTCGCTCGCCGCGATGAAGAGCCGGCTCCACAGGGCGCGATTGCGCCTGGCGGCTGCCTACGAGGAGGTGCGACGTGGATCCGCTTGAGACCGTGGTGGCCGGGCTGTCGTGCCGCGAGGTGCTGCACCGGCTAAATGATTTTCTCGACGGCGAGCTGTCGCCGGCCGAGGTGGGGCGGGTGACCGCCCACCTGGCGGGATGCCATACCTGCGAGCGGTTCGGCGGGCGTGTGGGGCAGCTCATCGCGACGCTGCGCGCCACGACGGACATTGCAACTGACGAAATGCCGGTGGGGGTATCGGCTCGGCTGCGCGCGCGTTTGGCGACGGAGCGGCGCTGACAGACACAGGCACGCCGGGCAACCGGTGGTGGGGAGCGAGGATGTACACATGCCGAACGGCATGACGCCAACACACAGACGCCCCGTTGCGGGGAGCACACTTACAGGAGCACTCGACATGAAACGGATACATGCGGTCTTTCTCGCCGCGGTCGCCCTGTCGGCGACAACGGTGCAGGGTCAGCAGCGCATGGCGAGCGGGGTGGACCTCGCGTCGGCGCCAGCGATGGTACGGTCGGCGTCGCGCACCGCGCCCAGCTCGGCACGCGCGATGCCTAACGCGGAGCGCCCCACACTCCTCAACGCCCCTGCCAGCGGCTTTGCGAGCAGCGGCTTTGCCCAGTTCATGGCCTCGCCCGCCGGTCGCGTGCTGCGCGTGGTGGCTGGCGCCGGGATGATTGCCGGCGGGATCTCGATGGACAGCAATGCCGGGACGGCATTGGCGGTGGTGGGGGCCGTGCCGTTGTCGGCAGGACTCTTCGACATCTGCTGGCTCAGCCCCATCCTCGGCGGCCCGCTGAAAGGGAGGGACATCCGCGCCGCGAAGTAGTAGACTGGCGCCGCGATCCTGCTATCGCCCGGTCGCCGAGAGACCGGCGATCGCCGCGAGGGTGAGTCCCGCGATGAGCAGCCACCCGTGGGCGCTATGCAGCTGACGGGCCGCGCCGCTGGCGCGGACGATGAACCGCGGTGCAACGCCGCGCACCCACCAGGTGGACGCCAGTACCCCGCACGTCGCGGCGACGGCGCTCCAGTAGACCACGACCCAAGCCAGGCGCGCGCCATCGCCACCAAAGCCGGTGTCAGCACTCCACGTGTAGGGGGGGAGGTTGGCGTATCGCGCCAGCGTCGGAAGGGCGAGGGTGCGCTCCATGGCGACGGCCAGCACCCAGCCGATGATGAGGAGGACGTGCCCCGCCACCTTGTGCTGCACGATGGCGTGCACCAGGAGTGACAGCAGAGTGAGCTGCACGAGAAACGGCCAGATGATCCCACCGGTCCAGAGGAGTGCAAGGTGCGCCGACATCCCGGCCGCGTGTGTGGCGAGTCCGACCACGAGTCCCACCACGAGAAGTGGCGCCACCAGCACCGCCTGCGCTGCCAGTAGCCCGAGGATCCTGCCGGCCAGCAGCGTCCCGGTGCTCGCCGGGAGCGCATCACGCATGGCATCGGTACGCACGTCGCGCTCTCGCCAGACCAGCTCCCCCGCGTAGATCGTCGCCACCAGGATGAGGAAGAGGCGCGAATGCTCCGCGACGGCGGCGAGGACGACGCCGGCATCGGGGTGCGTCGCGCCTACGCGCCAGGCATTGGCGGCGGCGTTGAGGGCGCCTAACGCCGCGAGGGTGCGAAAGCCGCGCTCGCGCAGCGTCCAGCGCATGGTCCAGTGCCCCTCGAGCCACAGGGTGCGTCCGCGTCCGAGGCGGGCGGCGCCGCGCGCCGCTGTTGCGCTCGGCGGTGCGCTCGGACGCTCGGAGTCGTCGTCACGCGTCGCCCGAGCCGCGTGGCCTGCGGCGCCCGTACTCGACACGATGTCGAACGAGAACGCACGCCCCAGCCACGTGAGCGAGACGCCCGCCACCGCCAGCCACAACGTGCGATTCGCCAGCACCCAGCCGCCGATCGGGATCTCGCGCGCGCCGCGCTCGCCCTCGCCCCAATGGCGCGTCACCGCCTCGAGCGCCGCATTGCCGAAGGGATCGATCATCGCCCCCCACAGCGTACCATCGCGCACCAGCGACACGCCGGTGCTCCACAGCGCCACGAGCCCAACGCCCAGCAGCAGAATGGCCATGAAGCTGCGCCGCAGCGCCCCGGCCGTGAAGAACAGCGCGCTCACCACGGCGACGTTCGGGAGCACCAGGAGCGACAACGGGCGCAGGTAGGCCGAGACGTCGAAGGGGAGCAACGCGCCGCGCTCGACCCACGGCATCACGCTCCCCGCCAAAAGCCCAACCGGGATGGCCACGTAGACGAGCAGCATCACCGCGAGCGCGCCGCTCCAGCGTCCCAGCAGATAGTCGCGCCGCGAGAGCCTCGTCGTAAACAGGAGCTCCTGCTGGCGTGTTGCCACGTCTCGCATGACGGCGGTGGCGGTGATCATCGTGGTGATGACCTGCCCGAAGGCGGTCACGCCGGCCATGGCCTGCGCCAGCGCCCACGGGGCGTTCTTGGCGATCGCGCCGCGCCCGGTTACCAGTTCCACCAGGTCGGACGACGTGTAGCCGAAGGTCAGGAAGAAGAAGACGGCGACATAGATCCAAGTGAGGAACTCGCGGCGCTGCAGCTGAAACTCGAAGCGCGCCACCTCCCGCCACATGGGCGCGTGCCTCGAGACGCGCGGCGTCGCCATCGCGGAGTCCACTGCCATTCACGCGTCCTCGGCGCGTGCCCCGACACGCGCGAAGTAGGCGTCTTCGAGCGACGGTTCCGCCGACACGCACTGCGCATCGGGCGGTTGATCGGCGAGCAGGTGCGCCACCGGTCGCGCGCCGCGCCGGCGCACCGCGATCACGTGATGCGCGCGCCTCAACTCGGCGAGGTCATCGCCAGATGCAACGGCGCGATGCCAGAGCCGGCCGCGCAACGCGTCGACCAGGGCGTCCGGCGCTCCCTGTGCCACCACCCGCCCCTGGTCGATGATCGCCAGCGCCGGGCAGAGCGCGTGCACGTCTTCCACCAAGTGCGTCGAGAGCAGCACCACGGCGCGATCGCCGCACTCGGCCAGCACGTCGTACAACCGGTGTCGCTCGGCAGGATCGAGCCCCGCGGTCGGTTCGTCGAGCACGAGCAGCCGCGGGTCGCCGCACAGCGCAATGGCCACTCCCAGTCGTTGACGCATCCCGCCCGACAGCGCGCCGGCCTCGCGCGCCCGTGCATCCCACAGGTTCACGCGTCGCAACAGCGTTTCCACCACCGCACGGCGCTCCCCGGCGTCGCCGAACCCCTTGAGCGCCGCGTAGTGCGACAACGTGTCCTGCACGGGGACGTTGGGGTGGAAGCCGAAGTCCTGCGGGAGATAGCCCAGCGAGGCGCGAATATCGGCGGGCCGGGCGAGCGCGTCGACTCCGTCGAGCGTGACGTCTCCCGCGTCGGGACGTTGCAGCGTGACGATGATCCGCATCAACGTCGACTTGCCGGCGCCATTGGGGCCCAGCAGGCCGAACATGCCTTGTGGCACGTCCAGCGAGATGCCGTAAAGCGCGCGCACGCCCGACGGATAGGTGCAGGTGATCCCCCGGAGCCGCAGCGTCACCGTGTGCCTAACGGGGATACGGGTACCCACGGGCCAGGAGCGCCGCCAGCCGGCGATCGTGCCCGTAGAGGTCGCGATAGAAGCGCATGTCGCCGCTGCGCTCGGCGATGGCGGTGCCGTACAGGATGTAGATCGGAATCGCCTCGGTCACCGGGACGTCGAGCGGCGTGCGACGCGCCATCGCCGAGTCGAGCGCTTCCGGCGTCCATTCGGGTCGGTCGCGCAGGACCCACTTCGCCAGCTGCACCGGATCCGACAGGCGGATGCATCCATGACTCAGGTCCCGCCGTTCCCGCTCGAAGACGCTGTGCACGGGGGTGTCGTGCATGTAGACGTTGTGCACGTTGGGGAAGACGAACTTCACCCGCCCCAGCGCGTTGTCGCTCCCAGGGAGTTGGCGGACGCGCACCGAAGACCCGATCGCCGCAATGTTGCCCCCCGTGGCCGGCAACACGCGGTCGCCGCCGCCTAACAACACGTAGTGGTTGCGCGCCAGGTACGACGGCGACCGCAGCGCCAGGGGGCGGATCTCCTTGCGCGCGATGCTCGGCGGGACTTCCCAGTAGGGGGAAAAGGCGAGGTACTCGAGCTGATCCATGAAGATCGGCGTCTTGTGGTCGAAGGCCTTTCCGACCACCACGTCCATGCTGAACAGGTCCGTCGAGTCCGGAGCGAGCCGATCGAAGGCGTGCAGCCGGAACTCGGGGATGTTCACGATGATGACGCGTCCCGGGAATGCATGCGGAAGCCAGCGCCACCGCTCGAGCGAGAGTTCGATCTTGGCGATGCGGTCGTCCATGCGCTTGCGCGCGGCCGGCGTGGTGCTGTCGCGCGCCAACTCGCGTTGCACCGTGAGCTGCGCCTTGAGCAAGCGGTAGTGCAACAGCGGCGGTTCGGCTGCGTTGAAGATCGCCGTCGGATCGGTGCCGTCGGCCATGTCGCGCATCGCATCGGCGATGTCGTAGTCGTAACGCGGGATGCGGAAGTTTTCGTGGGCATCGCGCGGGTTCACCCGCCCCCACTGCAGCGCCGACAGCACGCGCGCCACGGCCACGCTCATCAGCGCCTCGAAGCGCGGCGCGTCGTCGACCGTGCCGGTTCCGTCACCCAGCCGGCGGGCCAGCGTATCGATGCGTGCCGCGTCATAGTCGCTTCCTCGCAACCCGGTCATTTCCACCAGCGACAAGTAGCGCACGACCGACAGTGCGGCCGACGTCGGGCGTCCGTCGCGAATCCACAGCGGCCGCCACTGCGCGCTGTCATAGAGTTGCTGCAGGTCCGCCTTCACGTCGCTGATGCGCGGCCACCGGGCGCCCACCACCCGTCCGCTGGCAAGCGCGGCGCGCAGGGGGGCGACGATGGGGTCCTCAGGCACGGCGGCGGTCGCCTGGGCTGACGCCACGTGCGCCGCCGACGCCACGAGGGCGATGACGACGCTCACCAGTACCGCCGAGAGCCGCACGGCGAACCGACAGGAGGGGAGGCGAATCATGATCAGTAACCCTATCGCGGCCGGCACGGTGTGGCAAAGGCGCGCGCCCATGACAGATTCCCTGCATGACGACGATCGACCTGGCCATCCTCCCCGAGCAGATCCGCCAGGCGCGTGAGCGGTTGCGCGCCCACATCCGCCAGACCCCGTTCGACCTCAGCCTCCCGCTGAGCGAGCGGCTGCAGGGCGAGGTGCTCCTCAAAGGCGAACACCTGCAGCATACCGGCTCCTTCAAGGCGCGCGGGGCGTTGCACAAGGTGCTGTGCCTAACGCCTGAGGCGCGGGCGCGAGGGGTGGTCTCCGCCTCGTCGGGCAACCACGGGGCTGGCCTTGCGTGGGCGTGCAAGCTGGCCGACGTCCCTGCGATCATCTACGTCCCCGAGCAGGCCTCGCCCGCCAAGGTGGCGAACATCCGCGGCTACGGCGCCGAGGTCCGACACTTCGGCACCGATGGACTCGACACCGAGGAACACGCGCGTGCGGTGGCCGATCGCGACGGGCGCACCTACGTCTCGCCGTACAACGACCTCGAGGTGATGTGCGGGCAGGGAACGATCGGCGTGGAGATGGCCGAGCAGGCGGGCCCACTCGATAGCGTGATCGTCGCGGTGGGAGGGGGCGGTTTGATTGGCGGCATCGCGGCGGCGCTCAAGGCGACCATGCCCAACGTTCGGGTGATCGGGGCGCTCCCGGTGAACTCGCCCGTGATGGCCGAGTCGGTGGCGGTGGGGAAGATCGTGGTGCGCGAGTCGCTCCCGACGCTCTCGGACGGGACCGCCGGTGGCATCGAAGCCGGGGCGATCACCTTCCCGGTGTGTCAGGCGCTGGTCGATGAGTGGGTGCTGGTGACGGAAGACGAAATCGCCGCCGCGATGCGTCGCTTCGTGGAGGAGCATCATCAACTGATCGAAGGGGCGGCCGGTGTGGCGCTCGCCGCGTTGGAGCGACGCGCGGCAGCTGGCGGCGCTCGCGGCCTCGGCGGCGAGCGCGTGGGGGTGGTCCTGTGTGGGGCCAACATCGCGACGCCGCGGTTGCTGGAGGTGCTGCAGGGAGCGCCGAGCGCCGGCTGACCGACGCAGGAGTCGTGTGCTGACTGCCGCATGCTGGTTGCGGCACGCTGACCGCTGCATAACGAGACGCCCCCGGGGTGACCGCGATCGTGTCACCCCGGGGGCGTCACCGTTCGGCCGCGATGCGTCGCTGCCTAACGGGGCAGGTCACCTCATGTGAGGCGCAACGATCGACGATCGAACGGCGTCGACTGGACGGCGTGGCGTACGCCGCGCGGCGCCGTGCGCGCGTCCACGCGCGGGGTGACGGCGCTGGTGCTGCGCCCGGAACGCTTGACGGTCGACGGGGCGATCGCACGCGACCCGCCAATCCTCGGCGACGGCGGTGCCACCACGACGAGGCGAACCGAGTCGCTGGCCGTGGCGATGCCGTTCCCCGAGCCGGAGACGACGAGGGTGTAGGTGCCCAGGACCGCGCTATCGCCGACGGCGAGGGTGACGCGCACCGTGTCACCAACGGTCGACGACGAGATGGCGCCAACGCCGGCCGGGGTACCGGCCACCGACACGCTCACCGTATCGGTGAAGTTGTTGCGCGCGATGACCACGGTGAACGACGTGTCGTGTCCGGCTGCTGTGATGATCGAGTCGGGGGTGGCGGAGATCGTGATGCCGACCGGCGGAACGGTCACCGTCAGGCGCAACGTATCGCTGCGGGACGTGACGCCGGCGCTCGAGCCGCGCACGACGATGGGGTAAACCCCCGCGGCGACACTGGCCGCGGCGTTGACCACCAGCGTCGTCGAGTCGGTGGTGAGGGAGTCCTCGGCCAGCACGGCGGTGATGCCGGACGGGAGCGAGTCGAGGGCGAGGAGGACGGCGGCGGTGAAGCCGTTGCCTCGCGTGACGCGCACGGTAGCGGAGCCCGACTGTCCTCGCGAGACGCTCAACGAGTCCGGGGTAACCGCGAGCGCGAAGCCCGGGCGTGGCGTAACGGTGACGGTCACCGTGTCGGAGACGGGCGTGACGCCGGTGGCGGCGCCAGTGACGACGGCGGCATAGGCGCCAGGCGCGACGTTACCAGCCGCCGCGAAGGCGATCGTCGTCGTGTCGCCGGTGAGGGACTGCGAGCCGATCGTCGCGGTGACGGAATCGGGGAGTCCGGCGACGGTGAGGGTCACGGCGCCGGCGAAGCCTCCACCGCGCGTGACGCGGACGAGCGAGTTGCCGGTGGCGCCCTGCTGGATGCTCACCGCATCCGGGGTGAGGGAGAGGGCGATCGTCGGGTTGGCGGTGACGTTGATGGTGGCGGTCGCCGTCTGGTCGGTGATGCCGGCGCCTTTTGCGCGGATGGTAATGGGATACGCACCGGCGGCGACCGTGTTGGCGGCGGTCACGGTCAGGGTGCTGGTGGTAGCGGTCGCGCCGATGGTATCGGGGGCAAAGACGCCGGTCACGCCGGCTTGGGCACTCTCGACGCTGAGCGCGACCGGCCCGGCAAAGGGTGTCGTGCGCGTGATGGTGACCGCGATGGTCGCGGTTCCGCCAGGCGCAACCGTGCGGCTCGCGGAGTCGACGGCGACCGTGATGCCGCCGGTCGGCGGCGGCGGGGCATTACCGTCGTCGTCGCCGCACGCGAGCGCGGCGAGCAGCAGGAGCGGTGCGGACGAACGGATGAGTTTCGTGACGAACATGGACAGTCCTCCTCCCAGAACGAATGGCAACACGACACCAAGAGGCGGGAGGAATAACATGGTGCCCCCGTCTTCATCCTGCGGCGTAGGTCACACTAACGAAAAAAAGCGCATACTCGTCAGGCAGAGTCTGGCGCGACATGCTTGGGGACGCCGGCTCCCTACTCCTTGCGAGGGATGCCGGACTCGCTCGCATGTCGCAGCGGTGTCGCTGCCGTCGCGGTCGCCTAACGACAGACGTGTCCGCTCGTGGCGGTTGTGACCGCCGGGCGCCCGTCGCCACCACGTCCGCGGTCGCGCCCGCCTAACGATTGACGCGCTCGCCCGACGCTGGCGTGCCGGGGCACGGGGCCGGCTGCGGTCGGCAGCGCCCGAAACGCCAATCGGCCGACCCCCGCGAGGGAACCGGCCGATTGGCGGGCCGGTGTTGCGATGACACGCGAGGCGGGTGCGGTACCCGCCCCCCGCGCCCCCGGTACGGGGTGGAACGCCCCCGTGCTGCGCCGGGGTAGATCAGCGCCCCCTCGAGGTACGGATTGCTGAACCCACCCGTCGTGATGGTCCAGCCCGACGCCGACACGTTCCAGATCGAGAGCGCCCCGGTGACGGGAGCCCAGGTGTTCTGCCACCCGGCCAACGCCGAGAAGTCGGGGAAGGTGAAGTCGATCGCATTGGCGCCGAGGTAGGCGGCGGTGTACTGCACCGACACGGAGCGCCCGGTCTGACCATAGCCGATCACCCAGTACTTGTCGTACTCGGACTGACGCGCCAGTTGCACCCGCGTGCGCAGGTACGGCGCGGTGGCGGCTGACGTGACGTTGGGCGCGGACAGAGCCGATCCGAGCGTGACGGTCTTGTTGGCCGCGTCCTTGTGCACCATGGTCACCAGACGCGTCGAGGTCGCCGTGCTCCCGCCCGACACGTTCGACGCGAAGGCGTTCAGGATATGGAGATCCGTCGAGACCTGCTGCGCGGCGGGGACGCCCACGATGGATGCCGTGTTCCCGGAGGGGAGCGACTGTCCGAGGACCGCGAAGCCCTGGTTGACCGTGAAGTACGTGGAGCTTGCGACCAATGTCTCGCCACCGGCCGCCCCGTTGATCGTCAGCGTGTTGGTGACGGGGGTGAACGCCTCGGCCGCATTGAAGTCGAGCACCGGAAGCGTCGAACCAGCCGCGGGGTTGAGGTTGCGACGGATGATGAGCTTGTTGGTCTGGAGGCCAGCCAGCGGATTGGTGAAGTCGATCCCCTGACGTGCGGCCACGAGATCGACCGTGCCGGCGGGGACGTTGGTGAGCGAGAACGCCGTCGCCGGGCTGGTGACCGTTGCCGATGCACCGCCTAACGCGATCTGCGCCATCGTGCTCGTCCCGAAGTTCGCGACCGTGCCGTTGACCGTCTTGGTCGCCGCCGTCGGACAGATCGTCGTCCCGCGCGACTGCATCTCGGCCAGCGTGCCGTAGTAGAAGTTGATGTCGTAGTCGTTGGCCGCATTCTGCGTCACGTAGGCGATGCCGCCGCTGTTCGTGATGGTGAACGCATACGTGTTGTTGCTGCCGACCACGCGCTGCCACGGACCGTTGCCGTCCTGCGCCGCGACCCAGACCGGAACGTCGGTGTTGCCGCAGAAGCCGAAGGCCCAGCTCACGTTGCCGCTGCCGACCGGCGCTGCGGTGACGGTGAGGGTGTAGGTGGCGGTGACGCTGACGATGCCAGCGGCCGACCCGGTGACTACCAGCGGGTACACACCAGCCGCAACGGAGGCCCCCACATTGACCGTGACGTTGGCCGAGTTGCCCGCGGTGGGCGACGTGGTGATGGCGGTCGTGACACCGTTCGGCGCGCCGCTCACGGCGAGCGTGACGCTCCCGGTGAAGTTGGTGCGGGTGATGTTGACCGCGAAGGCCGAAGTGCCGCCCTGGGCCACCGTGGCGCTGGTGGGCGAAACGGCGAGGGCAATCGTGCCGGCGGGGGCAGCGGTCACCGTCAGCGTCAACGCGGCCGTCTGCGTGGTGGTCCCCGACGTCGCGGTCACGGTGAGCGGATAGTTACCGGCAACCACGGCGGCGCCAACGTTCACCGTGAGCGTGGTGGACGTCTCGGTGTTGAGCGTGCTCTGGCCGAAGGCGGTGGTGACCCCCGTCGGCGCGCCCGAAATGGTGAGCGCGATCGGCGCGGTGAAGTTGGTGCGGGTGATGTTCACCGTGCTCTGCGCCGTGGCGCCCTGCTGGATCGAAAGCGTGCTCGGCGAGAGCGCCACCGTGTACGACCCGGTGGGAGCGGCGGTGACCGTCAGCGCGTAGGTGGCGGTCGCGTTCGCCACGCCGGTACCCGATGCGGTGATCGTCAGCGTCGAGGTCCCAGGCGTTGCGGCGGCCCCGACGTTGACCGTCACGGTGCCCGCGTCCCCGTTAGCTGCAACGGCGGTGGTCACGCCGGTCGGCGCGCCGCTCACCGCGAGCGCAACGGCGCCGGTGTAGTTTGTGCGCGTCACCGTTGTGGCGATGGCAGCACTACCACCCTGCACGACCGAGCCCGCGGCCGGCGTGATGGCGAGGGCGATGGCCGGCGCGGCCGTGACGGTCACCGTGACCGTTGCCGTCTGGTCGCTCTGGCCGGTGGCCTTGCCGCGAATGGTGAAGCTGTAGTTCCCTGCGGCGACGCTCGCGGCCGCGCTCACGGTGAGCGTGGTCGAGGTCGTCGACGAGGTGATCGAGGCCGGGTTGAACGTCGCCGTGAGGCCGGTGGGGACGTTCTCGGTGCTCAGGTCGACCGTACCGGTGAACGACCCGGTACGCGTGATGTTCGCGGTGACGCTCCCGGACGCACCCTGCGCCATGCTGAGCGTGGTCGACGAGAGCGCGACGGAGAATCCGCCCACCGCCGGAGGATTGGTCGTGCCGCCGTCATCACCACCCCCGCCGCATGCGGCGAGGACGGCCACGGCCGACGCGAGAGCGAACTGACGAATGCGGAACATGTGCACGACCTCCTCCGAGCGACGAAATCGTCGCGGATCCATTTGGGGGGATGGCGCCTGCGGCGCCGCGAGAATCTTCTAATGGTTGCAAGTGTCACGCCCATGTCGTGCGGTCTATCCCGTGCCTGGTGTCGCCGAAAAGCAGCGGGGCCCGGCGATGATTTCTCATCGCCGGGCCCCGTGTTACGTCGTCACCCCGGATCAGACCGGGAAGAGCATCTCGCGGTACTTCGGCAGCGGCCAGTACTCGTCGCCAATCAGCAACTCGAGCGCATCGCTCGCGGCGCGCACCGCCGCCATGCGCTCGGCCCCTTCGCTGGTGAGCAGCGTGGCGCACGGCGCCAGCTCTTCATGCAGCGACTCGGCCTTGTCGATCACCTTGGCCAACGCTTCGCGCGCGGCCTTGAGCTGCTTGGCCAGGGCCCCCACTTCGTTGGCGCGCTCGACCTGCGGGATCTCCTTGATCCCCGCGGCCTTCGCCTGCGCCGCGTTCCCCGCCAACGCCCCCTGGTAGGCATACGCCGCCGGCAGGACGAGTGTGTCCACCATCTCCTTGATGGTGTGCAGCTCGATGAGCATGTCCTTCACGTAGCGCTCCATGCGCACGTGATAGCGCGACTCGAGTTCTTCCTTGCTCAGGATGCCGAGCGTGTTGAACAGGTCGCGCGAGCGACGCGCCGTCAGCTGCGCGAGCGCCTCGGGGGTGCGGCGCAGGTTGAGGAGACCGCGCTTGGCCGCTTCCTGCACCCAGGCGTCGGAATAGTTGTTCCCCTCGAAGCGCACGTTCTTCGTTTCACGGAAGATCTTGCGCACGACCTTCATCACCGCGTCGTCGATCGACTTGGTGATCTTCTTCTCGGCCTTGATCTCCTCGATGATGTCGCCGATGGCCTCGGCCACCGCCGAGTTGACCAGCGTCACCGGGAAGGCGATCGACTGCGAGCCGCCGACCGCGCGGAACTCGAACTTGTTCCCCGTGAAGGCAAAGGGCGAGGTGCGATTGCGATCGGTGTTGTCCTTCTCGATCTCGGGGAGCTTGTTGACACCTAACGAGATGAGCTGCTGCTCGGCGCTCTTGGCCGCCACCTTGCCGCTGGCGATCTCCTCGATCACGCGCGTCAGCATCTCGCCCATGAACACGGAGATGATGGCCGGCGGCGCCTCGTTGGCGCCGAGGCGATGCTCGTTCCCCGACGTGGCAATGCCGGCGCGCAGGAGTCCGGCGTGCTTGTGCACGCCCCGAAGCACCGCCGCCAGGAAGACGAGGAAGCGGATGTTCTGGTGCGGCGTCTTCCCCGGCTTGAGCAGGTTGATCCCGTTGAGCTCATTCTCCGACGTGATCGCCATCGCCCAGTTGCAGTGCTTCCCCGAGCCGTTCACGCCAGCGAACGGCTTCTCGTGCACGATGGCCTGCAGCCCGTGGCGCAACGCCACGCGGCGCAGCACCGACATCACGAGCTGGTTGTGGTCGACCGCGATGTCGGTCTCTTCATAGAAGGGGGCCATCTCGAACTGGCACGGCGCCACTTCGTTGTGTCGCGTCACGATCGGCACGCCGAGCTTGTAGAGCTCGTGCTCCACCTCGGCAATGCAGGCCTGGATGCGCTCGGGAATGCCGCCGAAGTAGTGATCCTCGAGCTGCTGCCCGCGCGGCGGCGGCGCGCCGATGAGCGTGCGGTTGGCCATCACCAGGTCGGGGCGCAGCGCGAAGTGCGTGCGGTCGATCAGGAAGTACTCCTGCTCGGGGCCTAACGTGGTGTACACGCGCTGCACGCCCTTGTCGCCCAGCAGCGAGAGCAGCGCCATCGCCTTTTCCGACAGTACGTCCGATGACCGCAGCAGCGGCGTCATCTCGTCGAGCGCTTCACCGTTGTAGCCGATGAAGACCGACGGGATGCACAGCGTGCGCACGTTCCCCGACTCGATGATGAAGACGGGCGACGCCGGGTTCCACGCGGTGTAGCCGCGCGCTTCCCAGGTGGCGCGCAATCCGCCCGAGGGGAACGCCGATGCGTCCGGCCCCGACTGGATGAGCCGCGACCCCGAAGACTGCCCGAGGACCCGCGGGTTCTC
>CAZLLP010000046.1:0-36171 GCA_964560345.1 uncultured Gemmatimonadaceae bacterium
TTCAACCGGCGCCTGCAGACCTCGCGCGAGGTGAACCCGTATCCCTGGTTCTACTCGGGTGAGCCGAGCAAGGAGATCAAGGAACGCTGGCAGTGGACCTTCCCGATCATCTTCTCGCAGGTCGACAAGAAGCTCCTCTTCGTCTCGTCGCAGCGCCTGTGGGCCACGCGGGACGGCGGCAAGACCTGGTTGCGCCTGTCGGGCGACCTCACGCGCCACGCCCCGGAGACGCAGGAGAAGTCCGGCGGACCGATCACCGGCGACATGAACGGCCCCGAGGTCTACGGCGTGATCTTCTCCGTGGGCCCCAGCAAGAAGGACGTCAACGTCATCTGGACGGGGAGCGACGACGGCCTCGTGCACGTCACCCGCGACTTCGGGAAGACGTGGACGAATGTCACGCCCAAGGACATGCCCGACTTCGGGCGCGTCTCGCAGATCGACGCCTCGAACTTCTCGTCAGGCACCGCGTACATCTCGGTGCGCAAGCCGCTGCTCAACGACTTCTCGCCGTACATCTTCAAGACGACCGACTTCGGCAAGACGTGGACCAAGATCGTGAACGGGATTCGCGCCGACGCCTACGTACATGCAGTGCGCGAGGATCCCACGCGAAAGGGGTTGCTCTACGCCGCCACCCAGCACGGCGTCTACCTCTCATATGACGACGGCGCCAACTGGGAGAACCTCTCGCTCAACCTCCCCGACATCCCGGTCGCCGACCTGATCGTCGAGGGGAACGAACTCGTCATCGGGACGCACGGGCGCGGCTTCTGGGTGCTCGACAACATCGCCCCGCTGCGCCAGGCCACGCCCGCCATCCTCGCCTCCGACGCGCACCTGTTCACCCCCCCCACCCTGCTGCGCTCGGGCTCGGGCATCGTGCTGAGCTGGTGGCTCAAGCAATCGTACAAGACGGCCAAGCTCGAGATCCTGGACTCCGCCGGCGTCGCGCTGCGCACTTTCGAACCCGATACCACCAAGCCCGATTCCACCCGCCCTGCAGCTGGCGGTGGCCGTCGCGGCGGCCCGACGTATCTCCCCAAGGGGACCGGGCTCCAGCGCCTCCTCTGGGACGGACGTGCCGAAGGGATCTCGTCGTTCCCGGGAATGATCCTGTGGGGGGCTGGGACCAGTGGCCCGATGCTCCCGCCCGGGAAGTACACCGCGCGCCTCACCCTCGACGGGAAGAAGCTCAACGCGCCGATCGTCGTCAGGCGCAACCCGTGGATCACCGACGTCACCGACGCCGACCTCGTGGCGCAGTTCCGCTTCGGCAAGCAGGTGCGCGACAAGGCGACGGAGGCCAACAACGCCATCATCGCCATTCGCCGCGTGAAGACGCAACTGGACGATCGCACCAAGCGTGCGGCCAGTGACGCCGCGCTCAAGACGGCGGGCGAGACGCTGCGCACCAACGCCAGTGGCGTGGAGGAGAGCGTCTATCAGGTGCGGAACCAGAGCGGGCAGGATCCGCTCAACTTCCCCATCAAGGTCAACAACCGGCTCGCCAACCTGCTCGCCATGAGCGAACGCGGCGACGGACGCCCGACCACCAACATGCCCGAGATCTTCGGGATCCTCACCACGGAGCTCAAGGGCTACACCACCAAGCTCGAACAGGTGTGGAAGACCGACCTGGCGGCGGTGAACAAGGAACTCGCCCGACTCAACCTCCCGCCAATCGACCCCAACTGTCCGAAGGCGGAAGGGTGCGCGGTGGTCCCGTGACCTGAACGACGGAGAGCGCCGCGCGCGGCGTTCTCATTCGTCAGGCAGTCCCACGCAGAACGGCGGGCCGCGATGGCCCGCCGTTTCGCGTTCGCCCTGGTCGCCAGGCCGCCTCGCTACTTCGCCGCCTGTGGCGGGGCCACATTCAACACATCCGAACGTCCGCTGGCCGCCTTCCGCCACGTCGCCACGGTGTTCCGTACTTGCTGCGCCGTCGGCGGCTGCGACCAGACACGGATCTCGAGGTTCTCCCCCGTCGTCACCACGGGAGACCCGGCCGCCAGCGGCGCGATCGAAAGGATCGGATGCTCCGGCCCGTTGGCCGACCAGTCGCAACGCTCGCTGCGCATCCCCCACACGATCATGCGCCCGGTACTGGTGGCGATGATGAGCGACGCGCCGCTGCGGGAGAACGCGATGGCCGTGGGCGTGACCCCCGTCAGCTGCTCGCAGCCGAGTGCCCCCGCGTCGTCGATGCGTCCCGCGCGATAGCGCAGGCGATGCACCGTCCCTCCGACCGTCACCGCCAGCTCTCGCCCCCCAGTGGCGACCGCCATCCGGCTCATGGTGCCGCTCGCGCTGTCGGTCGCGGGGGCGCGCCACAGCAGCGCCGCTTCACCGTTCCCCAACCACCCGAAGACGTTCCCCCGTTCATCGGCGGCGAGCAGGTCGCGCTCGTTGAGATACGCGATCGATGTCACGCGACCGGCGCCGGGGAGCCCGGTCCGGCGCGGCGTTCCCTGCGCCGTCAGGCGCACCACGTCGCCACGTATCGTCCCCACCGCCATCTCTCGCGCCGACGGCGTCACCGCGAGCGACTGCAACGTATCGGGGAGCACGGTGTCGCGCTCGCGACGCCAGTCGGGGCGCGTGACCAGCGAGACGCGACCGTGACGTCCCGCCACCGCCAGCTTGACCGCCTGCGACGCATACCCTAATCCGACAATGCCGCCCGCCCAGCCTGGCACGACGCCGCGCACGTCGGCGCTGGGATCAGCCGAGTTGGCAATCGTCGCCGCGTCGGGCGTCACCGTTACCGAGGAATCACTCCGGACCGTGTCGACGTGCGGCACCGCGCGTGCGAGCACGTTCATCACCCACAGGCGACCGTCGTCGGTCCCCACGGCGACAATCGAATCGGGCGCTGCAGCCGACGACACCGCCGGCGTCTGCGTAAGCTTCTGCACCGCCCGCGACACCAGCGCCCGCTGCGCGATCTCCTGCGCCACGCTGTCCACATACGGATCGTCGCCCATCGACAACGCCTCGCGAATCCACGCCGACGCGACTTCCGGGTTGGACGCGAGATAGGTGCTCGCCCGCTCCGCCGTCGCGCGCGCCACGTTCTCGGCCGGCGCAATGTCGACCTGCGTCGGCTCTTTGGACATCCAGAACGCACGCCCCACCGCAAACAGGATCGTCGCCAGGATCGCGACTTGCGCCACGCGCATCGTGCGATCCTCGCGTTTGCGCCGCGCCTCCTCGCGCAGCTGCCGCACCGCCCCCACCAGCCGATCGTGCGCCAGCTCGTACCACTGCCCGGCCGCACGCTCCTCGCCGCGCAGCACGTGCCGGCGTTCGAGCCCCTCGACCACCGGATTCGCCATCCCCGCCGTCTCGTCGCTCTCGCGAATCACGCTGCCGCGCGTCCCGGCCGGCGTGATGAGATGCTCTTCCAGCCAGGCGAGAATCGCTCCGCTGCGCATCCGCGTCGCCGTCGACACCGCGGCAATCTCCGCCGCCACAAATCCGCGCAGCTCCTTGTCGATGTCGGCGTCGGGGATGAGCGAATCGTCGGCCGGTTTCACGGCGCCGCTGGCCATCTTGTCCCACAACGTGCGGCAGATCAGTTGCAGGTAGAGCGGCTCGACATACTCGCCTTCTGCTTCGGCCAGTTTGCCATCGGGCTGCCGCACAAACTCGCGCGACATCTGGCGGGCCAGCTTGTCGGCGCTCGACGCCTTGAAGGCGGGGAACTGTCGCGCGAACGCCGAGGCAATCACGTCCGCCGCGGCGCGCTGCGACAGCCGCTCCACGTGGAAGTACATCACCGAGCGCTCGCGTGCGCTGGAGCCGTCGTCGAGCCGCGACAGCAGCGACGCCAGCGCCGACAGGTACTCGGCGCGCATGACCAGCACGACGCGCAGCGCGCTCTGGCCGCGGTTGGCGGCGAGGATCGCTCCCAGGAACTCGGCGCGTTCGCGCCACGCCTGCAGGTGCGTGGTGAACAGCTCCTCGAACTGGTCGATCACCAGGACGCGCGGCATCGGCGCCCCGTCGGACGAGTTGCGTCGCGGACGTTGGTCGAGCGCGGTGAGCAACGGGTGTGCACCTGGCGGCACCTCGCCGCCGGCAAGGTAGCTGACGACGTTTCCCTCGAAGATCGGCCCGGCGAGGTCACGTCCGGCGCGCCCACGCGCCGCTTCGCCGAGTCGCGCGATCGGGAGCACTTCGTACTCGGCGCGTTCGAGCGCCGGCATGACCCCGGCGCGCAGCAGCGAACTCTTGCCGCACCCCGACGGACCGACCACCACCACCACGCCGTAGCTGGCAATCAGCGAGCGCAGCTCGCGGATCTCCGGCGAGCGCCCGAAGAAGTTGGCCGCGTCGTCGCGTTCATACGGGCGCGGCCCGGGAAACGGATTGGCGGGTGCCGTCACGTCGTCGCCACCGCGCGCCCCGCGTCGCCGTGCACCGCGATCCAGCGCGTGCGCAGTTCGCGCGTGAAGTCCGACGCGGTCCCCCAGAAGAAGCGGACGTTCATCGTCAGCTTGAGGTAGTGCTCGAGATACTGCTGGATCGCCTGCGCGATCTGTTCGCTGTTCCCCGTGGGCGGGAGCTGCACCGCCACGTGCGCGCGCTGCCGGTTGAGTTGCAGCTGCTGCAACGCGATGCGAAAGATGACCCGAAAGGTGATGTCGCTCAGCGAATACCCCAGGAAGAGCACCGACGACTCGGCAAAGACCTCGGAGACGTCGGGGCGGATGCACCGCGGATCCATCGCAATCTCGGCCAGGAAATCCAGATAGTCGTCCTCGGTGAGGACCATCGACTCGGGGAACTCCTGCACGCCGTGCAGGTGATAGACCAACGGGGTCGAGTCGTTGTCCGGCGTTAGGGATGGCCGTTCGCCCTTGGTCTGGGCCACGTGCTTGCGGGTGGCCGGGTTCCAGGCGCACAGGTCCACGACGTACGGCGTCCCCGCCGCCTCGAGTGAGCGCTCGATGAACGGGTCGTAGTTGGTCGTGAGGTACTTGGAGAACGGGAGATCGGCGAGGATGCGGTGCGGATCGGTGCGATCGGCAAAGGCGGCGGCGGTGATCTGATCCGTCGCCGTGCTGAATTGCCGCGCCACCTGTTCCTTGATGCGCGGGATGTCGTTGCGGATCACCGCCGCGTACTGCGCCACGCGCGGGAGGTTGTCGCGATCGTCAAACGGATAGCCGTGCTTCTCGGCCAGCGTCTGCGCGAGCGCGCGTCCCGTCGGAAGGCGATGGGCCGACATCCCGGCCCCCAGGAACGGCGTGCACCGCCCGTTACTGATCCGGCTGACGATGGTATCCCAATCGTCGTCGTCGAGCGCGTTGGGGGGCACGGGCAACCTCAGCGGGAGAATCGCCCGAATTGTGGGGCCGGGGGAATGCGGTGTCCAGCGAGCGACTCAATCGCCTAAATCGGCGAAGACAGGCTCATGCATAACGACTCGTGCGACCTCTCGCTATTGCTCGTCGTGCGCCTCACCTGGCTCCAGCGTCGCGCCGTGTGCGCCGCGCACGATGCGGGCATGCGTCCACGTTCGCGCGCGCGCGTAGTCGTCCGCGCCAAGCACCAGGACCGGTACGCACCGTCCGTACAGCGCCTCGGCCACCATCGCCCCTAACGCGATGATCGGATCGCGCTCCCCAAGCACGATCGCCGCCGGTCCCACGCCGGCGCGAATCACCTCGGCCAGCACGCTCGAACTGGAGCTCGACCCCCGACCACCGGGCATCAGCATCGCGCGCCCGGCCACCGACTGCCGGTGCTGCGGATGATGCGTGTCGATGATCTCACCCGACGATTCGTGCACGCCGCCCCAGAAGCTGAGCGGTGCGTCGAGCACCAGTAGTTCGCCTTCCGCGTCACCGGCGACGAGGACTTCGGCTGGAATCATTCCGCCTCCCAACCCGTTTCATCGCGCCACACCTCTCCACGCACCGCCGACTCCACGCACTCTTCCAGGCTGGCAAAGACCACCGCGTAGCCAAGGTTGTTGGGTGCGTACCAGGCCCACTTGGCCGAGTTGGTCATCACGACGCCGGGGCGCCCGGTGAGGATCGGGGTGATGTAGGTACAGGTGTCGGTCACCAGTTGCACGCCGCTCGTGCGCAGTTCGTCGCCCCACCCTTCGCCGTCGATGCGCGCCAGTGTGTCGCGCCCCGTCGAGACGAAGAACTCCAGTGATCGGGACACCGGACGCCCCGCCAGCAGCACGCGCAGTCGCGTGAACTCGTCGTACGAGAAGTGTGGTGTCCCGATGCTCACCGCGCCTAACGTCGTGTCGGTGGTCGACGTGAGCTCGCGCGCGGCGGCGCGCAGGTCGTCCGGCCCCACGTCGATGGTGCGGGCCGGCGCACGATGGCCGAAGGCGTCGCCTAACGTGGTCGCCTCCGGCGTCACCCCCACCATGTGGAACATCGCCACCGCGCCTGACGAGGCGGCGGCGGCGCCAAAGGCCTTCAACTGGTCCTCAGTGGCGTGCGGCACGCCGTCGATCACCGGGATCGACGTCCCCGTGCGCACCCCCACCAGGTGCCCGAGAGCAGCGAAGAAGGTGTCGCGCCGCATCATCGCATCGCTCACCCCGCGCACGCGCACCAGCGTCCCGCCGAGCCGCCCTTCATCCGTATGCAGTCCGACCTCGGGCACCATCCCCGTGATCGCCGCACACAGGTCGATGAAGTCGCCGTATCGTTCCGTGCGCGCCCCGAGCACCGAGTTGGCAAAGACGATCGCGTTCGACTCGGCCCACGCCACTTGCTCGCCCAGCGCAGGTCGGTCGGCGAGTTGATACGGAGCGCACGTCCACGTCTGCCGGCACCCCATCGCCGAGTAGAGGCGCATCATCGCGCGCCCTGCCTCGACGATTTCCGGACGCCCGCGAAAGAGCGTGGGGTGCAGCAGGTCGATCGCTCCCACGTTGAGTGTCGTTGGCACCGACACCTGCGCCCCCGACTCGGCCATCGCCCGCGCGAAGTCGAGCGAGGCCGGGCCGTGATAGAGGCAGCCGTCGATGTGGGCGCGCGTGATCGGGATCAGGCGCGTGGCACCGACGATCGTGGCATAGCGCGTCAGGAGGTCGTGGGCGAGGGAAGGGCTGGCGTGCACGATGTGGGGGCTGAAGGGCGCTTAGGTCGGATTTGAGGGGCGCACGAACCGGGACTGCTGACGCGCGCCGGCGCGCCGGCGTCGCCGCCACTCCCACGTCACCCCCCCGGCCACCAGGCCGACCCCCACCAGCACCTGTGCCGACAGGTGCAACAGCGGCACCTCGGCGTATCGCGCCCCGATCCCCCACAGCGCCCACGCCACCACCAGTGGAAAGAGCCACAAGCCGCGCGACGCCACCATCGCCACCCCCAACGCCGTTGCCACCGCCATCATGATCGCGGACCAGGTCGACTCGGCGATCCCAAGTCCGCTCCACTCCACCACGTGCGCGTACTGGAAGGTGTTGGCGATGATCGCCACGGAGATCCACGCCAGGTAGAGCGCGAACGGATGCGCCACGCACCACCGCGCCACCGCGCCACCGCGCCACCGTCATCGGCGATCCGTTGCACCTGCACCGCCAGGGCAATGAGCGTCACCAGCAGGGCGGCCATCACCATCATCGCCAAGCCGAACTGCGAGAACGAGAAGGCCGACACCCAGGCGATGTTCAGCACCCCGCTCACGAGCCACCACGGACCGATGCGGCGCACGGCGTCGCTCGACCCCTCGCCGGGAAGCGCCTGATACACCGTGAACACTCCCAGCCACAGGTAGATCAGGCTCCAGATTCCGAAGACGTAGTTTGCCGGGAGGAAGTCGGAGCGGAAGCGGTTGGCGATGAGCCCGATCGACTCTCCGCTCATCGCCCCGGACCCGGCGGCACCGTTGGCGGCGAGCACCACAAGGAAGACCAGGACGTTGGCCACCTTCCAGCGCGTCACGGGAGACGACCGCACAGCATGGCCTCCACGAACCGTCGGTCGCTCGGGGCCAGCGCGTAGGCGAGCAATTCCTCCGCGGTCGCCCACGCGAGCGCCGAGTGCTCGAGGCAGGCCGGTTCTCCCAGGATCACCACCGGGACAAAGGCGATGTGGAACGGGGAGCCATCATCGTGCACGCCAAAGCACTCGCCCCCCACTTGCGTCACCTCCACTCCCAGCTCCTCGCGCAGCTCGCGATGTGCGGCCTCGGCATCCGTCTCGCCCGGCTCCAGCTTGCCGCCGGGAAATTCCCACAGTCCGCCGTGACGCTTGTCCGCCGGTCGCTGGCACACGAGATAGCGATCGCCGCGCGCGATCACTGCCGCCAGCACGCGGACGATGGACGCGTTAGGCGTCGTCGCGTCAGTAGGCACCGATCTCCGCCACATCGAGGCGAAACGCACCGTCGCGCTTGTCGGCGATGGTGAACCCTACGCTCTGTGCCGAGGCATGAAACGCGGTGTCGAGCGGCACCCCCCGGTTTCTCAATGATCCCCCACGCCACGTGGGCTCGAAGGTGGAGAACGGGAGTGCGAGCTGCAGCCATTCCCCGGCACGCGTAGCAAACGTCGACTTCCACGTCACGCCGAACCCTTGCACGCGCGCCGATTCGCGCAGGTCGCACGCATATGAACGTCCATCACCCTTCACGCGAAGCGCAATGCCGGTGAACGGGGCGAGCGATCGCCCCAACGATCGGGAGCGGACGGAGGCGAAGCCGCCGCCACGGGTGTTGAGCGTGCCGTTGAAAACCAGGTGCCCCGCGTCTGCGTCCACGCGCCCCTCGGACAATCCCCCCATGACGCCGTCGTTCACCACGACCCACTCCTCGAGGCGCGGCGGGGCGACGGAGATGATCGACACCACGTCTTCGTGGTGCGCTCCCGGCACCGCACTCACGGACTGCCGGCGACTACGCGCCACGGCGCGCACTGCGGCCCGGGCGGCGCAGCGGGAGGAAGCGGAGGCGCTCCAGCGCTGGGCAGCGTGTCGGCGACGGCCATCAGTTCCACGTCGAAGATCAACGTCGCCTTGGGGGGGATCACCGGGGGACGCCCCAGCTCGCCGTACGCGATCTGATAGGGGATGATGAGGCGTCGCTGCCCTCCCACTCGCATGCCTTCAAAGCCCGCGTCCCATCCCGCAATCACCCGCCGCGCCCCCTGCGGGAAGGCGATCGGGGTCCGAGGCTGGCCATTGGGCATGGTGTCGCGGGATGAGTCGAACTTCTTCCCGTCGGTGAGCCACCCCGTGTAGTGTGCGTAGACGCAGGCTCGGGGGCGCATGAGCGCTCCGCTACCTTCGCGAATCTCGAACGTCTCAAGAGCAAAGGCGGTCGTCGGCTTGCCGGGCAACGCGGGAATCGGGGACGGGAACGGTGCGCGGCGCGACGAACAGGCCCCAGCCGCCAGTGTCAGTACCGCGATTGGAACGAGAGGGAAGATTCGCATGCGCGCAACCTACCGCGTCCGGGAGGTTCGATCCATGACGTCCGCCGACCCCGGCGTTCATCAGGAGTGCGTGGCGACGATTTCGCGACTCGTCGCGGCGTGCGCCCTGTCGCTGCTCGCGGCCTGCGCGGGCTCGCCCAGCGCTGCCGCGCCGTTGCCCTCCCAGCTCGCCCTCGGCACCTGGGGTGGCGACGGAGCGGGAGTGCTCGTCTCCGACACGCTGGCCCACGTTCACGTCGGGTGTACGAACGGGGACTTTCCGCGCCCGGTCGCGCTCGATAGCGGGCGCTTCAACGTGGCCGGTGAGTACATCCTGCGGGCGTTTCCCATCGTGATCGGCCCGCCCCTTCCCGCCCGTTTCTCCGGCGTTGTGCGCGGCTCGCTCCTCACCCTCTCCATCGCCGTCAACGACACCGTCGAGAAGAAGCTCGTCGTCCTCGGCCCCGTCACCATCACCCTGGGACGCGAACCCAAGCTGGGGCCGTGTCCCATCTGCCGGCTCCCCGGGAGAATGTCGGGAGCGCGCCCCGCTGGTCCCGTGCGCTCCCTCGAACGACTCGAGGCCCGCCACCATCCGGTGACGGGCCCCGCTCACTCCTGACCACTGACGATCCGCGCGGGGCGCGGGGCCCGCGCGCTCACCCGTGCCGGTCGTGGCTTTGCTCGTATTGCGCCTGCGCATGCGCGCGCTCGGCGGCCTGCCCTGCGTCGCGCTTCTTGGCGCTCCGCATCGCCAGGTCGGTCGTCGTGGACGACTTCACCGCCGGCAGCGACAACAATCGCTCCAACTCGGCGCTGCCGCACGCGCTGCACGCCGCCGGTTCCTTTCCCTTGAGGACCAGGGCCTCAAAGGTGTGGCCGCAGGCTGCGCACTTGTAGTCAAAGAGGGGCATGGCGCCCTACTTCGTCATCCCGAAGCCGCTCACCGTCAACTCGACGTTGTGGCTCACGCGGATGCCGTACACGCCGTCGAGCGACTTGAGCTTGTCGCCCGCCACCACGTCCATCTTGTCGAAGGTGTGCACCACGGTGCCGTTGATGACGCAGGACGGCTTCCCGCCCTTCACCGTCCACCCGATCTCGTTGGTCGAGGCCCCGGTCGCGTCGGCCTGCTTGAGCGCCGACGTCTTCTCGAGGTTCACCAGCGTCTGCACGTTGGAGCCATGGAACGTCTTGATCGAGTACGTCCCGTTGCCGTAGGCGATGCAGTACATGAGTGACTCGGTGTCGCTCTCGAGGTCGGCGCCGCCGATGAAGATCCCGTACGAGTGCGGGTGCGACGCCGTCATCTTGTGTTCCTTGAAGGTCGCCTTGACGGTGTAGTCGCCCGAGGCCGTGTTGGCCGGGTTGTAGTAGAAGGCGGCCGGCCCGACCGAGAGACGCAGGTCCTTCCCTTCGGCGGCGAACTTCGAGTCGTTGATCGTCTTTCCCTGTCCCGCCGGGCGTCGGTCGATACGCCCCTTCCAGCCGGCGGCCGTGATGCCCCCCTTCACCGAGCGATCGGCGTCCTGGGCGTGGACGGCGGTGGACGCCACGAGGACGGCAACGGCAAGAATCGAATAGCGCATGAATGCTCCGGGTTTTGGACGAGGCTTCATTGTCGCCGCCAACCGGCGCGGGCACAAGCGAGGGCGTGTGAAACGTGGCAGGGCGGGGTGCGCCGTCGCCTCCATCCCCGATTCCGTCCAGATTCCCCCCTTGCTCCTCACGTAACGTGAGGACCTACACTCCCTCCATGGCCATGACGTACCCCCATCCCGCCCCGCCGACGGTCGGCCGGATCCCCGAGGAGTCGTGGAAGGTGGGTGAGCTCGCCCGCCGGACCGGCCTCACGGTGCGCGCCCTCCACCACTACGACGAGATCGGGCTCCTCACGCCGTCGGGGCGCACCCCCTCCGGGCACCGGCTCTACACCCGAAGCGACGTGGAGCGACTGCAGCAGGTGCAGTCGCTGCGGCTGATGGGACTCTCGCTGGACGAGGTGAAGCGATTGCTCGACGGGGCATCGCTCTCACCTCGGCGCGTGATCGACCTGCACCTCGCACGGCTGCAGGAGCAGATCGCCGAGCAGAACCGCCTGGTCGAGCGCCTCACCGCGCTCGCCGTTCAACTGGACAAGGCCGAGGGGGTCTCGATGGACGACCTCTGCCGCATGATCGAGGCAATGACAACCATGGAGAAATTCTTCACCCCCGAGCAGCTCGACACCCTGCGGCAACGCCGCGAGAGCGTCGGGGAGGACCGGATTCAGCAGGTGCAAGACGAGTGGGGCGTGCTGATCCCGGCGGTGCGCGAGAAGATGGCCGCCGGTGTAGCCCCCGAATCACCGGAAGTGCTGGCGCTCGCCACGCGCTGGATGGCGCTGGTGCAGGAATTCACCGGCGGCGACCCGGCCATCGGCAAGGCCGTGATGACGATGTACACGCAGGAAGGCGATACGCTCAAGCAGCAGATGGGCGATCGCGTCCCGACGGCCGAGATGTTTGCCTACATCGGGAAGGCGAATGCCGTGCTGAAGGGGAGCGCGGGGCAGTGAGCGAGGAGGGCGCGACGGGTGTCACCCGTCCGCCCCTGCTCCTCACGCCGAGCTGCCCGACGGCGCACCGTTAGGCCATCATATGTTTCCCGGCGAGTCGTAACCGATTGTCAGGGTGCATGTTGGATCGTACGGACACGTCGCGGCATCACATCCGAGGCGGTCCCTCTCGCCCGCCTGCCGGGAGGTTCTCCCGCAGGTAGCGTTGCAGCAGCGAATAGATGTGTACCGTCGTCCCATCCCCCTCCGAGATCGAGTGCGTCCGGTTGGGATAGACCATCACATCGAAGCGCTTGCCCAGCGAAACGAGGCGATTGATCAGCCGTTCGGTCCCTTGGTAGTGCACGTTGTCGTCCCCCGTCCCGTGCACCACCAGCAGTCGCCCTTTGAGCCCCTCGGCAAAGTTGATGGCCGAACCGCGCGCGTAGCCGTCGACGTTTTCCTGCGGGAGCCCCATGTAGCGCTCCTGGTAGATCGTGTCGTACAGGCGCTGGTCGGGGACCGGCGCCACCGACATCCCCACCTTGAAGACGTCCGGCTCGCGGAAGACGGCATTCAGCGTGTTGGTCCCGCCGCCGCTCCACCCCCAGATCGCCACTCGGCTCGTATCCACGAAGCGGTGCGTCGCGGCAAAGGCGCGCAGCGCGGCCGCCTGCTCCGCGGCTGTCGTCGAACCGACCGCGCCGTAGATCCCCTTCCGCCACGCCCGCCCCTTGGGCGCCGGCGTGCCGCGTGTGTCGAACGACATCACCAGGTACCCCTGGTCGGCGATCATGCGGTGGAAGAGCATCCCGGTGCCACCCCAACGATCGGCAGCGGTTTGCCCGGCCGGCTCGCCATAGATGTGCATCAGGACCGGATACTGTCGCGTCGAGTCGAAGCTGGTGGGGCGCATCAGGTAACCGTCGACCGCGAGCCCCGCCGGCGTCGTCACCGTGAAGAACTCGGTCGCCGGCGCGCCTAACGCCGTCAGCCGCGACTGCAGCGCAGCATTGTCCTCCAGCACGCGCACCACCTCGTGCGACGGAAGGCGGATCAACGCGGTGCGCGGCGGCATGTCGAAGCGCGAGACCGTATGCAGCGCCCAGCGCCCATCGGGTGAGATGTCGTAGCGGTGCGTCCCCGGTTGGTCGGCCGGCGACACGCGCGTCGCGGCGCCCCCCTTGAGCGGGACACGATAGAGGTAATTGCGCGCTGCGTCGCCTGGCGACGCCATCACGTAGAGGATCCCGGCCTTCTCGTCCACGCCAGCGATGGTCGCGTCGTAGGCGCCTGGGGTGAGCAGCGTTGTCGTCCCGGCTTTGCGGCTGACGGCGTAGACATGGCGCCATCCGTCGCGCTCGCTCTCCACCAGCGCCAGCTTGTCCGACTTGCCGCCGCCGATCCAGCGCATGTCCTGCACCTCCACCCACGCGCTATCGCGATCGGTGTACCACACCGTCCCGCGCCCGGTGATGGCGTCACCCACCCAGAAGTCGTTGCGGTTCTGCTTGCGATTGAGGTGTTGCACCAGGATCGACGTCGAGTCCAACCACTCGGCTTGCCCGATATACGACGCGGCGGTGTCGCCCACGACATCGAGCCAGGTGACCGCACCCCCCGTCGGCGCCACCACGCCTAACGTGACGCGCGAGTTGGTCGTCCCTGCCTTGGGATAGGGGATCGGCGTCGTCTCCGGATACAGCGAGTCGGTGTTGTTGATGAGCAGGAAGTCACGCACCGCCGACGCGTCGAAGTGCCAGAAGAAGAGACGCTTGCTGTCCGGGCTCCACTGGAACGCCTGACGAATCCCCAGTTCTTCCTCGTACACCCAGTCCGACGTCCCGTTGATGCTGGTGCGGGAGCCGTCGCGGGTCAGGCGCGTGATCGCCCCCGTGGCCAATTCCTCGGCGTACATGTCGTGCTCGCGGACGTAGGCCACCCAGCGTCCGTCCGGGGAGAACGTGGCGAACATCAGCGTCGATGGCTTGGCATCGCCGCCAATCTGCTTGAGTGTCCCCGCCGTGCGATCGAGCACCCAGTAGTCGCCGCGCGTGTTGAGGCGCCAGACCTTTTTCGTGTTGGTGAAGAGGAGGAGCTTCGCGTTGTCGTCGGACCAGGCAAAGCTCTGGAAGGCGAGCGGCGCGCTTGCACCTGCCGGCGTCAGTTGCGCCGCCGTCACCAGCACCGTGCGGGCATCGGTCGCCGTCTCGTGGCGGACGATCTCGCGCCCACGCCCGCCCGCCGCCGGCTCCACGGTGAGGAAGGCCTTCCCTCCTTCGATCCAGCGCAGTTGCCCCACGCCGCGCGCATTGAACTCGCCGGAAAAGATGCGTTCGACCGTGAGCGATCCCGTTGCGCCCGCGGCGACGGACGGTGCTTGCGCCTGCAGCGGCGCGAGGGGGATCGAGGCCGACAGCGGGACGGTCGCCGAGACGGCCGTCGCCAGCACGAACGAGCGGAGGGGAGCGACGACGAAAGAGCGCATGGCGAGATCGGTCACGAGGGATGCTGCGGAGGTGCCGCCGTAATCTGCCTCGGGTCCTCTCGTTGACCACCCCGCGTTTGCCCCGCACCTTCTGCCGACCCGCCACCCATGAGCTTCTCGATGCGCCGGCCGTACCAGCTCCTACGCCTGACTCTCCCCACGTGGCTCGTCCTTGTCGCTCCCGCCGCCGCGCGAGCGCAAGCCGCCGATGCAACGCCAATCGCTGCCTCTCGACCCGTCGACTATCAGCGCGCCGAGCAGATGCTGACGTGGAACGCCCTGCGTCATGTCACGGGTGACCAGGTGCTGCCGACGTTCTATCGCGACAGCACGCGCTTTTGGTATCGCACGCTCACGCCGCGCGGGCACGAGTTCGTGAGCGTCTCGCCGGCCTCCGGGCAGCGGGCGTTGTTGTTCGACAACGCGCGCCTGGCGGCATCGCTCTCGCGCGTCGCCGACACCGCCGTGGCGGGGCAGAAGCTCCCGTTCCGGTCGTTCACCTTCGCCGACGACGGAAAGGACGAAAGGCGCATCCTCGTGCGCATCGGCGCGCGCGCCTTCACCTGCGAGCTGGCGACGTACGCCTGCGCCAGGACCGACACCCTCCCCGATCGGCGCCGCTTCGTGCGATCGCCCGACGAGCAGTGGGAAGCGTTCGCGTCGGGGTACAACCTGTGGGTGCGGCGGACCGGGGCGACCGATTCCGTGCAGCTGACGACGGACGGCGTGGCCGGATGGGCCTATGGTGTAGCATCGCGGTCGCCCACGCAGCTCAAGATGAAGCTTCCCGACATCCCGCAGCTCACCTGGTCGCCTGATTCGAAGAAGCTCGCCGTCATGCGCATCGACGAGCGCGGCGTGCAGAAGTTCCACCTGTATTCCTCGACCACGTCGCGCCCCACGCATTACGAGTACCCGTACGCGCTTCCCGGCGACTCGGTGGTGCAGATGCTCGACCTGTACCTGGTCGACGTGGCCGGGCGCACCAGCCGTCGCGTCGAGGCCCCACCGCAGCCCATGATGTCGCTCTACTCATTTGGCGGCAAGCAGGTGCAATGGGCCCCGGGCTCCGAGCGCGTCTACTTCACTCACGTTGACCGCGGCCCCAAGCACGTGCGCCTCATGGTCGCCGACGCGGCGGGGGGCGCGGCGCGCACCATCGTCGCCGACAGCAGCAAGATGTACGTGGTGGGATCGATCGACATCACCAACGGTGCCACCAATTGGAAGCCGCTGCGCAACGGCGACGTCGTCTGGTTCTCGGAGCGCGACGGGTGGGGGCACCTCTACCACGTGGGGAGCGATGGGAGCGTCAAGCACCAGGTCACGAGCGGCGACTGGGTGGTCACGCAGTTGTTAGGCGTGGATGAAACACTCGGTCGCGTCTTCTTCGCCGCGCGCGGGCGCGAGAGCGGGCGTCACCCCGAGTATGACTTTCTCTATTCGGCGGCACTCGACGGCACGGGGCTCACGCTGCTCACCGCCGAGGATGCGGATCACACCGTCGTCCCGGTGCCGGGGGCGAAGTACTTCATCGATGCCTACTCGCGGGTCGACACCCCGCCGGTGACCGTCCTGCGCACCGCCGACGGACGCGTGGTGCGCGAGCTCGAGCGCGCCGACATCACCGCGCTTCGCGCGACCGGGTGGCGCCCCGGGGAGATCTTCCGTGCCAAGGCGCGCGACGGCGTCACGGAGATCACCGGTGTGATGTACAAGCCGTCCAACTTCGACTCGACCAAAACCTATCCCGTCATCGACCACATCTACCCAGGGCCGCTCATCACCCCGGTGTCGAAGGAGTTCTTCCCGACGCGCATCGAGTTCTCCTACTCCACCATGGGGCAGGTGCAAGCGCTGGCCGAGCTGGGATTCATCGTGGTCGAGATCGACGCGTTAGGCAACACCGGGCGCAACAAGGCGATCTATTCCACCGGGTACGGCAACCTGGGAGACAACGGCATTCCGGACCATGTGGCCGCCATCAAGCAGCTCGGTTCTCGCTTCCGCTGGATGGACCTGGGCCGCGTGGGGATCTACGGGCACTCGGGAGGTGGCTTCTCGTCGACCGACGCGATGCTGCGCTACCCCGACTTCTACTCGGTGGCCGTCTCCACCGCGGGGAATCACGACAACCGGACCTACTACCACGGGTGGGGGGAGCGATTCCAGGGCTTGCTGGTGCGCGACACGCTGCGCGGCACCGACAACTTCGCCGCGGCCGCCAACAAGAGCTTTGCCGCCAACCTCAAGGGGAAGCTCTTCCTCATCCACGGCGACATGGACGACAACGTCCACCCCGCGCACACCATCGCGCTCGTCGATGCGCTGGTGAAGGCCAACAAGCGCTTCGACCTGCTCATCCTCCCTGACGCCGACCACCAGCTGACCCAGCACCCGTACGTCATCCGCCGCACGTGGGACTTCTTCGTCGAGCACCTGCTCGGAGCCAAGGCGCCGAGCGACTACACCATCGCACCGCCGCCGATGTAGGGCGGGGCGATGGGGTTGGAGTCGCGAATTGGGGTCAGAGTCAACGAGAATCTGGTTCGTTGACTCTGACCCCAATTCACTGACCCCCGTCAGCTCAGCCCACCTCCTGCCCCCCACGCTCGAGAACAGACGCGAGAAACCGGGTGACCTCATCAAGCACGCGCTCCGGCTGCTCGCGATGCGGCACGTGCCCGCACCCGTCCAGCAGGACCGCCCGCGATGGCCCCGTCACGAGGTTGGCGATCCGCTCCGGGTGCAGCGCCGACCCGAATTCGTCCGCGTCGCCGTGGAGCGCGAGCGTGGGACAGCGCACCTCGCGGAGCTCGTCATCGAGTGTCCAGTTCGCGAACGCGGGTGCAAGCCAGGTCTCGGTCCACGCCTCGAGCACCCATCGCGCCTTGTCGCCGTGATAGCGCGTGAGGCGTTCGAGCTGTCCCGGCTGTGCGAACGCCACCCGCGCCGCGCGAACGCCCTCGAGCGTCCGCTGCTCGTTGAAGCTCTGCGCCGATTCGGTGACGAGCGCAACGCACGCGTCGCGGTGGCGTGCCGCCGTCGCAACCGCCATTCCTCCGCCGACGCTGTGCCCGAAGGGAACGAGCGATCCCAGCTGCAACTCGTCACGCAGCCTGGGTACCGCCCACTCCGCTTCGTCGTGGATGAACGTGGGCGGAAGCACGCCGGGAAACGCGTCGGATCGCCCAAAGCCCAGCCGGTCGTACGCCACCACGCGCATCCCGGTCGCGATGGCGAGTTGTTCGGGGAAGTCGCGCCACAGCTCCACGCAGCCGAGCGAGTCGTGGAACAGCAGGATCGTCGCGGAGGCAGCAGCGCGGCCGGCGCCCGATGGCGCCCATGACGTGGCGAACAGCGCCCCGCGTTCGGTGTCGATCCGGTGCTCGCTCGCGGTGACAGACATCTCGGGCTAGGGTGCCGTGAGGGCAGAGGTCAGCAATTGGGGGCAATTGGCGTCAGAGTCATCGAGAATGTAGTTCGTTGACTCTGACCCCAATCGACGACTCCACGACTGGCCGGGTCGTCCGCCCCCCTACCGCAGGTAGAACAGCCAGAACGCCAGCGGCAGCAGCGCCCCCGCGGCGGTCAGCCACCCCCCGCGCCCCGTGATCCCGTTCTTCCCCTTCAGCACGAACAACCCCGTGATCGCGAGGAGGATGAGCGACAGCGCGTAGAGATCGGCGACATACGTCCACACACGCTTGGGCTCGTTCAGGTGCAACTGATTCAGCTCGTGCAGCACCGGCCGCGGCACCGTCGACTCGATCATCACCTTCCCTGACGGAAGGTCGACGTGGTACACCCGCTCGCCGTAGAACAGTTGCAGCGTCTGCGGGTCGGGCTGGTAGCTCGAGCGCGGCGCCTCCGCGAGCGCGAGGCGCGCCATCGCCGAGTCGACCATCGCCGGCGCGGTGTCGAGCGCAATTGGGGCGATGTTCGTGAAGCGCTTGGTGATGCGGTAGTTCGGGTTCCAGTCGGCGATGTGGTTGACCGCGATCCCCGAGATGCCGTACGCGATCGTCAGCGCGACCGCGAGGTAGCCTACATCGCGATGCAGCACGATGCTCAACCGCCGCCACGACCAGCGCGGTCCGCCGCCAGGCTCCGCGTGCGGACCGTTTGCGGGGGGCGCCATTACTTGACCCGCGCGCCCTCTCCCGACAGTTGCACGTCAGTCACCGGCCCCTTCACCTTCGCCGGGTCAAACGACTTCAACGTCCCGCGCTCCTTGGCCACCTCGCGGGCCTGCGCGATCGCCTGCTCTCGCGTCAGCGATTTCACCTTCACCACCCCTTCAGCCCTCACGGTCTTCCCCTTCGCGTCCATCGGGAAGGTCATCACGCCGTCGTCCACCTTGAATCGCAGCGACTCGAACGCCTTGTCGCTGGCGATGCGAATCCAGCAGCCGCGCTCCTCGCAGACTTCGATGATCAACCCTTCGACCAGGACGCGCTTGCCATCGTATGCTTGCGGATCCTTGAGGATCGACGAGATGGGCGTGGCGTCGGAGAGCGTGAGGGCCTTGCCGTAGTCCTTCGATTGGGCGACCGCCGTGGTGGCGGTGAGCGCGCTAAAGGCCAGCGCGAGGGCGGAGGCGCGGATGACGTTCATGGCAGTCGTGATGGTCGCGGAAATGATCGCGGTGCTCGTTGCGGCACCCGCTCGGAGTATGCACGCGATACCCGGGATCGGCTGTCAGCTATTCACCCACGGCCGGTGGTCACGCCACCGCCGCGTCTACACCTTCCGGAACGCCAGCACCCCGTTCTGTCCCCCGAACCCGAACGAGTTCGACAGCGCTGCGTCGACCCGCACCGCGCGCGCCACGTTGGGAACCACGTCCAGCGGGATCTCCTCGTCCGGCACTTCGTAGTTGATCGTCGGCGGAATGAGGTCATGCTTCACGGTCAGCGCGGTTGCCGCCGCCTCGATGGCCCCCGCCGCGCCTAACGTGTGCCCGAGCATCGACTTGATCGAGCTCACCAGCGGCGGCGCCTCGCCAAAGACGCGCAGGATCGCCTTCGCCTCGCTGCGATCGTTGGCCGGTGTCGAGGTGCCGTGCGCGTTGATGTACTGCACCTCTCGCGCGCTCAGCCCTGCATCGCGCATCGCCAGCTCCATCGCCTTCGACGTCCACGCCGCCTCCGGATCGGGCTGCGCCAGCCCGAAGCCATCGGCCGTCCCGGCAAACCCCGCCACCTCGGCGATCGGCTCGGCGCCTCGCGCGCGCGCATGCTCGAGCGTCTCCAGCAGCAACACCCCCGCCCCTTCACCCATCACGAAGCCATCGCGATGCTTGTCGAACGGGCGGCTTGCCTTGTCGGGCGCATCGTTGCGGCGCGACAGCGCTCCCATCGCGGAATAGCCATTGAGGACGAACGGCGTCATCGTCGACTCGACGCCCCCCGCCAGCATCACATCGGCCTGCCCCGCACGCAGTAGCAGCAGCGCCATCCCGATCGAGTGCGCCCCCGTCGCGCACGCCGACAGCGCAGCGAAGTTTGGCCCGTGGATGCCGAGCGCGATGGCGATGTTCCCCGCCGGCATGTTGGGGATGACCTTGGGGACGCAGAACGGGGAGATGGCCTTGGGACCACGCTGCAGGAAGCCGGAGTGGTTCTCCTCCAGCTCGTTGAAGTCCCCCGCCGCCGTCCCCACGCAACAGCCGACGCGCGAGGTATCGATGCTCGCCAGGTCGAGTCCGGCGTCCTTCACCGCCCCCATCGCCGCCGCCACCGCCATCTGCGAGTTGCGCCCCATGCGCCCCGCGAGCTTGCGCGTCATGTACGCCTGCGGGTCGAAGTCGCGGACCTCGGCGCCGATCTGCGTCTGGTACTGCGACGCATCGAATGCTGCGATGGGCGCCACCCCCGACACGCCGCGGGTGAGCGCGCTCCAGAAGGTTTCGCGCGTCGACCCGATCGAGGTCACCACGCCAATCCCGGTTACGACAATCCGCTGTTTCTCAGACATCAACGCCCCCATCGTGCCGCAGGTCCAGCGCGAAGTATCGCGAGGGCGCAGCGGCGTGTCCATCGCACGAACGTCGTTGCACAACGCGAACAGGCGTGCACTGGCGAAGGTGCCCGGGATGTCGATAGCTCTCCGGGTGCGCACGTCCCGGTGCACGATCGGACATCGTTCGCCGTCTTGAGCGTTCCCTCCGCGGTCGCGCTCATCCCCTCACGAGCACTCACATCCGATGCGTTGCCACCGGTCGTTAGGCGCCCCGCACATCGCGCGACACATGCGCATCGTCCTCGCGCTGTCGCTCGCCATCGGGTGCAGTCGCGGCGCCTCACCGGAGGCAGCCCCCGAATCGATCGACCAGCCGCGGCGCCTCCCCACCGGCGCGTTGCTCGATCCCGCCGGGCGACTCGTCGAGGTCATGCCCCTCCCGCTCGCGTTGCTCCCCGCCCCCGGCGGCGATGCCCTGGTGCTCCTGGCCAGCGGGTGGCGCGAGCAGGGCATCCAGGTGCTGGATCGCGCCACCGGCACAATTCGGCAGTCGCTCCCACTCCCGTCAGCGTTCGTCGGCGCCGCCTTTTCACCTGACGGGCGCACGTTGTGGGCCTCCGGCGGCAACGAAGACCAGGTCTATCGTTTTTCGTGGGAGAACGGTCTCGCCACGCTCGTCGACAGCGTGCGCCTCGTCCCAAGCCGCACCGACGCGCAGGGGCGCCCGATTCGACGCCCGGGGGTGAAGTACCCGGCCGGCCTCGCCCCGTCGCCCGACGGGCGGTGGCTGTATGTCGCCGAGAACCTTGGCGACTCGCTCGCCATCATCGATGTCGCCGCCGGGCGCGTGGTGCAGCGTTTCCCGGTCGGACGCTATCCCTACGGCGTCGCCGTCGCGCCTAACGGCACTGTCTACGTGTCGGCATGGGGCGGCGACGAGATCACCATCTTCGACGCACCCCAAGGTGCCGCATGGCCGTTGGTGCCGTCAGGATCGATCGAAGCGGCCCGCCACCCCTCGGCGCTTGCGCTCAACACCGCCGGCACGCGACTGTTTGTCGCCTCCGGGAGCACCGACCGCGTCGCCGTCGTCGACACGCGCACGCGCCGCGTGATCACTGAACTGCTCGACCCACCCCCCGAGGGCCCGCGCGAAGGGAGCACCCCCAACGCGCTCTCGCTTTCCCCTGACGGCACGCGCCTGTACGTCGCCGAGGGCGACGCCAACGCGGTCGCGGTCTTCACTCTCGACTCCGCCACCGCCGATGTGCCAACCGGAAGCGCCATCCCGCGCGGAGGTGACCGGCTCGTCGGGCGCATTCCCGCCGGATGGTACCCGAGCGCCATCCTCGCACTCGGCGACTCGCTGTACGTCGCCAACGGCAAGGGGCGCGGCACTCGCCCCAACCCGGACGGCCCCGGTCCCGTCGCCAGCGCCCAGTCGCAGCGTACCGGTCCCGGGACGACCGCCGCACGCCCTTCGCCCGACACGACCTATACGTGGGGGCAACTCATCGGGACGATGATGGCCGTCGCCGTCGCCGACCTTGAAGAACGCGCACTCGCCCCGCTCACCGCGCGCGTGGCCCGCGCCAACGGCTGGGACGCCCCGGCCGGCAGCCGGCAATCAGCGGTTAGGGCGAGCTATCCACCCATCAAGCACGTCATCTACATCATCAAGGAGAACCGCACCTTCGACCAGCTCTTCGGCGACTTTCCCGGCGCCGACGCCGACAGTTCGCTCCTCTTCTTCGGCAAGGACGTCTCGCCCAATCACCATGCGCTCGCCGAGCGCTTCGGGTTGTTCGATCGCTTTTTTGTCAACGCCGAGTCGAGCCCCGACGGCCACAACTGGTCGATGGCAGCGTACACCACCGACTTTCTCCAGAAGACCGTCCCGTCGAACTATTCGGAACGCGGCCGCAGCTACGACTACGAAGGGACCAACCGCGGCGCCGTCCCCGACGACGATGCCGCCGAGCCGGCCAATGGCTACCTGTGGAACCTCGTGCAGGCCAAGGGGCTCTCGTTCCGGAACTACGGAGAGTTTGTCGTTCCCCCCGACATGAAGGGGCCGCTCCCCGCCGGCTATCGGGGCAACAAGCCCTTCCTCGAGGCGCACACCAACGCCGACTTCCCCGGTTACGACCTGGAGATTCCCGACCAGCGACGGGCCGACGTCTGGATTGCCGAGCTGCAGGAGTACGTCAGGCGCGGCACGCTCCCGGCACTGTCGATCGTGCGGTTGCCTAACGACCACACCGCCGGCGCGCTGCGGGGCGCGCCCACGCCGCGCGCCTACATGGCCGACAACGACCTCGCGCTGGGACGCATCATCGAAGCGCTGTCACGTACCTCGTTCTGGAAGAACACCGCCGTCTTCATCCTCGAGGACGACGCGCAGAACGGCCCCGATCACGTCGACTCGCACCGCTCGCCGCTGCTGGTCGTCTCCCCCTGGAGTCGTGCCGGCGTGCACCATCGCTTCGCCAACACGACCGACGTCCTGGCCACCATCGAGGAGATCCTCGGGCTCGGCGCCATGTCGCAGTTCGACTTCTACGGTCGGCCGCTGCGCGACATCTGGACCACGACCCCCGACGCGCGCCCCTACGTCGCGCTTCGCCCCGCGGTCTCGCTCGACGAGAAGAACACGGCGGCCAACACGCATCCGGCCAATGCGCGCGCGAGTGCGCGTCTCGCGCTCGAGATCGAGGACCAGGCCGATGAGGCGATCTTCAATCGGGTGCTGTGGCGGACCATTCGTGGTCCCCGCGATCCATATCCCGGGATCCGGCGGATCTCCGGGCAGGAATTGCGGCTGGCGGAAGCAGCGCGATAGCGCGCCGTCACGCGCTCGATGACGCGCCGTCAAGCGCTCAATAGCGCGCCGCCCGGCGTGGATGGCGCTACAGCGACGGGAGGAGCCGCTTCGACGCCTTGAAGAAGTCGCGCAACGTGCGCCGTGCATCGCCGCCAGCGCGGGCATCATCGCCCGAGTCCTTCTGCTCGGCCGCCGACGCCGCGCGCCACGCGTCGCTCCACGCCTCCTTCATCGCAGCAGTGTCGGGAAAGCGATCGACCGCCTTGAACGCCAACGCGCGCGACAACCACTCCCGCACCGGCGCCGCGACCTTGGCCGCCCAGCGTGCTTCCCAGTCGATCCCCTGCTCCTGGCGCCACAGCTGCAACTCGGGATCGTGTGCGACGAACGGGAGGTGCCCCGTGACGGCGAAGAACGCCACCGCCCCAAGGGCGAAGCGGTCCACCCCTTCGTCCTGCGGCACGCCACGCAGCTGCTCCGGCGCCGCGAAGGCGAGCGTCCCGGCCGCACCGCTCTCGCCGGGCGCCGCGGCAATGCCGAAGTCTGCGAGGTTCCAGTGCGCGCTCTTGTCGAGCAGGATGTTCTCCGGCTTGAGGTCGCGGTGCACCACGCCAGCCGCATGCGCCGACGCCACGGCGTCGAGCAAGGCGTCGAGCTCAGGTCCAACTTCCGACAGCGGAAGCGCCCCATGCTCCGATACACGATCGGCCAGCGACCCCCCTGGCGTGAGCGGCATCGTGAAGTACGCCACCCCCTGACGCTCGGAGAACTCCAGCACCGGGATGATGCGCGGATGCGCCAGCGACGCGAGCAGGCGCGCCTCGCGGCGCAGGCGTGAGACCGCGGCCTGGTCCTGCGCGATTTCCGGTTGCAGCGCCTTGAGCGCGACTTCGCGGTTGAGCGCGAGGTCGCGAGCGCGCCACACCGACCCCGATGCCCCACGCCCCAGTTGTTCGAGCAGTTCGTAGTCCAGCCCCGTCGCCGCGCGCAGCATCGTCTCCTGGCGCGCCGCGACCGTCTCGGGGTCGGCGTTAGGCGAAGGCGTCACGGCCCCCACGCCAAGTCCCGTCAGCGACGACTCGCCACCGATCGCGCGATCGAGCGTCTGGAGCAACACCGCCATGGAGGGAAAGCGAGCGGCGGGATTGGTCGCGACGGCCCGCGTGAGCACTTCTCGCACCGAACGCGGCACGTCCTCGCGCGCGTCGAGTGCCCCCAGCACGTCGGCACCGTCGTCGCTCCACGTCACACCGGTGAGGCTGGCGAGGATGAGGGCGCCGAGTTGGAACTGGTCTGTCTCCGGCGTCGGACGCCACCAGGCGTCGCGCGCCGCCATCGCCGGGAGCCACTCGGGCGCCGCCACCACCCATCGCAGCGATGGCGTCTTGCCGGGAGGGAGCGCCGCGGGGGGCAACGCCCACTGCCACCCCACCAGGTAGTGCTCGCCCACACGCGACATCCACGACGCCTGCCCATTGAGCGCCCCGTGTGTTTCGCCGCGGTCGTGCAACATCACCAGGCACGAACCGATCGAGCGAAGGCGTGTCATCGCCTGTTCGATGGTGTCCGGGCCGTGCGATTGCAGCTGCATGGCCAGCGAGATGCCGTCAATCCAGTGCCGGACATACCCCGGGCCGCGCGGCGCCGCTTCGTTGCGCGGCCAGTAGACATAGGTCGTCGGGATGGCGCGGTGACGTCGATTCCCCAACGCACGCGCTTCGGCGGTCAGCCAGTCCCAGTGTGCCGGGTCGGGCGCCGTCACCAGCGACAGCGTGCGGCCGAGCGGGTCGATCACCTGCTGCGCGTGCCGATGATGCGCGATCCACACCCCGTCGGTCCCCCAGGACCACTCGCGCGGAAGCTGCCAGTCGAGCAGGTGCTCGGGGCGCTCGTGGGTGATCCGATATGGCGAACTCCCGGCCTCAGTCTCGTCATCCCCCGAAAGCGGGGCAGAGGCTGGGCCGGTTGGGGCGTTGGTCATCTGGGGCAACTGTGTAAGCATCTCCAACACGACGAACAGCTTAGGCGTCACGATACCGGTATTTCACCCTTCATCGGTGTCGGAGGACGCCTCAACTTCCTGCTGGAGGTACGGCTCGGTCCCGATGGGCGCTGTGCTGACGGTAAACGCCGCGGGACGCTCGCCCCTTCCCTCTCCCTCGGCATTCCCCGGATGGGTCTGGCGAGTGGGTCACTCTTGACGCCCGCGGCGCTCAATCCCACTATTGGCTCATGAATAGACCGGTCGGTCTAGAGGCGCCTCACGCCATGCATGAGACCAAGCAGCGACTCATCCTCGCTGGCCTGCGGCTCATGCTCGCCCGTGGCTACCACGCCGTCGGGGTGCAGGATGTCCTTGGCGAGACCGGGATCCCGAAGGGGTCGTTCTATCACCACTTCGAGTCCAAGGAAGACTTCGCACTGCAGCTGATCGACGCCTATCAGGGCAATGTGCACCTGCTGCTCGCCGCGACGCTCAAGTCTGCGGGGCGCCCTCCGCTCGACCGTGTGCGCGCCTTCTTTGACGGCGTTCGCGCTGCCTATGCCGACGAGGGCTACCTGGGCTGCTTCCTGGGCGCGCTCGGCCAGGAGTTGTCAGGGGCGAGCGATGTCTTTCGTCGAAAGATCGATGGCTGCCTCGGGGAGATTTCCGCGGGCATCCGGTTCTGCCTCGATGAGGCGCGTGAGCGCGGCGACCTCCCGGCCACCACCGATACCGCGGCCATGGCCGATCTCCTGGTCAACGCCTGGGAGGGAGCCGCGCTCCGTTCGCGTCTCGTGCGGTCGGCGCAACCGCTCGACGGCGTGCTCGACTTCTATTTCTCCTCAATGGCATCTCGGTGAGCTTTTTTTTCGCCCCTGACTAGACCGATCGGTCTAATCATGTCGCGGCGCGAGTCCCGCGCGTCGCATCCGTCCGCTCCGAGGCGCCTCTAGAGCTCCTCGAGAGTGGGCCGGAGGAAGTCCCCTCACTCCTGACCGGAGGTTCGCATGCGTACCGCTCTCCTCGCCACCTGTGCCCTCGCCGCCGCGCTGTCCACGACTGCCGCCGCCCAGGCCACGCACGGCACGTCGGGGCAACATTCGGCGCCGACTGATCGCTCGCTCATCGAGAACGCGCTCAGCGCGGCACCGCCCGCGGTAGCCGCCGTTGCCACCGTGATGGGACACGACGGGCGTGTGTTGCGGAAGGGGAGCAGCGACTGGGTCTGCATGCCCGACATGCCCGACGTGCCTAACGACACGCCGATGTGCCTCGATGCCCCGTGGCGTGCCTTCATCGACGCCTGGATGAACAAGCGCGCCCCCTCGGTGACGCAGCTCGGCTTCGGCTACATGCTTCAGGAAGACATGCCCGTCAGCAACACCGATCCCTTTGCCACGGCGCCGACCGCCACCAACCAGTGGATCCAGCGCGGGGCGCCGCACGTGATGGTACTGCTTCCTGACGCACGCCTCATGGAGCAGCTGCCGACCGATCCAGCAAGCGGTGGCCCGTTTGTCATGTGGAAGGGGACGCCGTATGCGCACGTGATGGTGCCGGCCGTGGCTCGGGCCAGGTAGCCGATCCGGGGGGCGCGGCCGAGCGTCCGCGCCCCCTTTCGCTCGTGCCCCCGGACGCCGAGCATTGGCTGCGCCTTGGCCCACCACCTCCGGAGTGCTCGATGACGATCGCTCGACGTCCGCTCACCGCCCGCGCCATCTCCAACGCAGCGGCTTTTGCCGCTGTCGCGCTCTGGCTCGGCACGTCCTCACCGATCTCGGCGCAGGTGCCGGCGCGGTGGAGCATCGACACTCCGACTGGCCCCTCGCGCACCATCGCCTTCGAAGCCCGCCAGAGCACGCTGATGAGCCTCGCCGTCGCTCCCGACGGCCAGTCCATCGCCTTCGACCTGCTCGGACACATCTACGAGATGCCCGTCGCGGGAGGGAGCGCAAAGCGCCTGACGAGTGGGCGCTCATGGAACCTCTTTCCGCGATACAGCCCCGACGGCCGCTCCATCGCGTTCTCTTCCGATCGCGCCGGGAGCTACGACGTCTGGACGATGGATCGGCAGGGCGCCTCGCTCGAACGCGTCTCGACGGCACGTCTCGCACTCAGCGAGAACTACTATCGCCCCGCCTGGTCCACCGACGGCCGACGCCTCTTCGCCGTCGCCGATGGCGATGGCTTCCCCAACCAACTCGTCGCCTTCGACCGGCTCGGCGGTCGCCAGCTCCTCCTCGAAGGGAACGACATCCTGGGCGGGGCGGTCGCCGAGCCTAACGGGAACGCCGTCCTGTTCGAGCGGATCGCCGGTTCGCTGTACGGCTTCGCTTTCAATCCGTATGTCACGCCGCCAAGCGGGACGCGCATTGATCGCTACGACCAGGCAACCGGAGAGGTGACGACCCAGGTCGCACGTCCGGGCGGCGCCTTCGCCCCGGCGCTCTCGCCTAACGGGCGCGAGCTGGCCTACCTGCATCGCGCCATCGACGAAACGGTCCTCATCGTCCGCGAGCTCTCGAGCGGGCGCGAACGCGTGCTCGTGCGAGGCCTCGATCGTGATCGGCAGCAGAGTCCTTCCGCGCTCGGCCCCGCACCGGCGATTGCGTGGCACCCCGACGGCAAGCGCCTCTTTGTGGGCAACGGCGGCTTCATCAATGCCGTCGATGTCGCGAGCGGCGCGGCGAGCCGGCTCGCCTTCACCGCTCCCGTCGAGCGCGAGGTCTCCGAGACGATTCGCTTTGCGCAGGACGAACCTCGCGAGCGTGCCACCACGCGCGGCCACCGCTGGGGGAGCCGCACGCCGCAGGGGGTGCTGTACGAGGCGTTAGGCGACCTCTGGCTGGCGGGGGGCACCGGTGTGCCGCGCAACCTCACGCGCTCGCCGACGCTGGAGACCAGCCCCGTCTTCGACGCCAGGTCCGGCGCCCTGTACTTCGCGGGGTGGACCGACGACAGCTTGGGTGCCGTGTATCGCAAGGCCACGCTCGATGCACCAGCAGTGCGCCTGACGACCGTGCCCGCGCAGTACGGCAGCCTCGCGGTCTCACCCGACGGCGCGCGCCTCGCCTATGTGCGCGGCGCTCCAGGGCTCGCCGGGGGAATGTGGCTCTCGAACGAGACCGAGTTCGACCTGATCGTGCGAGAGTCCGATGGCGCGGAGCGCCGTGTCACCGGGATTTCGGGACACGCGCTCGAGTATGCCAACATCGCGGGCAAGATCCCGCCCGCGGTGATCTTTGCGGCTGACGGGGCCACGCTCTACTTCACCGAGTTCGTGGGCGAGGACCTCCTCCTCAAGTGCATCGGTCGCGACGGTCGCGGCGAGACGCTGTTGTATCGTTTCCCCAACGCGGTCGCGGCGGTGCCGTCACCCGATCTCGCGTGGATCGCGGTGCGCGAGTACCAGCGCTCCTTCATCGTGCCATGGACGTATGCCGGCCAGCCGGTCACCAGCTCCCCCGCGGAGCGAGTGGGCGGCTCGATTCGCGTCGATACCGAAGACGGCGGCTACCTCACCTGGTCAGGTGACGCCTCCTTGCTCGGCTGGACACGGGCGAGTGGCTTCTACGAAAAGCCTGTCGCGCAGATCGTCGCCGAATCACGCGCGCCACGCGTGCGCAGCGCGAGCGAGTCGTGGACCGGGGCGCGTGTGCCGGGATCGACGGCGCGACGCACCGAACTCGGGATCTCCTTCGACATCGAGCGTTCGCCAGGAGTCGTCGCACTCACCGGCGCGCGCATCATCACCATGAACGCCAAGCGCGACGTCCTGGAGAATGCGACGGTGCTCCTCGAAGGTGGCAGGATCTCGGCGTTAGGCACCGGCATCGCGATTCCAGCGGGCGCCAAGGTCTTCTCCGTCTCCGGCCAGACCATCATCCCCGGCATCATCGACGCCCACGCGCATCCGCACATCGAACACTCGACGCTGCACGTCATCGAACAGCAACCGTCCTACCTCACCGCGCCGCTCGCCTACGGCGTGACCACGATGGTCGAGGTATACGGGAACGAGTATCGCGATGGGTGGCTCTCCGACATGCTGCGTGCGGGGACCATCGCCGGCCCGCGCTTCTTCACCACCGGGTCGCCCATCTTCGGAACGCGCAGCGGCTTCCGCCGCCTCATGTACCGTCCCATCGAGACGCTCGACGACGCGCGCGAGCAGCTACGCTGGAACAAGGACCACGGCGCGATCGCGGTGAAGGACTATGCGCAGAGCATTCGCCTGCGTCGTTCGCTCACCATCGCGGCGGCGAGGGAGCTGGGACTCAACGTCCTCTCCGAGTCGTCGAGCGATCCGCAGATGAACTTCACGCAACTGATGGACGGCGTGACCGGGATCGAGCACTCGATGGGGCTCTGGCCGTTTCACGATGATGTCGTGCGCTACTGGGGCGGCACCAAGGCGGGGATGACTCCCACGCTCCTGGTCGGCTACAACGTCGCCATGGGCGAGGGGTGGTATCACCAGGCCAGCAAGCTGTGGCAGGATCCCAAGCTCACGCGCTTCATCACTCCCGAGCAGCTCATGCGCGTGCGCAGTCCCGTGCACCTCTGGCCCGAGGACATGTCGGTGCTGTCGATGGGGAGCGAGTTGCGCCGCCTGTATCGCAACGGGACGCCGTTGCAGCTGGGTGCCCACGGGCAGATGTTCGGCGTCGACGCGCACTGGGAGATGGACCTGCTATCGCGCAGCGGCTTCACGCCGGCCGAGGTGCTGGAGATCGCGACCATTCGCGGTGCGGCGCAGCATGGTCTTGATCGTCAGCTCGGTTCGCTCGAAGTCGGGAAGCTCGCGGACTTGGTGGTCCTCGAAGCCAACCCGCTCGACGACATCGCGAACGCGCAGAAGATCCGTTACGTCATGAAGAACGGCGTGATCTTCGCGGGCGCCGACGCCGCACGGGTGTGGCCCGTGGAGAAGGCGGCGCCCAAGCCCTACTTCGTCGGACGGTAACGCTAGTCCGCCGCGACGTCTTGGGGCGCGTCTGCCGCGACATCCGCCAGCGGCTGCACTGGCAGTGCCACCACCGCGTCCTCTCGGGTATCGGCAGTCACGCTCGTCGCGACCACCGGCGTCTCCTCGAGCGCCTCGGCGCTGATCGCCGCCGCCCCCTTCTTGCGGAGGAAGGCGGGGGGCTTGTAGGCGGCGCGCTCCTCTTCCGTCAGACGCAACGTGACGCGAGCGGCGATCGCGATCCCCTTGGCATGCTCCACATCCTGCAGCGCGCGAATGCGCGCGTCGGCCATGCGATTCTGCAGGTGGCGCTGCGTCTCCCACCCCTTCGAGATTCCGGACGGGAGGCCGAGCAGTTGGTCGAACTCGTCAGGCGTCACGCCGAGCGCCTCGCGCGTGCGCCGGATCTCCTGGTGTGTCAGGAGCCCGTGCGTTTCGCGGATCGCCGCCATCGTCGACAGGTAGTCGCCTTCCACCTGATCCGGCGACCGCCGCTCCAACTCGCACTTGCTGCAGCGCTGCACGCGCCGCTCCACCGTCGCGGAGAGTCCAACCATCGACTCGTTCTTGGTGATCGTCGTCGTCGAAAAGACGCCGCCACATCCGGCGTGGCGATCGACGATGGGAACCGTTGCAACGTGCGAGAGGGCCGAGTTGGCCAGGAGCGCAAGCGGATCAGTCATCGCGAGGGGGGCGAGAGTGAAGGCCAAGGCAGTGTCAGGCAAGTGATCGCCCGACGCCGCCGACGAGCGACTCCAACGGAGCACTCCGGCCCACAAAGTAATGCGCTCGCGCTCCCGCGCGCCCCCTCGAGATCACAATGGCACAGTTGTCCACATGGCGTGCAGCGGACGCATGCGTTGCAGCGCGCGTCGGCGTTAGGCAGCCAGGGCGTTAACGCCCCGCAGTCTCCGCCGGGACATCGTGCGGCAATCGGTCGCGCGTCGACAGCAGATACTCGATCGCGTCGGCCAGGTGTTCCTCGGCGATGTGGTGATCCCCGCGCTCCACGCGCAGCCGGTGCGCCTTCATCATCACATCGGCCGCGCGGAATCCCTCGGGGATCTCGAACTTGTAGCACGCCAGCTCCACGAGGAGCCCGTTGGGGTCGCGCAGGTAGATCGAGTTCATGAAGCCGCGGTCACGCTCGTAGAACTCGATGCCATGGTCGCGCAGTCGTTGCGGCGCGAGGACGAACGTCGCGCGCGAGACGTTGAACGCCAGGTGATCCACGTTCCCCACTTCGCGCGGTGCGTGCCGCTTGGCATCCACTCGCGACTCGTTGGTGAAGACGGTGAGCAGTCGCCCGTCTCCCGGATCGAAGTAGAGGTGGCTCTCGTTGGGATTGCCGAGGTTGGGCTGCTCGAAGATGAAGGGCATGCCCAGCACCCCTTCCCAGAAGTCGATCGCGCTCTGGCGGGTGGAGCCGACGATCGTGGTGTGATGCACGCCCTGCACCTGGATCTTCTTCATGGCCCCCTCGCCGTGGTGATGCCGAGCGTCCGGGATCGCCGAATCGCGACCCTCCCCGCGCTCCCTGACCCTACAGCTTCTCCGCTGGAATCCGTCGGGTCAAGCGCCTCGCGCTCCCCGACAATGGGTGGCATGTTCTGCATGGCATGCCTGACCTCGCACGCATCACCACCGCCCTCGCTGACCGATACCGTGTCGAGCGCGAACTCGGCAGCGACGCGATCTCGCGCGTGTACGCCGCCACCGAGATCGCACTCGATCGCCGCGTCGTCATCAAGGTCGTCGCCCCCGAACACGCGGGAGAGCTCTTCGCCGACCGCTTCGCCCGCGAGGTGAAGTTTGCCACGCGGCTGCAGCACACCAACATCGTCCCCCTCCTCGCCGCCGACGACGCCGGAGGCATCGCGTACTACACGATGCCTCTCCTCGACGGGATCTCCTTGAGCGCACGCCTTGCGAGTGGTGATCGGATCCCCGTCGAGGAAGCCACACGCATCCTGCGCGACGTGGCCGTGGCGCTCGCGTACGCGCACGACCAGGGGATCGTGCACCGCGACATCACACCCGAGCACATCCTGCTTTCGCCAGGCCTCGCCCTCGTCACCGACTTCGGGATCGCCAAGGCCATCAGCGCGTCGCGCACCGTCGAGCTGAGCACCGAGGCCCCTCCCAACATCAGCGGAACGTTGACGTCGGTTGGCAGTTCGCTGGGGACACCGGCCTACATGTCGCCTGAGCAGGCCGTCGGCAGCGTGGTCGACCCCCGCACCGATCTCTACGCGTGGGGCGTGGTGGCGTACGAGGTCCTCGCCGGTGCCCACCCCTTTGCCGACCGAACGACGCCGCACGCGATGGTCGAGGCGCAACTCACCGAGCGCCCGGTGCCGATCGCCGAACGGAATCCCGAGGTTCCGACGGCGCTCGCCGATATCATCACGCGTTGCCTGGAGAAGGACGCCGACGATCGCCCCGACTCGGCCGCCGAGGTGCTCGCTGCCATCGACGGCCATCCGTCGCCCCCCCTCACACCCGCCGAGGCGAAGAAGAAGCGTACGACGCGCGACGTGCCCGTCGTCATCGCCGAAGAAGACGAGACGTCGGCCATGATCTCGCGGAGAATGGGCGTCGCCGCGGCGCTGCTCATCGTCGCGCTGCTGGTGTGGGGGTGGTTTACTCGTCAGGTAGAGCAGCGCGTCGACACGCCGAGCACCCCTGTTCCCTCGACGGCTCAGCCATCGCCCGAGTCGCCCGCCGTGAAGCCATGAGCGAAGTGGAAGGTCACCGAAGTTGTGAGGACCAACAGAATGGATGACGAAGCACTGTCGCGTCGCAATTTCGGAAAGCGACTCGGCGCCGCGGCGCTCGCCGCGGGCATGCACGACCTGACGCGTATCACCGATGCCGCGCGCAGCACCAACCCCTCGCACACGCAGAGCGCTCCGATGCCTGACGAGTCCCCTCGCGCCGCCAGCGCCCCCGGCGACGAACTCTGCGCCATGTCAGCGATCGAGCTCGCTGCCCGCATTCGTCGAAAGGACGTCTCGGCCCGCGAGGTCATGGAAGCGCACCTGGCCCGCATCGGTCGCGTGAACCCCAAGGTCAACGCCATCGTCACCCTGGTCCCCGACCAGGCGATGGCCTGGGCGCGTGAGGCTGACGAGAAGCAGGCGCGTGGCGAACCGTTAGGTGTCCTGCACGGACTCCCGGTGGCACACAAGGACCTGGTCGATACCGCCGGGATTCGCACGACGCGCGGATCGCTGCTGTACAAGGACAATGTCCCCACGACCGATGCGCTCATCGTCAAGCGCACCCGCGCCGCGGGGGCCATCACGTTAGGCAAGACCAACACCCCCGAGTTCGGCGCCGGCTCCAACACGTTCAACGCCGTCTTCGGTCCCACGCGCAACGGCTACGACCTCACGCGGACCGTGGGGGGATCGAGCGGCGGTGCCGCGTGCGCGCTCACCTGCGAGCTCGTCCCCATCGCCGGCGGGAGCGATACCGGCGGCTCGCTGCGAAATCCGGCGTCGTGGAACAACGTCGTCGGCTTTCGCCCGTCACCGGGACGCGTGACCGACGACGACAACTCGTGGTCGCCGCTCTCCACCGGGGGACCGATGGCGCGCAGCGTGGCCGACGTCGCGCTCTTCCTGAGTACCATCTCCGGTTACCACGCCCCCGATCCCATCGCGCTCGCCGACGACCCGGCGATCTTCCGCGCCCCACTCGAGCGTTCCATGAAGGGTGTGCGCATCGCCTGGTACACTTCGTTAGGCGGGATCCCGTTCGAGCCCGAGATCACGCGCGCGGTCAACGCGCAGCGACAGGCATTCGTCGACCTGGGGTGTGTCGTCGAGGATGCCGAACCCGCGTTCGACGGGGTCGACGAGGCCTTCCCGATCCTTCGGCACCTGTCGTATCACGCGAGCTACGCCAAGCTGGCGCGCGAGAACCCGACGCTGTTCAAGGACACGGTGAAGTGGGAGATCGCCGAAGCGGAGCGATTGCGCAGTTCGGACGTCGCGCGCGCGCTCTCACGTCAGCAGCGCATGTACCGGGAGGTCACGCAGTTCTTCACCAAGCACGACTTCTTCGTCTGCCCCGTGACGCAGGTCGAGCCGTTCGACATCGGGACCGAGTATCCGACGCGCGTGAACGGCGTGCAGATGCCGACCTATATCGACTGGATGCGTTCGTGCTGGTACGTGACGTTCATGGCGACGCCGGCGATCTCGGTCCCCGCGGGCTTCACGGCGCGCGGTCTCCCCGTGGGGTTGCAGATTGTCGGGAAGCCGCGCGACGACTGGGGCGTGCTGCAGGCGGCGCATGCGTTCGAGCAGGCGACGCGGCACGGGACAAAGCGCCCGGCGGTGTAACGCCTACCGACGCGCCGGCGACATGCGATCGAGGAAGAGATACCGTCCACGCGGTTCGTCCTCGGCGCGTGAGTCGACATCGATCCGCATGCGCCGCACACGTCCCGACCCATCCGGCGCCCCCGCCGGCCACTCCGGGAGCCCGCTCGCGTTGGGGTTCCCTGTCTTGATGAAGTTCACGAAGTACGACTGCATCGTCGCCGACACCTTGTGATCGTCAGGCGTCCAAGCGAAGACGCGATTGGACGCGAGATTCCCCATCGCGTATTCGATCTCCGCCGAATGTACCGCGCCTGAGGGTGGCGGCGGTGAATCGGCGGGAGCGTCCGCCATCGGCGGACGCGGGCGGGCGTAGAAGTAGCGCCACGTGGGCTGCCCCCCGGTGCGCGCGTGCTCCTCGAGCCACTTCCACGTCGCAAAGCCGATGAACTGGTCCCCTGCCAGGTCGGTGAGCGCTTGCATCGCCTCGGCGTCGCTCTCCGCCGGGTAGGCGCGCGCGGCGTCGGGGGCGTTTGCGCCATAGAGCCGTGCGAAGACGGCGCGCACGCTGTCGGGCGTTGGGGTGCCGCGCACCAGTCCGCGCCACGACCCTTCCTGCGAGTTCCATCCCGCCAGCAGCGGAACCTTCGCCTGCCGGCCTTCGGCGAAGGTCACGTTGGGCGACTCGGCGATGAACCACCCGTCGACGATCGGCCAGAAGCGCAGCGCATTCGGCCGGCCGTTCGTCGCCATGACGAGTTCCATGGCCGATACGGCGCGCAGCCCAGCGAGCGACGGAGCGTCAAGCTGCGTGCCTAACGCCACACCCGTCGCTTCGGCTGCCGAACGTGGTGGGGCCGACATGAAGGCCCCGCTCTCCCCGATCGCCCGTGCGAACAGTCCGCGCGTGAGTGGTGACGCCATCTGCGCACTGACCGAAAACGACCCTGCCGACTCGCCCGCGATCGTCACCTGCGCCGGATCGCCGCCGAACGCCGCGATGTTCTCGCGCACCCAGCGCAACGCCGCCCACTGGTCCATCAGCCCGTAGTTCCCGGACGCCCCGTTAGGCGATTCCCTGGTGAGCTCGGGATGGGCGAGGAAGCCGAAGACGCCAAGGCGGTAGCTCATCGTCACGGCGACGATCCCGCGTCGCGCCATGCTCTCGCCGTCGTAGCGCGGCTCTGAGCCGTCCCCCGCCTGGAAGCCGCCCCCGTAGAAGTAGACGAGCACCGGCAGCCTGGCCCCAGTTGCTGCTGGCGGCGCCCAGACATTGAGGTACAGGCAGTCCTCGCTCGTCCCGGCGTTGCGGAAGACCATGTCGTCGTAGATGCGCGCCTGCATGCATTGCGCCGCGAAGCGATCAGCGCGCTTCACGCCGCTCCACTTGGCGACCGGCTGCGGCGGGCGCCAGCGCAGCTCACGGACGGGGGGCGCCGCGAAGGGAACGCCCAGGAAGGCGCGAATCCCCGCGGTGGTCGTGAGGCCGGAGAGCGCGCCGTCCTGCGTGCGGACGGTCGGTGCGGAGGCGCTGGGTGACGTCGCCTGCGCGATGGCGATGAGGGGAGCCAGCGAGGCGAACGCGAGCAGGGCGGAGGCGAAGGTCTTCTTCATGGAAGCAGAAGAAGAGGAGAGTTGGGGGCGGAGTCAACGAGAATCTTGCTCTGACCCCAGCCCTGACCCC
>CAZLLP010000047.1:0-35786 GCA_964560345.1 uncultured Gemmatimonadaceae bacterium
GCACCCCACCGGTCCGTCAATGACGACCTGCAGCCCCTTGAGCGCCGAGAAGACATACACGGCACCCCAGTAGCCACCTGCGCGGTCGTGGTCGAGGACGAGCACTAGATCATCTCCTCTGCCTTGCGCTTCTTGGCCTGTGCCGCCATGTGCCGGCGGAACCGATCCTTGAACTCGGGGCGCTCAACCGGGACACCGGCGGCAAAGCCATAGCCTGACGCATCCGCTCCCTGGCCAACGCCCTCGAAGAACTGCAGCATGCTTGCGAACCGTTCGCGGTTCTTGAGCGCCGGGTTGATGATCCCGGCTAACGATGCGGCGCCGGCGGGGCCAAAGAGCGGGCGCGCCGACACGAGGTTCGTGAAGTACATCGCGGGCGTGGCCAGCTCCTTGGCCTTCTGCACGATCGGCGTAGTGCCGATGACCAGCTCGGGATCGTGCCGGTGCATCGCCGCCACGTCCTGCTCGAGCGACGCGCGATACTGCACCTCGACGCCGTGCGCGGCGAGCCACGCCCGATCCGGCTCGCTCCACGGGGTCTGCGGGCAGGCCGTCCCGACGTACCGCACGTCGGCGCCCCCTTCGACCAGGAGTCGCGCCACGATCAGCTCCGATCCTTCGTAGCCCGACATCGTGATGCGGGCATTGATGCGGTTGGCCGCGAGGCCGGCGCGAATGATGGGGAGCCACTTGTCGCGCGCGGCATCGATGCGGGCGCGCGGGATCTCCGCTGCGGCACCGATCGCTTCCAACCAGGCCTCCGTCCCGTCAACGCCCACCGGGGCCGAGCCGACGATCGGGCGACCGGCAGCTGCAAACTCGCGATAGCTCGCGGTGTAAAACGGATGGATCGCGGCCACGGCCACGCAATCGAGCGCGGCGTAGAGCTCGCGCCATTCGCGCGTGGGGACGGTTGGCCCTGCGGCCAGCCCCATCGGTTCGAGCAGCGACGCGATCGACATCGGATCGGCGGGGAACATCTCGCCCACGGGCGTGATGGTCGGCCGCTCGGACACGCCGCCGCGCGGCGCCAGCACCGGCCCCTGCTCGGCTTCGAGTCGCGCATAGCGCAGCATCGCGCCGGACAGGACATCCTTCGCCTCGGCGTGCGTCGGCACCCCGAATCCCGGGACGTCGATGCCGATGATGCGGACGCCGTTGATCTCCTTGGGGAGGAGCTGCAACGGAACGCCCGACGCCGTCGGCACGCACAGGTTGGTGATGATGATCGCGTCGTACTTCTCGGGGTCGGCCGTCTTGTAGACCGCTTCGCGGATGTCCTCGAACAACTTCCCCGTGACGAGCGTCTCGGAGTTGAAGGGGACATAGCCAACCGTCCGCCGCGCGCCGTAAAAGTGCGAGGTGAACGTGAGACCGTACACGCAGCACGCCGATCCGGAGAGGATGGTGGCCGTGCGGCGCATGCGCAGCCCGACGCGCAGCGACCCGAAGGCCGGGCACATCGACTGCGGCTGGTCGTGCGGTCCCTTGGGATAGTCGCGCGCGTACTGATCGAGCACTTCGCTCTTGCCGGCATCGCGCGCGGCGCGCTGCAACTCGACGGTCCCGGCGTGGCACCCCAGTCCGTCAGCCGCAAGGGCGGCAGGATTGGGGACCTCCGGGGTCGCGTCGACAGGAGAAGCCCCGCCCGTCCCGCGGTCGTTGTCGACCGGCGTGACGGACGCACCGTCGTACGCGATCTCTCGCGAGGATGGTGCCGCGAGCGGTGTGGCGGTTACCGGATTCGCGGGGGCCATAATTTACACCGTATCGTAAATGACTTCCAGCGACTTCTTCTCCAGCGTCTCGCGGCCGCACATGTCGGCGAGCGAGGCCGGCTGCAACACGACGTCGCGTCCGGTGCTTTGCGAGGAGAAGAGGCCGAGAAGCTGATCCTGCGACAGCGGGCGGGGACGCACCGGCGGCGCTTCAGCCACTTGCTGGGCGAGCGCCTCGAACTGCGGTCCCCATTGCCCGCCGGGGAAGCCGATGATCTCGTAGTTGGCGCTCTTGCGCCGGATGTCCTCGTGCGCCGGGATCGAGGCAAGGACGGGGATGCCCGCCGCGTTGGCAAAGGCCTGCGCCTCGCCGGTGCCGTCGTCCTTGTTGATCACCAGTCCGGCCACGCCGACGTTCCCCCCTGACTTGCGGAAGTATTCGACGGCGGAGCAGACGTTGTTGGCGACGTACAGCGACTGGAGGTCGTTGCTCCCGACGACGATGACCTTCTGGCACATGTCGCGGGCGATCGGAAGTCCGAAGCCGCCGCACACCACGTCGCCCAGGAAGTCGAGCAGGACATAGTCGAAGCCCCACTCGTGGAAGCCGAGCTTCTCCAGCAGTTCAAAGCCGTGGATGATGCCGCGTCCGCCGCAGCCGCGTCCGACTTCCGGACCGCCGAGTTCCATCGCGAAGACGCCGTCACGCTTGAAGCAGACGTCTCCGATCTGCACGTCTTCACCGGCAAGCTTCTTCCGTGACGACGTCTCGATGATCGTGGGGCACGCCCGGCCACCAAAGAGCAGCGAGGTGGTGTCCGACTTCGGGTCGCACCCGATGAGGAGCACCTTCTTGCCCTGCTGCGCCATCATGTAGGAGAGGTTGGCGAGCGTGAAGCTCTTGCCAATACCGCCCTTTCCATAGATGGCGATGATCTGCGTTTCTTTCTTGGTCTCCGACGGCACGACAGGCTCCACCTCTGCGGACGCCTCTTCCCGTAGTCCACGGTGCAGTTGCACGAGTCCGTTGGTCGAGCCCATGTCAATCATGAGACGTTGCTCCAATCGAGGACCATCTTGACGCAGGAGGGGTCTTCAAACGCCGTCGCGTACGCCAGTGCGGCGTCCTCAGCGACGGTGTGGTGTGTGATGATGTCGTCGAGTACAAGCGCTCCGCTGTTGGCAAGCGTGGTGACCGCCACCAGATCGCTCGGCTGCCATTGCGCGGCGATGCGCAGGCGCGCGCCGCGCATGAAGGCGGGCGTGAAGCGGAAGGCGATCGATTCGCTGCTGTAGAAGCCCGCCAGGCAGAGCTCTCCGCCAGAAGCAAGACGCGAGATCAGCGGATCGATGAGCGCCATGTCGCCGCTCGCATCGCAGATCGCGGCGTAGTCTCGGCGCGGATCGCTGTCCGCATCGACAACCGGATAGCCGAGCGCGCCGTCCATGCGCGAACGGTTGTTCTCCCACACGGTCGGAACGCGGCCGGGGGCGAGAATCATGGTCAGGCGCGCGAGGAGGCGGCCCAGCGCTCCGTGTCCAACAATGAGTTCGGGGAGGAGACCGCGACCACCGCGCAGCGCGTTGTACGCTGTGGCTGCCAGCGCCAGCAAGGTGGCCCGATCACCTAACGACGGGGCGAGCAATTGCGTGCGCGCGCCGGGCACGACGAGATGACGCGCGGAGCTGCCAAAGAGGCAATGCACGTCGGGAAAGCAGTGGGCCCCGCCGACAAACACGGGATCACCGACGTGCCGGCCGGAACGCTCCCCGGCCGAGACCACGCGCCCTACCGCTTCGTAGCCTGGCACCAGCGGATAGCCCATGCCGGGGAACGCAGGCATGGTCCCGTTCCACAACAGTCGCTCCGTTCCGGTGCTGATCCCGGTCCACTCGACATCGACGACAACATCGCCTTCCGATGGCGGGGAAAGCGTCAATCGCTTCAACTCGAGGGTACCTGGCCGTTCGAAGACGACCGCTGTTGTGTCCACGCTCTGCTCCGTGGGGGCTACCGTCGAGTGTCAATGTATGCCGACACAACATACTGTCAACATACAATTACAGCACCCATTCCACGGTAATCGCCTGACGCGACAGGGCGCGTCGGCTGACGGTCGCTAGACGTCCGCGACCAGGATCGAGGCGAAGACCGGATAGCGAGTCGACAGAATCCGCGAACGCCGGAAGCCGGCTTCGCGTACGAGCGAGGTCAACTCCTTGGTTGAGCGGCAGCGTCCACGCCCCATCGCTCTTAAATAGAAGGAGAAGTAGACCTCGCCGACCCGCCGGGCGCCGGACACGTCGGTCATCGGCTCCGCTACTATTAGAGAGCCTCCGCGCGGAAGCGCGGCGCGCACTCGCCGCAGGAGTGCGAGAATCTTCCGGTCGTCGTGATCCAGAAGGACGCGAACCAGCGAGATCACGTCGGCCCCTTCGGGGAGCGGGTCGTTGTGGAAGTCCCCTCCGAATCCCTCGAACCGATCGCCAAAACCTGCCTCGGCCATGCGGTCGGTGGCGCGGTCCACCACGGCGGGAAGATCGAAGAGGCGCAGGCGAATGTCACTGTACCGATCCGCGACCTCGCGAAGGAACGCCCCCTGGCCGCCGCCGACGTCGAGCAGGCACTTTCGACCGGAGAGAATACGCGAGTCGAGAACTTCATGTGCAATGGGCGCAACGGTTTGCGCCATTAGCTCGCTGTAGGCCGCGACCGTCGTGGACGAAAGCGCCTCGGGTGAGGCGGTCTCGGCGTATGGGAAAAAGGAACCGACCGCCGAGCTGGAACCGCTCGTCCTGGCGAGTAGTGCGAGCGGGTCGGCGAGGTCTGTATATAGAAGGGCGTTGTGGCTGACCATCTTCACGATGGCCCCTTGGGCGAGGATCGGCGCGCCGAGCGCTCCCAATCCTACCCGCCCCCCTGAACGTGGCGCGACGAGCTCGAGCGCCGTCGCCGCTTCGATCAACCGCTCCACGCTATCCATGGGAAGGCCGGTGTCGATCGCGATCTGCGACGGCGTCATGGGCGAGGCGGCCAGCTTCCTGAACAGGTCGAGCCTGGTACAGGCGGCGAGCGTCTGTGAATAGACGAAGCCGGCCGTAAGATCGAAGAGCGCCTGCGCGCGCGAACGGGCGACCCACCGAATGATGGGGATGCGAGCGGCCCACTCGTGAAAGAGCGGACTCGCGTAGATCCGGTCCCGAATGCCGAGCATCCGGTCGGCAAAGGTGTCCTGGGTGACCTCCGTCTTGGCGACGTCGGTCAGTGAAGCAAGGCGGGCAGGGCGGCTTTCCACGCGAAGTCTCTCCAAGGCGGCGACACATACAACCAGTCGCGCAGGTCGGCCGTGGCCGGGTTTTCCTCGACGCTTCGTAGTGTAACGTCACTACGACGCGCTACTATGTCGTCTTATTGCGACATCCGTCAACCGGCTGTACCGTTTGGTTGACACTTTGTGAGAGGCTTTGGTGCGGCATCGCTATCCTTTCGCAGCGATTGTTGGGCAAGAAGAGATGAAGCTTGCCCTCCTGATCGCGGCGACGGACTCATTGGTTGGCGGGGTGCTCATTCTTGGGCATCGAGGGACGGCGAAGTCGACCGCCGTTCGCGCGCTGGCCGAGTTGCTCCCCCCGATCGCCGTTGCCGAGGGGTGCCGCTATGGCTGCGACCCCAGTGGGAACGGGGAGCGCTGCGACGAGTGTCGCGTGCGCACGGAGGGCGGAGAGAAGATCCGATCGCGCAAGTCGGTGGTCCCTGTGGTTGACCTCCCGCTCGGCGCCACGGAAGATCGCGTCGCAGGCACGCTCGACATCGAGCGCGCCCTGCGCTCTGGTGAAAAGGCGTTCGAGGCCGGACTGCTGGCCCGCGCCAATCGCGGCTGGCTGTATGTAGATGAAGTGAACCTGCTGGATGACCATCTGGTCGACCTGCTGCTCGACGTCGCGGTGTCCGGCGAAAATGTCGTCGAGCGCGAAGGCATCTCGATTCGGCATCCGGCGCGCTTCGTCCTGGTGGGGAGCGGCAATCCCGAGGAAGGGGACCTGCGGCCGCAGTTGCTCGATCGCTTTGGGCTGGCCGTCGAAGTGCTGACGCCCACCGACCCCAAGGTGCGGGTAGAGGTGATCCTGCGTCGCGATGCCTTCGATCGCGATCCCGAGGCGTTCACGGCCAAGTGGCACAAACAGGATCTCGCGCTTCGCCGGCAGATCGTGCATGCTCGCGAGCGTTTGGGAAAGGTGACGGTGGCGGCCGACATCGTGTCGGACATCGCCACGGTCTGCGCCCGGCTCGGCACGGATGGGGTGCGCGGCGAGCTCACGGTGTATCGCGCCGCGCGTGCGCTCGCCGCACTGCGTGGGGCGCCGACGGTGACGCGTGATCACGTGCGTACGGTCGCTGCGCTCGCGCTTCGGCACCGGCTGCGGCGCGATCCGCTGGACGAGACGAGCGCTACGTCGCGCGTGGAGCGGGCGATGGTTGAAGCGTTAGGCGCGGCGTGATCGAGGAGGGCGGACCGGCCGTTGTCGCTGAGGGGTTGGCTACGTTGGCCGGCTCGCTCCTCGCCGTTGATCCCCGCGGATTGGGCGGGGCCGTGCTGTTGCGCCCGACGCATGACGCGGCGCGCGCCTTCGCTTCGCGGCTGCGCGAGGCGATGGGACCGTCGACGCCGTTGCGGCGCCTCCCGGTGAACGCGACGGACGATCGCGTGCTGGGCGGCCTCGACTTGGCCGCGACCCTTGCCACCGGACGACGCGTCGTCATGCGAGGGGTCCTGGCCGAGTGCGACGGCGGCGTCCTGGTGATGCCGCTTGCCGAGCGCACGATGGCCGGAACCATTTCGGCGCTGAGCGACGCGCTCGATTCAGGGGAGGTCGTGCTCGAGCGGGATGGGGTGGCGGCGCGGCATGATGCCCGCCTGACCGTGCTGGCGCTCGACGAAACGGGGGAGGCCGTTGGCGACGTGCAAGTGTCGCCCGCGCTCGCCGATCGCCTCGCGTTTCATCTGGTGCTGCCGTATGTGATCGACCCCGATGCCTGGTGGCCGAGCCACGAGGAGGTCGAGGCGGCAAGGGCGAAGCTCTCCGCGATGGATGGGAGCCGAGCGGCCCCCGACCTCTGCGCGCTGGCCGACGCGTTAGGCATCGATTCGCTGCGGGCCGTGGTGCTGGCCATGCGCGCGGCGCGGGCCAACGCCGCCCTTGCCGGACGGGACGCGGTGTCGGCAGAAGACATCGAAGTGGCGGCGCAGCTCGTGCTGGCGCCGCGCGCCACTAGGCTTCCGCCACCACCGGAGACCCCGCCCGAACCGCCGCCTCCGCCTAGTGAACCGCAGCAGCCGTCGGAGCCGCGGGAAGGGGAGGATTCGTCGACCCAGGCGCAGGGCATTCCGGAGGAGGTGCTGCTGGAAGCGGTGCGTGCACTCCTCCCGCCGGACCTGCTGGAGGCAGCCGCGAAGTCGACGCGCCGGCGCGCGCACAGTGCGGGGCGCTGCGGTCGCGAGAGCACGGGCGGGGAACGGGGGCGTCAGCTTCGTTCGGCACCTGGACGGCTGGAAGCCGGAAAGCGACTCGATCCGATTGCCACGCTGCGCGCCGCCGCGCCGTGGCAACCGGTGCGGCGGCGCGATCGGGAGGCCGCCAATCGGGCAAGCGCCGGTTCGCTCGACGTGCAGCGCGACGACTTCCGCATCCGGCGCTACAAGCGGCAAACCGGAACGACGACGATCATCGCGGTGGACGCGAGCGGGTCGATGGCGCTGCAGCGCCTGGCGGAGGCGAAGGGAGCAGTGGAACTCCTCCTGGCGCAGACGTACGTGCGACGCGACAAGGTGGCGCTCATCGCCTTTCGCGGCGAAAAGGCGACGTTGCTGCTGCCGGCGACGCGCGCGCTGGCGCGAGCCAAGCGCATGCTCGCGGGCTTGCCGGGTGGCGGGGGAACGCCGCTGGCGTCGGCCATCGAGCTGGTGCATGCGACGGCGTTGAACGCGCTGCGCGAGGGGCAGGATGTGGTGGCAGTCTGGCTCACCGACGCGCGGGCCAACATCGCGCGTGACGGGACTCCTGGACGAGTGCGGGCGATGGACGATGCAAGGCGGTCGGCACGAGCCTTTCGCGAGTTGGGGCAGGTGGCGGTGATGATCGACACCTCGCCGCGCGGCGAGGCGGCAGCGCGTGAGCTGTCGCTCGCCCTGGGGGGCAAGTACGTCCCGCTCCCGTCGGCGCAGGCGCGTGAGGTCGCGCGTGCGGTGAGTTCGGCGCGCACGGAGGGGGCACAATGACGGCGCCCAAGGCGATCCCGGCCTCGGCGGTGACACCTCGTGTGGCGAGCGGGCGCATTGCCGGCGCACTTCGGCGGCACGCGGTCATGCTCGTCCTGTGCTTCTGGTGGACGGCGACCGGGGTGTTGTACGCGCTGCAGCGCAATGCATGGACGCGCGGTCTCGCGTTGGTTGGAGCGGTGGCGTGCCTGGTGGCGGCGGCGCGCATGCTGGTGGCGAGTCGCGATGACACCAGCGCCCCGGGCGGGGTGCGCGCGTTCTTTGCCGGCGCGCTGGCGTGGACGGCGACCATCACCCTGTTCTTCGAAGGGTGGGTCGTCGGGCCGGCACCGTCGGCGTTAGGCTCGGCGACGCATGGATGGGATGGCGCGATGGCCGCGATCCTGGCGACCTGGCATTGGGAAGCGCTGGCGTTGGCGACGATCGCCGCGGTGGCGTGGGGGGTGAACGGCGCGCGGAACCGGCTGGCGTTGTGGACGCTGCTCCTGTTTTGGGGGGCACACCAGAGCGCGAAGCTCAACCTGTTCTTCGGCGTGGTGAATTCCGGGGCGGAGATCTTTCCGCCATACCTGCAGCACCTGGTGCGCTACTTCGGTCCGGAACGCAATTCGCCGCTCCTGTGGGTGACCATCGCGGCGTACACCGTGATGGCGGTGTGGATGCTCGTCCCCCGTCGCGGGGACGACAGCGGCGGGCGCATGCGGCGCCTGGTGATTGGCGCGTTGGCGGCGCTGGCAGCGATTGAACATGCCTTCCTGGCGACTCGCCTGCCGATCATGCTGTGGGAACTCTTTCTGCGGGTCGGCCGCGGCTGACGCGCGAGGGTAAACGAATGCTCGAACGCATCCTCTCGCCCGCCGACCTGCGCGCGCTCACGATTCGTGAGCTGCAATCCGTGGCCGATGACGTCCGCGAGCGCCTCATCGACGTCTGCTCGCGCACGGGCGGACACATCGGCGCCGGCCTTGGTGTCGTCGAACTGAGCGTCGCGCTGCACGCGGCGTTCGATACGCCGCGCGACCAACTGGTGTGGGACGTGGGGCACCAAGGCTATCCGCACAAGGTGCTCACCGGGCGTAATGACCGGATGGAGACGATCCGGCAGGAAGGAGGGCTCTCGGGCTTCCTCAAGCGCGGGGAGAGCGAGTATGACGCCTTTGGCGCCGGCCATGCCGCGACGTCGATCTCGGCGGCGTTAGGCATCGCCGCCGGGCGCGACCTGCTGGGCGACGACTACAAGGTCGTGGCGATCATCGGCGACGGATCGCTCACCAGCGGGCTCGCCTACGAGGCGCTCAACAATGCCGGGCACAGCGACCGCGACGTGATCGTGGTGCTCAACGACAACGAGATGTCGATTGCCCCGAACGTGGGTGCGATGTCGAAGTATCTCAATCAGGTGCAACGCAACCCGATCTACAACCGCATCCGCGGCAAGATCGGCGAGTTTGTGGAGAGCAATCGCGCCCTCGAACTCCTGGTGCGCAAGTGGGAGGAGAGCGTCAAGTCGTTCCTCACGCCGGGGGTGCTCTTCGAAGAGTTAGGGTTCCGCTACTTCGGCCCCATCGACGGGCACGACATGGCGGCGCTGATGGAGACCTTCGGCGCCGTCCGGGCGATGACGGGACCGCGCCTGGTGCACGTGGCGACCCAGAAGGGAAAGGGATTCCCCGCGGGGGAACACGGCGAGAAGTGGCACGCCCTTCCGCCCGGGCACGACCCGGCGACCGGGAAGGTGCTGCGCGTGTCGACGGCCAACCCGGCGTACACGGCGGTCTTTGGGCGCGGACTGGCCGAACTGATGACGGAGCGCGGCGACGTGGTGGCCATTACGGCCGCCATGCCCAGTGGGACGGGGACGGGGGCCGTTGCAGCTGCGCACCCGTCGCGCTTTTTCGACGTGGGAATCGCCGAGGGACATGCCGTGACCTTTGCCGCAGGGTTGGCCACGCGTGGCATCCGTCCGGTGGTGGCGATCTATTCAACCTTCCTGCAGCGCGCGTACGACAACGTGATTCACGATGTCGCACTGCAAAAGCTCCCGGTCACCTTCGCCATGGATCGCGCCGGCTTCGTGGGAGAGGATGGCGAGACGCACATGGGGCTCTACGACATCGCCTACATGCTCTCCATCCCAAACATGACGGTCGCCGCCCCCAAGGATTCCACCGAGATGCTGGGGATGTTGCGGACCGCGGTGTCGCATGACGGGCCGTTTGCGTTGCGCTATCCGCGCGATGCCTCGCCCGACCTGGCGCCGCCCATGTCCGACGTCGCCGCGGTCCCGGTGGGCACCTGGGAGGTGCTGCGTCCGGGGCGCGAGATCGCGGTGCTGGCACTCGGCCCCATGGTGCAGCAGGCGTTGCAGGCTGCCGATACGCTCTCGGCCGAAGGCCTCGACGTCACGGTGGTGAACTGCCGCTACCTCAAGCCGTACGATGAGGTGACGCTGCACGCGCTGTGCGCACACCATCGCATCCTGCTCACGGTGGAGGAGGGGACGGTGGTGAACGGATTTGGCGCGATGCTCGCCGCCGTGGTGGAGCGCGTGGAACCTAACGTGCGCGTGGTGGCGCACGGGGTGCCGGATCGCATCGTCTACGCCGCGTCGAGGGCGCGACAACTCGCCGGGTGCGGCCTCGACGCCGCGGGGATCGCGACGCGCATCCGGACGCTGCACACCAGCGAGGCGGTCGCCGGGTGAATGTGGTATCGTTGTCGCATGCCCGTTCTGAATCGCCGGTGAGTTCGGCGACCGCCGCCGCCCCTCCGGTCATCCTCGTCGATGCAGAGGATCACCCGCTGGGCCTTGCCGAGAAGCTCTCCGTCCACGAGACGGGGGCGCTGCACCGTGCCGTCTCCGTCTTCGCCTTCGATGCGTCGGGGGCGATGCTGATCCAGCGACGTGCGCTGGGGAAGTACCACTCTGGCGGACTGTGGTCCAACAGCGCGTGCAGCCATCCGCGCGAACATGAGGCGCCCGCCGAGGCCGCGCGACGTTGCCTGCGCGAGGAGATGGGGCTCGAATGCGCGACGCTCGAGCCGGCGTTTGCCTTCATCTACCGTGCGCAGGTTTCGCCCACGTTGATCGAACACGAATACGATCACGTCTTCGTGGCGCGCGTGACCGAGGCACCAGCGCCTGACGAGCGCGAGGTCGACGCCTGGCGACGCGTGTCTTTGCAGGAGGCGATCGACGAAGTCGCGCACGACGCGTCGCGCTTTTCGGCGTGGTTTCCGCTGGCGCTCGCGCGACTGCAGGGACTCGAGGTGACCCAGCGGGCCGCACGCCCATGGCCGGAGCGTGCGGGCGATGCCTGAGCGTCCAGGCGTTGCGGTGACGCGCGCCGACGAGGATGCCGCACCGCTGGTGACGGCATTGGAGGCGGTTGGTCTGCGTGCCGTGCGCACGCCGCTGCTGCGCGTGGCGCTCACCTCGCCGGACTCGCTGGCGAACACGATCGCCACCGAGGGGGCGTTCGACTGGCTGGTGTGCACGAGTCGTCACGGCGTGGAGGCGCTGGCCGCGGCGTGCGCCATGCTTGGCGTGGCCCCGCGCGACCTGGGGATCGCGCAGGCCGGGGCGGTCGGGCGACGCACGGCCGAGGCGCTGGAGGCGATCGGCGTGCACGTCGACCTCGTCCCCGACGTCTCGGATGCGTTGCATCTGGCGGAAGCGATGCTGGCGCGCGCCGCGGGGCGAGCGGGGCGCGTCCTCTTTCCGCGGGCGCGGGAGGCGCGCGAAGCGCTCCCCGGGGCGCTGCGCGACGCTGGCTGGGCGGTGGTCGACGTGGCGTGCTACGACACACGGCCGCTCCCCGAGGGTGGGGCGCAACTGGCCGACGCACTCGCGCGCGGCGCGGTGGCGGCGGTGACGTTTGCCTCGGGTTCGGCCGCACGCGCCTTCTCGCAGTTGGTGCCCGCCGAGCTGTGGCGTTCGGCGCGTTTCGTGTCCATCGGGCCCACGACCACCGCCGATGCGGCGGCGTGCGGCCTGTCGATTGCTGCGCAGGCGACTGCGCCGACCGTGGCGGCGCTTGCCGATGCCACGCGTCGCATCCTTTCCGATTCCTTCGCGCATGCCTAACGAACACCCGACGCCGGCTCCGTCCGGCGCGCGCCCCATCCGGATCGGCTCCCGCCGGTCGGCGCTCGCGCTCAAGCAGACGCACATGGTGCGCGATGCGATCGCCGCGCTGGGGCACCCCACCGAGGTCGTCACGTTTTCCACGCAGGGCGACGAACGACTCGACGTCCCGCTTCCCGCCATTGGAGGGAAGGGCGTCTTCACGGCGGAATTGGAGGCGGCGCTGCTCAGCGGCGGGGTCGACCTCTGTGTGCACTCGCTCAAGGACCTGCCGACCGAGTCGCCCGCCGGTCTCGACGTTGGGGCCGTGCTGCCGCGCGAGGATCCGCGCGACGCGCTCCTCATTCGCGGCGACATCCTGGCACAGGCGCGCACGCTCGAGGAACTCCCCGCGGGGGTGCGCGTCGGGACCAGTTCGCTCCGTCGGACGGCGCTCCTTCGCCAATTGCGTCCCGATTTGCAGCTGGTGGACCTGCGTGGCAACGTGCCCACGCGCATCCAGAAGCTCGACGACGGCAACATGGAGGCGATCATCCTGGCAGGCGCCGGTCTCAAGCGCCTCGGGTTGGACGGCCGCATCTCGCAGTGGCTCGAACCGCCCTCGTGGCTCCCGGCGCCGGCGCAGGGTGTGATCGCCATCCAGATTCGCCGCGATGACGCCTTCATTCGCGACCTGCTCGCGCATGTACACGATCAGGCGTCGTGGCAGGCGGCCGTGTCGGAGCGCGCGTTCCTCAACACGCTCGAAGGCGGATGCCAGGTCCCGGTGGGAGCGCTGGCGCTCTCGAAGGATGGGGGGCTCTGGCTGGACGGCGTCATCCTCGACGTTGACGGTGGTGGCGCGTCGCGCGGCGGAATCCGCATCGACGGCGCGGGGACGGCGTCGGCGCAGGAGGCCGGCGCCAAGCTGGCTGCGTCGTTGCTGGCGTCCGGGGGCGCGGCGCTGCTCGCGCGTGCGCGCGCAGTGGCGTCGTCGCACAAGTCCTAACGAGGGAACCATGACTGACGCGATGACCAACTTCCCGACGATGCGCCTGCGGCGTCTGCGACAGAGTGCCGGGTTGCGCGCGCTGGTGCGCGAGACGCGATTGCACCCATCGCAGCTCATCGTCCCGCTCTTCGTGCGCCCGGGGAGCGCGATTCGCCGCCCGATCGGCTCCATGCCGGGCGTGTCGCAGACGTCGGTTGACGAAATGCTGCGCGATGCCGAGCGGGCGGCGTCGTTAGGCGTGGGGGGGATCATCCTGTTCGGGATTCCCGACGCCAAGGACGAGGAAGGAACGGGGGCGTGGGACGAGCACGGGCCAGTGGCCGAGGGGGTGCGCGCACTCAAGCGCGAATTCCCGCACCTCGTCACCATGACCGACGTGTGCATGTGCGAATACACCTCGCACGGGCACTGCGGGATCATTCGGGGCGAAACGGTCGACAACGATGCTACGCTGGCCCTGCTGGCGCGCGAAGCCGTCTGTCACGCGCACGCGGGGGCCGATGTGGTGGCCCCGAGCGACATGATGGACGGGCGTGTGGCGGCGATTCGCGCCGCGCTCGATGGTGCCGGCTTCTCGCACGTCCCCATCCTCTCGTACGCCGCCAAGTACGCTTCGGCGTTCTACGGCCCGTTTCGTGAGGCCGCGGAATCGACGCCGCAGTTCGGCGACCGGCGCGGCTACCAGATGGACATCGGCAACACCAACGAAGCGCTGCGGGAAGTGCGCGCCGACATCGCCGAAGGGGCCGATGCCGTGATGGTGAAGCCGGCCGGACCGTGCCTCGACATCATCCGGCGCGTGCGCGACGAGACGGACTATCCGGTGTCGGCGTACCAGGTGTCGGGGGAGTACGCGATGATCAAGGCCGCGGCGGCCAACGGATGGCTGGACGAGAAGCGGGCGATGATGGAATCGCTCATCGCGATCCGGCGCGCGGGGGCGGATTTCATGCTGACCTATTTCGCCTACGACGCCGCGCAGGCGCTGCGCGACAGCGACTAGGCGTGTGCAGCCACTTGGAGTGAACAGACGATGACGCAATCAGCGGCAATCATGAGTCGCGCGCGGGACTTGTTCCCGGGCGGCGTGAACTCGCCGGTGCGGGCCTTTCGTGGCGTGGACGGCGAGCCGTTCGTCGTCGCGCGCGGGACGGGGCCGCGCATCTGGGACGTGGATGGCAAGGAGTACATCGACTACGTCCTGTCGTGGGGGCCGCTGGTGCTGGGACACGCGCCGCCGGTGGTGCTCGAGGCCTTGCGTGAGGTGATGGCGCGTGGGACGAGCTTCGGCATCCCCACCGAACTGGAAGTGTTGTTAGGCGAGCGAGTGCGTGCGATCATGCCGCACGTGGAGATGATGCGCTTCGTCTCCAGCGGGACCGAGGCGACGATGAGTGCGATCCGCGTGGCGCGTGCCGCCACGGGGCGTGACGCGATCCTCAAGTTCGACGGCTGCTATCACGGACATTCGGATTCGTTCCTGGTGAAGGCAGGCTCCGGCGTCGCGACGCTCGGCCTTCCCAATTCGCCCGGCGTCCCCGCCTCGCTGGCGGCGCTCACGCTGACGGCGACGTTCAACGACGTGGCCGAGACGACGGAGATGGTCCGGGCCAACGCGGCAAACCTCGCGGCCATCATCGTCGAACCGGTGGTGGGGAACTCGGGGCTGATTCCGCCACAGCCGGGGTTCCTGCAGGCGCTGCGCGCGCTGGCCGACGAGACCGGTGCCGTGCTGATCTTCGACGAGGTGATGACGGGCTTTCGCGTGGCGCTGGGTGGCGCGCGCGAGGTCTACGGCGTCACGCCCGATCTCACCACGTTAGGCAAGGTGATCGGCGGCGGCCTCCCGGTCGCCGCTTACGGCGGTCGCGTGGACCTCATGTCGCGCGTGGCGCCGAGCGGTCCGGTGTACCAGGCCGGGACGCTGTCGGGGAATCCGTTGGCGATGGCGGGCGGTCTGGCGACGCTCGGGGCCCTCACGCCGGAGATCCAGGCGACAATGGTGGCGCGCACCGCACGACTCGCCGAGGGCGTGGCGACGATCGCTCGCGAGTGTGACGTCCCGTGCACCGCCGGCTCAGTGGGGAGCATGTGGGGCTTCTTCCTGCGCGACCTGCCGGTGCACTCGTTTGCCGAAGCGCGCACGGCCGACGTCTCGCTGTTCAAGCGCTTCTTCCACGAAGCGCTCAAGCGCGGGGTCTACCTCGCCCCCTCGGCCTTCGAAGCGGGGTTCATGTCGGCCGCCCACGACGATGCCGTGATTGACGAAACGCTCGACAAACTGCGCGGTGCCATGCAGGCGGCTGCGGCATCACGGCCAGCCGGTACGGCGAGCGCCTGACGGGCGCCTGACAATCGCTGGTGCCGCGCGCGAAAAAGGCCGTCCGCTTTGGAAGCGGACGGCCTTTTTGTCTGGTGGTGTCGCCGTGTGCGACTTACGGAACCACGATCGACTTGGTGATCGCGTTCGAAAGTCCGCCGGCATCGGTCACGGTGAGCGTGACGTTGTAGGTACCGGCGAGCCCCATCCAGAGCGTCCTGATCATACCGGTCTTGGGCGTTTCACCCGGGTGCGCCACCCAGCCGTAGGAGACGATGCCGACGTCGTCGGTGGACGTCGAGGCGTCAAACGTGCACTGATAGTACGCCCCCGTTTGGATGCGACAGCTCGTCTTCACGAAGCGGGCAACCGGTGCCTGATTGACCGGCGGCGGCGTGCCACCACCGATCGCGCCAACATACAGCAAGCGGTTGGCGGACCCTGTTCCGGGATTCGTGATCTTGCCGGTGGTCGCATCGGTCTTCATGGCGGCTTCGACCTGCGCCGGTGTGAGCGCGGGGTTGTTGCCGAGGTAGAGCGCGGCGGCGCCGGCGACGTGCGGCGACGCCATGGACGTGCCGCTGATGGTGCTGGTCGCGGTCGTCGATCCGATCCAGGCACTCTTGATGCTGACGCCCGGGGCAAAGATGTCGGCGCACGTGCCGTAGTTCGAGAAGGAGGCGCGGGCGTCGGTGTTGCTGCTCGCCATCGTGCTGATCACGCCGTTGGTGACACCGCGGCGCGCGGGCGACGCGGTGCAGGCATCGCTGTTGTTGTTGCCGGCTGCGATGGCGAAGGTGACGCCGGCTGCCGCGAGGGCATCGGTTGCCGCGTCGGCGCTGGTGTTGATGCCGCCGCCGAGCGAAGCGTTGGCGACCGCTGGGGTCTTCTTGTTGGCGATGACCCAGTTGATGGCCGAGACATACCACGACCACGAGCCGGAACCGCTGGCGTTGAGGACGCGCACCGGGTGCAGCGTCACGGCCTTGGCCAGGCCGTAGGTTGTCCCACCAATCGTCCCGGCGACGTGGGTGCCGTGGCCGTTGGCATCGGTCGTCGTCCCGCTGCCGGTGAAGTCGGCGCCGTTGCCGATGCGACCGGTGAACTCCGTGTGCGTCGGATTGATCCCGGTATCGATGATGTAGGCGTGGACGCCAGCACCCGAGTTGGGATACGTGTAGCTGTTGTTGAGCGGGAGGTTACGCTGGTCGACGCGATCCTGTCCCCACGAGCCAACAGGGCTCTGAACGCCGGTGGCCTGCATGATGGCGTCCTGTTCGATGTAGAGGACGTCGGGGCGATTGCGCAGGTGGGCGACGGCGCCTGGCGAGAGGCGAGCGGCGAAGCCGTTGAGTGCCCGGTCCCAGCGTGCGGTGATGACGCCTCCCTTGGAGACGGCATCGGACACGGCGTCGCCCTGCGCCCCCATGTCGCCGGGGTTCCTCAGGACGACGAGGTATTCGTTCGGGATGACTTGCGTGGTCAGATCGCCCTGGGGCACGAGGAGCGGGGCGAGACGGGCGGCGCCGGTTGGCGCACTGGGGTCGGCACACGCGGTGACGACGAGTCCGACGGCTGCAACGAGTCCGAGCTTCCTCTTCACTTTTCCTCCAGGCCGGGGGGGAGCACGACAGGACGTAGCCCCCGCAGGTCCGGCCCACGCATCGAACGCCGTGCAGCGAGGCGATGTCGTTAGGCTCCCGTACGCCATGGTGGCGAGGGCGGCTGTGGCCGCGTCGGCCCGGGGGAGAGGCGCGCAATCCTATGAAGATCCGGTCCCGCCGTCAATGCGCACGTCGCCCGGTGCGGTCGTCCGATATCCAATCGCTGTGATTTGCGATGCAGATCACAAAAACCCGAGGCGTCGGCGCCACGACATCGGCAGCCCCTGCAGGAGGTCTTTGTACTTTGGCAACGCACGGCACGTGGAAAAGAATCGCGGTGGATGCGCCGATACTCCGAAGGGTGAGGCAGGCTTCGCTGGCGCGCCGCGCCGTCGACCGTACCCGCCCGTCGTCCCCGCACCCGTCACCACATGCTCGGCGACCTCTTCAAGCGGTTCCGTTCTTCCGACCGACCCGCAATTGCAGCTGTCGGCAAACCCTCCGCGCCCGCGACACCCGCGACGCCTGCGCGTACGCCGCAGGGAGGCACACCGGTGCTGCCGTCGTCGACGCTGCCGCCGGTGGCACGCGACGCGGACGCGCGCGAAATGCAGGGGTGGCTCGAACTCGACGTGCGTACGCGGGTGGCCGAGTTGCGGAACGTGCTGTCGCGGGCGGAGCGGGAAACGTCGGACGCGCCGCGCTTTCTCGATGCGCTCCTGGAGTCGTTCGAGGCGGTCGTGCGCCAACCGCCACTCGCGGCGCAGCGGGCGCTCGGGGTGACGCGTGACTCCAATGCCCCCACGTCGCGACTCGTCACGCTCGTCGAAGGCGATCCCGGACTCGGGCAGGCGCTCCTGCGATATGCCAACTCGGCCTACTACGCGACCGGCGGAGGGCGCGTCGTCTCCCTCCACGGCGCGGTCCAGCGCGTCGGGACGTCGGGGGTGCATAACGTCGTCCTCAAGACGATGGTCGACGGCATGCTGTGCCGTCCGGGGAACGCGTACCAGGAGCTGGTGAACCTGTCGTGGCAGCACATGGTGCGCGTCGCGCCGATCACGCGGGGGCTGGCCCCGGCGTTTCGCACCGTGCCTGACGAGGCCTATGCGCTGGGGTTGCTGCACGACGTCGGCAAGCTGGTGGTGTTCGATCGCCTGGGCGAGCTGCGCAAGACGCTGCGACGCGATGTCGTCTTCCCGCTTCCCGTCCTCGGGGTCGTGCTGCGCATGCTGCACGAGCCGTTAGGCGGACTGGCGGCGCTGCAATGGGGATTGGGGGCGGGTGTCGCGCACGCCATCGCGACGCATCATCGTTCCCCGGTGCCGGAGATGTACGATCCGCGCTGCGAGCTGCTGTACTTCGCGGAGCGCCTCGACCTCGCCCGCGTGCGCGGGCGCCCGATCGAGCTGGAGCGCTGGTGGAAGGACGCGTTGATCGTCACCCCGTTCGACGTGGTCGAGCGGGCGGTGGCCGGCGTGCCTGACGAGGCGGAGGAAGGGGCCGTGGCCTGAACCGTCGTCGCACCACGCAGTCGTCGACCGCGCCCCGCGCCTCCGTCAGCTCAGAAGGACGGGGCGCGGCGGCGTCGGGGACTCGCCGTCGGCGTGCACGGTGCGGTCACGCGCCCACCCGCGCAGCGCGCCTAACGACTCGGCCATGGTGCGCGAGAGTGGCCGGGTGGCGGTGAGCTCGTGCGCCACGCGCGCCTGCGTCAGCGCGCCGTTCTCGCTGAAGGCGTGATACTGGGCCGCCACGATCGCCTGCTCGATCTCGGCACCGCTGAAGCCGTCGGAGGCGGCCACCAGCGCATCCAGGGCAAACTCGCGCGGGTCGCCACCACGCTTTCGCAGGTGGATGTCGAAGATGGCGCGACGAGACGCGGCGCGCGGCAGGTCGACAAAGAACACTTCATCAAAGCGTCCCTTCCGGATGAACTCCGGCGGGAGTGCCGAGACGTCGTTGGCGGTGGCGACGACAAAGACGTCGCCACGCCGATCCTGCAGCCAGGAGAGGAACGACCCGAAGACGCGACGCGAGACGCCACCGTCCTGTTCACCCCCGGACGCGGCAAACGCCTTCTCGATCTCATCGATCCAGAGGACAATCGGGGCCATGCGCTCCGCGGTGCGCAGCGCGCGCTTGAAGTTCTTCTCGCTGTCGCCGATGTACTTGTCGTAGAGCAGCCCCGGGTCGAGCCGCAGGAGCGGGAGCGACCACTCGTGCGCGACCGACTTGGCGCAGAGGCTCTTTCCGCACCCCGGGACGCCGAGGAGGAGGATCCCTTTCGGGAACGGGAGCCCGAAGGCGGAGGCGCGCTCCGGATCGAGGACGGCGGCACGGCGGCGGGCCAGCCACTCCTTGAGCCCTTCGAGACCGGCCACCTGCGACATGCCGCCCTCGGTGGGCCAGTACTCCAGCAGTCCGTCCTGCTCGACCGCCTGCCGCTTGGCCTCGGTGACCCGCGGGATGTCGGCGGCGCTGAGGGCGCCATCGACCATGATCAGGCGCGTCAGGATCTTCTCGGCCTCGGTGAGCGTGAGGCCGGCCAGGTTGTGGAGCAGCCGGGCCCGATCCGACGGGGTGAGTTCGACCCGTACCGGCATGCGCGCGGCGTGATCGCGAATGACGCGCTCCATCAGCGCGCGGTAGTCCTCACCCTCGGGGGCGGGAACCGGGATGACGATCGCGTGCTGCCGGAGCGATTCGGGGAGCGTGACCTCGCCTCCCGAGATCACGATCGCGCCGCGCCGCATGGAGAATCGGTCGACGACGTCGTGCAGGTGGGAGACGACGAGCGGGTCGTCGAAGTGGGCGCCGAGCGCCGGGAAGTGATAGATGCCGGCCCCCTCCCGCTCGACGTGCCGGAGCGCGTCGGTGGGGAGGGCGGTGTCGTCGATGAGGGAGTCGCCCGGTCCCGTGCCGCGCCGGATCCCCTTGGAGCGTCGCCACTCGAAGTAATGAAGCGAGAGGCGGGAGGCGACGTGTCTGAGGGCCTCCTCGGCGCGTTCGTACTCCCAGGTGTCGAGGACGACCAAGGCGTAGCGGGAGCGGACGAGGAGCTCGAGTTCGTCGAGAAAGGCGGCGCGCGTCATAGGCGGTGTGTGACGAGATCCCCCTAAGGACTGTCCGACTGGTGGGGCGTCACCCCGCGGACGATTCGGGGACGCACCGGGGGGAGCTTCCCAATCCCCGATCGTTCGGTGTTAAACTTCCCGTCTCACCACTCTGGTCAACGTCGCATGCCGAAGTCGAGTCGATCCGCTGCCATCACCGGTGACCACGCTGCCATCGAAACGCCGCGCACCCAAGCCGACCGGATGTTTCGGGCGGCGCAGGAGTGTGTGCGTCAACGCCAACGGTATGCGCGCCTCGTGGAATGCGCCGCGCAGGAAGAGGAGCAGCAGGGGGCGCTACGCATCGCCTGCATCTGCGACGACGTCCTGATTGCGAGCGCCAAGTCGTACGAGTCGTCGTCGGCCACGGCCTCGACGCATCGTGAAGAGGATTGGTGGCACAAGGCCAACTCGCTCTGGCATGCGGCGCGCGAGTACAGCCGCCGTCATGAGGGCTGCGACCAGGACAGCCGCAAGTTCTCCAACCACTCGCCGGCGCGCCTGGCGGAGCTGACGATGGAGTACGACCTGGAGGCATCGGCGCTCCTGGCGTTGCAGCACGCGGTGCAGGCCTATCGCAAGGTTGTGCCGGACGCCGAACTCGATGCAAACGGCGCGGCGCGCGTCGCGTAGCGCGGCGTAGCGCGTGGTGTAGCAGGTCACGTCGGATGGCGGGTGCGTGAAAGCGGAACGACCGGGAACTCCCGGTCGTTGGCCCAGAGAGTCTACCCTGGGCACATGCCGACGCACGTACTGACCGCTTCGCTGCACCTCCCGCTCCCCATCGAGCGGGTCTTCCCCTTTTTTGCCAAGGCCGAGAACCTCGCGCGGATCACACCGCCCGAGATGGGCTTTGAGATCAAGACGCCGCTCCCGGTCGACATGCGGGAGGGGGCGCTCATCGACTACACGATCCGGCTGCATGGCATCCCCATGGGATGGCGCACGCTGATCTCTCGGTGGAACCCGCCGTACGAATTCGTTGACGAGCAGCTCAAGGGGCCCTACGCCCTGTGGCACCACACGCACCGTTTTCGCCCGGACGGGAAGGGCGGGACATTCATCGATGATGAGGTGCGCTACCGCCTCCCGTTCTCGCCGCTGGGTGACGTGGCGCTGCCGCTGATCAAACGGCAGCTCGCTCGCATCTTCGCGTACCGGACCGAGGCGGTACAGCGGATCCTGCTGGGCGAGTCGAGCGGGGCGGCGGCCTAACGACTCGCGACGCGCGCCCGGTGTATGACGGCGGCGCGTGGACCGCGAGGCATCTCGTTGCCGTCGGGGGGTGACCAACGTTGGACGCCGACGTGTGCCTTGCCAGGTTCGGGGTGCGCCCCGTCGAGCTCAGGCGCCCGTGGTGGATCACCGCGCGTCGCTTCGTCCCGATCACGGTGCGAGGCGGTGTGTGCCGGCACACCTTGTGGAGCGGACCGAGCGTGGCGGCGACAGGGAGCGCTGGCGTCGCACCTCTGACGGGGGGATCTGGCGCACCGGTGTGCGTCAGCGGAACGTAGGCTCGGCTCGTACGTACACCGTGCTGTAGGGGAACGCGCTACCGACGACGAGGGGGGCGGGCTTGGATCGTCTGGTTGAGCTGCTGTTCAAGTACCGCCCGTTCGCCTTCGCGAAGGGGACGCTCGCCTTTGCGACATCGCTCCCGCTGTGGCTCATCGTGGCGGGGGCGATCGTGGCCTCGGCGGTGGCGGCGGCGACGTACGTGCGCCATGCGGGGGAGCTGTCGCGGCGCATGCGCGTCTCGCTGGCGGCGCTGCGCGTGGCGGCGATCGCGGTACTCGCGCTTGCGCTGGCCCGCCCGGTGCTGGTGTTGAGTACGTCCGTCCAGCAACGCAACGTCGTGGCGGTCGTGGTCGACGATTCGCGCAGCATGCAGGTGCGCGATACCGACGGTGCGTCTCGCGGCGACGTGGTGACACGGCTGGCGGGGGGCCCCGATTCGGCGTTACTGCGCGCCCTCGCCGAGCGCTATCAGTTGCGCGTCTTCAGGCTCAGCGGTGGCGGGCGCCTCGCGGACGCATCGGCGGTAAGATACGAGGGGACGCGCACGCGACTGGCCTCGTCGATCTTGCGCATCGAGGATGACCTCACGGGGGTACCCACCGCCGGTGTGGTCCTGCTGAGCGACGGCGCCGACAACTCGTCATCGTCGAGCGACGATCCGGGGATTGCCGAGCAGTTGCTGTCGCTGCGAGCGCGGCGGGTGCCGGTGTATTCGGTGGGAATCGGTCGCGAGCGGTTCGACAAGGACGTCGAGGTGGCGCGCGTGGACGCCCCGCGCACCCTGCTGCGCAACGCGTCGCTCTTTGTGCAGGTGGTACTCGTGCAGCGCGGCTACGGCGGAGTGCGCGTGCCCGTGGTCATCGAGGACTCGGGGCGCATCGTGGGGACGGCCACCGCGCTGCTCCCGCGCGACGGTGAAGCGGTGTCGGTGCGCATCCGCATCCCGGCCACCGAGACGGGGGCTCGCCTGCTGCAAGTGAAGGTTGCCCTGCAGCCAGGGGAGATGATCGCCGAGAACAACGTGCGCACGACGCTGGTGGTGGTGCGTGACCGGCGTGAAAAGATTCTCTACATGGAGGGCGAGCCGCGCTTCGAGCTCAAGTTCCTGCGGCGCGCGGTGGAGGCCGACGGCAACATCCAGTTGGTCACCCTGTTGCGATCGTCAAAGGACAAGTTCCTCCGCCTGGGGGTGGATGACTCGCTGGAGTTGGCGGCCGGTTTTCCGCGCACGCGCGAGGAGCTGTTTGCCTATCGCGCGGTGGTGCTGGGGAGCGTGGAGGCCTCGTTCTTCACCGCCGACCAGTTGCGGATGCTTGGGGATTTCGTGAGCGAGCGAGGCGGGGGGTTGCTGATGCTCGGCGGGCGCGATGCGTTAGGCGAAGGGGGGTACGGCGGAACGGCGGTGAGCGACGCGCTCCCATTGGAGCTGCAGGGGGTGTCGGGTGACGTGCCGGTGCTGGCGACGCTGCAGGCGTCGCCGACGGCCGCCGGGGCTGGGCATCCTGCGTTGCAGCTCGCGGGGGAAGACAGCGCCTCGCGGGCGCGCTGGCCCGGCCTGCCGCCGCTCACGTCGGTCAACCGATTGGGGCGTGCCAAGCCCGGCGCGACGATCCTCCTGAGCGGGACCTCTCCGGACGGCGTGACGTCGCGTCCGTTGCTCGCGTATCAGCGCTATGGGCGCGGGAAGGCGATCGTGTTCGGGGCGCAGGACTCGTGGCTGTGGCAGATGGAGGCGACGATTCCGGTGGATGACCAGACGCACGAGACGTTCTGGCGGCAGATGCTGCGCTGGTTGGTGAGCGACGTCCCGGATCGCGTGGAAACGATGGTGGCTGACGAGAGCGGTCCTGGCGAAGGGGTCGCGTTGCGTGCCGAGGTAAGCGACTCGGGGTATCTCAAGGCGAATGGGGCAACGGTGATGGGGACCGTCATGCCCCCCAGCGGTGTTGCACAGGACGTCGCGTTGGAGTGGGCGGTGGAGCGTGACGGCGAGTATCGCACGACCTACGTCCCCGAGGGGAACGGGGTGCACGAGGTGCGGTTGCGAGCGGTGGTGGGGCGAGACACCGTGGCGGGCGAGGCAGCCTATGTGCGCGTGGCGCCGCCCACGCACGAGTATTTCGGGGCGGAGATGCGGCCGGCGCTGCTGAAGCAGATCGCGGAGGAGACGGGGGGACGCTACTACCCGGCCGATCGCGCGCTCGACGTGGCCAAGGACATGGTGTACAGCGCGAGCGGGGCGACGGTGGTGGAGAAGAAGGACCTGTGGGACATGCCGGTGCTGCTGGTGTTGCTGCTGGCGGCGTTAGGCACCGAGTGGGCGTTGCGGCGCCGGCGGGGGGTGGCGTGATGCGACGCGACGGCGAGGGCACCAGGCAGGCGGCGCCGGGTGAGGCGCGGCGAGGCAGCGGCATGATCCGGTCGGGAAGGAAATGGTACGGGGCGATGCGGGGGGTGGGGGTAGCGTTGTTGTTGGGGGGGGCCCCCCACGCCGCGCTCCCGCGTTCGGCGCACGCGCACGCGCGCGCCACCGCCCAACCCGCCTCTCGCACCGCCATGCTCATCGTCGCCGGCGTCAGCGGCGAAAAGCGGCTGGGCGACGCCTTCTACCTCTGGGCCACGACCATCGCATCGGCGGCCACCAAGCGCTTCGGCATTCCCGAATCGCAGGTGGCGATCCTCGCCGAAGACTCGACGCGCGCCGGCGTGCGCGGCCGATCCACGCGCGACAACATCCTGCGGCACATCGCACAGCTCTCGAGCGGAATGACGTCGGGCGATCGCCTGGTGATCGTCCTCTTCGGCCACGGCACCACGCAGGGAGACGCGGCGCGCTACAACGTCCCGGGGCCCGACATGTCGGGCGATGACTTCCGCATGGCGCTCGCATCGCTGCGGGATGCCGGCGTGATCTTCGTCAACACCACGAGTGCCAGCGGCGACTTCGCGAAGTCGCTCGCGGCTCCCAATCGCGTGGTGATCACCGCCACGCGCTCGAGCCGCGAACAGAACGAGACGCTCTTCCCGCAGCACTTCGTCGCCGCGCTCACGGGCGACGCGGCCGACAGCGACAAGGACGGGCGCGTGAACCTGCTCGAGGCGTTCACGTACGCGCGACGCGAAGTCGAGCGCGTGTTCGAGCAAGGGAATCGGATCGCCACCGAGCATGCGATCCTCGAGGATGACGGCGACGGCGTTGGACATAGCGACGCCAGCGAGAAGGGGCCGGACGGGCTGCGCGCTCGTACCGTCTTTCTCGAACCGTCTGGAGGAGCGACGCTGGCGGCAGATCCGCGGGCGGCGCAGCTGTTGGCCGAGCGGCGCGAGGTGGAGGGACGCATCGAAGCGTTGCGCGGCAAGCGCGCTTCGATGAGCGAGGAGGCGTATCAGAAGGCGATCGAACCCTTGATGATCGAGCTCGCCGAGAAGTCGCGCGCGCTGCGCGCACTCGAGGGGAAGAAGCCATGACAGTCTTCCGTCGTTGGAGTCTCGTGGCACTTCTCGTCCTGGCGCCGCCGGTCGCGTGCGCGCAGGACACCGATCCCGCCTCGTTGGCCACGCGATCGGCGGCGGCTCGGCAGGCCGGGCGCTATGACGAAGCGATCCAGCTCGCGCAGCAGGCGCTGGCGCGCGACAGCGCCCACGCGGGGGCCGTGCGCGTGCTCGTGCGCGCGTTGCGCGATGTCGGGCGCTATGCCGATGCCGTCGATGCCGCCGAACGCTATCGGCGGGCGTCGAACGGTGCGACGACGGTCGATGTGGTGCTGGGCGACGCACTGCGGGCGCGCGGACGAGCGGCGGAAGCGCGTGCCGCGTACGAGCGTGCGGTGCGCAGCCCCGACTCGCTCACCGCCAGGTTGCACCTGGCGACGTTGGCCTTCGAGAGTGGGGCGCGGGACGAGGCGATGCGCGCCTTCGATGGGTTCATCGATGTCTACAACAGCGGGCGGCGACGGCTCTCTGCCGACGAGTTGCGCGCGGTGGCGGTGGCTTGTCGTTACCTCGGGCGCGACAACCCGCAGCTCTTCAAGGATGCGCTCAAGGCGTACGACGAGGCTGTCGCCGCCGATTCGAGCAACCTCGATACGCGGACCGAACTGGGCTTCCTCTTTCTCGAGAAGTACGAAGGCACGCTGGCGCGCGCGACGTTCGAAGGGGTGCTGGCCACTAACCCGAAGCATCCGCGGGCGCTGATCGGGATGTCGCGCGTGCTCACCTTCGAGGGGCGAGGCGACGCCTCGGCACTCGTCAGGCAGTCGCTCGAGGTCAACCCGAGCGATGCCGAGGCCCGGGCGATCGCCGCGCTCCTCCTCATCGACGTCGAACGATACGACGACGCGGCGAACGAGGCGATTCGAGGGCTTGCGGCAGATACGGGCGCCGCGGCGCCGCTCGTGGCGCTTGCCGCCGCGCGCTGGCTGTCGGGCGATTCGGTCAACTTCCAGCGCGCCCTCGCGCGCGCGCACGACCGCCTGCCCGGCGCGGCCGACGCCGAGGTGACGCTCGCCGACGTGGCGGCGCGCAACCGACTGTACCGCGACGCGGCGACCTTCGCCGAGCAGGGCGTGGCTCGCGATCCCAAGGCGGCACGGGCGCTGGCCTTGTTAGGCGTCAACCAGTTGCGCCTGGGCCGCATCGGCGACGGCAAGGCCAACCTCGACCGCGCCTTCGCGCTCGACCCGTACGACGTCTGGACGAAGAACACGCTCGACCTGCTCGACACGTTCGACGGTTACACCGAAGTGAAGACGCCGCGCTTTGTCCTGGTGATGGAGAAGAAGGACGCCCCGTTGCTCTCGCTGTACGCGGGTCCGCTGGCCGAAATGGCCTTCGATTCGCTCGCCATGCGCTACGGCTATCGGCCGACCGAGCCGGTGCGCGTCGAGTTCTTCCGCAGCCACGCGGACTTCTCGGTACGCACCGTTGGGCTGATGGGACTCGGAGCGCTTGGGGTCTGCTTTGGCCCGGTGGTGGCCATGGACTCGCCGGCGGCGCGCAAGGTGGGCGAGTTCAACTGGGGGTCGACGCTCTGGCACGAGATTGCCCATACCTTCACGTTAGGCGCGACCGACAACCGCATCCCGCGCTGGTTCTCCGAAGGGCTGTCGGTGCTGGAGGAGCGCCGGGCGCGTCCGTCGTGGGGGAGTGACGTGTCGCCGGAGTTCCTGGCAGCCTACGCCGCCGGGATGCTGGCGCCCCCGTCGCGCATGAACGACGGCTTCATGCGCCCGCGCTTCCCGCAGGAGGTCATCCTTTCGTACTACCAGGCGTCGCTCCTGGCCGAATGGATCGAACGCGAGAAGGGGGGCGCGGGGATTCGGGCCATGCTCGCCGGCTACAAGCGGGGTGCGGGAACGCCGCAGGTCATTCGCGAGGTCCTTGGCCTTGATGCTGATGGCTTTGACAAGCGCTTCGATGCCTACGTGCGCCAGCGCTTCGCCAAGGAACTGGCAGCGGTGACCATCGAAGGGCCGGCCAAGGGGGCGCAGGAGGTGCGTTGGGGCGGCCCCTTCGCCGACGCCATGCGCGCCGCCACCGCCGCGGCTGAGCGGCAGCGCTGGGACGACGCGGTGCGCGAGTTGGAGCGGGCGAAGGGACTCCTCCCCTCGTACGCGGGCGAGGACAGTCCGTACCGCACGCTGGCGCAGATTCACCTCACGCGGGGCGACTCGGCGGGGGCGCTCCGCGAGCTGCAAGCGATGACGCAGCGCAACGAGCTGGCCTACGAGGCGAATTTGGAGCTCGAACCGCTGGCGGCGGCACGTGGCGACGGGGCGAGCGCGCTGGCCGCACTGGAACGCACGCTGTACATCTCGCCATTCGACATCGCGGTGCACCAGCGCCTGGCGGAGCGGGCGGGGCGTATGGCGCAGCATGCGCTGGCGATTCGTGAACGACAGGCCGTGCTGGCGCTCGATCCGGGAGACCGGGTGGACGCCATGTATCAACTGGCGGCGGCCTTCGCCGCCGCTGGCGATGTGGCGTCGGCGAAGCGCGAGGTGTTACGGGCGCTCGACCTCGCTCCCAATTTCGAGAAGGCGCAGGCACTCCTGCTCTCCCTTCAGGAGAAACGGCCATGAGACGGTGGCGCAGGTGGGCGGTGGCCCTGGTGGTGCTGTTGCCGCTGGTCACGGTGGCCGCGCAGGGATTTCGCGGGCGTCGCCGGGCGCCGGGAAACGAGCCCAACCCGAACGTGCCGTACGACGGGCGGTTCACCTTCGTGCGCATGCGGTTCGAGACGTTAGGCGGCGGGTGGGACCTCAAGTGGGACCACGACTACCCACGCGCCGAAACGCACTTCATGAAGATCCTGCAGGAGCTCACGACGGTGAAGCCGTTCCTCGAGGGGAGCAACATCATCGCGTTCGACGACCCGGCGTTGTTCAAGTATCCGGTGGCATATGTCTCGGAACCCGGATACTGGAGCATGAACGACCAGGAGATCGCCGGGTTGCAGGCGTATGTGCACAAGGGGGGCTTCCTCATCTTCGACGATTTTGCCGGCAACCCCCAGTTCTACAACTTCCAGCAGCGGTGGGAACGGGCCTTCCCCGGCATGACGCTGGTGCAGCTCGACAAGTCGCACCCGATCTTCGACTCGTTCTACCACATCGAGTCGCTGGACATGGATCATCCGAACTACGCCTTGAAGGCGCAGTTCTGGGGGGCGTTCGAGGACAACGACCCGGCCAAGCGGCTGGTCATGATCGCGAACTTCAACAACGACATCGGCGACTACATGGAGTGGTCCGACGAGGGCTTTCTTCCGGTCGCCTTGACCAACGAAGCGTACAAGCTGGCCGTGAACTACGTGGTATACGCGATGACACATTGAGCGCCGCGAGGCGTTAGGCAAGGCGCTGCGCCCCTTTCTCGACGATTCGTCGACGCACTGAACCAGGAGACCCGTGACGACCACCGCACCCGAAGGCGTTGCTCTCAACGCACCCGACGACCTCGCTCTGGCCGACAAACTGCGCGCCGGGCAGCAGCAGATCCTGACCGAGCTACACAAGCTGATCATCGGGCAGGAACAGGTCGTGGAGCAAGCGCTGACGGCGCTGTTCGCCGGCGGCAACTGTCTCATCGTCGGCGTCCCCGGGTTGGCCAAGACGCTCCTGATCCACACCATGGCACAGGTGCTCGACCTGCGCTTCTCGCGCATCCAGTTCACCCCCGACCTGATGCCGTCGGACATCACGGGGACCGACATCATCCAGGAGGATCCGGAGACGGGACGCCGGCGAATGGCGTTCGTCCCGGGTCCGATCTTCGCCAACATCGTGCTGGCCGACGAGATCAACCGCACGCCGCCCAAGACCCAGTCGGCACTGCTGGAGGCGATGCAGGAGCATCGCGTGACGGTGCAGGGACGTACCTACAAGCTGGAAGAACCGTTCTTCGTCTTTGCCACGCAGAATCCCATCGAACTGGAAGGGACGTATCCGCTCCCCGAGGCGCAGCTCGACCGCTTCATGTTCCAGGTGATCATCGACTACCTCAACGAGGATGACGAGCTGAAGGTCGTGCAGACCACGACCGCGATCCAGAGTCACGTCTTCAAGCACGCCATCACCGGCCCGGACATCATCGCCTTCCAGCGACTCGTCAGGCGCGTGCCGGTCGCCGAGTCGGTGGCGCGTTATGCGGTGCACCTGGTGCGCGCGAGCCGCCCGTCGTCGCCCACGGCGCCCGACTTCATCAAGCAGTGGGTCACGTACGGCGCGTCCACGCGTGCCGCGCAGTATCTCGTGCTCGGCGGCAAAGCGCGGGCGCTGATGCAGGGGCGCTACCACGTGTCGTTCGATGACGTCAAGGCGCTCGCCGCACCGGTGCTGCGCCATCGCATCCTGACCAACTTCCATGCACAGTCGGAACGCGTGACGACGGACCAGATCATCACGAAGCTCGTCGATGCTGTGCCGCTCCCCAAGGCGCGCCTCTAGGCGATGACGACGCCTCCCACCACACCGTCCGACCGTCGCGAAGACGCGTCGCAGGTCGGGGTCCGCTTCATCGACCCCGCTGCGCTCGCGCGCATCGGCAACCTGGAGTTGGTCGCGCGCTGGGTGGTGGAGGGCTTCATCTCCGGGCTGCACCGTTCCCCGCATCTCGGATTCTCCACCGACTTCGCCGAGCACCGTCAGTACATGCCGGGCGACGACATCCGGCACATCGACTGGCGCGTGTACGCGCGCACGGAGCGCTACTACCTCAAGGAGTTCGAGGCCGATACCAACACCAACTTCATGGTGCTGCTCGACACCTCGGCCTCGATGGGGTACGCCTCGGGAGAGATGACGAAGCTGACGTACGCCAAGTACCTCGCCGCGTCGCTGACATACTTCTCGCACCGGCAGCGTGATCGCGTGGGGTTCGCCTCGTTCGACGGCGACATCATCGATTATGTACCGCCGTCGGCCAAGCATCTGCAGCAGGTGCTGTATTCCATCGATCGCGCGACGCCGTCGGGGAAGGGGGCACTGGCGCGTCCGCTGGCCAAGATCGCCGAGAGCCAGCGACGGCGTGGCTTCATGCTCGTGCTCTCCGATTTGTACGAAGAGCCCGATCGCGTGATCTCGGCGCTGGGGCCGCTGCGCGACGCGGGGCACGACGTGGTCGTCATGCAGCTGCTCGACCCCAAGGAACGTTCGTTCGACTTCAGCGATGCGGCCACATTCGAGGATGTGGAGAGCGGGGCGCGACTGCCGGTCGTTCCGTCGCGTCTGCGTGGCGAGTACCAGCGCCTCATCTCGGAGCATGTGGCCACGATGCAGCGCCGCCTGGGGGAGCACCGCATCGACTACACCTATGTCGATACGTCGAAGCCGCTCGACGCGGTCCTGTTCGACTACCTGCTGCGGCGCGAGCGACTGCGCACGGTGAAGTGATGCAGTTCTCCTTCCTCGCCCCGCTCTTTGCCGCGGCGCTTGCCGCCATCGCCATCCCGATCCTCGTGCACCTGGTGCACAAGGAACGAAAGGACGCGATCGCCTTTCCGTCGTTGATGTTCCTGCAGCGCACGCCGTATCAGCACGCCAGCCGCCAGCGCATACGCGACTGGCTCCTGTTCGCCGCGCGCTGCCTGGTCATCGCCCTGCTGGCGGCGGCGTTCATGCGCCCCGTGCTGGCGCGCACCGCCGAGGCCGCGGCGACCACGAATGGCGGCACCGAGGTCGTGGTGCTGCTCGATCGCTCGCTGAGCATGCGCTACGGCGAGCGATGGAGCGCGGCGCAGCAGGCGGTCCGTGCGCGCATTGCGTCGGTGGGGCGCGGTGATCGCCTCACGCTCGTTCCGTTCGACGTGCGAGCCGCTGTCGTGAACGAGGCAACGGCCGACCAACAACTCCTGCGAAGTGCGCTGGACTCGATCCGACCTGTGGACGCCGGGACTCGACTTGCACCGGCGGTGGCGCTCGCGCGACGCGTGCTCGGCATGTCGAGGTTGCCCAAGCGGGAACTGCTTGTCGTGAGCGACTTCCAGCGCAGCGCGTGGGATCTTGGCGATGAGGTGAAGATGCCCACGGGGACGACGATCGTCCCGGTCGACGTCGGTCAAGGGCCCGTGGTGAATCGGTCGGTGCGCGCGGTGGAGATGCGGCGCGACCTGGCCTCGTCAGGCGAGCGCGTCATCGTCAGCGCGCGCGTCATCAACGTGGGACCGGCGGTAAAGGGCGCAGCGGTGCGGCTTGAAGTCAACGGGCGCACGGTCGAGACGCGAAAGATCGACCTTCCTTCGGATGGCGGCGGCGCCGTGGCCTTTGCGCCGGTGGCCGTGCCGGGGGACGGCGTTCCGGCACGCGTTGCACTTGACGGCGATGCGCTCACGACGGACGATGCGTTTCACTTCCTATTGCGCCGCGCGCCGACGATCGGCGTGTTGCTCATCGATCATGGCGACGCCTCGACGGAGCGCTCGATCTTCGTGGCGCGTGCGCTGGCCATCGGCGATCAGCCCGCGTTCAATGTGAGGGCGGTACGCGCCCCTCGTGCGACGCCGGCCGACCTGCAAGGGCGACGTCTGGTGATCCTCAACGATGCCGGAATCCCACAAGCGATCGGCGCCGAGCGGTTGCTGGCGTACGTGCGCGGCGGTGGCGGTCTGCTGAACGTGTTAGGCGAACGTTCGGCCAGCCGGAACTGGCCAGCCGCGGCGCAGCCGCTTCTGCCGGGGGCGATCGGAAATCCGGTCGATCGGTTGGGCGAGCGCGGCGCGGTGCTGGGGTATCTCGATCGCGCGCATCCGGCGCTCTCAATCTTTGGCGGGACGCGCAGCGGTGACCTGTCGGTCGCCCGCTTCTTCCGATATCGCCCGCTCGGTGTGCAGGAGGGCGTGCTGGCGCGGTTCGACGATGGCGCCGTGGCACTCGCCGAGCACCGGCAGGGACGCGGACGCATCGTGACGTGGGGGAGCAGCCTGGACGGATTGTGGAATGATCTCCCTCGTCAGGCGGTCTTCCTGCCGTTCCTGCACCAGCTCACGCAGTACTCGGCGACCTATCGGCCACAGCGGTCGGCCTTTCCCGTCGGCGAGTCGGTGGATCTCGTTGAGGGGGCGGTCGTCGATAGTGTGGTGGCGAGTGCCGGACGCTTCAGCGTGGTGTCACCCGACGGGAGCCGGCTGACGGTCGGCGGTCCGGATGCCCCCGCGGCGCTCGAACTGCGGCAGGCGGGGTGGTACGAGGTGCGACGGTCCGGAGTCCCTAACGAGCGCCCGCGACTGGTCGCGGCCAATCCCGCCCCATCCGAGCTCGAGTTTGCGACCTTCGATCCGGCGCGCCTGACCAACGCGCTGGCCCCCGATGGCGGTCTCGCGACGGCCGAAGGGACGGTGGATCCGGTGCAGCGCCTGGTGGATCAGGAGCGCACGCAGTCGATGTGGTGGTACCTTCTCGTTGTAGCGGCGCTGGTGTTGCTGGCCGAAGGTGGGCTGGCAAGCCGAGTGTCGCGGCGTCGGTTACAGCCCAGGTAGGAGTCGAGCCATGGCCACGTTTGCCGAACCGACCGTCCCCAACGCTCCGCCGCCGTACGCGGCAGCGCTCACTCGCATCCGCCGTCGCTGGCGCTGGCGGCACGCCGCGGTTGGGGTGGCCATCACGCTGGCGGCGCTCCTGCTGGGATTCTGGCTGGCGGCGGCGTCGCTGCAGGCGGCGCGCTTCTCCCCGGAGAGCGTCTCCGTGGCGCGGTGGTTGCTCGGGTTCCTCACGCTGGCCATTGCCGGGCGGTGGGTGGTGTGGCCACTCGTCAGGCAGGTGCCGGACGCGCGGCTTGCGCTGTACGTGGAGGAGCGCGTGCCGGAGCTGGGCGGTGCCGTGTTGAGCGCGGTGGAGGTCGCGGCAACGGCATTACCTGACGAGGCACGGTCGCCGATGCTCACGCATGGACTGTTTAGCGATGCGGCGCGGCGCCTGACGCGAACGCCATCGGTCGCGGTCCTCGAACGTCCCGTCACGCTGCGCGCGCTGGCGGTCTCGGCGCTCGTGATCGCCTCGGGCGCGGCGTTGATCGCACTCGGCCCATCGTGGATCAAGGAGTCGGCTCGCTTGCTGCTGACGCCGTGGCGCGACGTGGCGGCGGCCCCTGTGTACGCGATCGAGGTGAAGCCTGGCGATGCCACGATCGCGCGCGGGAGCGACTTCGAGATCTCGGCGCGCTTGCTCGGGTTTGCCAGCGATGTGGTGGAGCTGTCGGTGCGACGCGGTGCGAACGGCGAGTGGGAGCGCATGGCGATGGGGCCGGCGGTCGACTCGACGCGCTACACGGCGCGACTGTTCGACCTGTCCGACGATGCGGAGTACTACGTCGAATCCAATGGCGTGCGCTCGGCGCCGTTCAAGCTCACGGTGCGTGACCTGCCGGCGGTGCGCCGCATGGATCTCGAACTCGAGTATCCGGCCTACACCGGGCTTGCCACCGAGCAGATGGAGGACGTGGGAGACATCGCCGCGGTGAAGGGGACGCGGGCGACCGTGCGGGTGCGCGCCACGCGCGCGGTGCGCGGAGGGCGCATTGTGATGGACGGCGATTCGGCCCTCGCGCTCACGCGGCTGGACGACTCCACGCTCACGGGAAGCGTGCGGGTGCGACGCGATGGGTTCTATCGCGTCGAACTCGAGGCGAGCGACGGCACGCGCGTCGCCGGCAATGTCGACTATGTAATCGATGCGATGGAAGACCTCGCGCCGCAGGTCTCGATTCGCAAGCCGGGGCGCGACGTGCGCCCGACCAACGTGGAGGAAGTGCTCATCGAGGCCGAAGCCAACGACGACTATGGCATCGGCAAGATGGAGCTGCACTACCAGGTGAACGGCGGCGAGTCGAAGACGATCGTGCTGTCCGAAGGGAAGGGGCGCCGGCCGCGCGACCTCACCGCGGGCCACACCATCTTCCTCGAGGAGTTGGGGTTGCAGCCGGGCGACGTCGTGTCGTACTACGTCAAGGCCTGGGACAACGACGCTGTGTCGGGGGCCAAGAGTGCGTCCACCGACATCTACTTCCTCACGATTCGTCGCTTCGATCGCGAATATCGCCAGAACCAGCAGGGGGGCGGTGGCGGTGGCGGGCAGCCGGGTGAAGATGCCGGGACGTTGGTGGCGCGCCAGCGCGAGATCGTGGCCGCGACGTTCAAGGCGGATCGCGACCGGCCGACCCCCGAAACCGCGGAGTTCCGCAGCGACGTGACGACGATCCTGCTTGGCCAGGGAAAGGTGCGAGAGTCGGTGCAGCAGACGCTCACCCGATTGCAGCGCCCGGCGGTGATGAAGAGCGACTCCAACTTCGCCGTGATGGCCGAGATCATGCCGCGCGTGCTGACCGAGATGCAGGCAGCCGAAGCCCAGCTGACCAACCGCAATCTGAGCGAAGCGCTTGGGCCGGAGCAGCGCGCCTTGCAGCTGCTGGAACGCGTCGATGCACTGTTCAAGGAAGTGCAGGTCAACCTGCAGAACGGCGGCGGAGGTGGTGGCGGCGGCAGTTCGAGCGCCGAGGACCTGGCCGACCTGTTCGAGCTGGAGACCGACAAGCTGCGCAACCAGTACGAGCAGGTGCAAAGCGGGGCGCAACAGCAGGCGAATCGAGAGGTCGACGAGGCCATCGAGCGCCTCAAGCGCCTCGCGGCCCGGCAGCAGCAAGAGAATGAACGGGCCCGCCAGCGCGCGCAGTCGTCGAGTCGCGGCGGTGGCGGCGGCGGGTCGCAGCGGCAGATGGCCGAGGAGGCCGAGCAGCTCGCGCGACGGCTCGAGCGGCTGTCGCGCGAACAGGAGTCGCCGGAGATGCAGCAGACCGCGCGCGCGCTGCAGGACGCCGCGACGGCGATGCGCCGCGCCGCGGCCAGCGAAGGAAAGCAGGGCAGCGGAAGCGGCGGCGCCGCGCAGGATCGGTTGGAGGCCGCGCGCCGCCTGCTGGAGGAATCGCGTGGTGCCCAAACCTCGCGCAGCATGCAGGGGGCCGCGGAACGCGCACAGCGCCTGGCCAACCAGCAGCGCGAGATGCGCGACGAGGTGAATCGTCTGGGCGAGGGGACGGGGCGCGAGGAACGCCTGGGACGCGTCGACGAGCGAAAGGACCAGATGGCGCGCGAGGTGGAGCAGCTCGAACAGGAGCTCGACCAGCTCTCGCGTGACGCGCTGCGCGAGCGCGCGGCGACGGCGCGCAAGCTCAAGGAGGCGGCCAACGACATCCGGAAACAGCGACTGGAGGACATGATCCGCTATTCGAAGGAGAACGTACGCCGGCAGTCGCGCGAAGGCGCCGTGAACTTCGAGGAGCAGATCGGTGAGGCGCTGGACTCGTTGTCGGCGAAAGTCGCGGGGGCAACGTCGACGGCGGCGAGCGACAGCACCCAGCGCCGGGCGCGTTCGCTGGCGCAGGCTCGCGACCTCGTGCGCTCGCTCGCATCGCTCGACGAACGCATGCGCGAGCGTGCAGGGGGGGCAGCGCAGGGCTCAGCGCCGGGCGCCGAGGGACAGCGCGGCTTGCGCGACGATCAGGGCGGTCAGCAGGGGCAACAAGCTTCGCAGGGCCGTCAGGGCGCGCAGAACCAGCAGGGTTCGCAGGGGCAGCAAGGAGCACAAGGGCCGCAAGGCTCGCAGGGCCAACAAGGCTCGCAGGGGCAGCAGGGGCAGCAGGGCGCTCAAGGTCAGTCAGGGCAGCAGG
>CAZLLP010000048.1:0-35515 GCA_964560345.1 uncultured Gemmatimonadaceae bacterium
ACCGACGTGGTGAACACCGCCAGCGACGTGGTGAAGACGGTGACCGGGACGACGCCAACGACAGGCCCAACCCCGCCCACGAATGGCGCCCCCCCCGCCGAGAACGACGAGAATCCATCACCCTCTTGATGGTCAGTTTCTCGTCTTCCCGTCTTCTCGTCTTCTCGTCTTCCTGAGTTGAGTGAAGGAGACGCCGCCCGCTTGAAGTCGCCTCCGGGTCGGTCTAGCTTTCGCCATGGCGACAACAACTCGATCTTCCGACGGGCCCGCGACTCCGAGCACACCGGAGAGCGGGCTTTCGCGTAGCGGTACCCCGGGTACTTCGGGTCACTCCGGTACCAACGGCGCCGCGCCGATCATACGCATTCGACAGGACATCGCGCTCACCTTCGACGACGTCCTGCTCCAGCCCCGGCACTCGCTGGTTCACCCAAAGAACGTCGACACGTCGACGTGGTTCACCCGGGGGATTCCGCTCAACGTCCCCCTGGTCTCGGCGGCGATGGACACCGTCACCGAAAGCGAAATGGCCATCGCCATGGCGCGCGCCGGCGGGATCGGGGTGATCCACAAGAACATGTCGATCGACCGGCAGCAGGCCGAGGTCGACCGGGTCAAGCGCTCCGAGGGCGGGATGATCCTCAACCCCATCACCCTCACCCCCGACGCGCTGCTGCGCGAGGCGGTGGCGCTGATGAACCGCTTCAAGATCAGCGGTGTCCCCATCATCGATGGGGCAGGGAAGCTGGTCGGGATCATCACCAACCGCGACCTGCAGTTCGAGCGCAACGTGCAGCGCCCCATTCACGAGGTGATGACGTCCAAGGCGCTGGTCACCGCGCCCATGGGGACCACCCTCGATGACGCCGAGCGCATCCTGGCCGAGCATCGCATCGAGAAGCTCCCGGTCATCGACAGCGAGGGGACGCTCAAGGGGCTGATCACGATCAAGGACATCCACAAGCGCCGTCAGTTCCCCAACGCCAACAAGGACCAGCACGGGCGTCTGCGCTGCGCTGCGGCGTTAGGCGCCGGCGGCGACGTCCTGGTGCGCGCCAAGGCGCTGGTGGATGCCGGGGTCGACGTCCTCATCATCGACACCGCGCACGGAAACAGCGAGGAAGTGCTCAAGGCGACGGCCAAGGTGCGCGAGGCCTTCCCGCAGGTGCAACTCATCGCCGGCAACATCGCCTCGCGCGAAGGGGCTGCGGCGCTCGCCGAGCGCGGGGTCGATGCGATCAAGTGCGTGGTGGGCCCGGGCTCCATCTGCACCACGCGCGTGGTGACCGGCGTCGGCGTCCCGCAGCTCACCGCCGTGATGGATGCGGTCGAAGGGGCGAATGGAATTCCGGTCATCGCCGACGGCGGCATCAAGTACTCGGGCGACATCGTGAAGGCGCTCGCGGCTGGCGCCTCGAGCGTCATGATGGGATCGATGCTCGCCGGAACGGAGGAGAGCCCAGGGGAGTCGTTCCTGCTCGAAGGGCGTCGCTTCAAGATGATCCGCGGCATGGGATCGCTCTCGGCGATGCAGGATGGGAGTGCCGACCGCTACTTCCAGGAAGGGGAGATGAGCCCCAAGAAGCTCGTCCCGGAAGGGATCGAGGGACGCGTGCCGTACAAGGGCCCCGTGGCCGATGTGCTCTTCCAGATGGTCGGCGGGCTGCGCAGCGGGATGGGGTACGTGGGGTGCGGCGACATCACGACGCTGCGCACCGAAGCGCAGTTCGTGCGCATCACGGCCGCCGGGTTGCGCGAGTCGCACCCGCATGACGTGACCATCACGCGTGAGGCGCCGAACTACAGCGTGTGACGAGACGGGGTGCACGAGGCGTCGAGGGCGCCCGGACAATTACACCGCGCAAGTCGGCGGATGTCAGGTGGATGTCAGAACTCGCGGGTCCCTGCTCGGGGCCCGCGTTTTCATTTGCATTTGCTTGACAAGCGACTTTCCCGTGTCGCACTTTGCCCGCGCCTTACGAAGGACGACGTCGCCATCTCACCAGGCGCGCTTGTCCTCGGCCGGAGCCTCGCACGTGTGCAGGCGCTGGCACCCCTGTGAGACGGCGTGTCCTACCGTCGGGCGATCGTGGCGGCGATCGCCTTTTTCACGTTCTCCACCGGAGACTCCCTGATGGGACTGTTTTCCAAGAAGAGCCTAGACCTCCTGATGAAGGAAGCGGATGGGACGAGTGGCGAGCCGACGCTCAAGCGTACGCTCGGTGCACTCAACCTGACGCTGCTCGGCATCGGTGCCATCATCGGCGCCGGCATCTTCGTCCTCACGGGGACGGCGGCGGCGCAGTATGCCGGGCCGGCGATCGTGCTCTCGTTCGTGCTGGCCGGTGCGGGGTGCCTCTTTGCGGGGCTCTGCTACGCCGAGTTTGCCTCGATGATCCCGATCGCCGGGAGCGCGTACACGTATGGCTACGCGACGCTGGGCGAGTTGGTGGCGTGGATCATCGGCTGGGACCTGATCCTCGAGTACCTGTTTGCGGCATCGACGGTGGCGGTGGGCTGGTCGGGGTACTTCACCTCGTTCCTGCGCGACTACACGGGGATCAACATCCCGGCGTCGCTGTCCAATGCGCCGTTCAACGTGGAGGGGACGCACACGCTCGTCCCGAGCGGGGCGATCATCAACCTCCCGGCGATGTTCCTCGTGGCGATCCTCACCACGCTGCTGGTGGTCGGGATCTCGGAGTCGGCGAAGCTGAACAACATCATCGTCTTCGTGAAAGTCACGATCGTCTTCCTGGTGATCGGATTCGGCTTCATGTACGTGCAGCCGTCCAACTGGGAACCGTTCATTCCGCCTAACGAAGGGTCGTTCGGTCGCTACGGCCTGAGCGGCGTGGTGCGCGCGGCCGGCGTCATCTTCTTCGCCTACATCGGCTTCGACGCGGTGTCGACGGCGGCGCAGGAAGCCAAGAACCCGCAGCGTGACCTCCCGATCGGCATCCTCGGATCGCTCACCATCTGCACCGTGCTGTACATCCTGATGGCGCGCGTGATGACGGGCGTGGCGAACTACAAGGACCTGAACGTTCCCGATCCGGTGTATGTCGCGATCGCGAAGGCGGGCCCGGGGCTCGAGTGGCTCAAGCCGCTCATCGCGCTCGGCGCCATTGCCGGATTGGCCTCGGTGGTACTCGTGATGCTCCTCGGCCAGCCGCGCATCTTCTACGCGATGTCGCGCGACGGACTCCTGCCGCCAGTGTTCGGGAAGATCCATCCCAAGTTCCAGACGCCGTATGTCTCGACGATCATCACCGGCGTCTTTGCCATGGCGGTGGCCGGCCTCTTCCCGATCGGGCTGCTGGGCGAACTCGTCTCCATCGGGACGCTGCTCGCCTTCGTGATCGTGAGCGCCGGCGTGCTGGTGCTGCGCTACCGCTCACCCAACCTGCACCGTCCCTTCCGCACGCCATTTGTGCCGGTGGTGCCGGTGCTGTCGATCCTGATCTGCGGCTACATGATGTACGGGCTCCCGCCCGACACATGGCTGCGACTCCTGGTCTGGCTGGCGCTGGGCCTGGCGATCTACTTCCTGTACGGGAAGCATCACTCCAAGGTGCAGGCCGCCGAGCGGGCAGGGACGCAGTACTAGGCTCGGGAGCGCTGCGGGAGCCGTCGGTGGACCGGCGGCTCCCGAGGTGCGGCAGGGCACAATCGACGGTCGCAGCTGAGGACGGCGCAGCCGTTCGGTTCTCGATGCTGTTACTTTACGGGCGGCGCTCCTGGTGGAGCGCCGCTTTCGCTTGTCCCTACGATCCGTGCCATTGACCGGGCTGCTCGCTGTTCCCGCCTCGCGTCGCGACGCCATCGAGCGTATCGCCGACACCCTTCGCTCGACCCCACTGGTCGCGCTCACGACGCATATCAACGCAGATGGCGACGCCGCCGGGTCGGTGTCGGCGCTCGCCCGCCTGCTGCCGCAACTTGGCGTGCAGGCCCGCGTCGTGAACCCGACGCCGTGGCCGTCGATCTTCTCCTACCTGCTGGGGCCCGACATCACGGACGCCACGTCCAAGGGGGCGTCGGCGCTCAAGACGGTGAACGGCATCGTGGCGCTCGACGTGAGCGACATGAAGCGCCTGGGCGCGCTCGCCGACACGGTGCGCGCGGCCAAGGTCCCGCGCATCGTCATCGATCACCACGTGCCGACCGAAGAGCCGGCGGGTGAGATCGTGCTCGACGACACCGCGGCCTGCGCCACCGGCGAGCTGCTGTTCGACTTTGCGACGGCGCTCAACCTCGAGATCACTCCGGCCATCGCCGAGGCGTTGTACACGGCGATCCTCACCGATACCGGCGGCTTTCGCTACTCCAACACGACGCCGCGCTGCCATGCGATTGCGGCGACGCTGCTGGCCAAGGGGGTCGATCCGGAGGAGATGTACCGGCGCATCTATGCGTCGGTCTCGCCGGGGCGGCTCTTCTTGCTGCGCGACTCGTTGCACTCGTTAGGGCACGACCCCCTGCACGGGATCTCGTGGATCTGCGTGACGGCCGATGCGCTCGAGCGCTACGAAGTGAGCCCGGAGGACCTGGACGGCATCGTCGAGCATCCGCGCTCGATTGCCGGGACGCGATTGGCGCTCTTCTTTCGCGATCTGGGCTACGGCAAGGTGAAGGTGTCGTTCCGCAGCACCGGGGACGTGGACGTGAACCGATTTGCGCGCGACTTCGGCGGCGGCGGGCACGCCAAGGCATCCGGAGCGTTGATCACCGGGTCGCTCGATGGCGTGCGCGAACGCGTGGTGGATGCCGCGCGTGCCTACGTGGGCGAACTCTCGCCGGCCACGGCGGAGTGACCGGCGCGACCGCCGTGCGGCGGTCGCGCGTGCAGGACAGGGACCCCGGCGCGGGGCCCCGCGAAGGCGAGGTGCAGCTGACGGATGGCCGCGGTGGCCCCTCGCGTGTTGTCGACGGATCGAACTCACCTCTCTGCCGGACATATGGCTACCACGCTCCAGGAACGCATCGGGATCGCGCTGTCGGCGATTCGTAACCCTCGCACGGGCGAGGACGTGCTCACCAGCCAGATGGTGCGCGACATCGGGACCACGCTCGACGGCAAGGTGCACCTGACGGTGGTGCTGGCGCCGCAGGACGACGCGACGCTCGTGCGCGACGTGCGGCAGGTGGTGGAGCGCGTGGACGGCGTGACGAACGTGCAAGTGGCGGTGCGCGACCCGTCGGAGTTTGCGCCGGGGCGCGGGGCGGCGCAGGCCGCGGCTGGGCGTCCGGCCGGGGGACAGGCGCGTACGCTACCGGTCATGGACGATCGTCCGGCCGCGCCGCGCCCCAGCGCGCCGCAGCCCGTCCACTATCCGCAGTTGGGGCGCATCATCGCCGTCTCGTCGGGGAAGGGAGGGGTGGGCAAGTCGACGGTGGCGGTGAACCTGGCGGTGGCGCTGGCGCAGCGCGGGCTGCGCGTGGGGCTCATGGACGCCGATATCTACGGCCCCAACATCCCGCGCATGATGGGGGTGAGCGGGGCGCCAATGGTGCAGGACGAGAAGATCATCCCGCACGAGGCGCACGGGGTGAAGCTCATCTCGTTAGGCCTCCTCATCGAACGCGACCAGCCGGCCATCTGGCGCGGCCCGATCGTCATGAAGATCACCACGCAGTTCCTCAAGGACGTGGATTGGGGGCAACTCGACTTCTTCATCGTCGACATGCCGCCGGGGACGGGGGACGCGCAGCTTTCGCTGGTACAGGCGACGCAGGTGACGGGTGCCGTGATCGTCACCACGCCGCAGGACGTGTCGGTGGGTGATGCGCTGCGCGGCGTGCGCATGTTCCAGCGCACCGGTGTCCCCGTGCTGGGGATCGTCGAGAACATGTCCTGGTTCGAGTGCCCGCATTGCGGCAAGCCGACGGCGCTGTTTGGCACGGGGGGCGGCCAGAAGCTCGCCGACGAGTGCGAACTCCCGCTGCTGTCGCAGATCCCGCTCTACCCGCGGGTGATGGAAGGGGGAGACACCGGGCGTCCGATCGTGGTGGCCGATGCCGCGTCACCTGCGGCCAAGGCGCTCACCGCGCTGGCCGGGCAACTGGCCAAGTCGTTAGGCGCCGCGTAAGGCATGAGCGTCGTGACGGGGGCGCTCGTAGACGACGCGCTCCCGCGAGTCATCCGGCGCGTCGCCATCCCGGCGGTCGCGTCGAATCTCCTGATGACGCTGTTTGCGTCGATGGACGCGTACTGGGTGGGGACGCGCATCGGCCCCACCGGGCTGGCCGCCGTCTCGACCGGCATCTTCTGGGTCTGGCTGGTCGTCTCCATCGCCGAGGGGGTCGCGCTTGGCGTGACGGCGCTTGCGGCGCGGCGGCACGGCGAGGGGCGCCCCGAGGAGGCCGCACACGTGGCCGGCGGGGCGCTCATCTTCGCCCTCGCGTTAGGGCTGGTGGTGGGAGTCGCGGGGGCGCTCTCGGTCGAGGCGCTGTTCGCCTTCATGCAGACCCCTCCCGAGGTCACGGCGCTCGCGCTCGACTACCTGCGCACGTACTTCCTCGGCCTCCCGCTCATCTACGGCTTCTTCTGCGTCGACGCGACCTTCCGTGCCTCGGGCGACACGCGCACCCCGCTGGTGCTGCTCTCGATCTCGGTGGCCTGCACACTGTTGTTGGACCCGGTGCTCATCCTCGGGTGGGGGCCGGCCCCCGAACTGGGGATCGCCGGGGCCGCGGTGGCGCTCGTGGCCACGCGCGGCGCCGCGTTCGTGATCGGGGTGATGATTCTGCGCCGGCGCGGCATGCTGCTGGCCCCCGGGCGGCACGTGGGGGCGGAAGCGTTGCGCCTGTCGGAGATGGACGAACAGGTTGCAGCTGGCGCGTCAACCATGGCGGGGAGCACGATGCGCCGGACGACGCCTCAACGCTGGCCGGCCCGAATTGGCGAGGTGCGGGCGATCCTCCTCGTCGCCCAGCGCGTCCTTCGCATCGGGCTTCCCACGGCGGTGACGGGGGTGATCTTCTCGTTCATCTACGTGGCCCTCACGCGCACGACGACGCACTTCGGGACGCCCGCGCTGGCAGCCCTTGGCCTGGGGCACCGCATCGAGAGCTGGCTCTACATGTTTGGCGTCGGCTTTGGCGCCACGGCCGCCGCCGTCGTGGGACAGAACCTGGGGGCCCGCCAGGTGGAACGGGCCGAGCGGGCCGGGTGGATCACGATGGCCTTTGCCATGGCGCCGGCGCTGGTCATGGCCATCGCGTCGCTGGCGATCCCCGAAACTCTGGCGCGTGTCTTTACCGACGACCCCACGGTGCTGGACGAGACGGCGATGTACCTGCGCATCAATGCCCTCTCGCAGCTCCTGCTTCCGGCCGAGGTGGTGCTGGAGGGGGCGCTGGGCGGGGCGGGAGACACCGTGCCGCCGATGATCACCTCCACGGCCCTCACGGCGCTGCGCATCCCGCTGGCGATGTGGTGGGCCGGCATCTGGGGGCCGGTCGGGATCTGGTGGGCCATCTCGGTGACCGCGGCCGGGCGCGGGGTGGCCATGATGTTCCTCTGGCGGAGTGGGCGCTGGAAGCGCAAAACTGTGTAATGCGCCCGCTCATCACCCTGCTCACCGACTTTGGCACCGCCGACGGCTACGTCGCCGAGATGAAGGGGGTGTTGTATTCACTGGCCCCCGATGTCCAGGTGGTCGACCTGTCGCACGACGTCCCCCCGCAGGATGTGGAGCTGGCGCGCCTGACGCTGGCGCGGTATTGGCGGCGCTTCCCGGTCGGGACCGTGCACCTGGCGGTGGTGGATCCCGGGGTGGGGACGGCGCGTGCCTGCCTCGCGGTGGAGAGCGATCGACGATTTCTCGTGGGGCCCGACAACGGCATCCTGTCGCCGGCGTTGCTCCTGGCGGATGCGCGCGCGGTGTCGCTTCCCGTTCCGTCGACGGCGTCGCGTACCTTCCATGGGCGCGACGTCTTTGCCCCGGCGGCGGCCGCGCTCAGCCGCGGCGCCAGTCTCGACGACCTCGGTCCCACCGCCGACGCACCGGTGGTGCGCCGCACCAAGGAAGCGGTCCGTCGCGAGGATGGCGCGGTGCTCGGCGAAGTCATTGCGATCGACCGGTTCGGCAACGCGATCACCAACCTGCTGGGGGCGCGTAGCGGCGTTGTGGCTGCCGGAGGCCGCCCCGTCCCGATTCGCGGGACCTACGCCGACGTTGCCGCCGGTGCCGCCGTGGCCATCAGCGGTTCGACGGGCTTGCTGGAGATTGCCGTTCGCGAGGGGAGCGCCGCCACGGTGCTCGGCCTCACCCGCGGATCCACGGTCGTCTGGTACAAGAGCCAGACGTGACGCCCGGCGACACACTCGGCGCGGTGAAGCGAGTGCCTCACCGCGCCGAGTGCAGTGCCTAACGCTCCTGTGGCGTGTGCCGTCGTCTACGGATTGCGGTCGATGCACCCCTGGAACTTCGGGTTGTTGCGCTCATCGGCCGAGACGGGGAAGACGACGTCGGTACCGTAGGTGCTCCCCTTGAAGTACGCACCCGAGGGATAGACCGACGCCACCGGGCGCGCGTACTGCCGCACCTGCCGCCGCAGATCGCCCAGCCGATGTCCCGTCAGGTATAACCAGTAGGCGCGCTCCTTGAACAGGACGTCCTCGCGCGCCGCCTGTGTCCCGGGATCGGCGAGCGGGTCGAGTCCGATGTTGCTGCGCAGCGCGTTGAGCGTGGCCAGCATCGCCGCACCCTGCCCGGCGCGCAGCGCCCCTTCCGCCTCGATGAGGCGAGCCTCGATCCCGTTGGCCAGCACGGTTGGCGTCGTCGCCTCGTCATACTTGAGCGAGACGATGAACGGCGTCTCGCCATCGAAGCCCGGGCCCCCCGTGTCCTCGGGGCGGATGCGAGGATCGCCTTCCGACGCAAACGGGAGCCCGGCACCGCCTTCGTGGTCGGCCACACTGAACGAGGCCGAGTTGAAGAAGTAGTGCCAGATCCCGTTGTTCTGACGCGCGGAATTGCTCGATGCTTCGATGGTGTAGGCAAACGACGTGGCAACCGGGGCCACGGCCGCGGATGCCTCGGTCCATCGCGCCAGGTTCACCAGCGCCCGCCCCTTGCCCACACGCGCGAGCGACTCGATCCGTGTGTTGTTGATGGCGCGCGCCATCGTGATCGCCGAGTCGAACTTGGCGATCGCCGTCTGGAACATCTGGTCGCGCGTCTGCGGGTCGCCGTAGACGATCTGCTCGTCGTCGGTGATGGTGCTGAACGGGACGCCGGAGCAGTAGTGCTCCCCAAACAGGATGTGCGCAAAGGCGTCGATGGCGATCATCTCGGCGTGCCCCTCCGTGCCGGCGTCGAGCTGCGCGTACTTGCGCGCCGCCGCCGATGCCGCGGCGCGCGCACGACTCAGGTCGAGAAAGAGCGCGACCATCGTCCCGTTGGCCGCGGTCACGCGTCGCGCGTCGAGGTTGATGCGATCGCTGAAGGTTTCGGCGTTGATGAATTCGTCGGTGAAGAGACCGCCGAGCTGGATGATCCCTTCGTGTCCCCCGTTCTGGAGGTCGCCTCCGCCGGAGAAGGCGATCTGGAACGACCCCAGCACGCCGTTACGAAGGGCGGGGAGGGCCGACTTCCCGGTGAGCGTCCCCGGGCGCACGACGTCAGGGTCGGGGACGTCGAGCACACTATCGGGGTTGCAGCCGGCGAGCAGGAGCGCGGCGGCCAGCGGCGCCACGCGCGCAGCGGCATGTGAAGGCATGCGGAATTCTCCGAATCGAGTCATGGCGATCACCATCCGAGCGCGATGCGCGCCGTGAGGTAACGCACCGGCGGCTGGGTGAAGAACTCGGCGGTGCTGTAGTTGGACGTCCCGTTGAACGAGATCTCCGGATCGAAGCCGGTGTAGTCGGTCCAGGTGGCCAGGTTGCGCCCGGCGAGCGTGAACGAGAGCGATGAGGCGCGCAGTCGACGCGCCCAATCGGTCGGGGCATCGAAGGCCACCGACACCTCGCGCAGCTTCCAGAACGACGCGTCCTCGATGTAGCCGGCGCTCGTGCCTAACAAGCCGGCGACCCGGCGTGCCTGCAGCGACAGCGACGAACCGGGGGCATAGGCCTCCTCGCATCGCACGAACACCGCGCAGCGGAACTCGCTGCCAGCGTTGTAGACGCGGTGACCGCCGCGGTAGTTCATCAGGGCCGTCACCCGCACCTTGCGAAAGACGGTCAGCGACGGCGAGATGGAGTACTCGCGGCTTGGCAGCGGCGAGCCGAGATAGGCGGAGTTCTCGGCGACGGTGACCTCGCTCAAGCTGATGATGCCGTCGCCGTTGGCGTCACTGTATGTGTAGGGGAGCTGCCAGTACCCGCCCACGGGATGTCCTTCCGCCACGCGCTGCGAGAAGTTGCCGTCGAGCGCGCCGAGTCCGAGGAAGATCGTGTCGACGCCGGCGCCGAGCGTGACGAGCTTGTTGCGGTTGGTCGAGCCGGTGACGCTCAGGTCGAGGCGAATGGGGCGCGTGTCGACGAGCGTCGCGAGGAGCGAGGCTTCGAGACCGCTGTTGGTGACCTTGCCCAGGTTCTCGAAGCGGGTCGCCGCCCCCGTGGACGGCGGGAGGTTGCGCTGGATGAGCGCGTCGCGCGTCGTCTTGCTGTAGGCGGTGAGTTCCAGCGATGCGCGCCCCTTGAACAGCCCGATGTCGAGCCCTCCTTCGAACTCGGTCGACTTCTCCGGCTTGAGCGTCGCGTTGCCGACGTTGTTGGCCAGCTCCACGCCTCCCAGATCATTGCCGCTGCGACGATAGGCAATCGTGTTGTAGAACGTGACCGCGTTGCGGAAGCCGGGACGCTGCCCCGACTGGCCGGCCGCTGCGCGCACCCGCAACGAGGAGAGCCACCCCATTTGCGGGAACCACGACTCCTCGTTCATCACCCACGAGAGCGACGCGGCGGGGTAGGTGACGAACTCGAGGTCCGTCCCGAAGTTGCTGTTGTCGTCCCCGCGCAGCGATGCGGTGAAGAAGAGCTTGTCCCGCCACGCCACGCGCTGCTGCGCGAAGACGCCGAGTGTCACGATCTCCTGGTTCTGCTCGGCGACGGCGAAGGCGCTGGTCGTGCCACCGAGCGAACCCGTGCCGGCGGCCAGGCCGCGCCCAAAGGCCTGCGTCCCATGCACCACCTCGCGATTGAACTGGGTCCCCACCGAGGTGTTGGCCTCGACGCTGGCAAACGGGCGCCACTGTGCGGTGGCCGAGGTATTCCCTGTGTAGGTCCAGAGACCGTAGGGGTTGGACGTTCGCGACCCGATGTTGCGGTTGTCGGGGCCGGGAATGAGGTCCGGGGGGACGATCGCCTGGTCGCTGCGTCCGGCGTAGTCGACGCCACCAAGTCCGGTGACGGAGAGCCAGGAGAGCGGGCGCCACGTTCCGTTGAGCGACGCGGTCACGCGCTCCACGTTCTGGTCGACGCCAATCTGGTTGAACAGCGCCGGCGGATAGAGGAAGTAGCCGCGCGTCGCGGGGTTGTCGAAGGCCGAGCCCAGGACGCTGTTGGCGATCGGGCTCAGGTCGTTGTTGTCGTTCTGCGGGATGTGAGCGCGCAATTGGTTGTAGCCCAGCTTCGCCGAGAACTCGGACGACGAGGACAATTGCCCCGCCACGTTGGCGCGCACGCCCTGCTTGCGCACGCTGTTGTTGGAGTACACGCCCTGCTCCCGCGTGTAATCTCCGCCCAGGTAGTACTGCACGCGATCCGTGCCGCCCGCGGCGCTGAGGCCGTAGTTGGAACGCCAGCCGCGCACGAAGACCGAGGCGTCCTCGATCGGCGTCCAGTGGACGAGCGAATCGCCCTTGGGCGTGCAGGTGGCGGCGGCGACATCGAGCAAGGTGCACGCCGTGGTGCGCGCGCCGCTGGGGCGCGTCCCCACGCGCGCAAAGTTGCCGGGATAGTCGAAGACGTCTTCCACACGTCCGCCATCGCCGAAGAAGCTCCAGCGCGTGCGCCCTGCCTTGCCGCGCTTGGTCGTGATCTGCACCACGCCGTTGGCAGCGGCCGTCCCGTAGAGGGCAGCGGCGGCCGGTCCCTTGATGATCTCGATGTTCTCGATGTCATCGGGGTTGAGGTCGTCGAGGCGCGTGGGATTCTGCCCGCCCACATCGATCGTCGTCCCGCCGGGATCGGAGACGGAGCGTATGCCGTCGATGATGATCAGCGGTTCGTTGGACAGCGACACGGAGTTGGAGCCGCGAATGCGAATGCGCGACCCGGTGCCGCTGGTGCCGCTGGTTTGCGTGACCGTCACGTTGGCCGCGCGCGACGAGAGCAGGTCGTTGACGCCACTCACGATCATGGTGGGCAACGAGTCGACGGTGAGCGCCGCGATGCTGTTGCCCGTTTCGCGTTGGCGCTCGGAGGCACCGGTGGCGCTGATGGTCACCTGGTCGAGGCGCGTGATGGTGGCGGTGAGCGACGCGTCCAGCGTCGCTTCCTGCCCCGCGGTGACCTGGACGCTGTCGAGGTGCGCGGCGTAGCCCAGGCGCAGGACGCGCAAGCGCACCATCCCGGCGGGGACGCTCGTCAGGCGGAACTGTCCCGACTCGTTGGTGCGCGTGTCGCGTTGCGTCCCCACGACGACGATGCGTGCGTCGCCGAGTGGGGCGCTCGTGGCGCGATCGGTGATGCGTCCGGCGATGCTGCCCGTGCTTCCTTGCGCCGTGACCACCCGGGCAACGGCAAGGAGGAGGGCGACAAGGGTGAAGCGCGAACAGAAGCGATGCATGGGACCTCCTGCGAGGAGAGTGCTCGATCGCAGCCGACACGCCGGCATGGCGGCTCGATGAGTCGTCAGGCACGGGAGTGCGTGACGACTCGCGCCGGTGGGTGGCTGCGGTGCGCACGTAGGACGGCGGGAGGCCGATTCACCAACCGATCGGGGGCGAGCGGCGAAGGCGCATGGATGGACGGTGTCGGATCATCCGGGGGGTGTCCGACCGTTTGTTGCGCCTTCCGAACGCCTTGTCACCAGCGTCGACCGTTGTTGCCTCCTCTCACGGGCGCGGGGCATGGGTCATTCGACCCTATAGAAGCGACGCGCGAGGAAGCGAAATTCCAGCAGCGTCACCCGAGATCCACTGACCAGTTTTGCGAAACCGGACTCTTCGCATGAGCGACTACGAGATTGCTTCCAGCGCGCGCATCGACGCGCCAGCCGCCAGCTGCTACGGCGTCATCGCCGACTATCACGTCGGGCATCCTGCCATCGTCCCGCCGCGCGCCTTTGGCTCATTCGTCGTGGAGGCCGGAGGGATCGGTGCCGGGACCCGCGTCCGATTCAACATGAAGGTGCTCGGACAGGAGCGCAGCGTGCTGGGCATCGTCACCGAGCCCGAGCCCGGACGCGTGTTGGTCGAGAGCTATCCCGAGAGCGGGGTGGTGACCACCTTCATCGTCGAGCCGTTAGGCGATCGCTCGGCGAAGGTGACCATCAAGTCGTTGCTCCCCTCGCCCGACGGGCTCCGCGGCGTGTTCGAACGCTGGTTCATCCGCACCTTCCTGCTGGGGGTGTATCGCGAGGAACTGGGGCGGCTGGCGATGTACCTTCGTGAGGGTGGAGCGCCGGCTAGCGCGGCGCGCGCGTCGTAGCGCGTCGCGCGCGCCGCACCCTCCGTCGCGAACGCCTCTCTCGCAGCGCGCCTGCTCGAGCGCGCTTCGCCTCGGAGCGCGCCATGCCTGACGAGTGGGCGGATGCGCGCCCCATCGATAGAATGCAGGAGGATCGATCACGACCGACTCGACCGCCCCGCGTCGAGACGGTCCGGATCGTGACGGATGTCCCCTCCTGGAGAAAGACGCATGCGCCTGCCCACGCTCAACGCGGTCGTCCTGCTGAGTGCCTTCGCCCTCGGATGTGGCGAGCGGGCGGCCAAGCCCTCGAACACCGACTCGGCGGCACAACTCAACGCGGTTGATTCGATCGCGATTAGTGCGGGCACGCCCGCACTCTCTCCCGCGCAGTGGCAGCTGACGGAAGAAGGGCTCGGCCCGTTGCACGCCGGGATGACGCTGGAGCAGGCACGCGCGGTGGTCCCCGGGGAGTTCACGATTCCGAACGCGTCTCCTGATGATGTCGCGTGTTCGTACGCGACGTGGACGGCGCAGCCGCCCCGGACGCGGGTGATGGTCACCGACGGCGTCGTGGTGCGGGTGGAGGTGGACACCGCGTCGATTCGGACCGCTGCTGGCGCTGGCGTTGGCGACACTGAATCACGCATCGATTCGCTGTATGCGGGACGCGTGCGCCGCATGCCGCACAAGTACACTGACGGGCGCTATCTCATCGTCCTGGCCGCCGCGCCGCGCGATACGATGTTCCGATTCGTCTTCGAGACCGATGGCAATCGCGTGACGACGATGCGCGCCGGTCGCTATCCGGCCGTGGAGTGGGTCGAGGGGTGCGCCTAGCGGCGCGACCAGAGTTCGCGCGACACTCGCACGGCAACCGCGAGGCCTCGTCCGTCGCCGGGTGAGGTTGACGCCCCTTCGCGACACAGGCAGCCGCAAGCGGACCTCTGCCGTTGTGCGGGCGGGAGTTCCCGCGCTGACCGATCCCGGCGCAATGCGCATCGTAGAGCGGGGGTGACGCGCTGCCTGCATCTGAGGCGGCGGCGCCCGGGTCCGCAGCGCGGAGGGTTCAATGCGCGCGCCGGTACCGCTCGAGGTCCGCGAGGTAGTGACCGTTCCGGTCACCGCCGTCTTGACGTGCGTCACGGTGGAGACCGATGCCACCAAGCTCTCGACGGCGATGAGCGTGGCGATCGGTCGCCTGACGCAGTACGTCCAGCGCCACGCCCTCGAGGTGGTTGGAGCGCCGCGGGCGATTTACACCGCGTACGGCGATCACCGCACCACCTTCACCGTCGCCTTTCCCATCGCGCCGCCACACGAAGCGCCGGCGTCAACCGCCCACATTCGCATCGGCGAGCTGCCGCCATTTCTCGGCTTTCGCTTTTTGCATGTAGGGCCGCACGCTGAGCTGCCAACGACGTACGCACGCATCACGCAGTGGTTGCTCGCCCACGGCCACATCGAGTCGGAGCACGACTGGGCGCACCTCCTCCCCATGTGGGAGGAGTACGTGGGCGATCCGGCACACACCCCCGCGCACGCCCTCATCACGCATCTCTACGTGCCGCGCCTGGCGTGAAGGCACCACAACACACGAACGACCGGCGAGGCGTCGCGCCGCCGCCGGTCGATCGCGACGCGCGCAACCGCTACGGCACGACCGTCAGCGTGATGCCGTCCATCGTCGCGCCGTCCTTTCCGCCGTCACCCCGGAGTTCGAAGCGCACCGTGCGCTCGCTGCGCGGCTTGAACTGCCACAGGCGCATCGTCCCGGCGTCGAGCGAATACCAGCCGCGCTCGCGCGGCGCGATCGGCCCCGCGCGTTCGGCGCTCGCCAGCGAGTGCGAGTAGGTGCCGTCGGTGAAGAACTCCCAGGTGTGCTCGACCTTGAGGTCGTCGGTGTAGCTGAACTGACGGGCGAACAATCCGGCCGGCTCGAATGGCGGAGATCCTGGCGAGCCCGCCGAGCTTGGGCGTTCCCCCGAGGCAGCGGCCCACGCTTCGGTCGCCTTCTGGTTGCAGACGTCCTCCAGCAGCTCCTGCCCGCGCTCCTTGTAGTACTGCGCCAGCTTGAGATGAATGCGCGAGGCATCGGTCAGGTCGCCCTTCTTGTGCATCCGCAGCAGGGCGAAGATCTCCTTCTCGATCTGGCTCGCCGGCGCGCTCGGCAGGCCAGCCGTCTCGAAACGTTCGACCTCTTTCGCACGCTTCCCCGCCTGCCCTGACGCAACGGCCGGCACCGCGAGAGCGAACGCGAGTAGCAGGAAACGGGATCGCATGGGAACCTCCTGTCCCCGGAGTTGCGCGCACCCTACGGGGGAAATGTCGGGAAGTCTGTAGGTGCGACTCGGCATTCTTCGCCCGTAGAAGCCGTACAACGTCGGCTGGACGTCACCGTGGTCTCCCGATCTCGTGGGTGACCGCCCATTCTTCGCCGAGCATGCACGCTCCCTACTGCTCGTCATTCGGTCTCGCCAGGCAGCACCCCGTGCGCCGCAGCATTCGGCGGCTGCGGGCGCATCTGGCGCTCACGGGTCTCGCGATCCTGGCCGCCTGCTCGTCGGGCGACGGCCCGACCGGGCCAGGAACCGTGACACCGCCCCCGGTCACTCCCAAGGACACCGCGTTCGTCATCCCAGCGGTGGTTCGCGAGTTTCGCGGCGTCTGGATTGCGACCGTCGGGAACCTCGACTGGCCGTCGCGCAGCACGCTCACCCCCGCCGAGCAGCGCGTGGAGCTGGTGGGACTTCTCGATCGCGCGTCGCAGCTGGGGGCCAATGCGGTCGTGCTGCAGGTGCGGGTGAATGGCGAGAGGTTCTACAGCGGAGGCATCGAGCCCTGGGCGACCGCGCTCGCCGGTCGCACCGATGTCGACCCCGGGTACGACCCGTTGCAGCTGGCCATCGATTCGGCGCACGCTCGCGGCCTCGAATTGCACGCCTGGTTCAATCCGTTCAGGGCCGGCAATGCGAGCGACACCGCGCGACTCGCCCCTTCGCACTTCGCACGCCTGCGCCCGGACCTGCGCCGCGTGCCGCGCGACCGCGTGACGGGAGGCGGCGTGGGGCTCTGGTTCGATCCCGGCGAGGGCGAAGTGCAGGATCACGTCATCGCCGTCATGCGCGACGTGGTGCAGCGCTATGACATCGACGCGCTGCACATCGACGACTTCTTCTATCCGTATCCCAACGGGAACGGCGCCCTCGTCTTCCCCGACGACTCGACCTACGCCCGTTACACCCGCGGAGGAGGGGGATTCACCAAGGGCGAGTGGCGGCGCGACAACATCAACCGCTTTGTCGAGCGGATGTATCGCGAGGTCAAGCGACTCAAGCCCACGGTGCGCGTCGGCATCTCGCCGTTTGGGATCTGGCGCCCGGGTAACCCCGCCGGCGTCACGGGGCTCGATGCGTACAACGACCTCTATGCCGATTCGCGCCTGTGGCTGCAACGCGGCTGGGTCGACTACCTCGCGCCGCAGCTGTACTGGTCCATCGCCTCGAGCGGACAGCCATTCAACGCGCTGCTCGATTGGTGGCTGGCGCAGAACAGCATGGGGCGCCACGTGTGGCCCGGGCTCGCGGCCTATCGAGTGAATGACGGCACCGCCAGCGCCTACTCGGCGAGCGAAATCGTCAACCAGGTGAAGGCGGTGCAGCAGCGCGGCGGGGCGGCGGGAACGATCCTCTTCCGCGCCGGGTCGATCTTCGACAACCGTGACAACATCATCGGTGCGCTGTCGACCGACGCGTTCAACACCCCCGTGCTGCCCCCCGCCTTGACCTGGATCGACAACGTGCCGCCAGCTGCACCCATCCTCGGAGTCACGGCGGCCGGCGCCGCCATGTGGCAGATGGCCGTGACCGCGGGCGCCGGCGAATCGCCGCGCTGGTGGTGGGTGCGATGGCGCACGCGCTCCACCACCGACGACGTCCGCTGGCATGCGCGACTGCTCCCCGCCACCGCGTCCTCCATCAGCGTCCCAGCCATTGCCGGCGCCGCGCGTACCGACGGCATCGTCACCTATGCCGTCGACCGGGCGGGGAACCTGAGCGACGGGGTGACCTGGCGCGCGCCCTAGCTGTTCATGACGAAGCCGTTGGTCACTGCTTCGCAGCGAGCGGCTGGAGCGGGGTGCTGAACTGCAGCGCAGTGTGCCGGCGCTCGGCGTTGTACAAGCGAAGGTAGAGGGGCAAGGCTCGGGTGCGATAGCGCGAGTGCGGTAACCCCAGCGTGCTCTGCCGATCGAGACCGTGGCTGTTCATTGGACGCTGCCGCGATGAGAGCCTAAAGAGGAGCGACCCACGACGCCTGCTACCCCTTAACCCCCCGCGAGTACGCCCGTACCTTCCAACCTCCACCCAAGGTCCGACTGTCTGCCTAACAGTGGACAACGAGCGGGGGGACCCTCAGATCCATGTTGCACCATGACTCTACTCGCCCGCCTCAAGCAAAGCGTACGAACGCAACGAGCCTCCGGCCCGCCAGCGATTCGTTACGGCATTCGGGCCGTCGATGCCGTGCGGGCCCTGGGGCGAGCCTGTTACCGATTCACGCGGGATGGCCAAGCTCGTGCGATTACCCTGCTGCGCTGGTTCCAGGCGGACAGGCTGCACCAGACGACGCCACTCACGTGGATGGACCGCTATCCACAGATCTTCTCCGCCTGCCGGGAGTTTTTTGACGGCAACCCGGCCATCAGAATCCTGTCCTTCGGCTGCTCATCCGGCGAGGAAGTCATCACGCTGCGGCGTTATTTCCCCGGCGCCCACATCATCGGTGCGGAGATCAACCCGAAGAGTCTCGCGCTATGCCGGAAGCTCCCGACGGATGACCGCATGAACTTCATCCGCTCGGACCGCGCCACGATCGCGCGGCACGGGCCGTTCGATCTGATTTTTTGCATGGCCGTCCTGCAACGAACACCACACTTGGTTGACGCCAACCGCATCACCAGCCTGAAAAAGCTCTATCCCTTCGAGAAATTCGACCGCCAGGTCAATGAACTCGATTCGTTCCTCAAGCAGAACGGGGTCCTGGTCATTCACCATGCGCAGTACTTCTTCAGGGACGCATCAGTCGCGACAAAGTATGAGGTGCTGGCGGTGGGCGACCTACCGACGGAGCACCTCTCGAGGTTCGACCGGAACAGCGCGCTCCTGGAAAACGCCGTCAGCGATGGGTCGATCTTCATAAAACGGGGGTAGTGCGCGCGCGAAACGTCGACTCCGATAGCGTCGAGCTTTCGGTTTGACGCGCTTTCACTTCGCGGTCGCCTTGCCTCGCGCGTAGTCTCTTGCGAGGCCATCGCGTGCCGACTCGCCGCCCGCGATCAGGGTCCCGCTACTCCCGCTCGTGCCGAACGCGCGATAAGGTGCAGCTGGGCGTGAGCGCCGTCCCACCACCTTGCCCACCAGCGAAGACATTCCCCTGCGTCCTCCTGAACCGATAGTCGAGCAGCGATCTGCCGCGTCGCGATCGCCGACGCGCCGGCCCCCGCTGGCAGCGGTGGGACATGGCAGCTGACCGCGTGCGCCGCTTGTGGCGCTCGCTCGGCCCTGGCATCGTCACCGGGGCAGCGGACGATGATCCGTCCGGCATCACCACCTACTCCGTAGCCGGCGCGCAGTTCGGCACCTCGCTCCTGTGGACCGCGTTCATCACCTGGCCGCTGATGGCCGCGGTGCAGTCGATGTGCGCGCGCATCGGGATGGTGACGGGAAAGGGGCTCACCGCGGCGCTCCGCCAACGCTTCCCGCGTCCCCTGCTCATGGCGGCCAGTCTGGCGTTGCTGCTGGCCAACACGATCAACATCGGCGCCGACCTCTCCGGCATGGCCGACGCGGCCGAGTTGCTCTCCGGCATTGGATCGCACCTGTGGGTCGTCCTCTTCGCGGTGGCGATCGGGTGGGCCACGATCTCGCTGCGCTACGCCGCCGTCGCGCGGGTGCTCAAGTGGTTGGCGCTCGTCCTCTTTGCCTACGTCATCGCGGCGATTCGCATCGGCCCCGACTGGGCCACGGTGCTGCACGACACCTTCGTTCCCACGCTGCCTAACGGGCGCGATGGCTGGGCCATGCTCGTCGCCATCCTCGGCACCACCATCAGTCCGTACCTCTTCTACTGGCAGACGTCGCAGGAAGTGGAAGAAGAGAAGCTCGGCGGGCGCGAATCCGAGGAGGCGCGACTCGGCGCCACCCCTGAGGAGCTGGCGAGTCGCCGCCTCGACATCGGGCTCGGGACGCTGTTCTCCAACGTGGCGATGTACTTCATCATCCTCACCACCGCGCTCACGCTCAATCGGCATGGCATCACGCAGCCGCAATCGAGTCGTGAGGTGGCGCAGGCGCTGGAACCGCTGGCCGGGCGTTTCTCCGCCCTGCTGTACACCGTTGGGCTGGTGGGAACGGGAGTGCTCGCCATTCCGACGCTCGCTGGTTCGGCCGCGTACGCGCTCGCCGAGTTGTTCGGGTGGCGCGAGGGAATCGACGAGCGCTTCCGCGGCGCCCCGGCCTTCTATGCCGTCATCGTCCTGTCGCTCACCGCGGGCGTGGCGCTCGACTTCGCCAACGTCAATGCGGTGCAAGCGCTCTTCTGGACGGCGGTGATCAATGGCGTCCTCGCCCCGTTCCTCCTGCTCGGCATTCTCATCGCCGCTTCCGATACGAAGCTCATGCGAGGACAACCGAGTCTGCTCATCACGCGCGTCGTGGTCGCGATCGCGATGCTCCTGATGTTCGGTGCGGCCGCGGCGATGTTCCTGCTCTGACCTGGCCAAGGAAGGCTCGTCAGCTGCAGGCGCGCTGCGGAACGCGTTGGTGGAAACAGAAACGGCGCCGTCCCTCGCAGGCGGCGCCGTTGGTCATCTGCACATCTTGGAGGCTACCGGCCGCGCCCAGCGCTCCCGGTGCTCCCCGAGTCACCCTTTCCGGCGACAACCGGGCGGCGCGCCGCGACCACGCCGGTGACCGGCGTCGGCGTCTGCCAGCTCGCCGCGTCCATCGCCGGGGCAGGGGCCTGCACCACGGCCGCGTCGCGCCGCGTGCCGCCGCGCGACAGCAGCGCCGCGCCAAACCCCGCGGTGACCGCCACGTAGGTGACCAGCAATGCGACGATACGCAGCACCGCTCCTGCGGCCGGCACGTCACCCACAGCCGTCGCCACCAGCCAGAGCCCCATGTAGATCGTCACCCCGACCACCACCGCCCGCAGCGCGCCACCGCGTGCCGAGAGTCGCGCGGCCGACTTCCCGCCGATCCCGCCCCCGGTGAGCTGCGCCACTGCGATGAAGCCGAGCGTGGCGAGACCGGCCACCGCGAGCACGAACGCCACGACGGCGAACGGAATCAGCAAGGCGCCAATTACCGTGATAGCCAGACCAAGGACGAGCAGCAGGATGGCCGGAAAGATTCCCAGCTCCCCGGCGATCCCCACGAAGAACGACCGCCAGAACGACTCCTGCAGCACGTCGACGACGCCGTCGAGATAGCTGCTGGCGAAAATCAGGACGCCCAGGCCAATGAGGAGCATGACCCCGAACCAGCCAAGGGCGAACTGCAGCGGCGATCGCTTGGTGGGCTCGAGTCCGTCGCCGCGCAACGTCGAGCGAAGGCTCTCGCCCCAGCGACCGGTCATCGAGCGCTGCGCCCCGATGACGGTGCCGCCGTCGAGGTGCACCTCGCCAAAGGCCGCGATCGCATCGCCGGTGATCTTCCCACTGCCACGCACGTCGATGTCGCCCGCGATGGCGACCGCCGAGCCATTGATCGTCCCTTCCACCACCAGGTCGCCCCCGGCCACCACGATCGGGCCCGCCACCGTGGTCCCAGCGGCGATTACCCGCCCGCCGAGCGTCAGGCTGTCGGAGGTCGGGCGACCGGGTTTGTCCGCCGCCTGATTGGCCGACGGCGCATTGGCAGCGCCTGAGCGGTCGGCTGCAGCGGCCGTCCCTGCGCCGATCGACGCACTGCTCACCTTGCCGCTGTCGGACACGATCGTCGCCTTGGCACCGCCAACGCTCAGCACGGTGGTGTCCGCCGCCTTCTGGGCGAGGACGACAACGGGCGAGAGCGCCGCCAGCGCGAAGTGCAGGATCGCGGCGGGGGTCACGACGAGCGCGCGCACCCTAGCCTCTCCGGCTGCGCGCGGCCGTGGCCAGCGTCTTGAGACCGAACGCGGTGCCGAGGATGGCCACGGCGAGCACCGAGAGCCCGACCGCCACGCCGACGAGTCCGTTGGAGGTGACCGTGGTGGCTGCCCCCTGGCCCACCGTGGCGACCACGGCGTCGTGCACCCCACCCGCCACGGCCTCGCGCATCCGATGCCCGACGAGTGCGCCGAGGAAGAGGACAGCGTCGGCGCGGTGGGCCAGCCAGACCGTGAGCATCGTCATGGTGACGGCCATCACGCCGCCGGTCCCGAAGACGAGCGTGCGCCCCGCCTGGGTCTTGGGCAGGGCGCGTCGAATGTTGTCGCGAAGGGTCACGTGCCAGGGCTCGAAGACCTGGACGTTGGCCATCACGCGGTCGGCGAATCGATACGAGGGGGCGATGTGCGGGAGTCCTTCGAGCGCGAGCGCGACCTCGCGCTGCGCCTCGAACTCAGCACGACACCCCGCACACTGCGCGAGATGCGCCTTGAGCGGGTTCACGCCGAACCCCTCCTCTGCATCGAGGAGGAGATCGATCTCTTCGGGAAGTAGATGCCGATGGTCCAAGTGAGTGCCTCCGGTTGCCCTTACGCCGGTGCGAAAGCGGTGGTTTCAGTCATTCCCGCAATCCTTCAAGCGCGTCCCGCAATTGGTGCCGGGCGCGGTGGATGTAGGTCTTAACGGTTCCCAATGGAAGGTCGAGCGTGGCGGCGATTTCTTCGTACGATCGCCCCTCCACATGACGCAGCATGATGCACGCGCGGTACTCGGGGCGAAGCTTCTGGATCGCCCGCTCGATGGAGGAGCCGAGTTCCTTGGCTTCCATCTCCTCGAGCGCCGATTCCTGTCGCGCCACGACGTCGAACGACGTCGCCTCCACCTCGGCGGCCGACATGGCGTGCGGGGAGCCGTCGATGGAGATGGTGTCGAGCTGCCGCTTGCGCAGGTGATCGATCGCCACGTTGTTGGCGATCTTGAACAGCCAACTGGAGAGCTTGAATTCGGGGCGGTACTTGTCGATGTGGTTCAGGACCTTGATGAACGTGTCCTGCGCGAGGTCTTCGGAGACCTCGCGATCGCGTACCATGCGGAAGATCAGGGAGAAGACGGGCCGCTCGTATCGCCTGACCAGCTCCCGGTAGGCCGATTCGCGCCCTTCCTGGGCGAGCGCGACGAGATCGGCGTCCGGAAGGTTGCGTAGATCGAGGAGAGGGGCCATCGGGCAAGGTGCGCAGAGCCCGACGGGAACGGCCCCCAGGCTCGCGAAGTTGGGAAGCTATCGAGTGCGTCCAAGGCGGTCTAGGACAAACGCTTGTCCGCGCACCACCTGCGCTCGAGCTCTGGGGTCCCTGCGCTTGCCCATGCTTCGGTGCCCCGTCAACTTTCGCATCTCATGACCTCGACCGATCTCGATGCGGTAGAGGCGCGCGCCGCCGCAGAAGGGGGCGCCGTCAAGCGGGCCTATGTCCGCCGCATCTTTTCGGAGATCGCCCCGCGCTACGATCTCCTCAATCACCTCCTGAGCTTCAACGTCGACAAGCGGTGGCGCGCCAAGGCCATTCGCGAGTTGGGGTGGACCCGTGTGCCTGACGGGACCTACCTGGATCTCTGCGCCGGCACGCTCGACGTCGGGACGCAGCTCCTCAAGGAGGACGGCTTTCGCGGCTTCGTGCTCGGCACCGACTTCGCCCTCCCCATGTTGCAGGCCGGGGTGGGGAAGGCGCCGCGCGAGCGCCTGTCGCCGGTGAACGGCGATGCGCTCGAGTTGCCGTATCGCGACAACGCACTCGACGGCGCGATCGTCGCCTTCGGCATTCGCAACCTCGCCGACCTGGGCGCCGGACTGCGCGAGGTGCGCCGCGTGCTCAAGCCCGGCGCGCGCTTCGTGATCCTGGAGTTCTCCACCCCCCGGAGCGCCCTCGTGCGCACCGGATACCACGCCTACTTCCACAACATCCTCCCGTGGATCGGCGGCGTGATCAGCGGCCACAAGACCGCCTACAAGTACCTGCCGCAGTCGGTGGCTAACTTCCCGGTGCAGGACCAGCTCGCGCAGAAGATGCGCGACGCGGGGTATGCGAACGTCCAATACCGCGACCTGACGTTTGGGGTGGCGGCGATTCACGTGGGAACGAAATGACAAACTGCGGACGGGAGACGGGAGACGGGAGACGGGAGTGCCGACGCGCGATGCGCGTCGGCCGAAGCTCCCGCCCCCACACCCGGGGGCGGCTCCAACCTCGCGGAAGCACCGCGCGCGGCATCGCCGCGCGCACTCCCGTCTCCCGTCTCCCGTCTCCCGTCTGATCAATGGCCATCAACGACTTTCAGCAGTTCCTCGACGAGATCGAAAAGGCGGGTGAGCTGGTGCGCATTGCGCACCCAGTCTCCGTGCACCTCGAGCTTTGCGAGATCGCCGATCGCGTCTCCAAGATGCCCGGCGGCGGCAGGGCGCTCCTCTTCGAACACCCGGTCCTGCGCGACGGGACCAAGGCGTCGATGCCGGTGCTCATCAACGCCTTCGGCTCGTATCGCCGAATGGCGCTCTCGTTAGGGGTCGATGACCTCGACGAGATCGGGCGGCGCATCACGCAGATGATGGACCTCAAGGTCCCGGACGGCTTCCTGTCGAAGTTGTCGCTCCTCCCGCGCCTGTTGGAGATCGCCAAGTTTCCCCCGCGCGTGAAGAGCGGGAGCGCCCCGTGCCAGGAAGTGGTGTGGAAGGGAAAGGACATCGATCTCGACAAGCTCCCGATCCTCACCTGCTGGCCCGAGGACGGCGGTCCGTACATCACGCTGACCGCCGTGACCTCCAAGGATCCGAAGCGGGGGATTCGCAACGTCGGGATGTACCGCGTGCAGCAACTCGGCAAGGACACCGTCGCCATGCACTGGCAGCGCCACAAGGTGGGCGCGGCGCATTGGCGCGAGATGGCCGAGCGTGGCGAGAAGATGCCGGTCTGCATCATCGTCGGCGCCGATCCGGCGTCCGTCTTCTCCGCCTCGGCGCCGCTGCCGCCTAACATCGACGAGTTCCTCTTCGCCGGCTTCCTGCGCAAGGAACCGGTCAAGCTCGTGAAGGCGCTCACCTGCGACCTCGATGTCCCCTGGGACGCCGAGATCGTGATCGAGGGAGAGATCGATCCGTCGGAGGCGCTGGTGGTGGAGGGGCCGTTCGGCGACCACACCGGCTTCTACTCCGAGGCCGATCTCTATCCGCGTGTGCACGTGAAGGCGGTGACGATGAAGAAGAACGCCGTCTATGGGACGACCATCGTTGGTCGCCCGCCGATGGAGGACTTCTATCTCGGCCACGCCACCGAGCGCATCTTCCTCCCGCTACTCAAGCTCACCACGCCGGAGATCGTCGACTATCACATGCCGGCCGAGGGGATCTTTCACAACCTCGTCTTCGTGTCGATCGACAAGCAGTATCCCGGGCACGCCTACAAGGTGATGAACGCGCTGTGGGGGGCCGGGCTCATGTCGCTGGCCAAGGTGCTCGTCGTCGTGGACAAGGAAGTGAACGTGCGCAATCCGCAGGAAGCGTGGTGGATCGCGCTCAACAACATCGACCCCGAGCGCGATACGCGCTTCACGATGGGGCCGGTGGATGTGCTCGATCATGCCTCGCGCGCCTTCACCTACGGCAGCAAGATGGGGATCGACGCCACGCGCAAATGGCCTGAGGAAGGGTTCACGCGCAACTGGCCCAAGATCATCGAGATGGACGACGCGACAAAGCGACGAGTCGACGCGATGTGGGGAAAGCTCGGGATAGACGGGAGACGGGAGACGGGAGACGGGAGGTGACGGTCACTCCGGGGCGGGTTCCGGTGCGGGAGGGGCAGACCTTCGGCGGGTCTACGCGGTTGGTGAAGTACGCCAACTTCGTGAAGCTCCCGCATACGGTCTTTGCCCTCCCGTTCGCGCTGGTTGGGGTGACGCTCGCGTCGTACCGCGCCTCCGTGACCATCGGCATGCTCGGATGGGTCATCGTCGCCTTCACCTGTGCGCGCTTCACCGGGATGGGATTCAATCGCATCGTCGATCGCGAGATCGACGCGCGCAATCCGCGCACGTCCATGCGCGAGATCCCGAGCGGGGCGATGACGGTGCGCGAGGCCACGGTCTCGGTGGTCGTGGCGTCGGCCATCTTCGTCTACAGCGCCTGGTCGCTCAACCCGCTCTGCGCCTGGCTCTCGCCGGTCGCCCTGGCGTGGGTCTGCTTCTACTCGTACACCAAGCGCTTCACCCGCTGGTCGCACCTGGTACTGGGCGTGGGAATGTCCATTGCACCTGTCGGCGGCTACCTCGCCGTCACCGGCCAGTGGCCCGAAGCATGGTGGATGCCGCTCGTCCTCTCGCTGGCGGTCACCACGTGGGGGGGCGGCTTCGATATCCTGTACGCCCTGCAAGATGAGGCGTTCGACAAGGCGCACGGCCTGCACTCCATCCCGGTCGCAATGGGGCGCGTGCGCGCGATCGCGCTCTCGCGCGTATTGCACCTGACGACGGTCACCGGGCTCGGCATCGTCGGGTGGGCGACCAACGGGGGCGCGCTCTACGCCGTCGGGATTCTCGTCGTCGCGGCCCTCCTGCTCTACGAACACTCGCTGGTAAAGGCCGACGACCTCTCCAGGCTCGACGCCGCCTTCTTCACCATGAACGGCGTCATCTCGATCGCCTTCTTCCTGATCGTCCTCGCCGAACGCGTGCTCTACGCGCGCGGATGGGTGACGAGCTTCCCGTTCAAGGGGTGATCGCACGATGAGCCAGTCACTGCCGATCGTCGTCGCCATCACCGGGGCCTCGGGCGCCCCGTACGCGGTGCGCCTCCTCGAGTCGCTCGTCGCCGCCGGGCGCACCACATGGCTCGTGGTCTCGGGACACGGCTATCGCCTGCTGCAGACCGAGATGGGGATCGCCGACGCCGAGGCGCTGCGCGCGCACGTGGGAGCCGCGGGTTGGGACCGGCATGTCACCATGTTCAGCGATACCGATCGCGGCGCCTCGCCGGCCTCGGGTTCCACGCGCATGCACGGGATGGTCATCTGTCCGTGTTCGATGGGGACGATCTCGGCCATCTCGCAGGGCACGTCGCGATCGCTCGTGGAGCGCGCCGCCGACGTGATGCTCAAGGAGCGTCGCCGGCTCATCGTCGTCCCGCGCGAGACGCCATACAGCCAGATCCATCTCGAGAACATGCTGCGCCTCACGCAGGCCGGCGCCGTCGTGATGCCGGCGTCGCCGGGCTTCTATCACCAACCGCAGGGGATCGACGACCTCGTGAACTTCGTCGTCGCGCGCATCCTCGACCACCTCGACGTCGAGCACTCGCTCGTCAGGCGCTGGGGCGGCGAATCGGACGCGCTCAACACCTGACGATGGCCGCATCGCCCGCGGCGCGCGAGGACGCGCCCTCCGAGCGCCCGCTCGTCATCGGCCTCATCTCCGACACGCACGGGCAGGTGCGCGCCGACGTGCACCGCGCCCTGGCCGGCGTCGATTTCATCCTGCACGCGGGGGACGTGTGCGGCGATGAAGTCCTCATGGAGCTCGAACTCATCGCCCCGGTCGTCGCCGTCTATGGCAACTGCGACGAGTACGACCACCCCAGACTCGTCAGGCAGGTCGAGCGCACGGAGCGCGGCGTGCGCATCCACGTGAGCCACGGCCACGAACTCGGCGCCCCCACCGTCGATCGCCTCCTGGCCGCCTACGACGCCGACGTGATCGTGTACGGGCATACGCACCGTCCGCTCATCGCGCGTGCCGGCGACCGCCTGGTCGTGAACCCCGGCGCCGCCGGACCGCGCCGCTTCGACATCACGCCCAGCGTGGGCCGCCTGACGATTGCGGCCGACGGGCAGGTCGACATCGAACTGGTGGACCTGGCGTACTAGGGGCGCGCCGAGCGCCTAACGCCTGGTGTCATGCCAGAGCGAGACGCTCGGATACACCGACAGCAGCAACGTGTGGTTCCGCTCCAGCTGGCGCCCGTTGGCCTTCTCGATGAGCTGCTCGAGGTACCCGACCTCCACCCGGAGTCGCTCGGAGAAGCGTCGTCCGACCGCGAGGACGATACGATTCTGGTCGAACACGTTGTACTGCACGTTGGCTCCCCAGTTCAGGAAGACCTCGTCGTTTGCGGTGAGATAGAACTCGCCGTTGTCGAGCGTCTTCCCCTCGAGCGGCATCGTCCCCTGGACGCGATAGCGAAAGCGGTTCGTGCGCACCCAGTTCTGCACGCGCTCGTCACCGTCCTCCAGCGCCACCCGACCCAGCCAGCGCTGCTCCAGCCGGTAGCGATGGTTCAGCGCGACGCGCCCGATCGACTGGTTGAGCTGGAGCTGCTCCCACATCCGATGTTCCGGAAAGCGATACGTCGAAGGGAGCTTGCCGTACGGCCACGTCTCCGCGAAGGCGTATCCCCACGTGAGGCGCACCGACGGGGAGGGTTGGAAACGCGCGCCAAACCGCAGGAGCAACTGCTGCATCTCGTCGGCCGGGCCGCTGCGGCGAAGGCTCGGGTCGTAGTCCAGGTACCATCGCTCCGAAAGCCGCACGTCGCCGGAGACGGTGAGCCAGGAGTTGAAGTTTTCGCGCGTCGACCGCGCCTGGGCACCAGCGTGCGACGGGAGCGAAAGGAACGCCCCCAGCAGGAATGCACCGACGAACGGGAACGCGCGAAGCCGGCCAGCCCCGGCGCTGCGCGCGAGAATCGGATGGGTTCGCATGGCGGAAAACTAGGGGACGGCGGCAGCCGGCGGTTGGCGAGGGCGACATCGATCGAGCGGCACTCAATCGCTCCCGCAAGCCGGCCGATACTTGAGACGTGGCTACGCCCAAGTCTCCAGACATCGCCCTCGTTCGACACTGGACGAGCGAATGGACGCGTCGTTCCGCCGCCCGATTCGGGCTGGAGGATGCGTCCACACTCGACCAGTGGCGCGGACGCATCCTGGCCGCGCTGCTCGGCGCCGCCCTCGTGCTGGGGGCACCGACCATCGCGTTCGCCATCTATGTCCTGGGTTCGCGCGGCCTCTGGTCCATTGTCGCCGTCGATCTTGTCGCATACACGCTGACCTTCTGGACGCTCTTCAGCCGCGCCCTCCCGTACCGCACCCGGGCGTGGATGCTGATCGTGTCGCTCCTTGTCATCGGCACGCTCACGCTCTCGCTGGCTGGCTTCCGAACCGCAGGGCCGGTCTGGCTCAGCATGGCCGCCCTCTCGGCCGGGCTGCTCCTCGGTGTGCGCTCCGGCGTGGGCGTGGTCTTCGTGAACATCCTCGTCTTTGCCGCCATTGGAGTCGGCATCTCGTTCGGGCGCGTCCCGTGGGCCGTCGGCATCGAGGACGCGCTGTCGCTGTGGGTCCTTTCCGCCCTCAACACCGCGATGCTCGGCCTCATGGCGACCGTGTCCGTGGGGGTGCTGGTGGCGGGGCTCGAACGCGAGGCCGAGGCGCGACTCAAGGCCGAAGAGGAACATCGGCGCGGACAACAACTCGAGGCGCTGGGGACGCTCGCGGGGGGCATCGCCCACGACGTGAACAACCTCCTCACGCCGATCCTCGCCAACGTCGAACTGCTCGCCGAATCGTCGGACGACGAGCACCTCGACCTGCTCGAGGACATCCGCGCCTCTGCCGAACGCGGTCGCGACCTGGTCAAGCGGTTGCTGATGCTCCGAAAGGGCGAGGTGGCGACATGCGTGACCGGCGACCTGGCCGAAGTGGTGCACGAAGTCGCGCGCCTGGTGCGGGCGCGCGCGTCGGCCGGAGTACGCGTCGACGTGCGGCTGTCGGCGAGCCCCATGGTGCATGCCTCGTCGGCCGAACTGCACCAGATCGTGATGAACCTTGCGATCAACAGCGTGCAGGCCATGCCGTCGGGCGGCGTGGTGGTGATCGAAGTCGACCTGGTCGCGCGCGACGGACGCTCCTTCGCCCGCCTCCGGGTGCGCGACAACGGTGAAGGAATGACTCCCGCCACACTCTCCCGCGTCTTCGAGCCGTTCTTCACCACCAAGGCGTCGCAGGACGGGACCGGTCTCGGCTTACCGACGGTACGCAGCCTGGCGTTGGCGTTAGGCGGGACCGTCGACATCGACAGCGCGCAGGGGATCGGAACCGTCGTGACGATCGCCCTCCCGGCGGCGACTGCGAAGGCCGAAGCATGTCCAACGCCGGCGCCGAGTGGGGAGCGCGGAACGCGAGGCGAGTCACCACGCGTGTCCGACGGCCGCGCGACCGCATTCGAATTGCCTGGCGACGCGAGTGATTGCGAACGCACGGCACCGCGCACGATCCTGCTGGTGGACGACGAACCCGTGGTGCTGGAGACCGCGCGGCGCGTCGTGGCGGCGCTCGGCCACAATGCCGTCGCCGTGTCGTCGGCTGCTGCCGCGGAAGAGTGGTTCGCCTTACATGCCGACGAATGCGCACTCGTGATCACCGACTATCGCATGCCCGGACGCACCGGGACGCAGATGATCGCCGCGCTCCGCCGGCTGCGCGAGCACCTGCCGGCGGTGGTGGTCAGCGGCTTTGCGGCCGAGGCGGCACGCGATGTTCGGTCGCTCGGGGTCAGGACGGCGCTGCTCTCCAAGCCGTACGGCATGGCCGACCTCAAGTCGGCGATCGACGAGGCGTGCCCGCGAATGGCCGTGCGCACTTAGTCGTTAGGCACGCGCCGCCACGTTCCGCGACCGTCGGCTACTCCCCCCACAACGATCGTACGGCGTCAGCCGGCACCGTCGCCTGCAACTCTGACGGCCGCACGCTGAACCACGACGTCACCAGCAGCAGCTCGTCCACCTCGTGGGCGGGGACGGTCGCCGCCTTCCCCCCATTTCCTTCTCCAAAAATGCGCCCGCACGTCTCGCGCAGCGACTGCCACTCGTCAGGCGTTCGCGGGGCGGGAAAGTCGCCGCGCACCACGCCGCGCCGAATGAGGTAGAAACGATCCTCACCCTCGTGCCCCGGCACGATGTAGGCAAAGGTGAGCGACTCCACGGCAAAACGAAGCCGCGAGAACGATTCGCGCAGCGATTCCAGCCGGTGCAGCTTGTCGCGCAGCACCGCGGCCCGCTCATACGCGAGAAAGTCGCTCGCCTCCTGCATCGCCTCGCGCAGGCGCTCCAGCGGTTCGTCGTGCGACCCTTCCAGAAAGGCACGCGCCTGCCGCACGCGATCGTCGTACACGTCGGCGCGCACCGCCGCCACGCACGGCCCCAGGCACGTCCCGATCTCATGGCGAATGCAGCCCGGCGTTCGGGGAGGGAGGGGGAGCAGCTCGGGCTGATCGGCAAACTGCATGCGGCTGTCGAATGTGCAGTCACGCAGCCCCAGCGCGTCGCCCAGTTCGCGCAGCGCGTCGCGCAGGCGTTCTGCTCCGACAAACGGTCCGTAGAAGACGCCGCCGCGCTCACCCGCCCCCGAGCCACGCACCACCGTGAGCCGAGGGGCGACACCCCCGGCCACGCGCACGAAGGCGTAGTGCCGCGCATCGCGCTTCATGGCCACGTTGAACCGGGGGCGCAGCCGCTTGATCTGTCGCAGTTCCTCCAGCAGGGCGGCAAACTCGCTGGGGACGTAGCTCCATTCGATCGCCGCGGCCTCACGCACGATGCGCGCCCCCTTGTCCTTGGGATACTCGGCGCGGAAGTACGACATGAGGCGAGACCGGAGCTTCTTGCTCTTCCCCACGTAGACCACCTCGCCCCCTTCGCCGAGCATCCGGTAGACGCCGGGGCGATCGGTCGTCCCCGCGCGCACATGCTCGCGCAGCTCGGCCAAGCGCTTGGCTTCGGCCTTTCGCTGCGGGGCGGTCAGCGCTGGCATCGGTGGCAAAAGACGGTGGAACGCCCGTCGATGGCGTGCGTCTCGGTGAGCGTCGTCCCGCATCGCGCACAGGGTTCGCCGCCACGACCGTACACCAGGAGCTGCGCCGCGTATCCTCCCTGGCGGTTGGACGGGTCGCGATAGTCGCGGAAGGTCGTTCCCCGCGCTTGAATGGATGCCGCGAGGATCGAAGTGAGCGCCTCATGCAGACGCGCCGCCTCGTCCGCCGAGACCGACCGGGCCTCGCGCGAGGGGTCGATTCCCGCGCGCCAGAGACCTTCGTTCGCGTAAATGTTGCCGATCCCTGCCACGACCCGCTGGTCCATCAGCACCTTCTTGATCGCCGAACGAGAACCCCGAAGAAGTCCCGATAATCGGCTGGCGTCGAAGCTCGGGTCAAGGGGTTCGGCGCCGATCGCGGCATCATACGAGGCGAGCGCCTCGTCGTCGGACAGCGTCACCGTCCCGAGTCGGCGAACGTCGCGGTACCAGAAGCGGCCGCCGTCGGCCAGGCGCCAGATGATGGTGGCGTAGTCGTCGGCAACGATCTGCTCATCAGGGTCCTGCACCAGGACGGCGCCTGTGAATCGCGGCGTCACCAGCAGATGCCACCCACCGGACATCGAGATGATCGCCGTCTTGGCTCGGCGCCAAACGTTGGAGACCGTGCGCCCTTGGCAAACCGCCACCAGGTGCTCCGGGTCGGCCGACCGGAGCACATCACCCCGAATGACTTCGACGCCGGAGATCGAACGCCCCGCCAATCGCGCGTGTAGCTCCCGCGCGATCGTCTCGACCTCAGGAAGCTCCGGCACGGCGGGCCCGCTCACGCCACCCGATATCTCGGCGGAGCACTTTATCGGGGAACTGGATCATGTCGGCGCCCGAAAGGCTCAGGCGCTGCGCCTCCTCGAACGTCGGCGCCACCGCGGTCACGGCAAAGACGCGACCGCCGGCCGTCACCAGCGCTCCGTCGTCTCGCCGCTTGGTGCCGGCGTGGAAGACGTGAACCCCAGCCGAATCTGCCGGGAGCACGATCGGTGCTCCGGTGATCGGGGTCTCCGGGTAGCCGGGCGAAGCGACGACGGTCGTGACCGCCGCCCCGTCGATTACTGCCGGCGGCTGCGCCCTGTGGAGTCCCCCTTCCATTGAAGCGCCGATCATCAGCTCGAGCAAGCTGCTCTTGAGGAGCGGGAGCACCACCTGCGTCTCCGGATCCCCAAAGCGGCAGTTGAACTCGACAACCTTCGGGCCGTTCTCGGTGAGCATCAGCCCGACGTAGAGTAATCCGCTGAACGGTGTCCCGCGACGGCGCATCTCCGCCAGGGTCGGAGTCACGATGTGCTCCGCGGTGAATCGAAGCACGGCGTTGGTGGCGATCGCGACCGGCGCGTAGGCCCCCATCCCGCCCGTGTTCGGCCCCTGATCTCCCTCGAGCAGGCGCTTGTGATCCTGAGCCGCCGGGAGGAGCACGAAATGCTCCCCGTCGGTCACAGCAAAGATCGACAGCTCCTCACCCATCATGCATTCCTCTACCAGCACCTCGGCGCCAGCCGATCCGAATGCTCCCTGGAACATCCGGTCGATGGCGAGTTCCGCCTCGTCCAGCGTTTGGGCGACGATGACCCCCTTTCCAGCGGCCAAGCCGCTCGCTTTGACGACGACGGGAGCACCGCGCATCCGAACCGCGAGCTTCGCCGACGCGGCGTCGGTGTGCCATGATGCTCCGGCCGTTGGGACGCCAGCCGCGAACATGACTTCCTTGGCGAATCGCTTGGATGCCTCCAGCTCCGCGGCGACCTTCGACGGGCCAAAGACACGGAATCCCGCGCTTCGCAGTGCATCGCTCACCCCCGCGGCCAACGGCGCCTCAGGGCCAATCACCACCAACTCCGGGCGCTCGGCGACCGCCAACGCGACAACGGCCGCCGCGTCGGTCTGGGAGACCGGGACGCAGCGGCCGAGCGAGGCGATTCCAGGGTTGCCGGGTGCAGCTACCAGGTCGAGCGACGGGTCATCCTGCGCGAGCTTCCATGCGATGGCGTGTTCCCGCCCGCCGCTTCCCAGAAGGAGAATCTTCACGTCCCAGAGGATCCCTTGAATGCGCTGTTGAAGGCATCGCGCGCGCGGTCGAAGACCCCATTCAGCGAGTCCATCGCCCCGCGCGCCTGCTCCCCATAATAACCGACCGCGTCCTCGATGTCCGAGGAGAGCGGCGGCGTGGTCGCGTCGCTCCGGCGCCGGTAGTCGCCCTTGAGGATCTTGTCGTAATCGCCCGAGGCCACCCAGCGCTGCAACTCCGCGGCGCGCACCGTCCCGAACGGGTGCGTGCGGAACGCCGTGTTGATCACCTGCCAGACCTTGTCGGCGAACTCGTTCTGTCCCTCGTAGTGCGAGGCCTGCTCCAGAAAGGCGTCGACCGACAGCGTGTCGTCGAGCTCCTTGCCGCCGGCCATCTTCATGAAGGTGCTGGCCGTGACGCGAATGTCCTGTGTGGTGAGCAACCCCGCGCGGTCCGCCGAGAACTCGGCCTTGCGATACCACTCCATGAGGGCGAGCTGGAACGGGAGGAGCGCGATTCCCGCCAGGAACGGGAGGTTGTTGAGTCCGAGCGTGAGGATGATGATCGCGATCGTCGTGTACGTCGTGTGCCCGCTCATGATGTGGCCGAGCTCGTGCCCGAGGATGTCGCGACGCTCCTCCTCGTTGAGCAGCTCCATCAATCCCGAGTTGAGCACGATGAACGGCTTGTCGAAGCCCACCGCGGCGGCGTTCACCAGCGGCGTCTGCGTGACGTAGAGTTCCGGGACCTCCTTCCAGTCCAGCGTCGCCAGCACTTCCTGGTACTGGGCCCACAGCTTGGGGCGCTGATCGGGGCCGACGCGCACGGCGTTGGCCAGGAAGAGCTGACGCACTCCGCGCTCCCCGAAGAACGAAGCGACCTTGCGCACCACCTGATCAAAGCCCGGAATGGCGCGCAACGCATTGAGGGCAGCGCGGTCAGCCGGATGTTCCCAGGCGGCGGACGAGATGTCGGTCAGTACGATGCGCTCGGCCATGGACGACTCTGGAGACGGGAGACGGGAGACGGGAGACGGGAGACGGGAGTTCTTTGGCGAAGCTCCCGTCTGGGGCGTGCTCATTTCTACGTCGGGCGCGCGGGGAAAGTGTCGCGCGCCGGTTCTTCGCTGCGCTAGGCTACGCCCTCAAAGGCGTGGTCGATGTCGGCCATCAGGTCGTTGACGTCTTCGATGCCTACGCTGAAGCGCACCAGCCCGTCGCTGATCCCGAGGCGCGCGCGGCGTTCGGGCGGTACCGAGGCGTGCGTCATCGAGGCGGGGTGACACACCAGACTCTCAACCCCGCCCAGCGATTCGGCCAGCGTGAACAGGTGCAAACGGTTCACGACCTTCTCGGCGGCATCGCGCGATCCCAGTTCGATCGAGATCATCCCGCCAAAGCCAGACATCTGGCGCTTGGCGAGTGCGTGATGGGGATGGGAAGCCAGGCCGGGATAGAAGACGCGTTCGTCGCCGAGACGCTGCGCGAGCCAGTCGGCGATTCGTCGCCCGCTGGCGTCGTGTGCGGCCATGCGAAGGTGCAGCGTCTTGGTGCCGCGGAGGACCAGCCACGCATCAAACGGTCCGGGGACGGCGCCGGCCGCGTTGAGGATGAATTGCAGGCGCGCGGCGAGGTCGTCGTCATTCACCACCGCGCACCCGCCGACCATGTCGCTATGGCCGTTTAGGTACTTGGTGGTGGAGTGGAAGACGATGTGCGCGCCGAGCTCGAGCGGACGCTGGAAGACCGGCGTGGCAAAGGTGTTGTCGACGATGAACATCGCCCCGTGCCGCCGGGCAATCTCTCCCACCGCTGCGAGGTCGGTGATCCACATCATCGGGTTGGTCGGCGTCTCGACGATCACCGCCT
>CAZLLP010000049.1:0-35207 GCA_964560345.1 uncultured Gemmatimonadaceae bacterium
GCACCCGCGGGCCACGAACGCCGCCCCCGTCCCCTCCACGGCAAACGACGGGAAGCCGAAGCGCAGGTTGAGTCCTGCGTCGAACGTCCCGTTGTCGCGATCGAAGCGCCCGTCGGTGCCGCGCGTCCCCGACACCGCCTCGGTGATGAACGGCTGCAAGTCGGTGACGACGCCGCGCTCGACGTTCTCGATGCCGACCAGGTGACCGGACTGCGCGAGCATCGACGACGCGCCGCGCTGCGCGTCGGTCCAGGTGTCCTCGGCGGCGCGCCCGGGGATGTTGCGCACCACCTGGATCCCCCAGTTCTGCACCCCTCCCGGGAATCGCAGGCTCTTGAACGGGATGCGCATCTCCACCACGTAGCCGGTGGGGGTGAGGCGCCCCTTGGTCTCGAAGCGGAAGTCGGGATTGAGGTCGACGCTCCCGCCAAACATGTTGCCGGCGCTCGCGGCGCCCTCGGTGCGCACGCCGTCGAGCTGCACGCCTAACGCGTTGGCGCCGAAGAAGAAGGCGCGGCGGCGGTCGTTGAACGTGTCGAGATAGATGGTGACACGATCGTCGTTGCCGATGTTGTCGCGCTTGGAGAGCGTGGCGCGCACCGCGCCGGGATCCATCGTCGTGGCGATAATCGCGAAGTAGATGGCCTGCGGCGAATAGAGGACCCGGATCTCGGTCGGCTCGACGGCCGGGCGCTGGTCCACCGGCTGGTACTGCGAAAAGCCGGTGAGCCTTGCCGCCCCTTCCCACGCCGGCTCCGACAGCTCGGCGTCGAGCGTGATCGGGTCCGCGGTGCGCGGGATCGTGACGGTGGGAGCACCGCGCCCCGCATACTCGCGCGACGACTGGGCACGCGCCGCGACAGGGAGCAGCGCGGCGAGGAGAAGAAGAGCGGACGTTCGCATGGAGCGAATGTAGGGGGACGGCGGGGGGAACGGAGTCGGCGAGCGCCCGTCAGGCGAGCGGTTCGCCCCACCCGCCGCCGCCCGGGGTGAGGATGCTGATGACGTCGCCCGCCACGAGCTCGAGACGGCACTTGGCCGGAATCGGATCGCCGTTGAGCAGGTTGAGCCCGGGAAGCCCGTTGCTCCCGCCGGCTGCGCCTAACGGGGCATGGCGGCGGCGTTCGGTCACCAACGTCACGCTGCACGGCTCCAGTACGCGATAGCGGCGCACGACCCCATCGCCCCCCGCGTCGCGCCCCGCCCCACCGGAGCCGCGCCGCACCGCGTACTCGTCGATGCGCAGCGGATAGGCGTGCTCGAGCGACTCGATGGGGGTGTTGCGCGTGTTGCTCATCCCCACGTGTACGGCGCTGGGCCCCGGGCCGCGTGACGAGCCGCCCTGCCCGCCCCCCAGCGTCTCGTAGAAGGTCCAGCCACGTCCACCGAAGGTGATGTTGTTCATCGTCCCTTGCCCCTGCGCCGGGACGTCGACGCCAGCATCGGCCAACGCGGCAAACAGCGTGTCGGTCACGCGCTGCGACATCTCGACGTTCCCCGCCGCGACGGCGGCGGGCCAGCGGGCGTTGATCGCCGTTCCCTCCGGCACGATGAGCTCGAGCGCGCGCGCGATGCCGTCGTTGGTAGGGACATCGTCGTCGAGCAGCGTCCGCAGCACGAACACGGCGGCCGCACGAGTGACCGCGAACGGCGCGTTGACGTTCCCGGCCACCATCGGCGACGTCCCGGTGAAGTCGAGCCGCAAGCGATCGCCCAGCACCTCGAGCGACACGACGATCGGGATGTCGACGTCGGTCACGCCGTCACCCTCGAGCGCATCGCGCGCCGAGCCGCGGGCATTCCCCAACTGTGCGATGCGGGCGCGGGCGCGGCGTTCGGTGTAGGCGAGCAGCGCCTCGCAGGCGGCGACGACCGTCGCCGCACCCTCGCGGTCGCGCAACGCCAGCCAGCCATCGCGCCCCGCCGCGCAGGCCGCGCGCTGCGCCCGGAGGTCGCCCAGTCGCTCACCCGGGGTACGCACGTTGGCCAGCAGGAGGCGCAGGACGTCGTCGTGCCACTCGCTCCCGCGCGCGATGCGCACCGGCGGGACGATGATCCCCTCCTGCACCAGCTCCGTTGCACCTCGCGGCATGCTCCCCGGCGAGATCCCTCCCACGTCGGCATGGTGGGCCCGCACCGCGGCAAAGCCGACGATGGTCTCCCCCTCGCCGATCACCTCGATCATCGTGAGGTCAGGGAGGTGCGAGCCGCCGTGGTTGGGGTCATTGAGCAGGAAGACGTCACCGGCACGCGGCGCGTAGGCCAGCACGGCCCGCACCGCCTCCGGCATCGCCCCCAGGTGCACGGGGATGTGCGCCGCCTGGGCAATCATGCGCCCCTGCTCATCAAACAACGCCGATGACGCGTCGCGCCGCTCTCGAATGTTGGGCGAGAGCGCACCACGCTCCAGCACAGTCCCCATCTCCTCGGCGATCATGGCGACCGCGTTGGCGAAGACGGTGAGGGCGAGGGGGTCGAAAGACATCGGGGCTAGACGGGAGACGGGAGACGGGAGACGGGAGGTTGTCCGGCTCCCGGGGCGGTGGGTTCTCTCGACTCCAACAGCCAGCCGCCCATGGCTAGGGCACGGGCGCTCCAGCCGGCGGCTACCAGCAGGGTGGCGTCGGGGAGGGCGATGACGGTCGGCCCCGACACCACCACGTCGAGCGTGCCGCCGTCGTCAATGAAGCCGCCTTCGGACCAGCGGTTGGGGCCACGACGCTCGAGGACCAATGCAGGCGCCGCCGTCGAGGTCGTGCAGCGCAAGCTCACCACCTCGCTCGCAGCGTCGAGGACGAAGCCGTAGCGCCCCTGGTGCGCCTCGGCGAAACGCGCGGCAATCGCCGGCGCTTCCTCGCCAGGCGCAACGCTGACCTCCAGTTCGTGCCCCTGTCCGCGATAGCGGATGCGCGCGACCCACTGCGGGATCCCGGTGCCGCCGGCGCGTTCCTGCGATTGGCGCGTCAGGCGCGCGAGATCATCTGATGAGAGGTCGGCGAGAAGCCGCATGACGCTCACCATCCCCACGCGGCGCTCCGGCGCCACGGCCAGCCCTAGCGCCGAGAGGACGCCCGCATGCGGCGGGACGAGGATGCGCGTCATCCCCAGGCGTTCGGCCAGTGCGCAGGCGTGCAGCGGCCCGCCCCCGCCAAAGGCGACGAGGACGCATCCACGCGGATCGACGCCGCGCTCGACGCTCACCCGGCGCAGCGCCCGCGCCATCTCGGCGTCGGCCGTGGCGATCATGGCCTGTGCGGTACGCTCGGGCGACGCGCCTAACGTCGTCGCGAGACGCGCCACCGCAGCGCGCGCCGCCTCGGCGTCGATGCGTACGTCGCGCGCCATGCGATCGGCGCGAATGTTTCCGAGCGCCACGTGGGCGTCGGTCACGGTCGCCTGCGTCCCGCCGCGCCCGAAAGCCACGGGGCCCGGAAGCGCGCCGGCGCTGCGGGGGCCGACGCGTAATGCCCCACCGTCATCGACCCACCCTAACGATCCACCGCCGGCTGACACCGTCTCGACGAGGACGCGAGGGAGGGCGATCGGGATCCCGGCCACCGCTCCCCCCGCTTCCACCAACGGTTCGCCGTCGAGGATGAGCCCCACGTCGGCACTGGTTCCGCCGATATCAATCGAGAGGGCGCGATCGAAGCCGGCGAGGCGTGCGACCAGGGCCGCGCCCGCCACGCCACCGGCCGGACCGGAGAGGGCGAGCGACGCCGCATGACGCGCGGCGTCGTGCGCCTCACGCATCCCGCCGCTGGACGAGACCACCCCGGGGGCGGGCATCCCCAGCGACGCGACGCGGCCGGTGAGGTTGTCCAGATAGCGCTGCACGCCGGGGCGAGCATAGGCCTCGCACGCCGTGGTGGCGGTGCGCTCGTATTCACGAATCTCCGGAAGCACCTGCGACGAGCAGACGATCTCGACGCCGGGGAGGCGCGTCACGACGGCATCCGCCAGCCGCAACTCGTGCGTCGCATCGGCGTAGGCGTGCAGGAGCGAGATGGCGACGATGTCGGGCGCGAGCGCCGCCACCTGCTCGGCCACCTGTGCGGCGTCGTCGGCCGACAGCGTCCGCTCGACGCCGCCGGGGACCAGGCGCTCGTGTACCGCTACCACCTGTGACGAGTCGACCAACGGGGCCGGGTGGTGCACCGACAGGTCGTAGAGCGACGCGCGTTCCTGCCGGCGCAATTCGAGCAGGTCAGTGGCTCCCTTCGTCGCGCAGAGCACCACCCGCGCCCCCCGCCGCTCGAGCAACATGTTGGTGACGACCGTCGTCCCGTGCACGATGCGTTGCACCTGCGACGCCGCCGGGGCCTGCGTGCGCAGCGCCTCCTCCACGCCGACGCTCTGGTCGTGCGGCGTGCTCAGCACCTTGCCGGCGCGCACCGTGCCGTCCGCCAGAGAGACGGACACGAGGTCGGTGAAGGTGCCGCCGACGTCGATCCCGATGGAATGGCTCATCGGCGGCGCGTCGAGGCCGCGTTGGCCAGACGAGTCGAATGTTCGGCCGCAAGATTGGCGTCCTGCTGCGCGAAGTACACCACGCGCAGCACCAGCAGATACGCGACCAGGTTCACCGGCGTCGCGAAGGCCGCGATCGAGCCCGACGGCTGCCCCCACGGCGTGAGGGCGAGCAGCGCGCCCACCACGGTGAGGAGCGCGCAGGCACGCACGAGGACGAGGATCGATTCACGCCAACGACGCGCCGATCGCACCAACGGAATCAGGAACGCCACCGCCAGCCACAACGGGTGCACGAAGAAGAGGTTCTGGTTGGCGTGTGCGGCCACGTGCTCGGTCACCGTCCAGAGCAGGAACAGCAGCAGACCGAAGATCCCGGCCAGCACGCTCCAGAGCAGCGCAAGCGTGGTGGCGCCGGCACGTCCCGGGAGGCGATACCCGGCGAGGTACATGAGGAGCGCCGCCACCACACCGACGGCCAATCCCCCCAGGGCCAGTGGCGGAACGTCCATGCGCTCGGCTTCGCGCGAGGCGGTAAACAGCACCTCTTCCGACGCCACGAGCGGGATCAGCGTCCCGGTGGAGTCGGGGATGCGCACGTCGCGCAGGCGGCGTTGCACCTCCATCGGGATGAACATCGCCTCCCACCCGGTGATGGGGCGATCGGTGGGATGGCCGAGGGCGAGATCGATCCCCGTGCGCGTCCAGAACATTCCGTCCATCAGGCGCAACGAGTGATCGCGGTAGGTCATCGACGTGACCTGCGGCTCGGTGGCGCGGCGAATCGCCCCGCCCAGCACCATGTCGAGAACATCGCGCACGCGGGTGGAGCAGTTGTCGCGGTAGTAATCGTAGCGATAGAACTTGTTGGCGTCCTGCGCATTCCATTCGACAAATCGCCGAATGCTGTCCTTCTGCGGCGCCGTGAGGTTGAGGCGCTGGATGGTGACCGAGCGATTGTCCTGCTGATAGTAGAACAGGGTGCGCGCAGCGTCGTACGGCGCCATCCAGTAGCGCATCTCGCCACGCAGGAAGCGCGGCAGGAAGCCGGGCTGATCGAAGGAGAACATCCCCCAGTTGTAGACGACGTCAGTGCCGGTGCGCGCGTCGCGGATGCCGAGCGCGTTGTGGCCGAAGCGCTCCCAGAGCAGGCTCCCCTGCCCCATCGTCATCACGTAGATCTCCAACTCGCTCCCGGGAACCGGGGCGAGGCTGGGAGCAACGACCGCGGGGGACGCCGACGCACGATCGGGGGTGACCGACTGCGACGCCGACTGCGACGCCGGCTGCGACCGCGGCTGCGCGGCGAGTCCCGCGGGGACGAGCAGGAGCGCCGACGCCAGCCAGGCCAGCACACCCCTCACAAGCGCACTTCCTTCCCTTCTTCTGCGGATTTGTAGGCCGCCTCGAGCAGGCGGTGGACGATCACCTGGTCGGTGGGCGCCTCGTATTCCACCTCGCCGCGCAGCGACGAGACGAAGTGCGCCAACTCCGCGCGATACGACTGGATGAATGCGCTCTCGCGCGCCGCCGCCCCGGTGGGCGAGACGTCGACCGGCTTGCCGTTGAGTTCCTTCACCACGCGCAGCGGCGCGAGGCGCGCGCTCCCGCGCGAGCAGAGCGTCTCGAACCACCAGCGCTCCTCGTCGCCCACGTAGGACCACGACACGTCGAAGGTGAACGACGCGCCGTTGGCGCACTCCACCGCGACCATCGCCGATTCTTCGACGGCGTTGGCGCCGCGCGCGCGCTCGATGTGCGCCCAGACGCGCTGAGGGGCCGGAAAGTCGGCCAGCCACATGGCGAGATCGATGAGCGGGAAGCCTTGCTCGAGCAACGCGCCGCCGCCCGCCTCCTGCCGGCGCAGTCGCCACCCTTCGATCTTGCCGCGCGGGTGATAGGCGCCGGCGCGCACCCCGGTGAGCTTGCCGAGTTCTCCGCCGGTGAGGAAGCGCGAGAGCGCCTGCACATCGCTTCGGAAGCGGTGATTGTTGGCGACGAAGACCTTGCGATTGCCGCGAGCGGCCGCCGCGAGGATGCGCTCGATCCCCTTGGACGAGAGCGAGAGCGGGCGTTCGCAGAGCACGTCGACGCCGGCCGCCAGCAGCTGCAACACTTGCGGCTCGTGCAGGTGCGAGGGCGAGGCGACAACGGCGGCATCGAGCTCGTCGTAGTCCAGCAGGTCGTCGATGTCGGTAAAGACGTCGGGGATGTCGAAACGATCGGCGAGCGCCCGTGCCTTTGCCCGATCGTTGTCACAGAGGGCGACGAGCTGCGCCCCCCGCAACTTGGAGAGGACGGGGAGATGGGCGAGCTGCGCGATCGCGCCAGCGCCAACGACCGCGATACGAACCGGGGGAAGCATACGACCTGGGGACGGCGTTAGGCGTGCGGATGAACGAGGCGGCAGCGACGTGCGCGACGCGGAGACCACGGTCCCCGAGCCAACCGGCCACCCGAGAGTGACCGGTCAGGGAAGGCGCGCCAGCACCGTGCCGGGATAGTACGCCGACAGGATCGACCGCACGTCGTAACCCGCCCGGGCGCGACCGATCGCACCCCACTGGCACATCCCGACCCCGTGGCCGTTGCCCGTCCCACGAAGCGTCAGCTGCATGAGCCGGCCGTCACGCCCGATCACCGGCTCCAGCGAAAAATAGGTCGAGTTCAGGATCTCGCCACGTGCGGAGCGAAGTGTCGTACGCATCTCCGTCCCGGCCAATCGCATCGCGCCACCGTCGGTCTCGAGCACCAGCGCGGCCACACGCCCCGAACGCGTCCGCGACTCGATGCGGGCCGAGCGCACCGCGCCGCCAGCGACCAGCATCCCGGCGCCATGCGCGCGCACGTAACGCGAGACGGCGTCGTCCAGCGCACGGCGGTCAAGCGTGCGCTCCCACCGAAAACGCGGGGAGATGTCACACCACGCGCCGCCCCCCTCGCGCGCATCCGAGACGCCGCGCAGGAACCCCTCGTCGCGCACGCCGCTCCACGCCTCGGTGGACGCGATCGTCTGCCCGCCGCAGGTGGAGTGATAGGGGGCACGCACCACCTTGCCGTCGTACATGAGCACGAGCCCCGTCGTCGCGTCGACCGCGGCGTCGGCCAGCGGATGCTCGGCCTCCATCCCACCGTACACCTGGTCGAACGCCCCGCTGGTGAGGTCATACGGCGCCGCAACCGCCTCGCGCATTCGGACGACCGTGTAGCTGCGCGCGGCGATGGCTTGCGCCTCGAGCGCCGCCGATTCGTTAGGTGAGCGAACGCCGAGTTCGAGCGGCACCACGCCGCGGAGGTAGGACTCGAGCGGCAGTCGGTTCACCACCACGATTGCCGTGTCGACCGCGGCAAACGCAAGGGCGCCGCGGTAGCGCTTCCCGTTCCACATCACGCTGGCCGTCGGCGAGGCCGGCTCCAGCACGAGCGGTTCGTCGCTCCACGCCGTGGCTCTCGTGCCCCCGCCAAAGACGACGCGCACGCGACGGTTGCGGCGCTCGACGATCCAGTCCGGGGTGTCGGTCCCCCTGGCGTGCACCCGCCCCCACGCGTCCTTCAGGAGCCATCCCCCCTGGGCACCGGGAGCGACCTCGGTCCCGCTGGCCCCGATGACGACGCGCACGTCGCCGCCGCCGTTGGCTTCGCTGGCGCGCCCCTGCCCCGCCACCGCGTGAAGCGGGAGCGTGATCCAGCACACCAGGGCGAGGAAGAGGCGCATCAACCGGGAGGGGCTCGGGGGGAACGGCCTAACGAACTCCCCCGAAAGACGCCCCCCGACCGGAGGGAGTCACGCCAGGGCGCGAGGCTCCGCTCCGAGGCTCAGCGCCCGAAGCTCCCCACGCTCCCCGACGCGAGCGGGAGCACACGGCGGGGCGCGGGGGTCGGCGCCGTGGCCGGGGCATCCAGCACGCGCAGCGCCGTGGCCGTGAAATCGTAGTCGTCGACGACTTCGTCCAGGCGAACCTGCAGGATCGTCCCCGGCGCCACGTGACCGAGCGATCCCATCGTGACGTACGTCACCCCGTCGATGTCGTCGCCTTGCGCCTCCAGTCGGCCGACCGCGACCCCCTTGGCATCCGGCCCTTTATCCACCAGCACGCGCGCCTCGCCCCCTAGCCACGATTCGTAGCGCTCGGCGGTGATGAAGCGTTGCAGCTCCTGCACGCGCTCGAGACGGTCACGCTTGACGTCGTCAGGCACGTCATCGACCATCTCGTAGGCGGCGGTCCCTTCCTGGGGCGAATAGGTGAAGGCCCCGACCCGCTCGAGCTGCACTTCTTCCAGGAAGTCGAGCAGCTCCTGGAACTCCGCATCGGTTTCGCCCGGGAAGCCGACGATGACGGTGGTGCGAATGGCCACGCCCGGGATCTGCTCGCGCAGCGCGCGCAACTTCTCGCGCTGCTTCGCCTTCCGCTCGGGGCGGCGCATGCGCGCGAGCACCGCGTCGGACGCGTGCTGCATCGGGATGTCGAGGTAGCGCACGATGCGCGGCTCGCGAGCGATGAGGTCGAGCATCGCCGGCGACAGCCCGGCACTGTAAATGTAGAGCAGGCGGAACCACGGGATCGTGGTCTCGCGCAGCAGCGCCTGCAAGAGCTCGGGAAGTGCGTTGCCATCGCGCACGTCGCGCCCGTAGTGCGCCAGGTCCTGCGCCACGAGGTTCACCTCGCGCGCCCCCTGCGCCTCGAGCAATTGCGCCTCGCGCACCACGTCGCCTAACGCAAACGAACGATGCTTGCCGCGCATGAGCGGGATGGCGCAGAAGGCGCACCCGTGATCGCACCCTTCGCTGATCTTGAGGTAGCGCACGTGCGGGAGTTCGCCCGCGTACAGGCGCACCCCGGGGTGATGCAGCAACGGCGCGTCGTCCAGCAGCCCGCGCGACTCCAGCTCGGGAATCAGGCGATCGCTTTCGGCGGTCGACAGGAAGAGGTCGACCTCGGGGAGCGACTCGACCAGTTCGTCCTTGTGGCGCGTGATCATGCAGCCGACGGCGGCCACCAGTTGGCAGCGCCCGTCTTCCTTGTGCCGCGCAGCCTCGAGGATCGCGTCGAGCGACTCGCGCTTGGCTGCGTCGATAAATCCGCACGTGTTGACGACGATGACGTCGGCATCATCCATCGACGCCGTGCGCTCGGCGCCATGCGCCACCAACTCGGCGATGTAGCGCTCCGAATCGACGGTGTTCTTGTCGCAGCCTAACGTGAGAACCGAAAACTTCATCAAACGGGAGACAGGAGACGGGAGACGGGAGACGGGAGATGCGATCAGTACTGGCGGGCGCGATCCACTTCCCACTTGGTGCGCGCTCCCTTCTCGAACGCGGCAAGGCACTCCAGAAATCCCGCCGCCGCCCCTTCCACTGTCGTCAGCCCCGAGATGTGCGGCGAGATCATCACGCGAGTGTCGAGCCAGAGTGGCGATTCGAGCGGGAGGGGCTCCACCTCGAACACGTCGAGCGCCGCTCCGCGGAGCCACCCGTTGTCGAGCGCATCGGGGATCGCCGACTCCTCGATCACGGCGCCGCGCCCGGCATTGATCAAGACCGCGCCTCGGCAGGCCGACAACACGTCGCGGCTCACCAATCCGCGCGTGTCCGCGGTGAGCGGGAGCGTCCCGATGAGCCAGTCGGCGATGGCCACCACGTCCTTGAGCGCCGACACCTGTGCCATGGCAGCAAAGACCGACGCGTCGCCCTCGCCCGAGCGCGACACACCGTACGTCTTGCAGCCGAGGGCATTGAAGAGGCGACCGACGTGGGTTCCCACGTCACCTGTCCCCAGCACCACCGCCTTGGTTCCGCGCAGCATCGTGAGGTCGCGCGGCGCCCAGCGATGCAGTCGCTGACACTGCGCGAGGTCCACAAGCTGCTGCGCGTAGGCCAGCGCGCGCGCCAGCGCCCACTCGGCGATCATCGGACCAAACGACTCGCTGGAGCGCGTGAGGATGATGTCGCGCGGGAGTTCCTGTGGATACAGCCAGGCGTCGACGCCGGCGCCGGTGCAGTGCACCCAGCGAATCTTCCCCATGGTGGGGAGCGGGGGGCGCTTGAAGCCCACGTAGGCCTCTCCCCAATCCAGGTCGGCGGGGGTGAGGTCGGTGAACTTGTTGCCGCGGATCTCGAGGTCGGGGCGGGCGGCGTGGAGCGCCTGGGCGAGTTCGGCGTGCGCGTTGGCACCGATCACGATGCGACGCGGGGCGAACGCCCCGGGGACGGGCGAGGTCATGGACGGCGGCGGTAGAGCGGTCGAGCGAGGGGAGCCGGTGCGCTTCCCTCGCCCGACAAAGCTAACTACGGCGCGCCGGCCTTGGCCGTGTCGCCGCCAGCCGTGGGTGCGAGCGGTGCCGACGGCGGGATCTTGTCACGCGGGAGGCGCTTGTCGGGGGCGATCTTCCAATCGCCGATCGTCGTCCACCACCCCGCCGCGGGGAGCGTGACCCCGTCGATGCGGCGACTGATCCCAGCCACGAGCTTGGGCTCGTAGAGGAAGATGGCCGCGGCATCGGAGACGATCTGCGCGTAGGCGCGCTGGTACAGCGCCTTGCCGCGGGCCGGGGCAAACTCGCCCACCGCCGAGTCGAGCGCGGCGTCGACCACCGGATTGGAGTACCCGCCAAAGTTGCCCTGCGGATTCTTGGGATCGGCGGGCGTTCCGAAGGTCCCGCGCGCATCGGCGGGGCTCGGATCGGCGTGCAACCCGTGCATCATCGCGTCGAAACGCCCCGACTGGATCCGCTCGATGAACGTGTTGAACTCCATGTCCTCAAGCTTCACGTCGGCGCCAACCTCCTTCCACTGCGCTTGCAACACCACCGACGCCTGACGGCGGGGCGTACTCGACGAAGGGGCGAGCAGCGAGAACGACAGTGCCCGTCCCCCCTTCTCGCGCACGCCGTTGCCGTCGGCATCCCGCCAGCCTAACGAATCGAGCAGCGCCTTGGCGGCGGCGACGTCGAACGCCGGCATCGCGAGTGCCGTGTCGGCCGACCACTGGGCGCGCACCACCGGCCCGATCCCCAGATAGGCCAGCGTGTCGAAGACGTTGCGGGCCACCGCCTGACGATCGACCGCCATCGCCAGCGCGCGGCGGACGGCGGCGTCACCGAGCACCGGGTGCGCCTGCAGGCGATTCCCCTGTGCCCGCACGTTGAACAGGACAAAGCCGTAGTCGAGTCCCTGGTACGGCACGGCGCGCGTCGTCGTCGACGCCAGCACCTTGGCGAGCGGCTCACCGCGCAGCACTTCGACGATGTCGGCCTCCTCATTCACCAGCCGTCCCCACATCGCGGTGGGGTCAGGGGAGATGCTCCACATCACCCGATCGATCGAGGGGCGTCCGCGGAAGTTGGCGGTGTCGGACACCAGCTCGATCACTTGCCCCTTGTCCCAGCGACGGAAGCGGAAGCGCCCGCTGCCGACCGGGGCGCGTGCAAAATCGGACTCGCGCATCTTGTCGCGCGGCACGCTGCCGAGGATGTGCTCGGGGACGATCGTGAGGTTGTAGACGAGCGAGAAGAACTGCTCGGCGCTGCGGCGCGAGAACCAGGCGACCGCGGTGAGCGAGTCGGTGACGGAGACCGAGTCGACCCATTCGAGCCCGCCGGCCTGGCGCGACGCGACGACCGGGTCCTTGGTGAGTTGCAGGGAAAAGCGCACGTCCTGCGCCCGAACCGGCTGTCCGTCGTGCCAACGGGCGCGCGGATCGAGGTGGAACGCAATGGACATCGAGTCGGACGCCCATTCCCATCGCTGGGCGAGCCTCGGCTCGAAGCCCGCGTCGCCGATGGTGTTCATGTTGGCCGGGAGTGCGGCCAGCGGCTCGAAGAGCTGGTCGATGACCTGCTTCCCCACGAGCTGGGTCACCACCGGGGGGAGGAGGAAATCGGCGTCGGCGGCGGTCGCGATGATCACGGTACCGCGTCCTTCATCGGCGGCGGGCTGCTTCTCGCCGCAGGCGGCGAGGGCCAGCAGGGCGGCGCCGAAGGCGAGCGGGCGGCACGAGCGCAGGCGCAAGGAGTGCATGGGGCGAAATCCTGGTGTGGTGGCGATACGGTGCAGACGCATGACGTTGCGGCCGGGCAACCTTCCCTAACGACGCGCCGCTCCCCGCGAGCCTAGCGGTAGTTACCGAACTTGAGCTCGACGCCGAAGTCTGTAGAACGCAGGAGGGCGATCGCCAGTTGCAAATCGTCCCGCGATGGCGAGCTCACGCGCACCTGATCCCCCTGGATGGCGGCCTGCACCTTCTTGAGCTTGGCCTCCTTGATGGTCGCCGAGACCTTCTTCGCGGTCTCGCCGTCGAGCGACATCTTGAGCCCGATCTCCTTGCGCACCGTGTCGCCGCCGGCGGGCTTGGTCTCGCCCACGTCGAGATTCTTCACCGGCACGCCGCGCTTGATCAGCTTGCTCTGCAGGATGTCGAACAGGGCGCGCATGCGGAAATCGTCCTCGCAGGTGAGGATGAGCTTCCCGTCGGTGCGGTTGAACTCGATCGCCGCCTTTGACCCCTTGAAGTCGTAGCGGGTGGCGATCTCCTTGTCGGCCTGATTGACCGCGTTGTCCACTTCCTGCAGGTCGACGCCGGTGGTGACGTCGAAGGAATTCTGTTGGGCCATGAGAGTCGTGCGCAGCGTGCGCGGCGTGGAGAGCGCGAGAGGATCCGCGAGAGAGAACGCGTGAGGAATCGCGTGGGCGAGCGAAGCCGGTCAGGACTCCTGCTCGGGGCGGAACGACAGGTCGAACGCGAGCCAGACGAGCTTCGAGACCGGGTAGAGCAGGATCGGGGCGAGCGCCATGCCCAACGGGGCGCCGATCGAAATCCCGTCCCAGGGGATCGTCGGCCACATGAACACCAGGATGGCGACGAAGATCCCGGCAAAGAGCAGCTCGGCGAGGATCAGGTTGAACATCATCCCGCCGATGAAGTAGTCGGGTTCACCACGCTCCAATGGGCGCGTGCAGTGACCGCACGTCGGACGCAACCGGAACCAGTTCACGAGCACCGGCCCCTTCCCGCAGTGCGGGCAGTGGAGCGAGAGGGCGCGTCCGACCAGCCGCAGGACGTGCCCAAACCCTGGAAAGCGAAGATCGAGGTGTTCGTTCGCGTCGCGCAGCCCGTCCCGCGCCGACGCCGGCGAACCTCCCGTCTCCCGTGTCCCGTCTCCCGTCTCGTTACCCAAGATACGATTCGAGGGCCCGCGCGCGCGACACGTGACGCAGGCGCGAGAGCGCCTTCTCCTTGATCTGCCGCACGCGTTCGCGCGTGATGCCTAACAACGAGCCGATCTGCTCGAGGGTCATCGGCTCCTCGCCATCGAGCCCGAAGTACAGGCGCAGGATCTTGGCCTCGCGCTCCTTGAGCGACGAGAGCGCCTCCTCGATCGACTCCGTCAGCGCCTTTTCGAACGTCTGCTCGTCCGGCGTGGGATTCAGGTTGTCGGGGAGGTAGTCGAGGAGCTTGTTGTCCTCGCCCGGCGTCAGCGGCGCATCCAGCGAGAGGTGCGCCTGCGAGATCGACATCGTCTTGGCGACTTCCTCTTCGGTGATGTCCATCCCGTCGGCAATCTCGGCGTGCGTCGCCTCGCGCCCGAGTTCCTGCAGCAGCGCGTTGGCGCGCTTGCCGATGCGGTGCAGCGTGCCGGCGCGGTTGAGCGGGACGCGCACGATGCGCGATTGCTCGGCCAGCGCCTGGAGGATCGCCTGGCGAATCCACCAGACCGCGTAGGAGATGAACTTGATCCCCTTGGTTTCGTCGAATTTGTGGGCTGCGCGAATGAGGCCGAGGTTTCCCTCATTGATCAGGTCCGAGAGCGAGACGCCCTGGTTCTGATACTTCTTCGCGACCGAGACGACGAACCGCAGGTTGGAGCGCACCAGCTTGTCGAGCGCCTCCTGGTCACCGGTGCGAATCCGCTGTGCGAGGACGACCTCTTCCTCCCGCGTGATGAGCGGATACGCACTGATGTCGCGCAGGTACTGGTCGAGCGAGCCTTCGTCGAACGACGATTTCTTCGAAGCGATGCGTCCTGCAGCCACGTGGGCTCCTGGTGAACGGCGGTCCGGGAACGCCAGGGCGTCGCCCGGATGAAGTACTGACGGCTGACGGGGGGAAACTAGCGCACGCGATCGCCGAGTCGATGCCACCGGACTCGGGTCAGGAAATCCAGCTGCGCCGATGAATCGGGAACGTAGCTGTAATACACCACCATCGGAGTCCCTCGCACCAGCGAATCGGGGACGAAGCCCCAATAGCGCGAATCGAGCGAGTTGTCGCGATTGTCACCAAGGACGAACAAGTGCTTGGGCGGGACCACGAGCGGTCCCCAGTTGTTGCGTGAGGGATGATACGCGACGGACGCCTCCGCCGTACGTATCAGGTAGTCGCGTTGCCAGCGGAATTCATCGCCGGCCGGATCGACTCCCGGGTCGGTGTGCCGCACATACGACTCCTGCAGCCGCACGCCGTTGCGCGACAATATGCCTTCGGTCATCGACAGCGTGTCGCCAGGAACGCCGACCAGACGCTTCACGAAGTTCTTCGTGGGGTCCGACGGCCACTGGAAGACGATGACGTCACCGCGCGCCGGCGTGCGCACCGCGGGGAGGCGTTTCCCAGTGAACGGGACCTCGGCGCCGTAGACCAGCTTGTTCACCAACAGGAAATCCCCGACCAGGAGCGTTCCTTCCATGCTCCCGCTGGGGATCTTGAACGCCTCGACGACAAAGGCGCGAATGACGAGAAAGAGAAGGACGGCGAGCTGGAATGACTTGGCCCACTCCCACAGGAAGTGCAGAACGCGCGGGCGTGAGGTGTTGACGCGCTCCAGTGCGGCGGCGCGTTCGGTCTCGGTGATCGTTCCACGTGCGTCCGGTGTTGCGGCACCCTGGATCATCGCCCGTCTCCTCGCCAACTGAATCGCGCGCCCAGCGCCTGGGCCACGGCGCGCACCTGCGCGGCAGCCGCCAGCGGCAACTGCAGCGTCACCACCGTGTAGCGTCCCTCGGTCGCCGTGGCCAGCGCGGAGACCGTGAGCCCTGCCTGCTCCATCGCGCGCCGCACGCGCGACGCGAGATCCGGTGTCGATACCGCGGCGAGCACCGCCGTCGCTTCACCGGATGACACCGTGTCCTCCGTGGCGCGCACCACCGCGGGGAGCGCGCCTAACGTGCGATCGACCGCGTCGCGAATCACCTCGCGCGACACACGCGGCACGCGGGCACGCGACCGCGAACGTTCGAGCGTGCGCTCGACGCGCTGGACCAGATCGTCTCGTTCGGAGGAGGACAACACCATCGTCGTTGGGGCAATTAACCCGCGACCCACGGGGGCCGCAACCAGTCGAACGGGTGGAGGGCGCGGCGGCAGGACGTCCCGCCGTGCGCCTCCGTCCCCGAACTCAATCGCTGTACGTGTCGATCTGTGCGCGCTGCAGAGCCCCCGAGTAGTCCACGTAGCACACCTTGGTCTCGGAGTAGAACTCGTACACCTCCCACCCGCCTTCGCGATGCCCGTTCCCGGTCTGCTTCACGCCGCCGAACGGGAGATGTGCCTCGGCGCCGATGGTCGGGGCGTTCACGTAGGTGATGCCATTGTCCAGTTCCGACATCGCGCGGAAGGCCAGCTCCACGTTCCGCGTGTAGAGCGACGACGAGAGCCCGTACTTCACGCCGTTGTTGACCGCGAACGCTTCGTCGGCCGTGTCGACCTTGATCACCGAGAGGACGGGGCCGAAGATCTCCTCCTGCTCCAGGCGCGAGCCCGGACGCACATGCGTGAAGATCGTCGGCTGGAAGAAGTTCCCCTTGGCCAACTCGCCGTCGGTGGCGCGCTTGCCGCCGATCATCAGGTGCGCCCCTTCTTCGGTCCCGATCTTCACATAGCGCTCGACCTTTTGCACCGACGCCTCGTGGATGAGCGGGCCCACGTCGGTCCCGGGCTTCCGCCCGTCGCCCAGCCGCAGCCCCCGTACCCGATCGACGAGCATGTCCACCAAACGGTCATGTACCCCGCTCTGCACGATCAGGCGCGAGGTGGCCGTGCAGCGCTGGCCGGTCGTCCCGAAGGCGCCCCAGAGGACCCCTTCGAGGGCCAGCTCGAGATCGGCGTCGTCGAGGACTATCTGCGCGTTCTTTCCCCCCATCTCGAGCGACAGTCGCTTGTGCATCCGCCCGCAGATCTCGCCGACCTTGGAGCCGGTGGCGGTCGAGCCGGTGAAGGAGACGAGTGGCACGTCCGGGTGTTCGACGATCGCCGCGCCCACCGGATCGCCACGACCGTGCACGAGCTGGATCACCTCGGGCGGGAGTCCGGCCAGCAGCATGATCTCGACCAGGACGGCCCCCGTGTGCGGCACGTCCTCGGCCGGCTTGAAGACGCAGGCGTTCCCGCACACCAGCGCGGGGAACATCTTCCAGGTCGGGATGGCCATCGGGAAGTTGAACGGCGTCACGATCCCGGCGACACCGATGGGACGGCGGAAGCTCATCGCCCACTTGTTCCGCAGCTCGCTCGGCACCGTGTGACCAAAGAGGCGACGCCCCTCGACCGCGGCGTAGTAGGCGGTGTCGATCCCTTCCTGCACATCACCGCGCGTCTCCGCCAGCGGCTTCCCCATCTCGCGCGTCATCAGCTCGGCGATCTCGTCTTTCCGAGCGGCCAGCAGGTCGCCCACGCGACGCAGCACGTCGCCGCGCAGCGGAGCCGGCGTCTTGCGCCACAGCTCGAAGCCGCGCTGCGCCGATTCGACCGCGCGCTGCACGTCTTCGGCGCCGGAGAGCGGGAAGCGCCCGATCACGTCGGTGCGATCGGCGGGATTGACGTTCTCGAAATACTCGCCGGTGGACGGGGCCACCCACTGCCCGGCGATGAAGTTCTTGAAGACGGAGGTCATAACGAACGGTACGAGCCGTCGGGAGACGGCGATGGAAAGACCGGGGAAGACAACGTGCGGAAAGCTAGCCGAGCGCCGACGCAAACGAAGTGCGCCGCCCGGCAGAGGGCGGCGCGAGGGCGGAGCGCCCCGTGAACGAGTGTGACGCTAGCCACACATCCAGACGGTCGGGTGCTCGGGAGTGGGCTTGGCGTAGCCGACGCGTGGCAGGACCTCCATCCCCGCCAGCACCATCCCCCAAAGAATGAGGAGGAGCGACAGGACGTGCCCCTTCGCGCTGCGATGGCGCCACGTCCAAACCGCGGTCCAGATCCCCGAGATGGCCACCACACCGGTGGCCGCGAGGTAGCCGAACAGTCCCACGCCGCAGCGCGCACTGTACGGCCAAAAGAGCATTCCGGCGCCGAGGGCGACCGCCAGGAGGAGGCGGAGGGCAACGCCCAGCGTGGACGTTGACGCCTGCTTCGCCACCACCTCGGCCTTGGCCTGCGGGGTGGGGGCGGCCTTGGTTGGCAAGAGCGCCTCGTCGGAGATCGACTCGAGCTGCTTGTCGATCTTCTTGAGTTGTTCGTCCCAGTTAGTCATAACTCCAGACAGGAGACGGGAGACGAGAGACGGGAGTGCCGACGCGCGATGCGCGTCGGCCAACGCGCCCATCCCACAGGAAATCCATTAGGTGTTGCCCCGCAGATGCACCGCGCGCGGCGCAGCCGCGCGCACTCCCGTCTCCCGTCTCCCGTCTCGCCTCTCATTATCACTTTTCCCGTTCCAGCGCGTACCGCTCGATCTTCTTGTACAGGTTGGAGCGGGGCATGTCGAGGGCGCGCGCGGTTTCGGACACGTTCCACTCGAAGGCGCGGAGCTTGTGCAGGAGGTAGGCGCGCTCCGCGGCGTCCTTGAACGTCTCGAACGTCTCGATGTCCAGGAGCGAGCCGAGGCTGGCGCCGTCGGGGTGACGGGCGCCGGTAAGGCGGGAGACGTCGGCGGCGGTGACGCGGGTGCCTGACGAGAGGATCAGGAGGCGTTCGATCGCATTGCGCAGTTCGCGCACGTTCCCGGGCCACTCCATTTGCGCCAGCGCTTCGATGGCGCCGCCGTCGAGCGTGCGCGGCGGGGCGCCTTCGCGGTGCGAGAGCTGGTCGACGAAGTGCTGGGCGAGCAGCGGGATGTCCTCGCGACGCTCGTGGAGCGGCGGGACGTGCAGCGGGACGACATTGAGGCGATAGAACAGGTCCTCGCGAAAACGCCCAGCCGCGATCTCTTCCGGCAAGTCCTTGTTGGTCGCGGCGAGCACGCGCACGTCCACCTGCACGCGCTTGGAGCCGCCGATGCGCGTCACTTCGCCATCCTGCAGCACGCGCAGCACCTTGGCCTGCGCCGACGGGCTCATGTCGCCGATCTCGTCGAGGAAGAGGGTCCCCTTGTCGGCCTGCTCGAACTTGCCGGCGCGATCCTGCGTGGCGCCGGTGAACGAGCCCTTCATGTGGCCAAACAGTTCGCTCTCGATCAGCTCCGAGGGGATGGCCGCACAGTTCACCTCGACAAAGGGCTTCTGCAGGCGGGGCGAGAGGCGATGGATGGCCCGCGCCACCAGTTCTTTCCCCGTCCCGTTCTCGCCGGTGATGAGAACGCGTGCAGGGGTCGGCGCGACCTTCTCGATCTGCCCCATGAGGGTGCGGATCGCGAACGACTTGCCGACGATCTCATAGCGTGACTCGATCGAGGCGCGCAGGTGCGCGTTCTCTTCCTGCAGCGAGAGGTGCTGCAGCGTGTTGCGGAGCAGGACGAGGATGCGGTCGGTGTCGAGCGGCTTCTCGAGGATGTCGTAGGCGCCGAGTTGCGTGGCTTCGACCGCCGTCTGGATCGTGGCGTGCCCGCTGATCATGACCACCGTTGCGGACGGGTCCAACTGGCGAATGCGCCGCAGCGCCTCGAGCCCGTCCATCCCCGCCATCTTCACGTCGAGGAAGGTGAGTTGCGGGCGCCACTTTTCGTACTCGGCGATGCCGTCGGCGGCGTTGGAGACCGCCTTGACCTCGTAGCCCTCGTATTCGAGGAGCTGGCCTAACGCGGCGCGAACGCCCTGTTCGTCGTCGACGATGAGGATGCGGCGGCTCATTGCACGGTCTTGTAGAGGGTGACGCGCCCCTTCCCCACCCGCACATCGCCAACGGACGGCGGGAGCGGGAAGGCGATGGCACGCGACGGTTCGTTGCTGGGGCGGTCGCGCCGATCGATCTGTCGGATGAGGGCCGCGATCGCCGGCGTCGGCACCGCAAGATCGTTCACGCGAACGTCCTGCACGATGAACAGTCCGCGCCCGGGCTTGGCGACATCGAGCGTCCCGGCCAGCGTGACGCGCTGCCGCGATTCGAGCAGGGAGGCGATGGGGCCAAGGGCGTCGATGCCGCGCAGTTCGGCCGGGTCGAGCGTCGTGCGCAGGAGGAGCCGGTCGCCGGAGACCGCGGCGTCAACGTCGCTGCTGAACGCTGGCAGGCGGCGCCGCGCATCGACGAGTACCAGCGACGACGCTTCGGCGGCGGTCAGGTTGGCAAAGACCGGTCCCGACTTCTTCCCCAACGACTCGACCACCTTGGTTGCCCGGCTGCGCCGGTCGTCGGTGACCTTGTCGAAGTCGCCGACCACGGCCGAAGGCGTCCCGGTAATCGCCGGGAGCCAGCGGTCGCGCGTGACGTAGCCGCCGGCCGCGAGGAGCGCGACGAGGGTGAGACAGCCGAGCGAACGGAGACAGCCGAACATCAACGATTCCCCAGGGGAAGGGTGTCGAGCACTCGATAGGTAGGGCCGCCCGGGCCCAACGTGCTCTGCATCAGTGCGATGTCATACACCGCAAGCGACCATGTCGACGTCATCTGGCGCAGATCGCGCTCGAGCGCCGCCGCCGCAGCGGGGGGCATCGCGTCGACCACTCGGCCTAACGTGACATGGGCGCGAAACGGGCGCGACTCGGTCTCGACTCCCAGGGGAGCGAGCGCGGCGTCGAGGCAGCGAGCGATGGCGGCCAGCGGTGGTTCCGGGTGCATGCCCAGCCATACGACGCGAGGGCGCCGGAAGTTTGGAAAGGCGCCGGCTCCGTGCAGCGAGGCGCGCACTGGCGGCAGTTCGGCGATCGCATGGCGGGCGGCGTCGGCGACGCGGAGTGCCTGGTCGTCCGGGCGCTCGCCCAGAAACTTCATCGTCAGATGCAAGCGATCGGGACGCACCCAACGCACCGTCGGCGCGGCCACACGCAGAGGCGCTGTGGCGCGTGCAATCTCCTGCTGCAGCGCCTCAGGCAGGGTGACGGCCAGGAAGAGCCGCATGGGACAGGTCGGAGGGGAAGATCTCCAGCGCCACGTGCGAGAACCCTGCGGCGAGCGCCGCCTGCACGAGCCATTGGCGGACGTCGGCGTCAAGACGGAGTGCGTTGAGCGACGCAGCCGACGCGACCGCGTCTCGCGGCGTCGCCGGCTCGCCGTCGGTGGCCGACGTGAAGGAGGAAGCTGCGGGAGCCGTGAGGTCGCGCGCCTCGTCGCAAGCCTCGCCGTCGCTCGTCTCATGGACGCCGACCGGTACGATGATCGCCAGCGCCGCGCGTTCTTCGACGCGCGCGGCGATCCCGCGCTCGTCCAGCGCGTGTTGCAGCCGCTGGAGCGCAGCGGACGGCGTTTCGGAGGCTGCCTCGCTCGAGCGATCGATCATTCGGCCGTCGTCACACCGCTCAGCACGTTGAGTGATCCCGAGCGGAAGCCGCGCAGGTCGATCGCGACGCGCGCGAAACCGGCGTCGCGCACCGCCTCCGCCAGCTGCACCGCGCGGGCGGGCTCGGTCCAGCGTTGCAGTTCGTGGGAACCGAGTTCAACACGCGCCAGATCCCCGTGATGCCTTACGCGCAGGTCCCCGCTCACCCCAAGCGCCCGCAACGCTGACTCGGCGCGCTCCACCTGGGCGAGTCGTTCGGGGGTGACGGCCGTTCCGTACGGGAGGCGTGACGACAGGCACGGCGACGACGGCTGCGACCACGTCGGGATCCCGCGCCGCTCCGACAGCCGGCGGATATCGCGTTTGGTCAGCCCCACCTCGGCCATGGGCGAGGCGACGCCGTGCTCACGCGCCGCCGTGGCCCCCGGGCGGTAGTCGCCGAGGTCGTCCGCGTTGGTGCCGTCGATGACGACGGCCAGTCCGCGTTCGGCGGCGATGGGAGCAAGCCGGTCCCACAACTCGGTCTTGCAGAAGTAGCAGCGATTGACCGGGTTTGCCGAGTAGCGCGGGTCGTTCATTTCATCGGTATCGACCTCCAGCACGGGAATGTCGAAGCGATCGGCGACCGCTCGCGCGGTGGCCCACTGCGCCGCCGGGTACGACGCTGAACGCCCGATGACGGCCAGCACGCGTGACGTGCCGAGGACCTCGACGGCGAGCGTCGCGAGGTATGCCGAGTCGACGCCGCCGCTGAAGCCGACGAGCACTGACCCGCGCGCCTGCAGCCATCGGGCGAGCGATGCCTCTCGCTCGTCGCAGTCTTCGTCGGCGGGCGGAGCAAGCGCGCGAGGGGAGGACGTCATGGTGCAAAGTTACGCGACCTCCGCACGCGCGGGCAGGTTATCGGGGGTGCGAACGAAGAGCGCCTCTGCCACGTGAGCCCGCTCGATGCCGTCGCTGCCATCGAGGTCGGCGATGGTGCGCGCGACTTTGAGGACGCGATGGTAGCCGCGGGCGGAGAGCGCAAGGCGATCGGCGGAGGCGGTGAGGAGCGCTCGGGCGTCGACCGCGACACGGGAGTGCGCATCGAGCCAGCGTCCGGCGACGTGGGCGTTGCACGAGACGCGTCGCAGCCGCCGGTATCGGTCGCGTTGGCGCTCGCGCGCCTCGACCACACGGGCGCGCACGTTCACCGAGTCCTCTCCCGCGCTTCCGTTGCCGAGGGAGGCGATCGGGACCGCGGGGACGTGAACGGTCATGTCGAGTCGATCGGCCAGCGGTCCGGAGACGCGCGCGCGGTGACGTGCGACGTCGGTGGGAGTACAGGTGCAGGAGCGCCCGCTCTGCCCCGCCTGCCCGCAGGGGCACGGGTTCATCGCACCGACGAGGGCGAACTTGGCGGGAAAGGCGAGCGATTGCTGGGCGCGCGAGATGAGGACGCGTCCGTCCTCCATCGGCTGGCGCAGCGCGTCCAGCACCGACCGGGGAATCTCCTGGAGCTCGTCGAGGAAGAGCACGCCGTGATGCGCCAGGCTGACCTCTCCGGGGCGCGGAAGGGAGCCGCCGCCGATGAGCGCGGCGACGGAGAGTGTGTGATGTGGCGCGCGGAACGGGCGCTCGCCGACGACTCGCCCTCGCGCGCCGAGGACTCCGGCGACCGATTGCACCGCCATCACCTCGAGCGCCTCCTCCTCGCTTAGCGGTGGGAGGATTCCCGGAAGTCGGCGGGCGAGCATCGTCTTGCCGCCTCCGGGGGGACCGACGAGGAGGAGGGCGTGTCCGCCGGCGGCGGCGATCTCGAGGGCGCGCTTGGCCGATTCCTGCCCGACGACATCGCGCAGGTCCAGACGCTCGTCGATGCTCACCAGTGGAGACGGAGCGCTCGCGTCGTGGAGATCGGCCTGCGCAGCGCTCGCCGCCCCACACCCCCGGCGTTCCCACCGCCGCCCGCCGCCCTCCCCCAGCCCGTGCCCGCGTGCGCCGTGGGAGGGCGGGGGGAGGCCGGGGAGCCCGGAGGCGACGCCGGCTTCGGCCGCGTTGGCCGGGGGGATCACGAGCGTCAAGGCGTCCTGGGGACGTGACGCGCAGTCCCTCGCCAGATGCAACGCGACGGGGAGGACGCCGCGTACCCCGCGCAGCCCCCCGTCGAGTCCGAGTTCGCCTAACGCGGCAATGTGCTGGACGTCGGCCGCCTCGAGCTGCCCGGTGGCCACGAGCACGCCGAGGGCGATGGGGAGGTCGAAGGCGGTGCCGTCCTTGCGCTGGTCGGCCGGGGCGAGATTGATGGTGTACCGCCGGGGCGGGAGCTCGAAGCCGGCGTTGACGAGCGCCGACGCGACGCGCTCCTTGGCCTCCTTCACCGCCCCCGCCGCCAGCCCCACGATGGTCCACTGGGGGAGTCCCTTGGCGGCATCAACCTCCACGGTGACATCATACGCCTCGACTCCGAGGACGGCGGCGGAACGAATGGCTGCGAGCATGACGGGAGGATGCCGAGGCGTCGCGCGGCCGACCGTACCGAATTCCCGCGAACCGTACCGATCCGTTGCCGAGTTGGGCGTGGGCCGTACCTTTCGCCCGCCGCGGCGGTGCGCCGTGCCTCCGCTGCCGCTCGCTCACCCTCCTTCGCACTTCCGCGCCATGTCGATCCAGTACGTCGACCCATCGCTCCCCCGCGTCATCGATGGGTGGCGCTCCCCGCGGTTGGGGCTCACCATGCCGATCGTCTCCTACGGCTACGCCGGGACGCCGATCCTGCTCTTCCCCACCGCGGCCGCCGACTTTCTCGAAAACGAGCGCTTCTTCCTGGTGAAGGCAGTCGAGCAGTCGCTGTTCGCTGGGCGCATTCGCCTCTTTTCGATCGACAGCATCAATTCGTACGCGTGGATGGACGGCGAGACGCCGGTGCACGAGAAGGCGCGACGCCAGGCCCTCTACTCGTCGTACATCGAGGAAGAAGTCGTCCCGTACATCCGCACGGTCTGCCGCGATGGCGGCGCGCGAGCGATCACGACGGGGGCCTCGTTCGGCGCGTTCCATGCCGCCAACGCCTTCCTGCGGCGCCCTGACCTCTTTGGCGGGACGATTGCCATGTCGGGGTTCTACGACCTTTCGCCGAACTACCTCAAGGGGTACACGGACGACAACGTGTACTTCAACAACCCGCTCTGGTACCTCCCCGGGATTGAAGGCGCGCCGCTGGAGCGACTGCGGCAGGACTCGCGGATCGTGATCGTGACGGGCCAGGGGGCGTACGAGGCTCCGGACGCTTCGCGGCGTTTGTCCGACGCGCTGCACGCCAAGGGGATCCCGCACTGGCTCGACCTGTGGGGGCACGACGTCCGCCACGACTGGCCGGCGTGGCGACAGATGCTCCCCTATCACCTGGGACACATGGGGCTGTAGCCCGACGCGATACGCGCCGTCCTCCCGGACGGCGCGTCGTGCATTCGGCTCCCTGTTCGTCCGCCAGGCGCAACCGTTACGCCGAAACGGCGAGCATCTCCTCGTCGATGCAGCGCGCCTGCGCCAGGCGCACCTCCGAGCCCCGTATCATCGCCAGGAACGCCTCGGCGATCACCGGATCGAATTCGGTCCCGATGCGCTTCTCGATGTAGGCGAGGATGGACGCGGTGTCCCACGCCACGCGGTAGGGGCGGTGCGTGCGCAGGGCGTCGAAGACGTCGCAGACGTGCACGAGGCGGCTGGCGTGGTGGCAGTCCCGCCGGGTGCAACGCGTGGGGTAGCCGCCGCCATCGATCATGATGTGATGCTCGAAGGCGACCACCGCGCTCAAGTCGAGATGCCGGTCGGCCTCGAGGATCAGCTTGGCCCCCTGCACCGTGTGCGAGCGCATCAACTCGAACTCCTCCGGGGTGAGGACGCCGGGTTTGCGCAGCACTTCGGCGGGGATCTTCACCTTCCCCAGGTCGTGCAGGAGTCCGGCGACGCCGTAGTTGCGCACCTCGCGCGGCGAGAGCCCCAGCCGCTCTGACAGCCCCATGGCCAGCACCGAGACGTTGAGGGCGTGCGTCGTGGTGTACTGGTCAAACTCCTTGAGGGTCAGCAGCGGGATCAGCGCGCGCGAGGAACCGTGCATGGCATGCGCGAGCGAGTGCACGACCGCCTCGGCCTCCGCCAGCGGCAGGTGATGCGACGCGAGCACTTCGTCGTGCATCCAGGTCACGACGTCCGCTTCCTCGGAGAAGTCGAGTCGCTCGCGCTCCTCCAACTCGGCGTCGATGGCTTCGTCCTCGCTCTCGGCGTCGCCGCGCACGCCGACCGCCCCGAAGCGGATGGGGGTGGCGCGTTGCGCCGTGATCGCGGGGATCGGACGGTCGCGCAGCCCGTGCGTCAGCGCCACGCGCGTGATCAGTTCCTCGAGGAAGGCGTGATAGGTCGAGGCATCGACACCGGAGTCGAACTCGATGCGCTGCACGCCGGCGCTGGAGAAGCGTTGCGCCCAATCCCAGTCCGCCAGGTCGCGCAGCGTGCGCTGGTCGTAGATGACCTCGCGACCGAGGAACGAGAACCGCGGCGTCGCGTCGTGCTGCTGCAGCGTGCGCAAGCGCGCGAAGGACACGTCGGCGGCGCGTGCGCGCGCCGGATGCCCCTCCGCATAGAGCGACATCTTGGCCAGCGCCTGCGCCAACGAGGTCAGGTAGAGCGTGGCGTCGGTCATTCGGTTCCCGTGCGTTCGGGCCGCGCGGCTGCCGCGCGGCGCGTCTCCTCATCCCGGCTGCGTTCCGCCAGCCGCAACACCTGCTCGGCGCGCGACTCGCCGCGGTGATACTGGGCAATCGCACCGATGATCGCCCGCACCTCCAGCGTCGGCTTGCGAAGCCGTACCGTGCCCACGATCCAGCGAGTGGTCAACACCTGCGCCAACATCCACTCCAACGTCTCGGGCGCACGCGCGCTGGCGATGGTGCGTGCCATCCGCGCCCGCAGCTCGCTCCCGATCGCCGGGTCGTCGTACCGATCCATCAGCAGGCGCGCGGCGTCGCGCGAGCAGGCGCGCATCACGCTCGTCATCGCCATGCCAAAGGTGCGCAGATCCGGATCGCTCAGCCCCAACAACGTCCCGCCCTCGCGCGTCGCGTCGTGCTTGATCAGGTAGCGAATCGCCTCGCGTCGCACGGCGGCATCGGCGTGGCGCGCCAGCGTGGTCGGCTCCACGCCGGGGGGCCAGGCGTCGAGCCGGTCAAAGACCGCCAGCACGTGGCGCAGCGCGCGCGGCGGGAGCGTCGGCATCGCCTGCCCCAGCGGGACGAGGACGTCGAAGCCGAGTCGCGTCAGGAGCGACACGGCCCACTCCCCTTCGCCCTCTTCGCGCCGCACCAGTGCCTGCACGATCGGCTCGATCGCCCGGGTCCGCATGCGATCGACCGCGTGCGCGAGCACCGTCTGGTCGGGACGTTCGGCCGCCAGCTGCTCGCGCAACATCGCGTCGTTCACGAGCCGCCCCTCCAGCAGCTCGCGCTCGGGCGATTCCGGCAGGTTCATCAGTCGGTCGAGCGTCGCGGCCACGCCGTCGCGCATCACCAGTCGGCCGAGTGCGGCCTCGGTGCTCGTCGTGACGACTCCGGCATCGAGACTCATTTCGACAATGCGTTCCGGCTCGCAACTGTCACGCTGGCGGTCGCGCGCGCTCGAGCTCCCCGCCTGCGCGATCTCGCCAAGTACCATCGAGTACTGCTCGGGATTGGGGTCGTCGAGCGTCCAGTCGCGCAGCAGACGTCGCGAGACGCGCCGCAGCGCCGTGTCCATCGAACGCGCGCCGGGACGTGATCGGGTCGCGCCACGCGCCAGCTTCTGCAGCAGGCGCAACATCGCCGACGACACCGGCGCCCCATCCTGCGCCGCCGCCACACGCACCAGATCGACCACCGCCTGCGCGCCAAGCGCGCGACTCGCCTTCTCCAGAAAGGCATCGCGGCGGTTGCGATCACCGTTCATCTCCAGCAACTGGTGAATCGCCTGCTCGCTCAGGAGCTGGACGAGCTGCGTCACCCGCTGCCGCAACGCACCGTCGCCCCCCGCCTCGGGCGACTCGATCTCCTCCACGGCCTGGAGGAGGGCGTCGATGACGTTGTCTCGCGCGAGCGGATCGGCCAGTCGCTGCTCGATCGACGCCGCCAGGATCGACGGTTGGTACAGCGCCTGATCCTCGCCGTCTCCCCCCGCGAGTGCCGTGTGCGCCAGCGCGGCCCACACCTCGCTCGACCTGCTGGCGACGACGGCGCCCACATCCCCGTCCTCGGCGTCGTCCGCCAGCAGTGCCAGTTGGTGGAAGGCGAGCGGCGAGAGGTGCAGGTGCGGCCATTCCTGCTCGAGATCGCGGGCGCGGGCCCCGATCGGATCGCCGCCCCTCAGCGGCGATTCCGAGAGCGCCGCCACCAGCCCGTCGAGTTCGTCCCGCGTGACGCCGACCAGCAGCCGCAACCCGCCGAGCTGGTGGTCGTGCATGCGTGCGGCCAGGTCGCTCAGGAGCGGGTGATCGGGGTCGGTCGCGATTCCCTCAACGAGGAGGTGGGTGCGCGCGACGCCCACCGCCAGCTCGTGCCGTGTGGCCATGAGCGACTCGAGGCGCGTCAGCGCCGCTTCGACCGCGCCCACCTGCATGGGGTGTGCAGCAGGGTAGATCCCCCGTTTGTGCACGGCCACGGCAAAATCTTGCACGAACTCGCGGAGTTCGAGCGGAAGCGACTCGGCGTGGCCGGTCGGGCTCGGGGCGGTGGAGTGCAACATGGCGGGAAGGCCGGCGGCGAGGGAACCGACGACCCCAAAAAGACGATTGCGCCACCGCTTCCGTTACGAACTCGGCCGCCCCGATCTCGCACTGAAACGGCGTCGGCGCTAGCGCGTCAGCAGTTTCGGAATGTCACGGACCAGCGTGTAGCCCCCCATGGCCGCCATCGACACCGCGACCAGCCAGCCCGCGATAACCAGGGTCGTCGGATGCCGGTAGTCGCCCACGATGTCCCGGCGACGCGCCGCCAGCAGCATCGCCGCCACCGACACCGGGAGGATGAAGCCGTTCAGGGACCCGACCATGATCAGCGTCTTCACCGGCTGCCCCACGATCAGGAAGACCGCGGTGGAGAGCACGATGAAGGCGATGATGACGCGCGCCGTGTGGCGGTCGATCCAGCCACTGAGCGAGCGGAGGAATGACACCGACGTGTAGGCCGCGCCCACGACCGAGGTGATCGCCGCGGCCCACATGACGATGCCGAAGATGCGATAGCCCACGTTCCCGGTGGCGAGCTTGAAGACCGACGCCGGGGGATTCGCCGCGTCGAGCACCCCGCCATGCGATACCACCCCTAACGCGGCAAGGAAGAGGACGACGCGCATCAGCGACGCGATCCCGATCGCCTGCCCCGCCGAGCGCGTGACCGCGCCGATCGATCCCGCGCCGCCGATCCCCGCATCGAGCAGTCGATGCGCCCCGGCAAAGGTGATGTAGCCTCCGACCGTCCCTCCCACGAGCGTGACGATCGCGAACACGTCGAGCTGCTCCGGCAGGAGCGTGCGCGTCACCGCCTCCCCGATCGGCGGCGACGAGGCGATGGCGACATAGACGGTGAGCCCGACCATCACGAAGCCCAGGAGCTGTGCAAAGCGATCCATCGCCTTGCCGGCTTCCTTCACCAGAAAGAGCGCCACCGCGATCGCGGCACTCACCATCGCCCCCGTCTTCACCGGGACTCCGAGGAGGACGTTGAGGCCGAGCCCCGCCCCGGCCACGTTGCCGATGTTGAACGCCAAACCGCCGATTGCCACCAGCACGATCAGGAGGGTCCCCAGCCCGGGGAGCACCTGGTTGGCCACGTCCTGCGCGCGCCGGTTGGCGGCGGCGATGACGCGCCAGGTGGTGAGCTGCGCCCCGAGGTCGAGCAGGACGCTCATCAGGATCACGAAGCCGAAGCTCGCGCCCAGCTTCTGGGTGAAGACGGCGGTCTGGGTGAGGAAGCCTGGTCCGATGGCCGACGTGGCCATGAGGAAGGCGGCGCCGATGAGCGCGCTGCGCCGGCTCGCCGACGCGGCCGGCGCGGGGGCGCCAGCGTCTGCGGCAGGTGATGTGGCGGAGTCAGACAAGTCGAGAGGGTGAGGGCGGCGGGAAAATACGCGCGGAGCGGTAAGCCGTTAGGACTACTGAGATTAGAACCGGATTCCGATAGCGGCCTTCAGCGGTTTCTGCTATATAAGCGCGACTTCGGATACCCGAAGCGCCGTGCGCCTTACACCACCCACCGTCCGCTTCGAACGACACGTCCGCGCCGTACCCAGATGACGTCAACTTCTCCCGAGTCGCGCCTCGCCGCCCCTGCGACCTCCTCGCAGTGGACCTTCCTCACCAACCACGCCCACGTGCTGCTGGCCATCGCCCGCGATCACGACGTGCGCCTGCGCGAGATTGCGTCGCAGGTCGGCATCACCGAGCGGGCCGTGCAGAAGATCATCGCCGAACTGGAGGAGTCCGGGGCGTTGACCAAATCGCGCGACGGGCGCCGCAACCACTACGAGGTGAACACCGAGGTGTCGCTGCGCCACCCGATGGAGGCGCATCGCACGATCAATGCGCTCGTGCGCATGGTGCTCGACGATCCGGCGTCGTCCAACGGGAACGGCGACGGCCACCATCGCCTGGCCGACCGCTCCGTCAGCAGCAACCACGCGGGGAACGGCGACTGGCACGCCAACGGCGCGACGGACGGAAACGGACACGGGGCCTGACGCGCACCGCGTCGGCCCCGTGCCGCTGGTTCCCGTGCTGCGCGCGTGGCGTTCGAACGCCCGGCGCAACTGCGCGCTTACCGTGTGCCGCGGGTCGAGGCCGGCGTCGAGTCGGCCTCGCTCGCGGGTTCCGAGGTGAAGTCCTCGCCCGGATTGATGAAGCGATCGGTCTCGATCCCGTACTGGCGGTCGTGCAGTTCCTTGTAGCGGCCGCCTAACGCCATCAGTTCGCCGTGCGTCCCGCGTTCGATGATGCGCCCCTCCTCGATGACGAGGATCTGGTCGGCGCTTTCGATCGTCGACAGGCGATGGGCAATCACGAACGTGGTGCGCCCGGTGCGCAGGCGTTGCAGCCCATCGCGGATGAGCGCCTCGCTCTCGCTGTCGAGCGACGAAGTGGCCTCGTCGAGGATGAGGATGCGGGGGTCGGCCAGGATCGCGCGCGCGATCGCCACGCGCTGGCGCTGTCCCCCGGACAGCTTGACGCCGCGTTCGCCCACGATCGTGTCGTACTTCTTGTCCCACGTCTCCACGAACTCGTCGACGTGGGCGATGCGTGCCACCTGGCGCACCTCGTCGTCGGTGGCGTCGGGGCGAGCATAAGCGATGTTGTCGCGAATGGTCCCGTCGAAGAGGAAGTTGTCCTGCATCACGACGCCCAGGTGGCTGCGATATTCGTGCAGCCGCAAGCTGTCGAGATCGTGCCCGTCGACGATGACCTGTCCCTTCTTGGCGCGATTGAACGCCATGACGAGCCCGATCAGCGTGCTCTTCCCCGCCCCACTCGATCCCACCAGTGCCGTCGTCGAACCGGCCGGTGCGCTGAACGAGATGTCCTGCAGGACCGGGACGCCTTCCACGTACTCGAAGTCGACACCGCGAAACTCGATCGCGCCGTCGAGCGTGGGGACCGGCGCCTTGCTCGCGTCGAGCGCGTCCTCGGTCGCCATGTCACGAATCTCGCGGATGCGATCGAGCCCGGCAAAGGCCTCGGAGATCTGCGTCCCGATCGAGGCGATCGACACCAGCGGTGCCGCGACCAGTCCGATGAAGAAGATGTAGCGCACGAAGTCGCCTAACGACATCTCCCCGGCGATGATCGCGCGGCCCCCCATGATCGTCAGCAGCACGCCGATCACGCCCACGATCGCCGTCGTCCCCGCCCCCACCGCGCTCGTCCCCGTGATCGTCGAGCGCACGTTGTTGAACAGTCGCTCGGCGCCGCCCGCAAACACGCGCTCCTCGCGATCCTCCGCCGTGTACACCTTCACGATGCGCACGCCGCCGACGGTTTCGGTGAGGCGCCCCGTCACTTCGGCGTTGATCACGCTCCGCTCGCGGAAGATCGGACGCAGCCGCTTGAAGGCGATCGCCATCATCACGCCGAACGCCGCGAGGATCACCAGCGTGATCGACGTCAGCTTCCAACTGGTGTAGAACAGGACGCCCAACGCGATGAGCGCGGTGAGCAACCCGCCCACCAGTTGCACGATCCCCGTCCCCACCAGGTTCCGGATCCCCTCGGCGTCGGTCATGATGCGCGAAATCAGGACGCCGGTCTTGGTGGAGTCGAAATAGGAGACCGGGAGGCGCAGGATGTGTCGCTGCACGTCGATGCGCATGTCGGTGATCGCGCGCTGCGCGGCGATGCTCACCACCTGCGACAGGGCGAACGAGGTGATGGCCTGGATGATCGTCGCCCCGCCCGTGGCCAGCGCGAGCGGGAGGAGGAGTTCCACCTTCCCCTGCGAGAGCACGTTGTCGATGAGGTATTTCGAACTCGCGGGGAGTACGAGCCCCGAGAGTCGGTTGACGAGCATGAGCAGGAAGCCGATCGCGAGCGAGCGGCGGTGCGTCCACATGAGTGCGCGCGTTTCGGACCAGGCGCGCGCCGTGTTGACCTTGGACTTCTTGGGAGTGCCCGGCGACGCCGTGGCCGACGATTGCGCGGACGGCGCGGTTCGAGGCACTTCGGGAGGCGTCGCGGACGTCGCCGGGGAGGTGTGCGGTTGAGCCATTGGTGGGTGCGAGAGTCCGCTTAAACTAGCCATCCGGCGCCGGCCCCGCGGTCCGCCGATCGGGGGAGCAGATCCGTCAGCGGTGATTTCATCGCATTCTTAGCAATGCCCCGGCCGTGTGCCGCCATCGTTCGTCTCAGCTTCCTCGATGCGAAACCACGCGCGCGCCGTCGCGTAAGGGAGCCAGACCTTTCCGCGCCGAGGACGTCCGATGTGGATCCTGCTCAAGTCACTGCTCGCCAAGTGGGCGATCCTGAAGCTCGTCCTCAAGGCGTTCGGGAGCCTCGGATGGCTCCTGCCACTCGCCTTCATCCTCAAGGCGCTCGGACTCCCCTTCCTAATCATGCTCGCGGTGCTCGCCCTCCCGCTCCTGCTGGTACTGGCGGTGATCGGACTGCCATTCCTGCTCGTCGCGCTGATCGGCGGATTCCTCGTGACGGTGACGATGTGGATTGTCTCGATCGGGGTGATCGCGCTCAAGGTCGCGATCCCGATCGTGCTGGTGTATTGGCTGCTGCGCTGGATGTTCGGCCGTGGCGACGGACCGGCCACTTCACCGGAGCCGCGCACGTCCGACGCGAGCTGACTGCCCGACATGTCATAACAGGTACGCGGCGCGCGGGATGATCGATCCCGCGCGCCGCGTGACGTTTGGGCCGGTCGCGTGACGATTCCGGAATCACCGTGACGACGCACGCCACCGGTGTGATGCGCGTTGGTGACGGAGGTTAACGTCGGGAAGGCGCGGGAGTCTGTATCGATGGGTGCGCTAGGAGTTCCCCGAGTTGTTGGCGCCGCTAGCGGATGCCACCTTCGAGTGACGCCCAATTGCACTCCGAATCCCACCGACGTGTTCGAGTCGCTACCGCAGTCAGACGATCGTCCGTTTGCCGCGCTCGAGAATCGACCACACAGCGTGGCCGAACTTGCACGCGCGGCGCGATTCGCGATCACGCTGCAGCGCATCGCCGCGACACTCGCCTCACCACTCGAACGCGAGCAGGTGTTGGGGACGATCATGCGCAACACGCTCGAGGCGATCGGGGCCACGGCGGGCGCCGTCACCGAACTGACCGACGACGGCGACGCGCTCACGGTCGTCGCCGCGATCGGATACCCGCAGGAGTTTGTGCGACGTTTTGCGCGCATCCCGGTGTCGGCGTTCGACGCCGTCACGCGCCTCGTGCGCGATCGCGAAGCGCTCTTCATCGCGTCGCAGCAGCAACTCGAGGCCGTCGCGCCCATGATGGCGAAGGCGTCGGCGCCGGCCGGGGCGCGGGTCGCGTTGCCCCTGGCGACGGCCGACCGCTTTGTCGGGGTCCTGGTGATGACGTTCCCCGAGCCGCGCGAGTTTGCACCTGACGAGCGCGAGTTCCTGGCGGCGCTGGCGCACCAGTGCGCCCTCGCCCTGGAGCGCGCCCAGCTCTTCACGCGCGAGCGGGCCGCGCGCCTTGCGGCCGAAGCGGCGATCGAACGACATACGGACTCGCTCGAGCGCATGAGCGACCTGTACTTCGTGAGCGATGCCAACTGGCGCTACGTGCAGATGAATCGCGCCATGCGCACCTTCCTGCGCGAGAGCGGGTTCGAACCCGAGCAGATCCTCGGGCGCAGCATCGGCGAAGTCTTCCCGCTCCTCATCGGGACGCCGATGCACGCCGCAATGGTGCAGGCGCGCGAGACGCAGTCGGTCGTCCCGTTCACCGCCCGCGGGACGTACGCCGATTCGTACTACGAAGGAAACGCCTTTCCGCTGGGCGACGGCGTCGGCGTACACGCGGTCGACACCACGGTTCGCCGTCGCGCCGAAGTAGAGGTGTCGCGCCTCACGGCCGCGCTCAAGCGCCGCGTCGATGAGATGGAAACGCTCCTCAAGGTGATCCCCGTCGGCATCGGGCTGGCCAACGACCCGCAGGGGAACGACATCACGGTGAACCCGGCGATGGCCACGCTCCTCCGCATTCCTGCCGGGGTCAACGCCTCCAAGTCGGGCCCCGAGGGCGACAACCTCCCCTTCCGCGTCTTCCACGAAGGCGAGGAATTGTCGCCGGAACAACTGCCGCTGCAGCTGGCGGCGATGACCGGACGGTCGATCCCGTACAGCGAGCACGATCTCGTCTTCCAGGACCACACGCGCGTCACTCTGCTCGCCAGCGCGGCGCCGATCGTCGATGACAATGGACACGTGCGCGGGAGCGTCGGCGCCTTCATCGACATTACCGCACGCAAGCGGGCGGAAATCGCGTCGCGCGTCCTCGCCGAGGCCTCCGCCGCGTTCGCCGGTTCGCTCGACATCGGCCGCACCTTCGCGGTGCTCGCCCAACGCGTCGTCCCCGAGATGGCCGACGTCTGCGTGATCTTCGTGGTGCGCGAAGGCGGGAGCATCGGGGTGGTGGCCATGGAATCCACCGACGTCTCGATGCTCCAGCGGCTGCAGGCGTTCGACCAGCGTTTTCCGGTCGACGGCACGCCAACGCATCCGGTCTGGCACGCGCTGCGCGACTCGCGCTCGATCCTTGTCCCCAGCGTCAACGACGCGAGCATCGCCAGCATGCTGTCGGGGGAGCAGTCGGTCATCGAGCTGGCGCGCGACACCGGGACCACCAGCCTGCTGATGGTCCCCATCGCGACACGCGGTCGTGTGTTAGGCGCCATGGGGATGGGGACGCGCGGGATGCGTCGCCAGTTTGACCAAGGCGACCTGGCACTCGCCGAGGAGTTGGGGCGGCGCGCGGCGATGGCGCTCGACAACGCGCACCTTCTCGCCGCCGAGCATCGGGCACGCGGCGAGGCCGAGGCGGCGCGCGCCGAGGCCGAACGCGCCAGCCGCGCCAAGAGCGACTTCCTGGCGATGATGTCGCACGAGTTGCGCACGCCGCTCAACGCCATCGCCGGCTACGCCGAGCTCATTGAGCTGGGGCTGCGCGGCGCCGTGACCGACGCGCAGGTGGTCGACCTGCAGAAGATCCGGCAAAACCAGCGGCACCTGCTGGGCCTTATCAACTCGGTGCTCAACTTCGCGCGACTCGACGCCGGACGCGTGATGTACGACCTGGCCAACGTCCCGGTGGCGGCGTCGGTGCGGGCCGTGGAATCGCTCATCGAACCGCAACTGCGCGAGCGGAAGCTCGTCTACCAGATCTCGCCGTGCGATGCCACCGTCACCGTGCGCGCCGATAGCGAGAAGCTGCAACAGATCCTGCCCAACCTGCTGGGGAACGCCGCCAAGTTCACCGCCGCCGGCGGTCGCATCCACATCTCCTGCGCCGCCCAACCTCGCCTCGTTCGCCTGAGCGTGCGGGACACCGGCAACGGGCTTCCGGCCGAGCAGTCCGAGCGCGTTCTCGAGCCGTTCGTAGATGCGGCAAAACGGCTTCACATCGCAAT
>CAZLLP010000050.1:0-35143 GCA_964560345.1 uncultured Gemmatimonadaceae bacterium
ACGCGCTTGCCTAACGCCAGGCACAGCTCCAGCTCGGCCGACGTCTGGTGGATCTCGTCGATGACCAGCGTGTCGCGCGAGAGGATGTCGCCATCCTGGAACCAGCGCCGCGCGATGCCGGTCGTCACCACGATCACGTTCCACGTGGGGGTCTCGGGGGTCGCCTCGCGCTCGCGATTGATCACGCCGATGCGCAACTCCTCGGTGCGCAGGATCGCCTGCGCGATCGGTCGCACCGCGAGCGTCTTCCCCGTCCCCGTGCCGGCGACGATGCCGAAGCCGGTGCCCGACGCGGCCAGTGCCCGCACCTCGGCCCCGTGCTCGCGCTCGATCACGGTGTCGAGGTGGAGGCCTAACGCGATCTCGATGGTCTCGCACGCCGCCCGCGTCGGCGCGATGATGATGACGCGCCCCGTCGGCGGTTCAGCCGCAACGAAGGCGTCGTGGTCGGGCGGGAGTGAACGATCCTGGACGGCGCGGAGCACGCCGTAATCTACTCGCCGGGTCGCCGCGGCTTGGCCCTTTTTGCTCGCCCCTTCTCGTCAGCATCCGTCTTGTCCGACTTCTTCGCGCGGGCGCCGTCCTCCGGGAAGATCACGCGGCCGTTGGATGGCCGGTTCTTGATCGCGCTGGCGCAATCGGTCGGTGCCGGCTGTTGCGAGGGGGGCACGTTGTCGATCCAGATGCGGCACATCCCGGGTGGCGGAAGGTGCGACTCCGGGACCTCCTCGCGCACCTCGCCTCGCATCTTGAGCGGGACCAGCGAGCGCACCGGTGGCGGTGACTGGGCGGCCGCCATCTCGGGCAGCATCGCCAGTCCAACCATCGTCAACACTGCCAGACCAAGTCGAGAGATCACCGCGGCTCCATGTGAATCGGGAAACGTGCTGCCCGTATCACGGTGCACGGAAGGTGCCTCGCCGCCAGCCACCAGCACAAGTCGGCCTAACCAATTCACGGGCAACGCTTTAGCATCGTAGCCAGCGGAGCAGCGGACGGGAACCCGTCCCTCAGGGCAGACGATCGGGGAGGACAGGGGGACACCCCCGCCCTCCCCGTGTTGTACGCCAAGGGCCTCGAAACCGCTCGATCAGTCGCCGAACGAGATCCCCGTCGCGCGAGCCGTGCGCATCAGGTCGTGCTGCAGCTCCACGTTGCGCGGGTGCGCGATGACGTCGACAAACGGGACCGTGACAATGTGTGGCGACTGCAACGCGACCATGTGTCCCCACTTCTGTTGCTCGACCGCCTCGATGGCAGCCCCGCCGAAGCGCGTCGCCAGCAGCCGGTCGTATCCGGTGGGGCCGCCGCCGCGTTGCAGGTGACCGAGGACCAGCGATCGCGCCTCCTTCCCCGTGCGATTCTGGATTTCCCACGCCAGGCGCCCCGCGATCCCGCCGACACGCTTGTCCTGCCCCGGCAGCGATTCGCCGAGAATCGACTCCTGACCACCGACGGGATACGCCCCCTCCGCCACCACCACGATCGAGAACTGGCGCCCGGCGCGATCACGCGCCCGCACCTTGGCACAGACCTTCTCGATGTCGAACGGAATCTCTGGGATGAGGATGACGTCCGCCGTTCCGGCGACTCCCGAGTGCAACGCGATAAAGCCGGCGTGGCGCCCCATCACCTCCATCACGATCACGCGGTCGTGGCTCTCCGCCGTCGTGTGCAACTTGTCGATCGCCTCGATCGCCGTGTTGACCGCGGTGTCGAAGCCGAACGTCGTGATCGTCCCGCTCACGTCGTTGTCGATCGTCTTGGGAACGCCCACGATCTTCATCCCGCGCTCGAAGAGTCGCTGCGCGATGCTGAGCGAGCCGTCACCGCCAATGGTGACAATGGCGTCGATCCCCAAACGCTCGGCGTTCTCGAAGATCTCCTTCGACCGATCCACCTCGATGAACGACCCGTCGGCCTGACGGACCGGAAACTCGAAGGGGTTCCCCCGGTTGGTGGTGCGGAGGATGGTCCCGCCCAGGTGCGCGATCCCGCGCACGGAGTCGCGGGTGAGCGGGATGATGTCATCCTCGCCGAGCAGGCCGTAATAGCCTCGGCAAATCCCGAGCACGTCCCATCCACGCGTGATGGAGGAGAGGACGGCGGCGCGGATGACGGCGTTGAGCCCCGGGGCGTCGCCGCCACCGGTGGAGATCGCGATGCGCATCTCGTGAAGTAGAGAGGGAGGTCGTGTAGGGGGTGATCCTACAATGGAAGATCGACCGCACGGAAGGGGCGCCGAAGTCCTCGCTGGAAACTCGGTCGCCCCCGCGGCGAAAAGTGGAGTCTTGTGAACCCCAAGGAAAGGTAAACGATTACAGTCATTGCGCAGCCTGTCAGCCGGTACGGCCCTTATCGTGGAGGCTGCACCCCGGCCAGGTTGGCGAGCGTCCGGATGACCGTATCCTGCTGCGCGACCACCGCTTTGAGGGAGTCGACCTGGTCCTGCAGCTCCTGCTGCGTGAGGCGAAGGTCGTTGTAGGACTCACCCAGTTCGGTGAGCGCCTGCGCGGTCTGCATATCCTGCTGGGACGGCGGAGCACAGGCGGCGGCCGCGATGACGAGCGCGAGGCATGCAGCGGCGGCAGGCCGCGCCCGGAGGGAGTGCGAGGGCGTCATGGGCGAGGAGTATCGCGCGAAGACGGGCGAGGCGAAAGCCTCCTCACGACCCGTTCCCAGACGGCCAGCGCTCGACACACGGCGACGCAAGCGACGGGATGATGACATCCGCACTGGAATGATGCGGGCGCCCGCCCCGCACGGTGCGACGCTTCCGGTCACTCGAGACCGGAGAACTCATGCGTCGCGGATTCACGCTCCTCGAACTGGCTATCACCAGCGTGTTGATCGGCCTCGTGGCACTGATCGCCATTCCTGCCGTCGCGCATGCGCGCGACCGCGCCGCGGTACACGGCGCCACCTCGCTCCTCGTCTCCGCACTCGCCGACGCTCGGCATCAGGCGTTGCGGTGGCAGCGGCGCACCGCCGTGCAGTTCGACACGCTGACGGCGAACACCGTCGTGCATGCGGGGAGCGATACGCTGCTGCGGGTCCCGCTCGACTCCCTCTTTCGCGTGGCGCTCGCCTCGAGCCGCGATTCGATCGCCTTTTATCCCACCGGACTTGGCTACGGCGCCGCGAACACTCGACTCATCGTCTCGCGAGGCGCGGCGGCAGAAACGGTGACGGTCTCGCGCGCCGGGCGTGTGAAGCGATGAGCGGCACATGACGCGCGGCCGGGCAACGCGTGTCGCTGCCCGGCCGCGGAGGGGCGCTGACGATCGCTAGCTGGCGGTTGCGACCGTGCCGAAATCGAAGCCTGGGATCGAGATTCGCTCGATCGGTTGTCCCAGCACCCGTTCGATGGTGCGCACCATCGCGATCTCGTCGGGGGACATGAAGGTGAAGGCGTCACCCGTGGACGCGGCGCGCCCGGTGCGGCCGATGCGATGCACATAGTCCTCGGCTTGCGCCGGCACGTCGTAGTTGATGACGTGAGAGATTCCCGAGATGTCGAGGCCGCGCTGGGCGATGTCCGTTGCCACGAGCACGCGAATCTCGCCGTTCTTGAAGCGCTCGATGGCCTGGGTGCGTTGCGCCTGCGTCTTGTCGGCATGCATCGCCGTCGCTTCGACACCGGCGCTGTGCAGGTCGCGCACGACGTGATCGGCCCCGTGCTTGGTGCGGGTGAAGACGAGGACCGAATCCATCTCCGGACGTCGCAACAGCTCGACGAGGAGATCGTTCTTGCGCCCGCGCGGCACCGGATACACCGCGTGTCGCACGGTGCTCGCCGCTGAAGAGCGACGCCCAACCTGTACGACCACCGGGCGTCGGAGGTACTTGCGCGCCAGCGCCTCCACCTCGGGCGGCATCGTGGCGCTGAAGAGCAGGGTCTGGCGATACGGTGAGATCGCGCCGACGATGCGGCTGATCTGCGGCGCGAACCCCATGTCGAGCATGCGGTCCGCTTCGTCGAGCACGAGGATCTCCAGCGACTCCAACGACGCGTTGCGCTTCTCCATGTGGTCAATGAAGCGTCCGGGCGTCGCGACAATCACGTCGACCCCCTTCTGCAGCGCCTTTTCCTGCGGTTCGTAGGCGACACCGCCGTAGATCGGTGCCACCTCGATCTCGGTGAACTGCCCGTACTTGCGAAAGCTCTCGTCCACCTGCTGGCAGAGCTCGCGCGTCGGGGTCAGGATCAAGCACCGGAGACGCTTGGGCCCCCCTAACAACCGATGGACGATAGGGAGCGTGAAGGCGGCGGTCTTTCCGGTGCCGGTCTGGGCCAGTCCCATCACGTCGCGTCCCTGCATCGCGATCGGGATGGCATCGCGCTGGATCGGCGTGGGGGCACGGTATCCGGCAGCCGCAACAGCCTGCACGATGGGTTCGGCGAGTCCGAGATCGGCGAACGTGATGCCGTCCACCACCGGTTCGACGATCGCCTTCGGCGCGGGAGGTGCCTCGCCGTTGGCGAGCGCCGTGCTTTCCGCTTCGATCTTGTTGCTGTTGGCGTGCGGCTTGGCCGACGCCTTCGCCGCGGGTTTGCGCTGCCTGGCCGCGGGTCGGGAGCTCTTCATTCCGCCTGTTGTCTGAGTCGTTTTGATCCTCTCAAGCTAAGGGGCGGCGGGCACCTGACGCCACCGTCCCCGACGATCCCTCCTACAGCCGCCGACGGGAGGACATGGCCTCGAGCCTCGCCAGCGCGCTCCTGGCGTTCCGGTGCGCCGCTCGTCACCCGGACAGCGCCGCGCCGACGCGCCCCAGGTCGCGCGCGCGGAGGGGCGCGCTCACTCGTCGCCCGGCCAACGCAATGGGCCCACGAGAGCCGCCGGGAATGCCGCGTGGTGCAGCAGGGATCGGTGCCTAACGACTCACGCCCAGATGCGGGAGCAGGTCGTCCAGCACCGTCTGCGGCACTTCTTCCGCCAGCACGTGCCCGGCGCGCAGCACCACGTGGGCACGCCACCCCGGCAACGACTTGACCCGCTCGGCCGACTCCGCGGCGCGCACCAGGAGGTCCTGCCCGCCAAGTATGAGGAGAACGGGAGCGGTGATCTGGGCGAGCTCGTCACGCGTGCGCGGTTCCAGACGGTAGTGGTGCAACAGCGTGCGCAGCGCCCAGCCGAACGCCGGATCGCGCGTGGGCGCCCAGTACTCATCCACGTCGCGAAGGGCAAAGTCGCCCAGCGTCCCGTTGAGCGCCCGCACAACGAGCGGAATGCTCCACGGCGGAACGGCATAGCGTACCAGCGGCGCCACCGCCCCTGGTGTGGCCATGCGCGCGAGGACGAGAAAGCGCACCGGCGCCAGTCCAACCGGCGCGAGCAGGGTCAAGGTGGAGAGCCGAGCGGGACGACGTCGCGCCACGTCGAGGGCGACGCCGCCACCTAACGAGTGCGCCACCACGTCGAGGCGCTCGTAGCCCAGGACGTCGATGACTCCCTCCACGTGCGCGGCCATCGCATCCGCCGTGTACAACGACTCGTCCATCGGCTTGTCCGACCCGCCGTGCCCGCGCAGGTCCATGGCGATCACACGACGCCCGGCGCGCAGCACGGTCGGCAGCAGCTTGCGATAGTAGTAGGCCGACGCGCCCCATCCGTGGATGAAGAGGACGGGAGGGTGCGACGGATCGCCCCCCTCGACGACACGCGCCTGCTCGCCGCCCGGAAGGCGAATGAGGCGTGCCGCAAGTTCGGCTTCCTGTGACGGGTACCACTCGTCAGGCGAGAGTCGCCCGCGAAAGAGACTGACCAGCACGCGATGCCGAGTGATGAGAGGATGGGGGAGCCGAAAGGTGCGCGCATCGCTGGCTGATTTGAAGGCAGGCGCGAAGCGGCGAGCCCCCGGTTGCCGAGGACTCGCCGCCACGTGGGGCACCGCCCGCTTGGGATCGCGCGATGGCGCCTATTTCGCTTCGTTGACCTCGATCTTGCGTCCCTTGGCCATCGCCGCCTCGGCCTTGGGGAGGCGCACGGTGAGCACGCCGTCACGGAACTGCGCGTTGATCTTGCTCGGATCGATGGTGCGCGGTACCACAAACGAACGCGCGAAGGTCCCGTAGAAGCGCTCGAAGAGGTGGAACTTCGCCTCGTCCTTCTCCTCGCGTTTCTCCTCGGTCTTTTCGCCGCGGATGGTGAGCACGTCATCCTCGAACGTGACGTCGATATTCTCGCGCGTCATCCCCGGAAGCTCCGCGGTGAGCAGGAGCGCATCGGGCTTTTCAACAATCTCGACCGGCGGCATCCATCCCACGGCCTCGGTAGCGAACAGGTCGTTGGTCGGAGACTGATTGAAGAACCGGCGCAGCCGGTTCTGCATTTCGTCCATCTCGCGGAAGGCGGTGGTGAACGCCGGCGTCGTACGCGGCATCAGGTGCCTGGTCATTGTTCCTCCTGGAGGGAGTCACATCCGTCGAGAACTTCCTCGACAGACAGGAGGATGCGAGGGTGCGCGCGCCGCGTCTGTCGGGCACCGAAGGGAGATCGTGCCAGCGAAGAGACTACGCAAGGATTGCAGGAGGAGCAGGCACGACGGTTCGCCCCGCGCCATGGTCTCCTCCATTCATCAGACGAACACCATCTCCCGACCAGCAGCCCGGGCCACCAGCCCCATGCGCATCGTGATCTCGGCGGCCACCGCGTCGTGCTCGCGACGCGGGTCGAGCGGGTACATAGCCCACGCCGCCGGGACGTGCGCGGCGAGAGGGAGCTTCCCCTTGGGTGGATGCCAGACGCCGTCCCGCCCCCGCTCCGACAGCAGCCGATCGAGCATCACACCCCACGGTTCCGGACGCTCGAGGAAACCCAGTCGGGCAAAGTGCTCAAGCCAGAACAGGGTGAGCACCACATCGCCATCGGCCTGGGCGCCGGGACCCAGCGGATTGCCGAGCACGAGATGGGGCTGCGCAACGATCGCGCTCCCAACCTGCTGCGGTGCCTCGCCCGAAATGGCGGGGCGCTCGAGGTACGCGCGCAATTGCTGCATGAAGCCGTGGTTCTCGTGCTGGTACACCGGCATGTGCGACAGCATCACCAGGAGGGCCACCGACGGCGGCGAGGCGTCGGGCGAGAGCGCGCGTTTGCCGCCGACCTCGATCCACGGATCGGCGGCCAGCGGCGACTCGAGGAAGTCGCGGACGCGCTGGAGCATACGATTGGCACACCCGCGCAGTCGCGGATCGTTTTCGTAGCCCAGGTGTGCAAGCACGGCGGCGGCCGATTCGCGAAGGACCAGCCGGGCACGCCGGCGAGGCTCGGCGCTGGTGGCCTCGCTGGCGAACTCGAAGAGGTAGGCGGGGTCATTGTCTTCCGCGAGCAGCCGAAACAGGACGCGACGGACCGCCGCGAACGGCGGAAAGTCCGGGGCGAAGCCGAATTCGAGGAGGCGGTGCACCGCTGGAATGGCGCCGACCGTCAGGAACGGATCGTCACCCCGTCCAGGGACGGCGAGCATTCGGCCGTTCCAGCTTCCGTCGGCCCCCTCCCCGATGGCGAGCCTGAGCGCGGAGAATTGGCTGAGGATGAGGGCAGGAAGTCGCGGAGGAGGATCCGGGAGCCGCGCGATATCTCTGATGGCTCGATACTGAACCTGAGGTGCCGCAGTCTCGACCACCCACGTGAGGGGAAATTCGATAACGTCCGGGGATTGGGACGTTGCGACCGAGGCGACGAACGGAGAATCTGCAAGCGTCACGGGCGGCGCTAACCTCGCAAGTCGTTGAACGACAAGCAAATAAGTCGCTTTACCAGCGGTGCATCCTCACGCGTGCGCTAACGATAAGAAAATGCGCCTCTCGCGCCAGTAGTCAGTGCGCACGTGCTTGTCCCGCACCACGGCGACGCCCAATTTGCCTTCGGCCTCGATCACACCGCCGAGAATGCCTCCAACCTGCCCAGCCGTCTCCTGCCTTCGCCGCGCTCACCGTGCGCGGTGAGTTCGTCGATGTCGGTGGCGCGCGTCTCTATTACTACGCCGCCGGAACGCGTGGTCAGGGCGAGCCGATCGTCTTTATCCACGGCTTTCCGACGTCGTCGCACCTCTGGAGCGAAGTGGTCTCGCTCGTCCCGAAGGGGCATCGCGTGGTCGTCCTCGACCTGCTCGGTTTCGGGCGGAGCGACCCGCCGGGAAGCGCCGACCTGTCGCTGCGCGCGCATGCAGATCGCGTGGTCGCGCTGCTCGACGCACTCGGGATCAACTACGCGACGATCGTCGGGCATGATATCGGCGGCGGCATCGCGCAATCGCTGGCGATTCGTCACCCGACGCGCGTCGCGCGCCTGCTCCTCATCAACTCGGTCGCGTTCGACGCCTGGCCGGGGCGCGAGGTGAAGCTCGTCAGGGCAACGATGCCGCTCACGCGTCACTTACCTGCCACGTGGATCTTGTCGGTCCTGCGCGCCGACCTGTTACGCGGATACGTGGTCTCCGAACGCGGATCGCATTCGATCGAGCAGTACGTGCGTCCGTTTTCGTCGGAGGCGGGGCGCGACATGCTCGTGTCTCACCTGGCCGCGCTCGATCCGGCGGAAACGAAAGCGCTCGAGCCTCGGTTGAAGGACATCGTGGCGCCGACCGCGATCGTGTGGGGGGCAGAAGACCCGTTTCTTCCGCGTGAGATCGGCAAGCGATTGGCCGACGCGATTCCTGGTGCAACGCTCGACGTGGTGCCGGACATCCGTCACTTTACCCCCGAAGAAGCGCCCGAGCGTGTTGCCCAGGCGTTGACCACCCTGCTCTCCCGATGACTGCCCCTCGCCTCGACACCTTTCGCGCCATGGTCGCCAAGAATCCCGGGAACGCCCTGGCGCGCTTCGGGTTGGCGAACGAACTGCTCAAGGCACAACTCTGGGAAGAGGCCGCGGAACAGTTGCGGCTGTACCTCGCGTCGCACGACGACGAGGGGAATGCGTACGGCCGGCTGGCCGAGGCCTGTGTGGCGTTAGGCAGGCACGAGGAGGCGCGGGAGGCGCTGACGCGCGGCATTGCCGCGGCCGAGCGATTTGGACACCCCGGAATGGCGAACGAGCTGTCCGGTCGACTCGAAGACCTGGAGGATTCCGCGTGAACCGACTCGTGCGGGGCGCCCTGATCGCCCTCGCCTGGTGCTCATTCGATGTTCCGGCGGCGCTGGCACAGCGCGTCTCGCCGATCGCGGCGCAGCCGGTGAGCGTGGGCTCCCGTGTGCGCATCTTCGCGCCGTCGATTCGCCGCGAGCGCTTTGTGGGGCGCGTCGACTCGCTCGACGCGAGCGAGGTCACGCTGGACACGGCGGGGGTGCGGCGCCGGCTCGGCTTCGAGATGGGGCCGGTGCTGGTGGAGTCGTACCGCCGGGTAAGCGTACGCACCTCGGCGATCGAGACGCTCGAGGTGAGCGCTGGCCGCACCACGCGCAAGGCGACCGTCAAGGGGATGCTGATCGGCGGACTGGCCGGTGCGCTCCTGATCGGCTTCGGGCAACTCCCCGAGGTGAACCCGAAAGCGAAGGACTTCCTCAAGGGCGCGCCCATCGGGCTGGCGATCGGCGCCGGGGTGGGCGGCGTGGTCGGGTATGCGTTAGGCGGCGAGCGCTGGGTGCCGGGAGAGCTGCCGCGTTAGGCAGTCCCCCGGATGCGCGGCGCGCCGGCGACTGTTGTCGCGACGCGTGAAGTCCCGAGTCGCCGCGGCGCTGCCCGGCGACTCACGGTTTTTCGTACAGGACCTTTCCGCCCAACACCGTCATGGCCACGCGCGCCGTCGGAATCTCGTCCTCGGGAATTGTCATGATGTTCTTCGTGAGCACGACGAGGTCGGCGAGCTTGCCCACCGTGATCGACCCCTTGTCGCGCTCCTCGAAGGCCGCGTAGGCGTTGTTGAGCGTGTAGGCGCGCAGTCCTTCCTCGCGCGTCACGCGCTGCTCGGGGAGGAAGACTTTCCCCTCGGTCGTCTTGCGCGCCACGCTCCCCCAGAAGCTCGGGATGGGGTCGATCTTCTCGACCGGCACGTCGGTCCCATTGGTGACGATCACCCCCGCGTCCCACAGCGAGCGCCAGGGATACGAGGTGCGCCGCGTGCGCACCTCGCCGAGGCGCTTGGCGACCCACGGCCCGTCGGAGATGGTGTGAATCCCCTGCATCGAGGCGATGATGCCGAGCTGCTTGAAGCGCACGATGTCCGCAGGATCGATGTGCTGCGAGTGTTCGTCGCGCCAGCGCAGGTCGGTCTTGTCGGGGTTGGCCTTGAAGGTCCGTTCGTAGATGTCGAGCACTTCGCGGTTGGCACGGTCGCCGATGGCGTGCGTGTTGACCTGGAAGCCGTGCTTGATGGCAATGCGCGCCGTCTCCTCGATGTCGGCCGGCGACTCGAGGGCGAGCCCGCTGCTGGAGTGCAGGTCATCGTACGGCTCGAGCAACCAGGCGCCGCGGGGCCCGAGGGCGCCGTCGATCTGTCGCTTGATGGAGCGGACGGTGAGGAAGTGGCGGCCGTAGCCCAACAGGCGATAGCTGGGGAGGAGCGAGTCCATGCGCGCGTTGCTCTCGCGCCGCACCATGGCATACAGGCGCACCGGGAGCGTGCCCTCGTCGGCAAGCCGCTTGTAGGCATCGATGGTCGCGAAGCTGGCGCCGGCATCGTGGAAGGTGGTGACGCCGTGTGCGAGGGCCTCGTCACCCGCCAGCTGCACCACCCGGCGGAACCGGGCCTCGCGGTCGGCGGGGCTCATCCGGTCGTCGCGGGTGCGGGCGGCGCCCACCAGTCGCTGGGCGGTCTCCTTGAGGAAGCCGGTCGGCTCCCCGGTGGCTTCCTTCACGATCTCGCCGCCGTCGGGGTCAGGGGTGGCGCGGGTGATCCCGGCGAGTGCGAGCGCCTTGCCGTTGGCAAACCCTGCGTGGCCGCTGGCGTGGGTGAGGATCACGGGATGATCGGGACTCACCGCGTCGAGCGATGCGTGCAGTGGCACTCCCTGCACGTTAGGCTGCGGCGTGCGCGCCCACTTTTCCTGATGCCACCCGCGACCCACGATCCACTCGCCGGGACGCGCTGCCTGCGCGGCCCTTCCCACCATGGCCACGATGTCGTCCCACGTCGCGGCGGTGGTGAGGTCGAGCACAAGCTTCGATTCACCAAGTCCGGTGAAGTGCCCGTGACCCTCGATGAAGCCCGGGATGAGGAGGCGCCCGTTCAGGTCGACGATGCGCGTACCCGGGCCGGCCATGCGTCGTATCTCGTCGCTCGTCCCGACCGCAACGATGCGATCGCCCCGAACTGCGACCGCTTGCGCCCGCGGTCGCGCCGAATCGACGGTGACGACCATGCCGTTGACCAGCACGAGGTCAGCGCGAGGCGCCTGCGCGACGAGGCGAGCGCCCGCGAGCGAGAGCGCGGCGAGCACCGCGCACGCAAGCGAGAAGCGAATGTGAACGATTGGACGAGCCATGAGTCGGCGGGTGGGAGGTTGACGCCAACTTGCACCGCCAGCCGAATCACCTCAAGCGTACGAGACGCGCAAGGCTCGTGCGTTGGCACCCGGAACGCCCCACCAGCCGCCACATGTGTGGCGAGTAGCTAACGAATCTCGCGCGCCGCGTCGAGGACGTTGGCGATGTCGCGCGAGAGCGCCCGCGCCTCCTGCGTCGCCGACGACACGTCGTCGATGGCCGACTGCACGCCGGCCGAGCGGAGCGCAATCATGTCGAGCCGCATGTTCTGCAGGACGAGCGCGGCGCTTTCGAGCTGGGTGCGCAGCGTCTCGTGGCGCGACAGCAGGTCGGCCATCGTGATGCGCTGTCGCTCCAGCAGCTGCAACCGCTGGTCGCGATCCTTCGACTCGGGCTGTTCCTTCGTGACGGCAATGCGCTGATCCAGCTCGTCGATCGCCGATGGACGCACGTCTTCTTCCAATCGATGCAGCGCCTGCGCGAGCGATGACACGCGCTCTGCGAGTGCGTCGACCGTCGGCGCCACGTCGGGGATGAGGTCCTTGTCGGCCTTGGTGAGCTTGCCGAGCACTTCCTGCACCGCCATGCGATCGGCGGCGGCGCGCCGCACGTGATCGCCGTACGGACCCGCGAGGACGTCAGCGGGGGCCATCTGCCGCGCCATCTGGGACGCGGACGGGAGGGCGGCAACGGAGCCCCCCATGTCAGTCTGCGCCTTGAGCGCCTTGGATGCTTCGGCGCCAAAGATGTCCTTGATGCGCACCCCATCGGCCCACAGCGAGGCGAGACGCTGCGCGAGCGGGATGGTCATCGCCGCCGCCGGAAAGAGGAACCAGAGGAAGTCGGGCGAAAACATCAGGTTGACCGCGCCGAGCATCCCGATGGTCACGGCGCTCGACGCCGTGCGCCGCCGGAAGGCGCGGATGCGATCGGCGATGCTCATCTGGCCGAACGTCTCCAGACTCTCCTTGCCGCGGAGCGAGCGGCGCGCGAGGCGCGCGTCGCGTCGCGTATCGCGAGACTGCTCGCGCACCTCGCGCCACGAGTCGGGCATCCACGGCGGCACGGGGGGGCGTCCCTGCAAGCCGCGGTTGGGGTTTCGCGACGACGGCGCGTCCCAGCCGAGATTGGCCGCGTCGATGGCATCACGCGCGCCAGCGGCCGCGTCGCGCGCTCCGGCGCTGGCATCACGCGCCATGGCGTTGGCATCGCGGGCGATGTCGTTGGCGCGCTTCACCTGATCCATCGCGTGCTCCTGCGCGCCGCGCACGATCGCGCGCACGCTGGCCGCGAGTCCCTCCGCGGGGCGCGGAGCGGCATGCTTCCACGCCGACGAGAGGCGACCGTGGTCGCTCGCGGGCGGCAGTGTGGGGAGCGGGGGGAGCGAGTGTTCTGGCGCAGGCGCCGACGACGACGCGAGCGCCGCGGTTCCTCCCTCGACCGCGGCCAGCGCATCACGAAAGCCGGCGGCATCGTCCCAGCGATCCTGCGGACGCTTGGCCATCGCGCGTTCGATGGCCGAGACGAGCAGCGGTGGCAGGTCGCGCCGACGCTCGCGCAGTGCGCGCGGCGTATCGCTGATGTGCTTCATCAGCATCGACGGCGTGTTGGTCGCCTGGAAGGGCAACTCACCAGCCAGCATCTGGTAGGCGACGATCGCCAGCGAATAGAGATCCGATCGCCCATCGATCTCGCGCTCGCCCATGGCCTGTTCGGGCGACATGTACGCCGGCGTGCCGACGGCGATCCCCGTGACGGTGAGTCGCGCGTCGCCTTCGGCCGCGCGCGCAATCCCGAAGTCGGTGACCATCGGACGGCCGGTGGCGCGATCGATCAGGATGTTGTCGGGCTTGATGTCGCGATGGACGATGCCGCGGGCGTGCGCATACGAGAGCGCATCGGCCACACCGCGCAGGATGCGACAGACTTCGGCTACGGGCGGCCGCGGGTCGGTCGCCAACCGCAACGCCAGCGGTTCGCCTTCCACCAGCGCCATGACAAAGCAGACCAGCCCATCGCGTTCCTCGACCGCATAGATCGGGACGATGTTGGGATGATTGAGTTGCGCCGCGGTTTGCGCCTCGCGGAGAAAGCGCTGCTTGATGTCGTCGCGAAAGGCCAGCTCCGGCGGGAGGACCTTGATGGCGACGGCGCGACGGAGTTTGCGATCGAGCGCGCGATAGACGACGCCCATGCCGCCGCGGCCGAGTTCTCCCTCGATGTCATACGCGCTGCCGAGGGCGGCGCCGACGCGTTCGCGGAGGAGATCGGACATAGCGGCCCGGGGACTGCCCCGTCGGACGGCGGCAAGACACGCCGCCTCCGCGGGTGACTAGCCCCGTCCTCCTATCTTCAGTTTGGCCATTTCGTCGCGCGCGTAGACCGCGGCGTCGACCTCACGTCCGAGGGCAATCGCCTTCTCGGCGACCGAGGTGATGGTCTGGAAGTTCTGCGGCCCGCTCCGCAGGCGCACCACCTCGAGGCGCATGTTCTGGAGGGCGAGCATGCAGCTCTCGAGCTTCTCGCGCGATGTGGACAGACGCCCGCCAAGGTCAGCCACGGCGCGACGCTGGCGCTTGAGGTACGCGAGGCGCCGCACCCGCTCCTCGCTGGCGCGCGTGTCGAGCGGATTGGCCTCACCTTCCAGGCGCGAGATTTCCGCGTCGAGTTGCGCCGACGACTCGGCGGGGACGTTGCGTTCCAGTTCGGCGACCTGCGCGGCGAGCCCTTCGACCTTCTGATACAGGGCGATCGCCGACGACGGGACGTCGCCGAGGATCGACTTCTCCTTCTTGGGGAGCGTCTCGATGAGGCGAAGGATTTCGTCGCGATTGCGGCGCGCGTCTTCGACCGAGCGCACCGTGGCACCGCTGACCGGTCCGCGCTGGTTCGAAAATCCGCCGCCGAGGTTGGCGGCGAGCGCGCGCTGAGAGCCGGCGCGTTCGAAGAACTCCCCGCCCATACTTTCGCGCAGGCGAGTGCGTTCGCGCACCTCGGTGCGCTTGGAGGGATCCCACAGGGCGCGCACGTTGTCGGTCCAGTCGGCGACGACGTCGAAGAAGAGCCGGTCCTTGGGCTCCTTGAGGACGTCACGCCAGTCGTAGCCGTCGCTCCACAGCTTGGCGTACTTCCAGGCGATGTAGATCGAGTACATCCCCCAGAGGCCGGCGAAGTCGGGGCCACCAAAGGCGGCGACTACGACGCTCACACCGCCGGCGAACATCCACGGGGCGAGCTTGCGACGGAAGGCGACGACCCGCATGTCGTTCCATCGCACGACCTCTTCGGGCGACAGGGTACTGAAGGCGGGCGCCGACGACGGCCCCGGGCGCAGCGAAGCGGCCTCGGTGGCGGAACGTTGCGGCAGCGCGCCTAACGACATGGCCGACCCGGCGCGCGGCTGCGGGACATCGCCCGTCTCGAGCGCGGTGGCGAGGGCCGCAGCGCTGGGGAAACGATTGTCCGGGTCCTTCTCCAGCATCATCATGACCGCGCGTCCCAGGTCGGCCGGGACATCGGGACGGCGCTGGTTGACGGGCGTCGGGTTCTCGGAGATGTGCTTGACCAGCAGCGCCGGCGTGCTCGAAGCGTTGAACGGGAGCTCGCCGGTGACCATCTGGTACGCCACCACGCCTAACGAATACAGGTCGCTGCGGCCGTCGACTTCGCGTTCGCCCATCGACTGTTCGGGCGACATGTAGGCCGGCGTCCCGATCGCCATCCCGGTGGCGGTAAGGCGCGCGTCGCCATCGCTGACGGCGCGAGCGATCCCGAAGTCGGTGACCATGACGCGCCCATCCTCACTGTTGATGAGGATGTTGTCGGGCTTGATGTCGCGATGCACCACGCCGCGCTCATGCGCGAAGGCGAGCGCGCGCGAGACTTCGAGGAGCGTGCGGCGCGTTTCGTCGTACGGAAGCGCCCCGTTCTTGTGCAGGCGGACGGCGAGGTTGTCGCCGTCGACGTAGGCCATGACGAAGAAGACCAGCCCCTCGCGCTCGTCGACCGAATAGATCGGGACGATGTTGGGGTGGCTGAGCTGCGCCGCCGTCTCGGCCTCGCGCAGGAAGCGCGTGCGAATCTCGCCGCGGAAGGCGAGTTCGGGTGGGAGGATCTTGATGGCGACCTGTCGCTTGAGGCGACGATCGCGCGCCAGATAGACGATCCCCATTCCCCCGCGGCCGATCTCCCGATCCAACTCGTAGTTCGCGCTGAGCACGCGTTCGACGTGCGCGCGGAGCTCTGAGTCGGAGGATGAAGCGATGGGTTCTGGCACTCGAGGGGGAGCGATGGAATCTGAGGGGGCGGTCAGCATCGTAGTGTAGCATTCGGCCGGAAGAGCGTCTAGCGCGGCGCTCCGCCGCTACGGCGCATTCGCGTGGGCACTACGTCAGAATGGCCCGTGAAAGTTGCAAACCCCGTCAGCGTGGCGTAAAACGGTGAGCGCGCACCGTGCAGAGGAGGGGAGGTAGTCGGCGGCGGGGCGTGCCAGAACCGGTGTTCAGCCGGGGCGTGCGCTCGGCTCGCTCTCGTCTTCTCGTCCCCGGCGTACGCCGGGGTACGGTACCAGCCCTCTCGTCTTCACGACACATGGCACAGCGTCAGACACTCCCCGTCCTCCCTCTTCGCGGGACGGTCACCTTCCCCGGGCTTACCTCCCCGATCGCCGCCGGGCGTCCGGGGACGCTTCGCGCCATCGAGGCAGCCCTGAAGACAGACCGGCTGGTGTTCGCCGTCGCGCAGCGTGACAACACCGACGAGCCAGCACCGGATATCCTGTACTCGATGGGGGTCATCGCCCGCATCGGGCAGATCCAGCGCGGCCTGGGGGGCGTCCAGCTCCTCCTGCAAGGGGAGCAGCGCGCGACCTCGCTGCAGTACGCGCTCAACGACGGCTACCTCACGGCGGTGGTGATGCCGGCCGAGGAGATGGCGCCGCTCAACGAGAGCGATCCTGCCTTCGAGGCGCTCCACAAGGAGACGCGCGAGCGCGCCCAGGAGCTGGGCGAGAAGCGCGGACTCCCGGAAGAGGTCGTGCACCAGGTCCTGGACTCGGTCGACGAGCCGGGGCGCTTTGCCGACCTCGTGGCCGGCTACATCGAACTCACGGTCCCGGAAAAGCAGGGGCTCCTCGAGACGCTGAGCGTCGAGGAGCGCCTGCGCCGTGTCCTGGTCCACGTGCAGCGCCAGATCGGCATGCTCGAGGCGCAGGAGGAGATCAAGACGCAGGTGCAGGAGGAGCTGGGCGAGCGGCAGCGCGAGATGTTCCTGCGCGAACAGCTCAAGGCGATCCAGAAGGAGCTGGGGGACGACGACCAGTCGAAGGAAATCGCCGACCTGCGCGACAAGCTGGCCAAGCTCGAGCTCCCCAAGGAGGCGCGGGCCGAGGTCGAGCGCGAACTGGGGCGGCTGGAGCGGTCGGGGCGCGAGTCCATGGAAGCGCAGGTGATCCGCACCTATCTGGAGTGGATCGCCGAGTTGCCGTGGAGCAAGCGCTCGGATGACCATCTCGACCTCAATCGTGCCATCGGGATCCTCGACGAGGACCACTACGGGCTGCAGGACGTGAAGGACCGAGTGGTGGAGTTCCTCGCCGTTCGACAGTTGCGCGCCCAGCAGATGGCCGAGGAGGTCACGAAGACCGGCGAGTTCCCGATCGGGAAGCTCAAGGCGGGGAACGGCGACGTCATCCCGTCGAGCGGGAACGGCGAGGGGGAGGAGCGGACGATCACCGACGCCAAGGAAGCGAAGGCGCGGGCGATGGCGCGCGGCCCGATTCTGCTCTTCACCGGTCCGCCGGGAGTGGGCAAGACGTCGATCGCCAAGTCGGTCGCGCGTTCGCTGGGGCGCGAGTATGTGCGTGTGGCGTTAGGCGGCGCGCGTGACGAAGCCGACATCCGCGGGCACCGGCGTACGTATGTCGGCGCCATGCCCGGTCGCATCATCCAGGGGATGAAGCAGGCGCAGACCAAGAACCCGGTCTTCCTGCTCGACGAGGTCGACAAGCTGGGACAGTCGTTCCAGGGCGATCCGTCGAGCGCGTTGCTCGAGGTGCTCGATCCGGCGCAGAACGATTCGTTCACCGATCACTACCTGGGCGTCCCGTTCGACCTGAGCGAGGTGCTGTTCATCGCCACGGCCAACTTCATCCAGAACATCCCGGGGCCGCTTCTCGACCGCATGGAGGTCGTGGAGTTTGCCGGCTACACCGAGCGCGAGAAGGCGGAGATTGCCAAGAAGTACCTGATCCCGCGGCAGCTCGAGGAGTCGGGGCTGCAGGACAAGAAGGTCGCCTTCGCCGACGACGCGGTGATGTCGGTGGTGTCGAACTACACGCGGGAGAGCGGCGTGCGCCAGCTCGAGCGCGAGATCGGGCGCGTGTGCCGCAAGGTGGCGCGCCAACTGGCCACGGGCGACACGTCGACGCTGGACGACAACGTGATCGACGCGACCGAGGTGCGTGAGTTGTTAGGCAGGCCGAAGGTGCACCCCGAGCGCGCACAGGAGAAGCACGAGGTGGGAATCGCGACCGGGATGTACTACACGCCGCAGGGGGGCGACATCATGTTCGTGGAGGCGTCGATTCGTCGCAGCGAAGCGCGCGCCGCTGCGTCCGAGGATGGCGGCGCACGCCCGGGACCGATCTCGCTGATCCTCACCGGGCAGTTGGGCGACGTGATGAAGGAGAGCGCGCGTGCGGCGCTCACCTACGCCACCAACAACGCCGCCGAACTGGGGATTCCCGCCGACCGGATGACGGCGGCGAGCGAGGCGCACATCCACGTGCCGGCAGGTGCAATTCCGAAGGACGGCCCATCGGCCGGGCTGGCGATCGCGACGGCGCTGGTGTCGGAGCTGTCGGGACGCCCGGTTCGGCGTGACGTGGCGATGACGGGGGAGATCACCCTGCGTGGCCGCGCCCTCCCCATCGGCGGACTCAAGGAAAAGGTGCTCGGCGCGCACCGCGCGGGGATCAAGCACATCATCATCCCCAAACAGAATGCCGCCGACCTGGAGGACGTGCCGGAGGAGGTGCAGAAGGAACTCACCTTCCACCCGGTGGAGTCGCTCGCCGAGGTGTTGGCGATCGCACTGGTGAGCGAGCCTGCCCGCCCCGAGGTGAAGGTGGCCTAACGCTGGACGACGATGGATGGCAGTACCCGCGGGCGCCGATGAGGCGCCCGCGGGCGTTGATGAGGCGCCCGCGTCATTTCCCGGGTGTCGTCACGCGCAATCGCGGCCGAATCGGTTGCACGAATCCGAATGGCGAGACCTCGAACTTCGGTTCGAGCACCTCTTCCCATGGCCCCTCGCGCGTGGGTGCGATGCGTGGCGCGAGTCGCGCCGCCGCGGCCTGAAACGGGTCAGCGGCCTTTTCGTGCACCACATAGCCGTAGTCGGCGAGTGCGCCGAGGGTGATCACGCTGAACGGCATGTCGTTGGTCGCCTCGGCGAAGCCCGTCATCAGTTCGCGATCGAAGACCGATTCGCGCCAGTGCACGTCGGCCGTCCCGGTGCCGCCGGTGTTTTCGAGGGGGACGCTGCCGTTGCAGTGCGACGCGAAGCCGACAAGGCGGCAGCGATCGGTGGCGATGGCACCGTTGAATCGCGGATCGGCGGTGCCGGCGCTATCGACCATCCCCTTGAGGCGCCAGAGCGCGCCGATTCCCACCACGTGCAGCATCTCGTGCAGGACGATCGACTCGAAGCGATCGGAGGTGATGAGCGCCTGCGCATCGGCGTCGTCGAACGTCATCTGTCCAACGAGCGCCTGCAGCGTGGACGTCCGCAGGAAGCACGGGCCGGCGCGCCCGAGGACGCGCCCGACGCCGTCGATCGGCGCCACGCTCGCGTAAATGATGATGTCGTCGATGGTTTCGTTGAGCGTCACGCCGGGGCCGGCGCCGCAGCGACTGGCGTCGAGTCCCTGCACGGGCAGGTCCTCGAGATCGCCGATGACTGCCGTGCGAATGCGCTCGGCAGCATTGCGAAAGGCTTCTTGCGCCTGCACGCTGGGCGACCCGGTAAAGCGCACCTCGATGTTGAAGTCGGTGCGGGCGCGCGCCGTGAAGTCGACGGAAAGCGGAAGGATCGCTGCGCGCACGGTCTGAGTCACGAGTCGCGACCCAAGTCGCCAACGCACGCCCCCGGCGATTCCGTCGGCACCGGTGGTCACCGTCGACGGCGCAACGCTGCCGCCGCCGAGCAACGCGTCGAAGCGCACTGTCTGTTGCGGAATCGGGTTGCCGAATCGATCGACGACGAGTGCCGCCAACGCGTCGACGACTTCATCACCCGCGAGCGCCTGTTGATTGTTGCCGGTCGAGACACGCACTTCGGCCGGCGGGCCCGGAATGGCGGTCGCCTCGATGGTGAAGGGGGCAAGTTTGGCGACCGTCACGATGAGCGTATTGCGCCCCGTGCGCGTCCCGAGCTTCCACTCGCCCACACTGGTCGGGCCGCCGGCGGTGCGCGTGGGGGCGTTACGCAGCGTTCCGCCCCCTTCTCCCACCGCGACCGTCACGGCGATGCCGCTCAGCGCCGCGCCGCCGGCATCGCGTACGACAAACGACGGAGAGGCGCTGAGGACAGTTCCGACCTCGGCCGTGGCGACCGATGGATTGGGACTCTCGATGGCGGTCGGAACCGCGGCCGGACCGCCCCCGTCGCTGCACGACGCGAGGAGAAGCGACACCAGCGCGAGTACGAGGCGCAGCGGACGGGGACGAACTACACGTAACATGCGACAGAAGCTCCAAGGCGGCGAACGGACACGATCCGGCAGGGTCGCCAAGCTAGCGACTCGCGACTTTGCGCGCATCGTCGGAACTTGTAGGACGAACACTCCGTAGGGCTCGCCACACCCGAAGCGAGATTATGCTTTCCTCATTCTCCACGGCGCTGGTCGTCGCGTTCGACCAACTGCGTGTCAACACGTTGCGCACAATCCTGTCCACGCTCGGCGTCATCATTGGCGTGGGGTCGCTGGTTGCGGTCCTCTCGTTAGGTGACGGGATGGAACGCTTCACACGTGATGAAGTGGAGCGGACGACCGACGTGCAGTCGGTGTCGCTCGCGTCGCGCACGTCGGAGCGCGTGGACGGCGAGTGGATCCCGGTGCGCGACTACCCGGTCTTCACACGCGACGACGCGGCGGCCATCGCGAAGGAAGTGGAGTGGGTCAAGGACGTGGCGCTGTCGGTGAACGCGACCGTTCCGGTGGAGTCGCCCAGGAGCAGTGCGCGACGCGAGACCGGGGTTACAGCCGCAATGGCCGGCGTGGATCAGTACGTGAAAGCGGAGCTGGTGGCGGGGCGATTCTTCACACGGGTGGAAGACGAGCGCAACGCCGCGGTCGTCGTCCTGTCGCACAAGCTCGCCACCGACCTCGCGCTTCCGCGCGCGCCTGAGCGCATCCTGGGCGAAACGGTTCGCGTGAATGGCGTCCCACGCCAGGTGATCGGGATTCTCGCGCCGTACAAGGGAGAGCGCGGCTGGGCTGCGACCGTTCCGTATTCCTCGGCTCCGATTCTCACGATGGTGGGGGGGCGCCGCCTCCTCCCGAGCATCTCCGTTCGGGCCACGCGCATCGAGGATGTGGACGCGCTGCGTGCTTCCATTGAAGACTGGCTCGGTCGACGCTACGGTGGGCGTTGGGAGCGGCGCATCGAACTCGGGACGATGGAAAAGCGGCTCGAGCAGGCGACGCAGGGCGTGCGCGTTTTCAAGTGGTTCATGGGAGCGATCGCGGCGATCTCGCTGCTGGTGGGCGGGATCGGCATCATGAACGTCATGCTGGCCTCCGTCACGGAGCGCACGCGCGAGATTGGCGTTCGCAAAGCGATCGGTGCGCGCCCGCGCGACGTGCTCCTGCAATTCCTCTCCGAGTCGGTGGCCATCTCCAGCGTGGGAAGCGCGATCGGCGTGATTCTGGGAGCGGTGATCGCGTAAACGGCAATCCTGATCATTCGACAACAGACAGGTGCAGATCGCCTCCAGCCGAGCCTTTCGTTGTCGTCGGTGCTGGTGGCGGCGGGTTCGGCGGTGGCCATCGGGTTGGTGTTCGGGACGTATCCCGCGCGCCGGGCGGCGCGACTCTCACCGATCGACGCGATCCGGCACGAGTAGCGCACGGCGCACACGATGCGAAGGGCAACGCGTCGGGTATTCCCCGATGCAGGCGTGGTGGGAGCGTGCCGACACCAATGCAGAGTGAGGTGCGCCTCTGCCCCTCGCGCCCATCGTCCGACCTCGCGCCATGGCTATCGCCCGCACCCAGATCGTCCCGTCGGGACGTGAACGTTCGTTCGGCGAAGACGAAATCATCGTCTCCAAGACCGACCTGCAGGGGAAGATCACGTACGCCAACGACGTGTTCATCCGCGTCTCCGGCTACGAAGAGCACGAGCTGCTCGGCGCGCCGCATTCGATCATCCGGCATCCCGACATGCCGCGCGCGGTGTTCAAGCTGCTGTGGGACACGCTGGCGACCGGACGCGAGGTCTTTGCCTACGTCAACAACATGGCGCGCGACGGCGACAACTACTGGGTCCTCGCCCACGTGACGCCGTCATTTGACCGCGCGGGACACATCGTCGGCTACCACTCCAACCGCCGAGTGCCGGAGCCGTCCAAGCTGGACAAGGTGAAGCCGATCTACGCCGCCCTGCTGGCGGCGGAGCGGCGTCACAGCGAACGCCGCGACGGATTGGTGGCGTCGGTCGCGCTGCTCGAGGCGACGCTGGCACAGGCCGGCATTGCCTACGACGAATGGGTCTGGTCGCTCTGATCGCACTGCTCTCGACGCCCTCGCACCGCTAGGTCTTCATGTCACGCACTGCCACCGCGCGCCCGCCGCGCCCCCGCCCCGCATCGCTCGCTCCAACAGCCCTCGACGTGGAGTCGTTGCTCGCCGAGGTCGAATCGCTGCGCGACGAGCGCGACGCCGCGCGCGCGGAACTCGAGGAGTATCGCACCGGGATTCAGCGCATCGCCGCCGTCTGCCGCGAGACCGCCGAGGGTGACCTGGAGCATCGGGTCCTTGGCATTCGCCGCGACGGGCCGTTAGGCGACCTGGCACGCGCCATCAACCACCTGCTCGACCTCACCGACGCCTTCGTACGCGAGGCGCGCGCCTCCCTGCAGCACGCCAGCGACGAGAAGTACTGGCGCCGGGTGCTGGAGCGCGGGCTGCTGGGCAACTATCGCATCGCGGCGCGCCTCATCAACTCGGCCACCGACCAGATGGCGGGCAAGTCGCAGCAACTGCGGAACGCCGAAGCGGACCGGTTGCGCCTGGCGGATGACTTCGAGGCCGCGATCAAGGTCGTGGTGGACAACGTCGCTGCCGCCGCGACCGAAGCGCGCGCCACGGCCGAGTCGCTGTCGGGAACGGCCAACCACACGTCGGTGCAGTCGACCACGGTGGCCGCAGCATCGGAGCAGGCCAGCCGCAGCATGGAGTCGGTGGCCGCCGCGGCCGAAGAGATCACCGCGACCGTCGGGCACATCGAACAGCAGACCAAGGCGTCGCGCGACATGGCCCAAGTGGCGGTGACAGCCGCGCAACGCACCAACGACATCGTGCACGGGCTCACCAACGCGTCGGGGCAGATCACGCGGGTGGTGAAGCTCATCACCGACATCGCGAGCCAGACGCGGCTCCTGTCGCTCAACGCCGCGATCGAGGCGGCGCGTGCAGGTGAGGTGGGGCGCGGCTTCGCGGTGGTGGCCGCCGAGGTGAAGAACCTGGCCAGCAAGACGGGCGACGCCACGAGCGAAATTGGCGCGCAGGTGCTGGCGATCCAGTCGGCGAGCGAGCAGGCGGCGCAGGCCATCGGCGGCATCAGCGGGACGATCGCGCAGATGCACGACCTGACGACGGCGGTGAGCGAGGCGGTGCACAACCAGCGTTACGCCACGGACGAGATCAACCGCAACATCCATGAAGCGGCGCAGGGGACGCAGCAGGTGACCGGGAGCATCGCCCGCGTGTCGGAGTCGGTGGGCGAAACGAGCACCGCCGCCGGACAGATGCTGCAGGCGGCCGATGAACTGTCGCGGATGGCGGAGCTGCTGCGCAGCGAGGTCGACCGGTTCCTGCAGGTGATTCGCACGCGATAGCACGCGTGCGGGCGGTGCGCACTCGCGTACCGCCGCGTGCCTGCCTAACGGCACGCCGTCTCGCTTAGTGCACGATGGGCCCCAGGCGCAGGATGCGCCACGCGTCCATCCGGAGGAGCGGCGGCTCGGTACCCGGGATGAAGTACTCGGGATAGCGGCGGTCGGCCGGCGTATCGGCGGTCGCGACCTGACCGGTGACACGATCGAGTTCGGCCATCACGAGTCCCTCTGGGGGGAGCCAGGCCGGCGACTCGCGCCCGACGCCGGCGAGCTGCACGAGTCGACCCCAAATCGGCGCAGCAAGCGACCCGCCGGCGGCGCCAGGCGTGATGGTCGCCGGCTTGTCGAAGCCGAGCCAGACGCCAGCCACGAGGTCCGGCGTCATGCCGATGAACCAGACGTCGGCGTTGTCGTTGGTCGTCCCCGTCTTGCCCGCCACCGGGATGGACGCCGGGACGTAGCGACGCACGGCGGTGGCGGTGCCGCGCTCGACGGCGTCGCGCATCATGTCGCGCACGATGAACGCGACCTTGGGATCCATCACCCGCTGCGGAGGGTTGGGGCGCAACTGCCAGACGACCTTGCCGCTCTTGTCCTCGATGCTGGCGATGAAGCGGGGTTCCACACGCTGGCCGAGGTTGGCGAAGGCGGCGAAGGCCGTCACGAGGTCGAGCGGTTGTACCACCGACGCCCCGATGGCACTCGAGGGGTACGGGGCGATGTACGATGCGATGCCTAACGCCCGGGCCGTGGCGATGACCGAGTCCATCCCCACCCGCAGCGCGAGTTGTACCGCCACCGGATTTCGCGAGCGCGCCAGCGCCTCGCGCATGGTGATGTCGCCGAGAAACTCGCCGTCCGCGTTCTCGGGCCGGTAGGTCGTGCGATTGGCGAGCGGGATGGCCAGCGCGGTGTCGGGGACGATGGTGTTGGCGGGGATGCTGTCGGCGATGGCGGTCGCGTAGACGATGGGCTTGAACGCGGAGCCCGGCTGCCGCATCCCGTTCACGGCGCGGTTGTACGGCGACTGCACATAGTCGCGTCCACCGACGAGGGCGCGCACGTCGCCGGTGAACGGATCGAGGGCGACCACGGCGCCTTGCAGGTACTCGGTGCTCCCCTTGGGCTTGTTGGCGAAGGTCGAGTGCTTGTACCCCTTCCGCGCCTCGACTTCGTCCGTCCCTTCCCGCAACGCGTCGTTTGCCGCGCGCTGGATGGCCGGGTCGAGGGTCGTCGTCACACGAAAGCCGCCTTCACCGATCTTGATGCCGGCTCGCTCGGCCTGCACGCGCACCACGTCGACGAAGTACGGGGCGGAAGCGGTGAGTCCGGCGTTGGGGGCGGTGACGATCGGCTCCTTCTGCGCCGCTGCGGCCTGGGCGGTGCTGATGTAGCGCTGCTCCGCCATGAGCGTGAGGACCAGGTTGCGGCGCTCGCGTGCACGATCGGGGTGACGCGCGGGGTCATAGAGCGCCGGCCCCTTGGGGAGCGCCGCAAGCGTCGCCGCTTCGGCAATCGTCAGGCGCGCGGCGGGCTTGCCGAAGTAGTGGCGCGCGGCCGACTCGATGCCGTAGTAGCGTGAGCCGAAGTGGATGAAGTTGAGATAGGCCTCGAGGATCTGCTCCTTGGAGTAGTGCTTCTCCATCTCGCGCGCCGCCGACTGCTCGCGCAGCTTGCGCATCGGGCTGCGGTCGGTGCGGTCGATGATGTCGGGATGCATGTTCCCGACGAGTTGCTGCGTGATGGTGCTCGCGCCGCGCAACCGTCCCCCCAACGCGTCCTTGAGCGCACCGGCCACACCGACCAGGTCGACGCCGTCGTGCTGGTAGAAGCGCTGGTCCTCGACCGCGACGAAGGCCTGCGGTACATACCGCGGGAGCGAGCGGATGGGGACGACCGTGCGCCACTGCCGACCGATCTCGCCGATGAGCGATCCGTCACGTGCAAGGACCTGCGACGACTGCGGCATCGCGATGATCTGCCACGGTTCGCTGGGCGCGGCGGGAGCCTGTGCCATCAGCGGGCGCGCTCCCGTCATGCCGCCGAAGCCGAACAACGCTGCGACGGTGATCTCGCGCCAGCGCCGGTCGGCGCGCGCGATGCGGACTACGAGCGAAACCGCGCTGACCATGGGACGGAGTCTCTTCAACCGCACGCAGATCCTGGCGTGATGCGTGTCACAATGGGAAACGGGCACTTCAGACAGGACGTCGGCCGCGTTGCGCCCGCGGAGAATGGCCGCATCGTCCGAGTAGATCATACCGAACCGCCGCTTTACATCGAGAGATCGCGCGAGCGGCGGCGACCGTATTGATGTCAAGCTTAATACCCGACCGCACGCCATGGTTGCCCGAGACGCGACAGACGCTAGCGGAACCCTGCAATCGCGCTTCGCATCAGGCGTCCGCACTTCCCCCAACGGAGCCGGGAACCGACGACCAACGACGTTGCTGTCCGGGGCGCTTTGAGTCAGCTTTCGGCATGCCGCGCTCCGTGACGATCGCCGTCGCCCAGCTCCATCCGCGCAAGGGTGACTACCAGGGGAATCTCGCCAGGATTGGCGAGTTGCTGGCGCAACTCGCCGACAGCTCGCCGAGACCGCAGGTCATCCATCTGCCGGAGACGGTGCTCTCGGGCTACTTCGTCGAAGGCGGGGTGCGCGAGGTCGCCGTGACCGCGGGAACGCTCGCCGCCGATCTGGATCGGGCGTATCGCGCGTCGGTGCACGGCGCCTTGCACCCGGTGGACGTGATCGCCGGCTTCTACGAACGGTGGCGCGGGACGCTCTACAACGCCGCAGCCTACGTGCGGCTCGGCGAAGGCGCCCCGCGCGTGCTGCACGTGCATCGCAAGGCCTTCTTGCCGACGTACGGCTTGTTCGATGAGGAGCGTTTCGTGGAGCGCGGACATGAGATCCGCGCCTTCGACACGCCGTGGGGTCGCGCGGCGATCCTGATCTGCGAGGACGCGTGGCACTCCCTTTCGGGGACGATCGCCGCGCTCGACGACGCGGAGGTGATCTTCGTGTCGTCAGCTGCACCGGCGCGCGGCATTCATCCGCGCGATGACGGACACCCCGGGCCCGCGACCGTGGCGCGCTGGGAGCGCCTGATTCGGGAGATCGCCGAAGAGCACGGCGTCTTCGTCTCGCTGGCCAACCTGGTAGGGAGCGAAGGGGGGAAGGTCTTTGCCGGATGCTCGGCGCTGCTTGGCCCGCACGGCGACCTGCGGCTGCGCGGGCCGGAGTGGGAAGAGGCGATGCTCGTCGCGATGCTCGACCTGGGTGACATCGGTCGCGCGCGCGCCGACACCCCGCTGCTCGCCGACCTTCGCACCGCACTGCCGCACCTTCGACGCTCGCTCGAAGGAGCCGAGCGCGGGGAGCGAGCGGGGGCGACGCCGTTTGATGTTGACGAGCGGACGTCGGTGCCGACGCCGGCGCCCTCGGGGAGCGGGAGTGGCCCAGCGTCGGCTGGTGACGCCGAGGTGGGTGGGAACGCGAGCGGGGGGCCCCCCCCAACAACAAATCCTCACCCCACCCCCGCCACCGCCCCTCATCATTTTCCTGCGGTCCGTATCATTTCGCCCGCCGAAGCCCCCGACGGCAGCGGCGGCCCCCCGCCCCTCACCATCAACGCACCGCTCGTCGAGGCCTGGCTCACGCGCTTCATCCGCGATGAGATGACGCGGCGCGGGTTCGCCAAGGCCGTCGTGGGCGTGTCGGGGGGGGTCGATTCGGCCGTCACCGCCTTCCTCGCGGCGCGCGCACTCGGCCCCGAGAACGTCCTCGGCATCCGGCTCCCGTATCGGACCTCGAGCCCAGAATCGCTCGAACACGCGCAGTTGGTGATCGACGCCCTCGGCATCCAGTCGCGCACGCTCGACATCTCCGGCGCCGTCGACGGCTATCTGGCCCACGAACCCGACGCCGATCCCACGCGACGCGGCAACGTGATGGCGCGCGTGCGCATGATCGCGCTCTTCGACCAGTCGGCCACCCTGCGCGGCGTCCCGTTAGGCACGGGGAACAAGACCGAGCGGCTGTTCGGCTATTTCACCTGGCATGCCGACGATTCGCCCCCCATCAACCCGCTCGGCGACCTGTTCAAGACGCAGGTGTGGGCGCTCGCGCGACACCTGGGCGTCCCCGAGGTCATCATCGGCAAGCCCGCGTCGGCCGATCTCATCAAGGGGCAGACGGACGAAGGCGATTTCGGCATCAGCTACGCGCGCGCCGACGTCATCCTCAATTGGCTCCTGACGGGCTACTCCGCCAACGACCTCGTCGCTCGCGGCTTCGATGCCAGCGAGGTGGCACTGGTGCGGCGGAGACTCGACGGCACGCACTGGAAGCGCAAGCTCCCGACCGTCGCCATGCTCACGCAGACCGCCATCGGGGAGTCGTACCTGCGCCCCGTCGACTACTAGGAGGGCGCGCACGTGCCGTATGTGCTAAAGCTGCGCGACGTGATCGTGGGGCGTTCCGACCTCGCGCAGCGCGACGCCGAGCGTCGAGCCGCACGCGGCGCGTTTCGTCCCGGATTGGGGTGGGAGCTGGTCGAGCCGATCTTCGCCCTCCTCCCGGCGGGTGATTCGGGCGCGAGCGCCGAACAACGCAGCCGCTATCGTCAGGCACGCGATACCCTGGCGCTCGCCCTCTACGCACCCAACGGCCAGCTGGTCGAGACCGTCCGCATCGACATCACCCCGGATGCGACATCGTCCACCGGCCTGACATTGGATGTCGGCGTGGTGGACGATGCATTCTGGCACACCTGATCGGCCGGCGCGCGGCCAGCGCCTAACGCTGGGCCTTGAGCCCCTGTCCGGCCTTGAGCGTCACGTGCAGTTCGGCACGCTGTGACGACGTAGCGCCGAGCGGCTTCACCACGTTGACGGTGGCGATCGCCGACGGATCGACCGGAAGCTTGGCGAGCGGGTCGCCATTCCCTGCACCGTTCGGAGTCGGGATGAGCTCGCGATAGAGCGGCGTCCCGTCGTTGCTCATGATGATGACCAGCAGTTCCTTCACCGCCGACTCGGCGCGCCGCTCACGAACGGCCCCGCCACTGGTCGACTCCGGCATCGGCTGACGCATCTTGGCGGCGCTCCCGGGCTTGAGCACCACCTTGATCAAGCCGCCCTTCGCCTCGGGCGGAAGCAGCGCCGCATTCTTGATCACGTCGACCGAGGCAATCTCGTTCGCGGGGACCGGGAGCGAATCGATCATCAGGCGACCCTGGGCATCCTTCGCGCCGAGGCGTCCGGTAAGCACGACCGTCCCCTCTGCGTCGTAGATCATCACCAGCGGATCGTTGGGGTTGCCGTTGAGCGTGGGGGCCGCCACGCGTTCGCGCACTTCGGTCGACATCCGCGAGCGTACCGAGTCGGCTTGCGCGCCCGTCGGCGTCCTGGCGGCCGTCACTTCGCCCCCCGCCACGGTGTACGACGTCACCGGGGCGACCGGGTCGGGGCGCCGCGTTTCGCACGCGGTGACCACCGCCGCGAGCGCGACCAGACCTAACGACAGCTGGCGCATCGTGCCCAGCGCGGGACGAGTGGATGTCATGGCGCGAATCCTTCGTTCGAGGGGTGAAGGCGAGGCGGCAAAGGCGAGGTACGCCGCCAGGCGAGGGGGGCGCCGCGCAGAGGCGACCGTCAGGAGCAATTCGCCATACGTGTGCACATCGGCGCCGGCAGCGAGCACGCGTGCATCGCAATCGAGCTCCATCGCCACCCGAAGCCGCCCGGCAATGAACCAGAGCGCCGGGTTCCACGGCATCAGCGCCAGCGACGCGAGCGACGCCACGAGGAGGTGCGGGTCGCCCGCACGGACGTGCTCATCCTCGTGACGGACGAGCAGCGCGCGACGCGGCGCATCGAGCGAGACGAGCCACTCTGGCAGCATGATGCGCGTGGCGCCAAACCAGAGCGCGCCGGGACCGGTGTCAGCGGTGAGCGCCACCCGCGTCCCGTCGAGGACGATCGCGCGAGCGCGGCGTCCGGCACGCCAGAGTTGGAGCGCGCTCGCGCAGAGCGCGACGAGCATCGCGAGCGAGGCCACCCCCCATCCGATCGTCAACCAGCGATCCCAGTCGAGCGTGAAGGCAGCCGGCAACGTCGCCGTGCCGATGCGATCGGCGCGCAGCGGAGCTCCAGACGACGGAATGAACGACGGCATCGCGGCGGGACGAATGGCCACCGCGAGCGGGACCAGCAGTGCCACGGCAAGGGCTGCGACCCAAGGTCCGCGCCGCGCACCACCACGCGCAACGACCACCGGTTCGAGGGCGAGCGCGGCCGCGACCGCGCAGGCGCCGACCACAACAGAGTAGAGCATCCACGCACCGATCATCGTGCCCCCCCGTTCTCTCGTCCCGACTCCTTGCCGTTCTCCTTGAGCCGCTCGTTGAGGATCTTGCGCAGGCGCTTGAGCTCCGCGTCGTCGACGGCGCGCTCCTCCACGAGCTGCGTGAGCAGGAGTTCGCGCGATCCGCCAAAGATCTTCTCGACGATCCGCCCGAGCGCCGAACGACCGGCGGCGTCGCGCTCCACCTGCGCCAGATAGCGATGCGCCTTGCCATCACTCTCGTGGGTGATGTGCCCCTTGGCTTCGAGGGTGCGCAACACGGTCAGCACCGTGGTGTATGCCAGCGCGTCGTCCAGTTCATCCTTCACTTCGGCGACCGTGCTGGGGCCGCGCGCCCACAGCACCGCCATCACATCCAGCTCGCGTCCGGTAAAGACAATCTCGTCCACAGCGCTCTCCTACTAGAACTTTCGTAGAAGATGGGACGGGGCCGGGATCTTGTCAACTAGAAGTTTAGTAGACGAGACTTGGGACGCGTCGGTTCGCGATCTCTGCGTATCGTTGTGCACGTCGCGGCTCGCCTCCTCGCGACCGCATCCATCCATCACAGGTGAGAACACGCCACATGTCGACCCTGCTTCGCCGGCTCGCGCTCGTCGCCATGATCCTCGTCGTCCCGTCGCTCGCGTCGGCGCAGGGCGGATCGCCGTCGCGAAAGATCGCGCCGGGGATCTACCAGGTCGTCCCCGACCAGAACTTCTCCGGCGGGATGGACGTCTCCGTCTTCACGGCGCGATTTGAAGGTGATTCCATCATGTTCATCGAGCAGAGCGGCTCGCTCATGTCGCGGTCCCGCACCGCGTACGAAGGCGAGCACCTGCTGTGGACCGATCTCGAGGGACAGCTCATGTGCCCCGGGCAGGCGAAGTACAAGCTGACGATCTCGGAGGACGGGAAGACGGTGCGACTCGCCCCGGTCGAGGACGGATGCGGCGAGCGCTCGGCGATCATCGCGCAGGTGTCGTTCGTGCGAAAGTAGAAGCGCGCGCTCGGCATCGCCGCGTAACCACACGCCCCCGCGTCGAGACTCGACGCGGGGGCGTGTGACATTGTGGCGCGTTCGTCGGCTCAGTCCTTCACGCGTGGCAGCTGACGGCGGCGCATCGCTTCCCGTTGCCGGTCGCTTACGACGTCGGTGAGTGGGATCTCGCTGCGGTCACACCGCACGTACCGCAGCTCCACCCGGCGTTTGCGTGCATGAGCAGGTTCCCCGAGTCGCGATGCGCGAACGCTACGCCGCGTAGGCCAGGCTGACGGCGCGACGCGCGCCGCGTTTGAGCGCCCGGTGCACTGCGCGCGCATAGCGCACGAAGTTCGCCCCCGCCCACGGGAAGCGGGCGAAGAACTCATGGGGGAGCATGTCGCCCTTCAGCCGATTGCAGCGCGCGCAGGCCGTGACGACGTTACCGAAGGCGTGGGTCCCACCGCGCGCCAGCGGGTAGACGTGGTCCAGCGTGGCGTCATCCAGGGCGAGTCGATCGGCGCAGTACACGCACCGTCGGCCGCAATCGCGCATTGCCGCGTGCTTGAGTGCGCGCTTGACGTCACGAAAGTGCAGGTGACGGGCGCGGGCATCGTCGGGACGACGGCCACGCGGCGCGCGAGGATGGACCACCCGGAGAATCCCACGTCGAGACATTGCACCTCGCCGGAAAAGACGACACCCCGCCCCGGGCTGGCCGGGGCGGGGTGTCGCGAGTGGAGGGGAGACGATGCCAGATGCCGCGATCGGTGTCGCGGCATGGTCGGTTCGCACGAGGCGTGTGAACAAACTCCGGGCATTGCCCTCCCGTTATGCGGGGGTCGGTGGACCCGCGTTCGGATACTAATTGCGCATAACGAGGCAGCGCGCAAGAGGCCGGGGCCAACCGGGACGAATGGTGACACGCCAGCACACGCCGCGACGCCTGCAACGTCACGAGGCCGCCCGTGGGGGCGGCCTCGTGGCAAATCCGTGCTGCGCGTGCTGCGCGCCTGAGGCGCGCGGCCGGTGACTACGCGCTCATGACCGCCAGCCGGCGGGCAATCTGCTGGCGCACTGGATCGCGGAGCTCGGCGATCATGCGCACCGCCATCGCATCGAGCAGCGTGCGGTCAGGCATCGTCGATCCCGGGAACGGGAGCGGAATGTCGAAGCCGTCGCCGGCCTTTCGCGGGATGAGGTGCACGTGGTAGTGGAAGACGTTCTGTCCCGCTGCCGGCCCCGAGTTCACCACCAGATTCATGTCATCGGCCCCATTGAGGCGCCGCACGACCGGTGAGAGGCGGAGCGCCACGTCGAACAGGTGCATCGCCAGTTCCGGCGGGATGTCGCTCATCGATTCGAAGTGCTCGCGCGGGACCACGAGGACGTGCCCGAGGTTGACGGGCTGGATGTCCATGAAGGCAATCGCGCTCGAATCCTCGTAGCAGATCGAGACTTCTCCCGCCCCGTTGATCAGGTCGCAGAAGATGCAGGGCTTGGATGGGGCGGGCATGCAGAAACTCCTCAGGGGAACATTCGACCTAACGGAGCACGACGGATGCCACTACGCAGACCCTCACTCAAGCGGTTTTCCCCACCCATCTGGAGGGGAAACCGCTGAGTTTTCGCAGCGCCCGCGCCACACGGCGGCGCGGGCATGTCCTACATCTTCACCAACTCGACACGTCGATTGTTCTGACGCCCTTCCGGCGTGTCGTTCGAGTCGGCCGGCTTGGTCGCGCCAAGCCCCTTCGACGTCAGGCGCCCGGCATCGATCCCCTGCTCGGTGATGTACTGCACCACCGCCGCGGCGCGCTTTTCCGACAGCGTCTGGTTCGCCGCCGCATTGCCGACGTTGTCGGTGTGTCCCTCGATCATGAGCTTGAGGTCGGCGTGGTCGTTCAACATCGCCACGATTTCCCTGAGCGTTGGCGTGGACTCGGGACGGATGCGATCGGAGCCGGTGTCGAAGTAGATCCCCTGCGTCGTCACGCGTCCCTTCTCGGCGAGCGCGTCGTAGAGCTTCTTCCCCCCCGCCGCGAGGCGAAAGGCGCCGAACAGCGCCGGCTGTTCCTGGCTCCCGTCCACGTAGAACAGGATCTTGTTGCCGCGGGCAGCGGTCCCGTTGGGGATGTTGGCCATGCGCTTGTCATTGATGTACAGCTTCACGTAGCGCCCGTCTGCCATCACCCGGGCGCGGTACATCTTGCCGCGGAAGGCCTCAACCCACTCGGTCCCGGTGTAGGCGCGGCCATCCTCGTGATAGCCGATCCGGCCGCCGTTGTGGAACTCGATGCGCTGCTTGTGTTCGTCGTCGATAGGCGAGATCCAGAGCGCCCCCGACGGCACCGCGAGGTCGAACTCCAGCGTGTAGCGCTCGGCGAGTGGCTGCGGGAGGACGATCTGGAACTTGGCGTCGCTCGAGGCGCGGAGATATCGCGCGCCCTGCCACTCGACGATTTCCATCGACCCGTTGATGAACTCGAGCGAGCGCGGGAAGTCGCCCACCTCGTCCTTCTTGTAGTCGTCGGCGTAGAGGATGCGTTCACCCGGCTTGAAGTCGAAGTTGGCCCACGCCCCTTCGCCCGGCTTGAGGGCGTCGGCACCCGTTGCTTCCGCACCGGCGGCCCCCTTGCCTGCCTCGGCTTCCTTCTTGGGGATGGTGTCCTTGGCCGGGACGACGTTCACCGTCTTCCCTTCGGCCTTGGCCTTCTCGATGCACTTGGTGTCGCCCATCGCGCAGTCGACCGCCTTGTCGATCTTGCGCCCGACCGATTCCTCGGCCCGGCGCTTGAGGCGGTCCTTGATGCTCTGGCCAGAGGCGGGTGAAGGCACCGCCACCGCGGCCAAGACGATGAACGAGAGGAACTTGCAGAACCGCCACATAAGAGCCTCGCCACGAGAGAAATGGGCGGCAGCGCTGTGGGGCGCGAAGGGACGCGCGCGCGTTGCCGCGCCCTCTATCCTGCGGGTCGCCAGTCCCTCACGTAAGGGTGGAATTACCTAGTCTTCGCTGTGCGTGTGTCCGACGTATCTTTCGGCCTTCGCCGCCCCCTCCATTTCACGCGAGTCTCATGGCTACATCGACCAGAACGGAGCGTTTGCACGCCTCTGGCCTTTCGCGCGAGCAGTTGCAGCAGGCCTTCCGGGTCATGCTCCTGTCGCGCCGAATCGACGACAAGGAGATCCAGCTCAAACGTCAGAACAAGATCTTCTTCCAGATCTCCGGTGCTGGCCACGAAGCGGTGCTCGCGGCGGCGGGACTCGTCCTGCGCCCGGCGTACGACTGGTTCTACACCTACTACCGCGATCGCGCCCTCTGCCTGGCCCTCGGCATGTCGCCAGAGGAGATGCTGTACGAAGCGGTGGGGGCGGCGATCGACCCTAACTCCGGTGGGCGGCAGATGCCGTCGCACTTCGGACACAAGGCGCTCAACATCGTCAGCAACTCGTCGCCGACGGGGACGCAGTTCCTGCAGGCGGTGGGGTGCGCCGAGGGGATCAAGCGCCTGACCGACCTCGGGCTCACCGAAGGGGTGCAGTCGGACGAGATCGTCTACGTTGCATCTGGCGACGGCACCACCAGCGAGGGGGAGTTCTGGGAGAGCCTCAACACGGCGTCCAACCTCCAGCTCCCGGTCCTGTACGTCATCCAGGACAACCAGTACGCCATCTCGGTCCCGGTCGAGGTCAACACGGCCGGCGGATCGATCTCCAAGCTCGTCGCCTCCTTCCCGGGGCTCTACATCCAGGAAGTCGACGGCTGCGACTTCTTCGCCTCCTATGAGGTGATGCAACGCGCCGTGCAGCACGTGCGCGATCGCAAGGGCCCGGCGTTCGTGCACGCGCACGTGATTCGCCCGTACTCGCACTCGCTGTCGGACGACGAGGTGCTCTATCGTCCCCCCGAGGAGCGGGCCGCCGATGCCGCGCGCGACCCGCTCACCACCTTCCCGCTCTGGCTGGTGGAGAACGGCTTTGCGACCGAGGAAGAGATCCAGCAGATCCGCGACGACGTCGACGCGCAGATCCTGGCCGCGACCGACGACGCGTTAGGCCAGCCGCAGCCCGACGCCAGCACGGTGCACTTCGCGGTGTACTCCCCCGACGTCGACCCGACCAGCGAATCGTTCGACACCGAGGACGACCCGCAGTTCTCGGGCGGGGCGACGACGATGGTCGACCTGCTCAACGCCTGCATGAAGGACGAGATGCGGCGCGACCCGCGCATCGTCGTCTTTGGCGAGGACGTGGCCGACG
>CAZLLP010000051.1:0-34962 GCA_964560345.1 uncultured Gemmatimonadaceae bacterium
GAGCCGGCACGGGAGGCGCGGAAGTTTCCCTTGCGGGCATTCCCGCGCTCACGCAACGTATGGTTAGCTCTTCGCGAGGCGGATCCCATCCCGCCGAACGGGAGCCGGCTCTGGGGTTGGATGCTGACCTTTCGCCGTTGGCGAAGTTCTTGCGTTCTTTGTAAGAGCTTGATGAAAGCGTTGTCCCCGCAATCGCGGGTTGGAGTCCGGTTGGTCTCCGGGGTCCGTGACAACGAAACCCGTCTCACCGCAGGAGAACAGCCATGAAACACGAACAGGCTCGAAAGGTGTGGGTTCGTCCGACAATGGTCCGCAAGCCGGTCAGCGAAACACTGCAGGGCACCGGCTCGAATCATGACGGCATTGGTGGCGAGCTTCCCATCCAAAGCTGATCTCGGGCGTTCCTGCTGGTCAGATGCCCCTCGCCGACGAACACCGTCGGTGAGGGGCATCTGTCGTCCGGGACTCGTCTTCTCTCTCCCCGCGTCGGGTGAATGAGCGCACGCTCAGCTTTCTACTCCGTCTACGGACTTCGCGTCCGTTCTGACGTCGAACTTCCCGGGTGGCCGCTCGCCGCCGAGGGCGAGGCGGATGTCGAGATCCGACGACAGCCCTGCGATGCGCCCGACTTCGGCGTGACACCGCATACGGCACGCTCCATCGTCCGTGACGGGGAACTGCAGGTGGCCGTGGCCAGTGTCGGGCGCTACGCCGCGTCAGCGGGGCGGGTCATCAAGGTCGATCCCCTCCCCGCCACTCCCACGGAGGACATCCTCCTCTACCTCACCGGCGCCATGCTTGGCGCCCTCCTGCACCAGCGCGGACTCTACCCGCTACACGCGAGCTGCGTGTCGATTGGTGGTGTGGGCGTGGGCTTCGCCGGAAAGTCGGGGGCCGGCAAGTCGACGCTGGTGGCAACCATGCTGCAGCGTGGTGCCGCCTTCGTCTCCGACGACGTCTGCGTGCTCACCGAGACGGCGACCGGGGAGTTGGTGGTCTGGCCCGGGGCACCGCGTCTCAAGCTCGATGACGCGTCGCTCGCCAACGTGTCGTCTCGCCCCGAGCACCTCACGTCAGCGGGAGGCGATCGCGGGAAGTTCCAGCTCCCCGTCACGGCGACGCTCGATGCCACACAACCGGTCCCGTTCCGTGAGCTCTTCATCCTGGCCGAAGGAGAGGGTGCACCTCGCATCGAGGCGCTGAGCGGCATCGAGGCCATTTCTGCCCTGATGGAGGAGACCTACCTTCTCACCTGGGCCTCAGCGTTGGGACTTTCGTCGCAGGTCTTTCGCCTGGTGGGGCGGGTGGCCCGTACTCTGCATATCCAGCGGTTGGTTCGCCCGCGAGGGATGGAGTTCCTCCCCGCGACGGCGGAATTGATCGAGAGGAGGGTTTCGTGAGTTCGACGGTACCGATCGATGCACAGACAGTGGTCGTGCGAAACGACGACATGCTCGCCGTGGAGGTCGATCAGACGGTGGTGATGATGAGCGTGGAACAGGGGATGTACTTCGGCCTCGATGGGGTGGGGCCGCGCATCTGGTCCCTGTTGTCGACGCCGCGCGCCGTCGGCGACCTCTGTCGCGAACTGGAGCAGGAGTTCGAGGTCGAACCCGACGTCTGCCGAGACGAAGTGCACGCCTTCCTTGCGGAACTCATGGAGGCGGGGCTGGTGCAGGTGCATGGTCAAGCGACTGCGACTTCTCGTCCGTCTGCCGGCGCCTGAGCGTGGGGCGCTGCTCGCCGCCGTGGCCTGGTGCAGCGCGGCGAGCCTCGTCCTCAAGCTCTTCCCCTTTCGCCGCGTGGCCGACCATCTCGGACGGCACATGGCCGAGAGCGCGCCCGAGCAGGATCTGACGAAGATGGCGGAGGTGCGCCGTATCGGCTGGGCCGTCACGACGGCGGCGCGCCACCTCCCCTGGAAGCCGGTGTGCCTCCCGCAGGCGGTTGCGGCGCAGTGGATGCTGCGCCGCGTCGGGATCCCGAGCACGCTGTACCTTGGGATCGACCCCAACGGCAACTACGACGCCCATGCCTGGGTACGTGCGGGCGCCGTGATCGTGACCGGGGGGCCGAGCATTCAGCGGTACGCGGTTGTCTCGACGTTCGCGTAGGCGTCGTTTCAGCCCACGCGTCACCCCACGCGTCACCCCACGCGTCACCCACGCCTCACCCTCGTCCCGACCTGTGAGCGCGATCTGCGCCATCTCACGACTCGATCGCGCTCCGGTCGCTCCCGCGCTGCTCGACACGCTGCTCGGCGCGATGCGCGAGTACGGCGACGAGGCCGGGCGATGGGTGCCGGCGAGCGAGGCACACCCGGTGGCGATGGGGGCGCGTCCGTGGCGCGTGACGCCCGAGGATGCGCACTACCACCCGCCGCTCCATTCGCGCGACGGACGCTTGGTGCTCGTCGCCGACGCCCGCCTTGATAACCGCGCCGAGCTCGCCGCGAAGTTGCGCCTGACGGGTGACCTGCGCGATTGGTCGGATGCGCACCTGATCCTGGCGGCGTACGAGGCGTGGGGGCGCTCATGCCCGCGCGAGTTGGTCGGCGATTTTGCCTTCATCGTCTGGGACGATCGCGAGCAGGCGCTCTTCGCCGCGCGCGACGCCGTGGGGCAGCGCGTCCTGTTCTACCGGCGGCACGACCGGCAGGTGGCGCTCGCGACGACCGCGCATGCGCTGGCCATGCTCCCCCCGGGGCCCCCGAAGCTCAACGAACAGAAGGTCGCCGATTTCCTCGTGCTGCTGCAGCGCCCCGAGATCACCTTCTTCGAGGGGATCGACCGGATCCCGCCCGGGCACACGCTCACCGCCTCTGCCACGGCCTGGCGCATCGAGCGATGGTGGTCGCCGCGTCCCGCGCGCAGTATTCGGTTAGGGTCCGATGCCGAGTATGTCGAGGGCTTTCGTTCGGTATTCCGCGCGGCGGTCGCCTCGCAGCTGCGCTGTGCCGGCGACGTCGGGATCCTCCTGAGCGGGGGACTCGACTCCTCGTCGGTCGCGGCCACCGCGGCGGCGGCGCTGGCGACGGAGGGACGGGCATTGCGCGCCTATCACGCCGCTCCGCGAGAAGATTTCGATGGCCAGGTGCAAGGCGGCATGCTCGCCGACGAGACCGCCGATGTGGCGGCGCTGGCCGAGCGGTATCCCAACCTCGCGTTGCAGCTGCACCGCTCCGCGGCACGATCGCCGTTCGACGACCTCGAGCGATCGTTTCGCCTGACCGGGGCGCCGGTGCGCAATGCCTCCAACCTGGGCTGGTACGACGCGCTGTGCGAACGGGCCGGGCAGGATGGCGTGCGCGTCCTCCTCTCGGGGCACAAGGGGAACGGGACGATCTCGTTTACCGGGGTGCGCGGGCTGCGCGATGCACTGCGTGACGGACACTGGGGGCGCGTGTGGCGCGAGGTGCACGCGGTGGCGCGCGCCACCGGCAACGGACGGCGCGAGGTCTTTCGCGACGAGGCGCTGCTGCCGCTCCTGCCGCCGGCGCTCGCGGGGCAGATCGATCGCTGGCGCGGCGAGGCGCCACCTTCGCTGGCGCACTACACGCTCTCGGCGATTCGCCCCGACTTCGCGCAGCGCATGGGCGTGGACGCCCGCGCGGCGGCGTCGCATCGTGACTTTCTGCACTCGCGCCACCTGAGTGCGCTCGATCTGCGGATCACCATGCTCGAAGGCGGGAGCGATACCTTCGACGTCTACTGCGGCTACCGGGCGCGCTACGGCGTCGAGACGCGCGATCCCACGGCCGACCGACGGGTGGTGGAATACTGCTTTGCCATTCCCGACGACCAATACCTGCACGAGGGCGTCGATCGCTGGCTCGTGAGGCGCGCGATGGCGGGGCACCTCCCCGACCGCATTCGCCTGCGGACCACCTACGGCGCGCAAGGCGCCGACTGGGCCGAGTGGCTGCCGGCGTTGCAGCCGTGGATTGTCGAGGAAGTGGGAAGGCTCGAGCGAAACGACACGGCGCAACGCTGCCTCGACGTGCCGCGACTCCGATCGCTCGTCGACCACTGGCCGGCGACCTTCGATCAGGCACACTTTCGGGAGTACAACCTGCTGTTGATGCGTGCGCTGATGGTGGGGCGCTACATCCGATGGTACGAGGAGACATACCGCTGACATGAGCACGAAGCGCGATCGACCGTGGCGACTGCTCGACCCGGGGCCGTTCCTGGCGGGGCTTGCCCTCGTGTGGGAGAGCGGGCGCGGGTGGACGTTGCTGCAGGGCGCCGTGCTCACGCTGCAGGGGGCCCTCCCCCTGGTGGCGCTCTACCTGATGAAGCAGGTGGTGGACGCCGTGGCCGCCGCGATCAGCGGGGGGACGCGCGACGTACGCGCCTTCACGATGCTCATGGTGCTGACGGGCGCGGTGGCGCTGCTGGCCGCGGCGCTGCGCACCATCTCGACGCTGGTCTCCGAGGTGCAAACCGCGCGACTGATCGACCGCGTGCAGGAACTGTTGCACGCCAAGTCGGCCGAGGTGGACCTGCAGTTCTACGAGAGTGCGGCGTATCACGACACGTTGCACCGCGCGCAGAACGAAGCCTCCTATCGCCCCCCGCGCATCGTCGCCGAGCTGGCGCAGGTGGGACAGGGGGTGCTGACGCTCGCGGGGCTGCTGGCGCTCCTGGTCTCGTTCCACTGGATGCTGGTGGCCGCGTTGCTGCTGGCGGCGCTCCCCGGGCTGGCCATCAAGGCGCGCTTCTCGAGCCGGCTGTATCAGTGGACGCTGCGCGAAACCGCCAACCAGCGCCTGGCGCGCTACCTCAACACGGTCCTCACGACGATCGAGTTCGCGAAGGAGATCCGCCTCTTCGACCTCGGCGGCGTCTTTCGCGATCGGCACCAGGTGCTGCGGACCGCGCTGCGGCAGGATCGCCTGAGCATGATGACGCGTCGCTCCGTCTCCGACCTCCTGGCCAATGTCGTGGCGGTGCTGGCCGTCTTCGCATCGATGTATGTCATCGCGCGTCAGGCATTGGACGGCTCGGTGACCATCGGCGACATGGTGATGTACTTCGGCGCCTTCCAGCGTGCACAGGACACCTTCCGCGACGTGCTGGCCGGGCTGGCGGGGCTCTACGAGGACAACCTCTTCCTCGCCGACTTCAAGACGTTCATGACGTTGCAGCCGATGGTGACGGAGTCCAGGACGCCGCGCCCATTCCCGCGTCCCTTGCGCCGCGGGCTCGAGTTCGACCACGTCACCTTCCGCTATCCCGGCACCGACGTCGATGTGCTCCGCGACGTGAGCTTTCACGTACGCCCGGGTGAGCATCTGGCGCTCGTCGGGGAGAACGGCTCCGGCAAGACGACGTTGGTCAAGCTCCTCTGCCGCTTGTACGATCCCACAACAGGGGCGGTACGGATCGATGGAGTGGATATCCGCGAACTCGAGCTCCGCGACCTGCGCAGCGAGTTTGGCGTCGTCTTCCAGGACTATGCGAAGTACCAGCTCAGCGCGCGCGACAACATCTGGACCGGGAACATCACGTTGCCGCACGACACCCCGCGCGTGGTGGAGGCGGCGCAGCGCACTGGGGCCGACGCGGTCATTCGCGCCCTGCCACGCGGCTACGAGACGATGCTCGGCCGACAGTTTGCCGACGGAGTGGACCTGAGCATCGGGCAGTGGCAGAAGCTGGCGATCGCCCGCGCCTTCATGCGCGACACCCAGCTCATCGTCCTCGACGAACCGACGGCGGCGCTCGACGCGCTGGCCGAGGCGGAGGTGTTCGAGCACTTCCAGGCGTTGGCGCGCGACCGCACGACGCTCCTGATCAGCCACCGGTTGTCCACGGTGCGCCACGCCGATCGCATCCTCGTGCTGGTCGACGGCCAGATCGCCGAGGTGGGGGCGCACGACGAGCTGCTCAAGCAGGCCGGGGTGTACGCCAACCTCTTCGAGACGCAGGCTCGCCCCTACCGGTAGGCAGCGACACTCCACCGCTCGTTGTCCCCATTCCGCGTGACACAAGACGGGGAACAGGGGGGAAGGGGAGGGGGATCGCGTCAAACGCACGCGTGCAGGAGGGTGTCGACCGTGTCCTGCCCCCGCGCGTCGCCCCCCAACGTCTGCTGACCCGAGAGCAGTCCGTCGCGGACGGTGAATCCGATCCGGTGGTCCGTGTGCACCATCAGTCGGTCCGCGCGCACCTGAAGTGCGTGCGTGTACACGCGCCGATCGTCCGTGTGCACGATCAATCGCTCTGCGCACACGCGCACTTGTTCTGTGCGAGCGCGCCAATGATCCGTGTGCACGACCAGGCGGTCCGCATGCACATGCCGTTGGTCCGTGTGCACCCGTGCTCGGTCCGCGCAGGTGTCGGTTCGGTTCATGGGCGCGTTCGCCCGAGCGCGTCACGTCGCAGCGCGGAGCGTCCGCCGTGTCGCGCGGTCCCTCGACTGCGCCGGAGCGTACGTGTCCTGCGACGAACGATCCGTCCACGACGTCGGTCGGTTCGTCGGCGGCGCGGTGTGGTCCGTCGACGACGCTGGTCGGTCCGTTCAGATCACGACCCGGTCCGCGTGCGTGTGTGGTCGGCCCGTCCACGGTGCAGCACGAAACGGCTGCGTTGGCGCCGCGACTCGTCTGCGTCGTCGGTCGGACCGTGCACGTGGTCAGCAGGACCGTCGACGATGCCGCCCGAGTCGTGGAGCTGACGATCTGGGCCGTCGACGCTGCCGCTCGGTCCGTCCGCCGTGTCGGTTGGTTCGCGCACGTGTCTGGTCGGTCCGTCGACGAGGTCGCGCGGGCCCGTCGACCGCGTCGCTTGGCACACCGACGATGCCACGCGGTCCGTCGACGTGTCACAACCGACCGTCGACGTGTCCGTCCGTCCCTGCGCGCGGCCAGCAGGCGGGACCGCGCGGCGAAGCAAGCGCATGACCTCGCCGGTTTTTCTTAGTTGATCCCCCGTGAATCCCGCCGACTACATGCGAGGAACGTCTCGGCCGAGTCCGCTGCGGAATTGTGACATTTGTGGTAGCATCGCCGCGGCACTGGCCACATGTTCGTGGTCCAATCGTGACACGCGCGTGACGGAGTCGATGCAGCTCAGGAGGGGATGATGTATCTGGATCAGAATTCGGGGAGTATCCTGGTGCAGGCGATCGTTGGTGGCGCGGTCGGGATCGGGGCCATCGTGAAGCTCTACTGGTTCAAGTTGCGCACGTTAGGCCGGCGTTCCGAGGAGTTGCCGCGTCAGGACTGAAACGCGCGTGGCGGGGGACGAGCGCGCCAGGCATGAGGGGACGACGCCCCGCGCCGCGGGCGTCGTCCCCCCTGAAGTCGCGGCCGCGGTCCTGCTCCTCGTCGTCCCCTTCTGGACCTACCTCCACTTTCATCGCTACTCGGCCTTTCGCTCGGAGTCGCTGGCCATCGCCGGCGCGCTCGCGGGGGTCGGGGTCCTGCTGGGCCTAACGATCCGGCTCGTGCGCGCACCGGTGCTGCGCGCCCTGCTGACGGCGCTCCTCCTCTTCGTCAGCATCGACCTCTTTGCCGACATCAGCGGCCGCCACCTGGTCCTGCTCGCCGTGCTGCTGGCGGGGAGCTGGTTCCTCAGGACGCACGTTCATCGCATCGCCGTTGCCGTGCTGCTGGCGGTGCTCGTCACGACCGCCGTGGCGGGCGCGCGTGAGGATCCTGCCGTCCAGCCCGCGCGGGGGACGCCGCGTCTCGGAGAACGACCGCCGCTCTTGCACCTGATTGCCGACGAGCACGTGGGAGTGGAGGGGATCCCCACCGACATTCCCGGTGGTCCCGAGGCGAAGGCCGCGCTGATCGACTTCTACGTGCAGCACGGCTTTCGCCTCTTCACGCGCGCGTACAGCCGCTACCACCTCACCGCCGACGCCATCCCCAACGCGCTGAACTTCTCGTCCCGTGAGCAGGGGCTCGCGTGGCTCGGCACTGGGGCGGTCACGTTTCCGGCGCCGCTCAAGGACAACGCGTACTTCAACCGACTCTCGGCGGCCGGGTTCGACGTCCGCAGCTACATGCCCGGCTTCCTCGATTTCTGCGGCACGACAGGAGCGGCACCGGTGTCCTGCTTCATGGTGCCGGCGAATTCGGTGGGGAATGTCCCCGCGCTCTCGCTGGCGTGGGGGGCCCGCACGCGACTGATCGCGCAGCACTGGGTCGCCAACAACTCGTCCCTCTACGACCGCGCCAACGCCTTCTATGACGAGCGCGTGCGTCCCGCGCTGGCGGTTCGTCATCTCCCCGCGCCCACGTGGGCGCGTACCACTTATCCGCTCGGCCCGGCCAGCGGGCTGCGCGTCCTGCAGCAGATCAGCCGCGACGTGCAGGCCCTGCCCGAGGTGCGCGGCACGGCCTTCTTCGGCCACGTGCTGTTGCCGCACGCCCCCTACATGCTCGATGAAGACTGCCGAGTGAGCCAATCGCTCTTCTCGCAGCCGTCGCAGCGTGCGCTCCGTCAGCTGCATGTTCAGGCGCAGCGACGCGCCCTGTACCAACGCTACTGGCCGCAGTTGCGCTGCCTCACGACGCGCGTCGGCACGCTCGTGGCCGAGCTCGAGGCGCGCGGTGCGCGCGATGTCGTCGTCATCGTGCAGGGCGATCACGGCGCGCGCATCGGCGCCCCGATTCCCCCGATGGGGGAACCGTTCACGCGCGCGGACTTCGACGATTTCTACTCGACACTCTTCGCGGTGCGCGCGCCGGGCCTTGCCGCCGGGGTCGATTCGAGCGTGGTGTCGGTCGCGGAGCTGCTGGATCAGCTTTCGGCCAGCGACTTCCGCTCGGTGACGGTCCCCAGCGACTCCGCGCCGTTTGTCTATCGGACGAAAGATGAGGATACGCCGCTGCGGGTGCGCGCGCCTGTGCCGCCGCGCGCGCGCTTGTGACTCCCCCTTGCGCGTTTGAACGGCTCGCCCAAGATTGCGCAGACCATGTTGACCGCCCCCCAGACCCAGCGCTTCAGCTTTACTTGGTATTTCGGCTTCCGGGACTCCGGGGGGCGTAGATCACGCGCATGACCAAGCGGTAACGGTCCAACACCAGCGTCGATCCTGCGGCCCCCGAACACCGGGGGCCTTTTTGTTGTCCGTGTCTGTCGTCCCACGTCGAGGAACTCATGTCCGACACTCCGCTCGTTGCCCGGTCGCACCAGCGCGACCTCGCCTCCACCGAAGTCGCGGTGGGGCTGACTCACCCCGATGCACGCCCGGTGACGATCGGCAACGGCTCCTTTGTCGTGGCGGCCGGGCCGTGCTCGGTGGAAGACGGGGCGATGATTCTCGAGTCGGCGCGCGGGGTGGCCGCGTGCGGCGCTCGCCTGCTGCGCGGTGGGGCGTTCAAGCCACGCACCTCGCCATACGCCTTCCAGGGGCTGGGGACCGAGGGGCTCGAGCTGTTGGCCGAGGCGCGAGCCGCGACCGGCCTTCCGGTGGTGACCGAAGTGCTCGACGTGCGCCAGGTCGAGCTGGTGGCGCGTTACGCAGACGTGCTGCAGATCGGTGCACGCAACATGTACAACACGCCGCTGCTCGCCGCCGTTGGCGAGCTTGGACTCCCCGTGCTGCTCAAGCGCTCGTTTGCCGCCACCGTACGCGAGCTGATCTCGGCGGCCGAGTACATCGCCGTTCGCGGGAACACGCGTATCATCCTGTGTGAACGCGGAATCCGTACCTTTGAATCGTCGACGCGCAACACGCTCGACGTGGCGGCCATCCCGGTGCTCAAGAAGGAGACGCACCTTCCGGTGATCGTCGACCCGAGCCACGCGGCGGGGAAGGCCGAGCTGGTGGCCCCGCTCGCCTGTGCGGCACTGGCCGCGGGGGCCGACGGGTTGATCGTCGAGGTGCATCCCAATCCGTCAGCCGCAATGTCCGATGGCGACCAGTCACTCTCGATTCCGCAGTTCGAGGCGATGATGCAGCAGTTGTCGGTGATTGCCGGCGCCTTGCGCCGCCCCATGCTCCCCCTGCACGAAGAGGCCAGGGTCCTGCCCATCGACGGCGCCACGCGCCGTCCGCGTCCCGTCCGTGCCGGGAGTGTCGGATGACGGCGGCGCGATGGCGGGAGAACGCGGACGATCTCAGCGAACGACTCCGCCCCAACGGCGGAGAGCAGGCGGTGGTGGCCTTCCAGGGGGAACGCGGGGCGTATGGGCACCTGGCAATCGAGCGGTTGTGGCGAGGGCGCGCCTGGGTCCTTCCGTGCTGGAGCTTTGCCGATGTGATTGCCGCGGTGGAGCGGGGGAGCGCCGCCTACGCCGTCCTCCCCCTGCATAACGAGATCATCGGCGAGATTCCGGGGGTGCGCACCGCGATCGCCGAGTCGGGGTTCGAGCTGGTGGGGGAAGTGCGGCAGGCGGTCGAACACTGCCTGCTCGGGATCCCCGGCAGCGCCCTCGGCGAGGTGAGTGCCGTCTACTCGCACCCGGCTGCGCTGGCCCAATGCCGCGCCTTCCTCACGCGTCACGCCTCGATTATCCCGCGCGAGGCCTACGACACCGCGGGCGCCGCGCGCGATGTCGCGGCGCGCGGGCGACGACACGAGGCCGCGATCGCGTCCGAGGCGTGCGTCGAGCGCTACGGATTGCAGCTGCTGGCGCGCGGCATCGGCGACCGGGATGACAACGCGACCGTCTTCGCCGTGGTCCGGCGCGCGCGCTAGGATCCACAAGGATGTCAATGCGTGCGATCAAGGGGGCGACGTCGGTCCCGGTCGACTCGGCGCGTGACATCTGCGCGGCGACGACCGAACTGCTTACGGCCATGCTGGAGCAGAACGCCCTGCGCGTCGACCAGGTGGTAAGCCTGATGCTGACGGCGACGCCGGACCTCCGGAGCGAGTTCCCGGCACGGGGCGCTCGCGACGCCGGCTGGGGCGAGGTCCCGATGCTCTGCGCACAGGAGATCGACGTCCCTGGGGCGCTGCCGCGTTGCATCCGCGTCCTCGCGCACGCGGAGGTCCCCGAGGGGCAGTTGGTGCGGCACGTCTACCTGCGCGAGGCGCGCGGGCTGCGTCCGGACCTGGCCGTTGCAAACGGATGATTGCGGCCGGCGGCTCCCAGGTCGGGGATCGGAACCGTTAGGCGCTCGGCTTGGCGTTCAGCTGAACGTTCAGCGTTCGTCGAGCACCCTGCGCGCGATCTCACCGCCCACGTCGGAGGTGCTGCGCGGCTGCTGCCCGGGGGCGGTCACGTCGGGCGTGCGCCACCCGTCGTCGAGAGCGCCGTCGACCGCAGCTTCAATGGCGCGCGCTTCGTCGGCGAGGGCGAACGACGATCGCAGCATCATCGCGACGCTCAGGATCGTTCCGATGGGGTTGGCCTTTCCTTGTCCGGCAATGTCGGGGGCGGAGCCGTGTATCGGCTCGTAGAGCCCCGCCGGGAAGGCCGAGCCGGGACGGGGAGCACCTAACGACGCGCTGGGCAGGAGCCCGATCGAACCGGCGAGCACCGCGGCCTCGTCGGTGAGGATGTCGCCAAAGAGATTCTCGGTGACGATCACGTCAAAGCGCGCCGGGTTGAGCATCAGGTGCATGGCACAGGCATCGACGAGGACGACGTCGTAGGTGACGTCGGGGAATTCCTCGCGCATCACGCGCGCCGCGACCGCTCGCCACAGGCGCGATGTCTCCATGACGTTGGCCTTGTCGACCGAGGTCACCTTGTGCCGCCGGGTGCGTGCCAGGGCCCCCGCCATCCGGACCACGCGTTCGATCTCGGTTGCGGTGTAGGTGCAGTCCTCGGTGGCGACCTCGATTCCGTCGTCGCGCGTGTAGCGCTTCTTGTCGCCGAAGTACAGGCCACCGGTGAGTTCGCGCACCACCACAAGGTCCACCCCGTCCAGTCGCTCCGGGCGGAGCGGGGAGAACTGCGGCGAGACGCCGAACACGCGCACCGGGCGAATGTTCGCGTACGTCCCCAGCAGGCGACGCAGCGCCAGCAATCCGCGCTCCGGGCGATCGGCGAGCGTGGGGTCGTCCCAGCGGGGACCGCCGACGGCGCCTAACACGACGGCGTCGGCGCGCCGCACCAGGTCGGCGGTCGCCTCAGGGAGCGAGGCGCCGGTGGCATCGAGCGCCGCGCCGCCGATCAGTCCGTGTTCAACCTGGAAGTGATGGCCGAACCGTTCGCCAACGGCGGCGAGGACACGGAGTGCTTGCGTGGCGACTTCGGGGCCAACTCCGTCACCGGGGAGGGAGGCAATGAGGGCGTGCACGTGTGGCGTGTCAGGGACAAGTCAGGGGAAGTGAAAGTGTGCTCAGGCGAACGTTGCGAACGGCGCTGGGTGCGCCCGCTCATACCGCGCGATCTCCGACTCGGCGCCTAACAAGTACCCGAGCTGATCGATCCCTTCCAGCAGGCAGTGGCGGGCGAACGGGGCGAGCGGGAACGACCAGGCGTGCGTGCCGATGCGGAACTGCTGCGCGGCCACGTCGACGCAGGCCGCATCGTCCGGTGCATCGGACAAGCGCCTGACGAGCGTCTCGTGTTGCTCGCGGGAGAGCTGCACGGGGACGATCCCGTTCTTGAGCGCATTGTTGCGGAAGATGTCGGCGAACGATGGAGCGACGACGGCCTGGAAGCCGAAGTCGGCCAGCGCCCATGGGGCGTGCTCGCGCGACGAGCCGCAGCCGAAGTTGCGACCGCCCACGAGGATGCGGCGCGCACTGGCGCCGGGGGCGTTGAGCACGAAGTCCGCCCTGGCCGTGCCATCGGCCTCATATCGCCAGTCCGCGAACAGGTGTCGTCCCAGGCCAAGCCGGTCGGTGGTCTTGAGGAAGCGCGCGGGGATGATCTGGTCGGTATCGATATCGTCGGTGGCCAGGAGGACGGCACGACTCTCGATGCGAGCGAGTGGGGGCATCGTCAGGCGAGGGAGCGGGGATCGGCGATGGTGCCACGAATGGCGCTGGCGGCGGCGGTGAGTGGCGAGGCGAGGAAGGTGCGTCCCCCTTTCCCCTGCCGCCCCTCGAAGTTGCGATTGCTGGTGCTCACCGCGTACTCGCCAGATGCAAGCTCGTCGCCGTTCATGGCGATGCACATCGAACAGCCGCTCTCACGCCACTCTGCGCCGGCCGCGCGAAAGACGTCGTGCAGCCCCTCGATCTCCGCCTGCCGCTTGACCTCCTGCGATCCCGGGACGACCAGCATGCGCACATGCGGCGCGATGTGTCGTCCGGCGAGGAGCCGTGCGGCGGCGCGAAGGTCACCCAGTCGCGAGTTGGTGCAGCTGCCGAGGAAGACGACGTCGATGCGCTGCCCCTCGATCGGTTGTCCGGCGGCGAGTCCCATGTAGCGCAGCGCCTGCTCGAGCTGCGCACGGTCGGTGGGATCGGTGAGCTGGGTCGACGACGGAACGGTCGAAGAGATCGGGATGGTCATGCCGGGGTTGGTGCCGTACGAGACCATCGGCTCGAGCGCGTTGGCGTCGATCGTGATCGAACGATCGTACGTGCTGCCGTCGTCCGAACGAAACGACTTCCAGCGCTTGACCGCGGCGTCCCAGCCGGCGCCCGTCGGGGCAAAGGGACGTCCGGAAAGCCACGAGAAGGTTGTCTCGTCAGGCGCCACGAGGCCGGCGCGCGCCCCCGCCTCTATGGACATGTTGCAGACCGTCATGCGTCCTTCCATGTCGAGGGCGCGGATCGCGGACCCGGTGTACTCGATCACATGTCCCGCCCCTCCGGCGACGCCGATGCGGGCAATGACGGCGAGGATGATGTCCTTCGCGGTCACGCCCGGCGCGAGCGTCCCTTCCACGCGCACTTCCATTGTCTTCGGCCGCGACTGCAGCAAGCACTGTGTCGCGAGGACGTCGGCGACTTCGGACGTCCCGATCCCGAAGGCCAGCGCGCCAAAGGCGCCGTGCGTGCTGGTGTGCGAGTCGCCGCAGACGATCGTCATCCCGGGCTGCGTGAGCCCCTGCTCGGGACCGATGACGTGCACGATACCGCGCCACGGGTGATCGAGCGCGAGCAACGGCACGCCGAAGGCCTCGCAGTTGCGCTGCAGCGTATCGAGCTGCGAGGCGGCCTGCGGATCGGCGACCGTGAGCACACGTCGTCCTGGCAGCAACGCCGTAGGGGTCGAATGGTCCATGGTGGCGATCGTGCGATCCGGGCGACGCACCGCGAGCGAACGCGCGCGCAACTCGCTGAACGCCTGCGCCGACGTCACCTCGTGCACGAGATGGAGATCGACGTAGAGGATGGCCGGCGTGTCTGGCGTCTCCTGCCTGACGACGTGCTCGTCCCAGATCTTCTCGATCATCGTGCGTGGGGTGTCGCCGTCCACGGGCGGGGTTGCCGCTGAAGCGGTCGTATCGGTCGCTGTCGTGGTGCCGCTCATGTGGAGCTCACCGATGCAACGTGTGCCACACCGCGCGCCGGTGTATTGATCGCCTGTCCCTCACCGTTGCGCGCGCGAATCAGCGAGTTCAACGCGCTCACATACGCCTCGGCGGTGGCCACGAGGATGTCGGTGTGCACCGCGAATCCGGTGAAGCGCACGCCGCGTGGAGCGTCGTCCTGCGGGTGCTCGTGCAGCACGTCGGCGCCCGTGGGACGAAGGCGTACCGTCACGCCACCGATCGCGTTGATCCCCTCGGTAATGGCATCCACCGAGAACTCGACCAGCTCGGCCACATCACCGACGACCTGGTTGATCGCGGCACACACCGCGTCGACCGGGCCGTCGCCCTGTGCGGCCGCGACCATCGGTGCGCCGTCGGGACCACTCAAGCGCACCGTCGCGGTCGGAATGGCGTGCGTGCCTGACGAGACCTGCACCAGTTCCAGCCGGTAGATCGAGAGCGGGCGCATCGTCTCGCCCGCCACAATCGCCTCGATGTCCCGATCGTCGACGATCTTCTTCTTGTCGGCGACGTCCTTGAACCGCGTGAAGACGTTGCTGAACTCGTCCTCGGTGAGGAAGTGGCCGTTCCCCTCGAGGTGCTTGCGCAGCGCGTGGCGCCCCGAGTGCTTGCCCAGGACGAGGCGGCATCCCTCCAGCCCCACGAGGTCGGCGCTCATGATCTCGTACGTGAGTCGGTTCTTGAGGATCCCGTCCTGGTGGATCCCGGCCTCGTGGGCGAAGGCATTGGCGCCGACGATCGCCTTGTTAGGCGGCGTGCGCACGCCGGTGCATTGCGACACGAGGCGCGAGGCGCGCCCGATCTCCCGGGTCGAGACGCGCGTCTCGATGCCGAAGAACGAGCGGCGTGTGTGCAGCGCCATCACGACCTCCTCCAGCGCCGCATTGCCGGCCCGCTCGCCGATCCCGTTGAGTGTGCACTCGACCTGTCGTGCCCCGGCCCGAACGCCGGCGAGTGAGTTGGCCACCGCGAGACCCAGGTCGTCGTGGCAATGAGTGGAGATGATGACGTTCCTGGCGCCCGGGACGTGTTCGCGGATGTTGGAGATGATCGCGAAGTACTCGTCAGGCGTGATGTAGCCCACGGTGTCGGGGATGTTGAGCGTCGTGGCCCCGGCCTCGATGGCGGCGGCGAGGACCTCGTGCAGGAAGACCGGGTCGGAGCGGCAGGCGTCCTCTGGAGAGAATTCGACGTCGTCACAGCGCGCCCTGGCGAAGGCCACCATGCTGTGCGCCGCCTCCACCACCTGCGGCCGCGTCATGCGCAGCTTGTACTCGAGGTGGATGTCCGACGTGGCGATGAACGTGTGAATGCGTCGGTGCGTGGCCGGGGCGATGGCGGTGGCGCACCGATCGATGTCCGCTTCGTTCGCCCGTGCCAACCCGCAGATGACGGGCGAGCCGGGACCCACACCGATCTCCTTGGCGATCGCGTGTACCGCCTCCCAATCGCCGCGCGAGGCGGCGGGAAATCCTGCTTCGATGATGTCGACCCCCAAACGTTGCAACTGCCGGGCAAGCTGCAGCTTCTCTTCCCGCGTCATCGTGCACCCGGGGGCCTGCTCCCCGTCGCGCAGCGTGGTATCGAAGACCCGGATGTGCTCCCCCGCGGCCGGCGCCGCGGGGGGACGAATGGCTACGTCGCTCGGTGCACTCATGCGCCCCCCTGTCCCGGACGTACTTCCTTGGGCTGCAGGAAGTGCATCATGCGCCGCAGCTCGCGCCCCACCTGCTCGATCGGATGGTCGATGTCCTTCTTGCGCGCGCAATTGAAATCGGTGCGCCCGGACTCGTTCTCGTTGATCCAGGTGCGGGCAAACGTCCCGTCCTGGATGTTCGTGAGCAGTTGCCGCATCGTGGCGCGCGTCTGGTCGGTGATGATTTGCGGTCCGGCGACGTAGTCCCCATACTCCGCGGTGTCGCTCACCGAGTGGCGCATGTAGTTCAAGCCGCCCTGGTACATCAGGTCGACGATGAGCTTGAGCTCGTGCAGGCACTCGAAGTACGCGAGTTCGGGCCGGTACCCCGCCTCGGTCAGCGTCTCGAAGCCCGCCTTCACCAGCGCCGACACGCCGCCGCACAGCACGGCCTGTTCGCCAAAGAGGTCGGTCTCGGTCTCCTCGCGAAACGTCGTCTCGAGGACCCCGGCGCGCGTGCAGCCGATGGCGCGCGCATACGCGAGGGCATCGGCCTTGGCGCGTCCCGTCGCATCCTGGTGCACGGCGAAGAGCGCGGGGACCCCTGCTCCCGACTGGTAGAGTTCTCGCACGCGGTGGCCGGGCGACTTGGGGGCGACCATGCTGACATCCACATCGTTCGGCGGCTGAATGGCGCCGAAGTGGATGTTGAAGCCGTGGGCAAACATCAGCGTCTTGCCCGCCGACAGGTGCGGGGCGATCTCATTGGCGTAGATCGCCTTCTGCACGTGATCGGGGACGAGCACCATGATCACGTCCGCTTCCTTCGACGCCTCGGCGATGCCCATGACCTTGAGTCCGGCCGCTTCGGCCTTGGCCCGGCTCCCTGACGAGGCAGGGAGCCCGACGCGCACGTCGAGTCCGGAGTCGCGCAGGTTGAGGGCGTGGGCGTGTCCCTGCGAGCCGAAGCCGATCACGGCGATGCGGCGCGACGTCAGGTGGTCGAGGGACGCGTCGGCGTCGTAGTAAAGTCGAGTCATGGGTGCAAAGACGGGAGACGGGAGACGGGAGACGGGAGACGGGAGATGAGTGGGGGCAGACACCGAGCCTATGCGGCTTCTTCGTCGGCGAAGCCGTCTGCCTGGGCCTGATACGGATCGGTGGGGAAGTCGGACGGACGCGTGCCGGCGTTAGGCGAGGGGCGGGCGCCGCGCGCCGGGGTCGTCATCGACATGGCGATGCGTCCTGAGCGCGTGATCTCCTCGATGCCGAAGCGCTGCACGCGCTCGAGAAAGGCGCTGATGGTCGCGGGGGCGTCCATGATGGCCAGGACCATCGCTTGCGGCGAGGCATCGACGACGCGGGCGTCGAACTCGCGGGCCAGGCCGAGGATCTCGGCGAGGCGGCTCCCCGGCGGGCCGAGCCGCACCAGGCACATCTCCTGCGAGACGGCGCGGTCGAAGGTCACGTCCTGCACCGAGACGATGTCCACCAGTCGTTGCAGCTGCTGGACCACCTGCGTGACGTCGTCACGATTCACCACGACGGTCATGCGGGAGAGCCCGGGCATCTCCGTCGACGCGACCGCGAGCGACTCGATGTTGAAGCCGCGGCGGCGAAAGAGGGAGACGGCGCGGTTGAGGACACCGGGACGGTCTTGCATGACGGCGATCAGGGTGTGCTGCATCTGGACCTCGGAAGACGGGAAGACGAGAAGACGGGAAGACGAGTGACTACGGTTGGGCGGCGGGTTGGTCGGTGATCATTTCACCGATCGACTTGCCTTGGGGGACCATGGGGAAGACGTTGACTTCGCGTTCGACGCGGAAGTCGATGACCACCACGTCCGGCGTGGTGTAGGCGGTCTCGATGGCGTCGTCGACCTCGCCGGCGTGCGTGACGGTGATGCCAACGGCGCCGTAGGCGTCGGCCAGTTTGGCGAAGTCGGGGCCGGAGAGCGGCGTGCCGGAGTAGCGGCGCTGTTCGAACAGCTCCTGCCACTGGCGCACCATGCCCAGATAGCCGTTGTTGACCACGGCGATCTTGATGTTGGTGATCCCTTCCTGCCGGATCGTGGCGATCTCCTGGTTGGTCATCTGGAAGCCGCCGTCGCCCACCACCACCCAGATCGTCTCGTCGGGGACGGCGATGGCGGCGCCTAACGCGGCTGGCACCGCGAAACCCATCGTGCCGGCGCCGCCGCTGGTGATGAGCGTGCGCGGGCGGCGCCAATCGAGGAGCTGCGCGGTCCACATCTGGTGCTGGCCGACGTCGGTCACCACGCGATACGGGCCACGCGCGTGCAGGGCGGCGTTGAGCCCGTCAAAGACGTCGTGCGGCATCAGCTCGCAGGTGGCCGAGCGACGCATGTACGCCTGACGCGGCTGGTGCGTCGCCTGCATCTCGCGGATGTGCGCGACCCACGCGTCGTGACGGCGCTCGGGGACGATGCGCACCATTTCTTCCATCACGCGACGCGCGTCGCCGACGATGCCCACCGTCACGAGGATCAGCTTCCCGATCTCCGAGGCGTCGATGTCGACATGGATGACGCGCGCCCGCGGCGCGAACGTGGATGCCTTTCCGGTCACGCGATCGTCAAAGCGCCCGCCGACGTTCAGCAGGACGTCGCATTCCTGGATGGCGCGATTGACGTGCACCCAGCCGTGCATCCCAGGCATCCCCATCGCGAGCGGGTGATCCTCGGGGAAGGCGCCCAGCCCGTGCAGCGTGGTCACCACCGGCGTCCCCGTCCGTTCAGCCAGCGCCAGCAGCGCCTCGTGCGCGCCGGACATGATCACGCCGTTGCCGGCCATGATCAGCGGACGCTGGGCGTTGGCCAGCAGGCGCGCGGCCTGCGCGATGCTGCGCGATTCCCCTTCGTAGCGGGGTGTGTAGCCGGGGAGGTCCATCACCGGTTCCCAGTCGGGCACGACGCGGGCCTGCTGCGCATCCTTGGTCACGTCGATGACGACGGGGCCGGGGCGCCCGCTGCTCGCCAGGTGAAACGCCTCGCGGAAGACGCGCGGCAACTCGGCGGGATCGGTGACGAGGTACGAGTGCTTCGTAATCGGGATCGTGATCCCGGTGAAGTCGGTCTCCTGGAACGCGTCGGTGCCTAACAGGTGGCTCCCCACCTGCCCGGTGATGATCACCATCGGCGTGGAGTCCATGAAGGCGTCGGCGATGGGGGTGACGAGGTTGGTGGCCCCCGGCCCCGACGTCCCGATGCACACGCCCACGCGCCCGCTCGCGCGCGCGTAGCCCTCGGCGGCGTGCCCAGCACCTTGTTCGTGACGGCAGAGCACGTGGCGCAGCGCGTCGCGGTATTCCCACATGGCGTGGTAGAACGGCATGATCGCCCCGCCGGGGATTCCGAACATCACCTCGACGCCCTCGCGGACCAGCGCCTCGCACATGATCTGCGCCCCGGTGCGTGACCCGGGGTCGATCGTTGTCTGCTGCGTCGGCTGGCTCATGCGAGGACCGCTCCGGTGCTGGCGTTGCTGACGAGCTTGGTGTAGCGGGCGAGCCAGCCGCGCTCGAATTGTGGCTGTCGGGGTGTAAACCCTTCGCGGCGTCGGGCCAGTTCGGCGTCGGTGACCTCGGTGGCGAGGCTGCGCCCCTGCAGGTCGATGCGGATGATGTCGCCGTCGCGCAGGAGTCCGATCACCCCGCCTTCGGCTGCCTCGGGGGAGACGTGTCCGATGCAGAGGCCTCGCGTTCCGCCGCTGAAGCGGCCGTCAGTGATGAGCGCGACCGACGCGCCTAACGGCATCCCCTTGAGCATCGAGGTGAGTGCCAGCATCTCGCGCATCCCCGGCCCGCCACGAGGCCCTTCGTTTCGCACCACCACGACGTCGCCCGCCTGGATCTTCCCGTCGATCAGCCCCTGCGTGGCTCCCTCTTCGGACTCGAAGATCCGCGCCGGCCCGCGAAAGGTCATTTCGTGCTGGTCCACCGCGCCGACCTTGATCACCGCCCCCTGCTGCGCCAGGTTGCCAAACAGGACGCACAGCGCACCGCGCGCCGAGTGCGGCCGGTCGATCGGGCGAATGCAGTCGGGGTTGGTGTTGGTGGCCGTGGACAGTTGTTCGCCGAGCGTCACGCCGCTGACGGTCTGCGCCTCGAGGTGGAGGATCCCCTGGCGCTGCGACAGCTCGTGCAGGATCGCCTGCACGCCGCCCGCCAGCTGCACATCTTCCACGTGCCACTGCCGGTCGCCATCCCACGCCGGTGAGACCTTGGTGAGGTGCGGGACGCGCTCGGCCACCTCGTTGAGGCGCTTGAGCGGGTATTCGACGCCGGCCTCGCGGGCCAGGGCCAGGACATGCAGCACCGTGTTGGTGGAGCCCCCCATCGCCACGTCGAGCGCCACCGCGTTGTCGATCGCGTGCGCGTTGACGATGTCGCGGAAGGTGGTGCCGTCGTGCACCAAGTGCATGAGGGCCTGCGCGGCGCGCACCACCAGTTCTCGCCGTTCGGGATCGACCGCCAGGATCGTCCCGTTCCCCGGGAGCGCGATCCCCAACGCCTCGCACAGGCAGTTCATCGAGTTGGCGGTGAACATCCCGCTGCAGCTACCGCAGGTGGGGCAGCCATTGGCTTCCAGGTCGGCGAGTCGCGCGTCGTCGATCTCCCCGGCGGCGCGCTGCCCCACGCCTTCGAACACGGAGATCAGGTCGACCTTGTTGCCTGACGAGTCGCGCCCCGCCTTCATCGGCCCGCCGGAGACGAAGACGGTCGGAAGGTTCGCGCGCGCCGCCCCCATCAGCATCCCAGGGACGATCTTGTCGCAGTTGGGAATGCAGATCATCCCGTCGAAGCAGTGCGCCTTGGCCATCGTCTCGACGCAGTCGGCGATCAGCTCGCGGGAGGGGAGGGAGTAGTGCATCCCCTCGTGCCCCATCACGATCCCGTCGTCCACGCCGATGGTGTTGAACTCGAACGGGATGCCGCCAGCTGCACGAATGGCTTCCTTCACCGCCTGCGCCAGCGCCGGGAGGTGCACGTGTCCCGGGACGATGTCCACATACGAGTTGCAGACCGCGATGAACGGCTTGTCGAAATCCGCCGCGTCCCGGATCTGCCCCGTGGCGCGGAGGAGCGCCCGGTGCGGAGCGCGCTGGAAGCCTTTCTTGATCGTGTCCGATCGCATGTGGTGCTGTCGGGGCTCGAGTACGTGGTGCGTGGAGGCGGCCGCGAAAAGCGCGGGCAAACAAAAGGCCCCATCCGGTGTCGGGTGGGGCCTCACTCTGCTGCGGTCGCCGTCTTCGGCGAAAATCCGTGCGCGACGCTACGTCGCTGCTGGCAAGTGGCCCGACCCCCGTACGCGAAGTACTACCGCAATAAGAATTGCGGTAATAAGCGTAAGGGAAATAAGTCGGAGCGACGCGAGCAGCACGGAGATGTCTATCGGTTGGTGCGGATGTCTACACTCAGGTTGCCGACGGCCATTGCGGCCGGGTCGAGCAACTTAGGACGATAGGTTGTGTTAGGCAAGACTGCCGAACGGACTTTCCGGTCACCACCTGACAGAATATCGGCCGCGCCTGCGAGGTCATGAGCGCGAATCCGTCCCGATCTCTATCCCGACTTCTATAGATGAAGGACCGGCGAAGGCAGTCCCTCTGTGACCGGTATCACGCCGCGAGCCCCACGCGCTTGAGGTGTTGCTGCTGCAACGCCTCCGCTCGCTTCGATTCGTCAAAGGCCTTCTCGCTGCGCGAGATCACCAGCGTGGCGACGCCGTTGCCGATGAGATTCGTGATCGCTCGCGCCTCGGACATGAAGCGATCGACCCCCAGCAGGAGCGCCAGTCCCTCGAGTGGGACGACCCGCATCGCCGAGAGCGTCGAGGCCAGGACGATGAAGCCCGACCCCGTGACCCCCGCCGCCCCCTTGGAGGTGAGCATCAGCACGAGCAGGATCCCGATCTGCTGTCCGATGGTGAGGTCGACGCGGAATACCTGCGCGATGAAGATGAGCGCCATCGACAGGTAGATCGACGTGCCGTCGAGGTTGAACGAGTACCCGGTCGGAATCACCAGACGCACCACCGACTTGTCGCAGCCATACCGTTCAAGCTTCTCCAGCATCCGAGGCAGGGCCGCCTCGCTCGACGACGTCCCCAGCACCAGGAGGATCTCCTCCTTGATGTACTTGATGAACTCCCAGAGCGAGAAGCCGTAAATGCGGCAGATGATGTTGAGGATGACGAAGACGAAGAGGAACATCGTCAGGTACACGTCGAGCATCAGGCGTCCGAGCGGGAGGAGCGTCTTGAGCCCAAACGAGCCCACCGTGAAGGCCATCGCCCCAAAGGCCCCCAGCGGGGCGACGTGCATGATGATCCCGACGATCTTGAAGAAGACCTGCGCCAACCGTTCGCAGCCGTCGGTGATGTTGCGCCCGATCTCTCCCGACATCGTGAGTGCCACACCAAACAGCACCGCGAAGAAGACGACCTGCAGGATCTCCCCCTTCGCGAAGGCCTCGACGACGCTCGACGGGACGATGTGCACGAGGAAGTCGACGAACTTCATCTGCTCCCCCGCCTGCGCGTACTTGGAGATGTCTCCCTTGGCCATGGAGCTGGCATCGAGCCCGGCCCCGGGCTTGGTGAGATTCACCACCAGCAGCCCGATCCCGAGGGCGAAGGTCGTCACGACCTCGAAGTAGAGGAACGCCTTCCCGCCCACACGCCCGACGTGCTTCAAGTCGCCGATCGTCGCGATCCCCGCCACGATCGTGAGGAAGATGATCGGGGCGATGACCATCCGAACGAGGTTCACGAAGGTGTCGCCGAGCGGCTTGAGCGCTTTCCCGAAGTCCGGCCAGAGAATCCCCACGAGCACGCCGAGGGCGACAGCGGTCAGGACGCGAAAGGTCAGGTTATGCCAAAGGCGCTTCACGAGGCGACGGGAGACGGGAGGAGGTCGGCGAAGGGAGGGGGCTCCGGAGGGCGCAACGGTATCGCCCGGGACCGGGGGGCGCTAGCCAAGCGGGGACGTCCGATCTTCAACGGGGGATGGAGGATAGGCCGCGGGCGGCATTGGCAGCGGCAACTCCTGCCGCGTCGCGCGATGAGTCGTGACTCATGATTGCGCCACCCGTCTTCTAGGAGACCGCGGTCGCGCGTGCAGCGCGCCTGCATCGCGCCGTCCACTCCCGCCACGCGTCCCGACCTGCATGCACGCCCCGCTCGCTGAAACCCCCACGGCCTTCGACACCGACACGGCCACCCTGCTGGCGCGGCAGTTCGCCGACGCCGAGTTGCGGGTGAACGGGGTGCGGATCGCGGTCCTCGGGATCCTGGCGATCGCGGCGACGGTCTACGCACCGCACCTCTCGCCGCAGCTCTCGCTCACCAATTTCGTGGTGCTGGCGCCGATGCTGGCGTGGGCCATCGGGCAGCACCTGTTTGCGCACCGGGTCGGCAAGGGAGGCTCGTGGCTCTTCGTCGCCAACATCGTGCTCGACACGACGGCCACGTCGTTGCTGCTGCTGGGGTATGGCGTCTTTGGCGACCCGAACCTGGCGGTGAAGTCGCCGGTGTTCAGCATGTACTTCGTGGTGATGGCCACGCGCCCGTTCACCGGCTCGCCGCGTCGCGCGGCACTCGCCGCCGTGCTGGCGACGGCCGAATACACGGCGCTGGTGGCCTTCCTGCTGTTGAGCGGACATCTCGCGCTCCTCACCGATCCGATGCTCTCCGGGACGACCACCGGGACGTCGCTGCTCGACGAAGGGTCGAAGGTGCTGATGCTCGTGGTGGCCGGCGTCATCTCGACGTACGCCACCGACTGGATCGAACGTACGCTGGAGAAGGGGATCTCGGCGCGACGCAGCGCCGACGCGCGTTTTCGCGCGGTCTTTGAACAGTCGGGCGTTGGCGTGGCGCTGCTGAGCGCGAACGGTCAGGTGGTCGAGGCGAATTACGCGTTGGCCGAACTCCTGGGCACCACCCCCGACGCGCTGCGCGGCGAGCCGCTGCACGGCTTCTGCCCGGCCGACGACGCCGAACAGGTGGCGGCGATGGAGGCGGAGGTGTCGGAGGGGATGCGCGTGACGGCGTCGAGCGAGACGCGCTACGTGCGACAGGATGGCAACGTGGTGTGGGGGAGCCTCACGCTGACGCGCGCCGACGACGCCCGCGATGCGCGGTTGATCGCCGTGGTGCAGGACGTCACGCATCGCAAGTCGCTGGAGAAGGAGTTGCTGCGCCAGGCGTTCTACGACCAGCTCACAGGGTTGGCGAACCGCGCGCTCTTCCGCGATCGCGTGCAGCACGCGCTCACGCGCGCGTCGCGCGAGCGTGAACAGGTGGCGGTGATGTTCCTCGACCTCGACAACTTCAAGGGGACCAACGACACGCTGGGGCACGCGGCCGGCGACGACCTGCTGTCGATTGTGGCGTCGCGCCTGTTGAACGCCACGCGCGGCTGCGATACCGTGGCGCGCCTGGGCGGCGACGAGTTTGCCGTCTTGCTGGAGAACGTGCGTGGCGAGGAAGACGCGACGATCGTCGCCGATCGTATCTCGCAGGCGCTCAGCAACCCGGTCGAGCTGTCATCCAACGTGACGGTGCGGGTGAGCGCCAGCATCGGGATTGCGCGCGCCACGCCTGAAGACGGGGTGGAGGAGTTGCTGCGCAACGCCGACGTGGCGATGTATGCGGCCAAGGGCGGGAGTCGCGGGAGCCACGTCTTCTTTGACGCCTCCATGCACGCCGCACTGGTGGATCGGGTCACGATGGAGAGCGACCTGCGCCGCGCGTTGGAAGAGGGCGAGTTCTGGGTGGCCTACCAGCCGATCGTCGCGCTCGAATCGCACCAGGTGCTGGGGATCGAGGCGCTGCTGCGCTGGGAGCACCCGACCAAGGGGAACATCCCGCCTAACGACTTCATCTCGCTGGCCGAGGAGACGGGGTTGATCGTGCGCATTGGCGGGTGGGTGCTGCGCGAGGCCTGCCTGCGCACGGCGGCGTGGAATGCGCAGCGCGTGGACGGGATGGCCTTCTCGGTGACGGTGAACCTGTCGGTGCGGCAGCTCGAGTCGCCGTCGCTGGTGGCCGACGTGGAGAGTGCGCTGGCGGCGGCGTCGCTGGCGCCCTCGCTCCTGGTCCTCGAGATCACCGAGAACGCGTTGATGCATCGCACCGAGGCGACGCTGGCGCGCCTGCACGAACTCAAGCAAGTGGGGGTGCGCCTGGCGATCGACGATTTCGGGACGGGATACTCGTCGCTGTCGTACCTGCAGCAGTTCCCCGTCGACATCCTCAAGATCGATCGCAGCTTCACCGATGGGCTCATGCGCGGGACGCACGACGATGCGCTGGCGCGCACGATCATCGCGTTAGGCGACCTGTTGACGCTGCGCACGATTGCCGAAGGGGTGGAGCATGCGCGGCAGCACAACCGGCTGCGCGACCTGGGATGCGACTACGGCCAGGGCTACCTGTTCAGCCGTCCGTTGGCGCCGGCCGACATGGACCGGCTGCTGCGGAGCGGGGTGCTGGAGCTGCCGGGGGAGGAGCCGATCGTGCTGACGGTGGCGGCGGGGGAGGGGAGTGGGGCGGGGGAGCGAGGCGCGGGAGGGGATGACGACGCGGGGGGCCCCCCCGATCTCTAGATCGCCGGCGGGGCGCGATTCGGCCTCACCATTTCATCGCGCCTTGTACCAGATCCACGACAACATTGGCCAAGACAACGGGCGGCCCCGCATGGGACCGCCCGTTTGCGCACGCGTGCGCACTCGTGCGCGCACGCGTGCACGCCGTCGTCGCGCGATCGTCGATCGCCGCTACATCACCGTCTTGGGCGGCAGCACGATCGCCCCGAGCCCGAGCCGCTTGAGCAGTTCGTTGAACGCCGGGACGTCCTGCTCGAGGATGGTCTTGACCCGTGCCGACAACGGCGCCCACGCCTGCATCAGGTCGGTCGTGCGCTGCGCTGCCCCGCGCGTGGGGCGCCCCTCCGGACCGCCATAGATGTACGAGTCGTCGCCGGTGAGGTTGGTGTACAACTCGATGAGCTGGTTGTCGAGCTGCCCGGGGTGACGAATCGGGTCCTGCCCGCTCTCGCTCTTCACCTGGTTGAGCTGCAACTCCACGCCGCTCAGCGCACTCCCCAGTGCGTCAGCAGCCGGCTTGACCTCGCCGGCGCGGTTGATCCGCCCGGCCTGCTCGACCGCGCGCATGGCCTGCTCGCGCACCGCCCGCAGCGTCTCGAGCGCGGCGTTGACCGCGTTGATCGAGTCGCGCACCACGATCGACGCACGGAACTGTTCGTCGTAGTCGGCCTGCGTCACCTCAGGAAGGCGCGGGTCGGGCAACAGACGGAACGTCCGGCTCTGGGTCTCACCGCCAGCCGCAAGGCGCGCCGTGTAGGTCCCCGGAGGCGCCTTCACCCCGCCGGTGTAGCCCCAGATGGTCTGTCCCTTGAGGATCCGCGGCCCGGTGTAGGTCGCGTCCCAGGCGAGGCGCTGCGCCCCGGCGGTGGCCTTGAGCGCCGCCTGGCCTAACGAGCGCGCGCGCGCCGTGTCGGTCGTGAAGCTGCGCACCACCGTCCCGCGCGCATCCACGACGTCGAGACGTGCGGTGGAGTCGGGGGCGGCGGCAAACCAGGCATGGATCAGCGCTCCCTGCGGGAGCGCGTCGGGGGCGCTCTCCACTCCACCGGCGCCGCCACCACCGACCTGCACCCGATACGCGTCGCGCGGCGTGTACAGGTGCATCCGGGCCCCGGCGGCGATGCTGCCCTGCTGGTGCAGCGGCGTCACGTCGTCCAGCACGTACAGCGATCGCCCCTGGGTGGCGACCACCAGGTCGTTGCGGTGCACCTTGAGATCGGCAACCGGCGAGACGGGGAGGTTCAGCTGCAACGACTGCCAGCGCGTTCCGCCGTCGAAGGAGACGTACAAGCCGTGCTCCGTTCCGGCGTAGACCACCCCGTCCTTGACCGGATCTTCGCGCACGGCACGCACCGGCGACGAGGCGGGAATGCCGTTGCTCCCGTCGGTGAGCAGCGTCCAGCTCCGCCCGTAGTCATCCGTGCGGAAGATGTACGGCTTGAAGTCATCGAGCCGGTAGCGCTGCACCGCGACAAAGGCGCGCCCGTCGCGGTGTCCCGACAGGTCGATGGTCTCAACGGTGCCGAACTTCGGCATCCCCGGCGGCGTCACCTCCTGCCAGCTCGCCCCGCCGTCGCGCGTGATGTGCACACGCCCGTCGTCGCTCCCCGTCCACAGCGTGCGCGCATCCTTGGCATCCTCGCTGATGGCAAACAGCGTGTTGTAGATCTCGACGCCCGTCACGTCGTGGTTGATCGGGCCCCCGGCGGCGTCCTGATGCGCCGGCGTGTTGGTCGTCAGGTCGGGAGAGATCGTCTCCCAGGTCAGCCCGCCGTCACGCGTGCGGTGCAGGTACTGCGATCCGTGATAGACCACGTTGGGATCGTGCCGCGACACGAGGATCGGGGCGACCCACTGGAAGCGGTACTTGAGGTCCTTGGCCGCCTGCCCCAGTTGCAGCTGCGGATAGAGCACGACGTTTCGTCGTTCGTCGCTGCGCACATCAAGGCGGTTGATGGCGCCGCCGTAACATCCGCCCCAGACCACCTCGGGGTGATCGGGGTGGAGCGACACCGGCCCTGTTTCGCACCCCGAGGCGTATCGCCACTCGTTCATCGGGTGCAACACGTTCGGACCAGACCACACCGGGACGGAGATGCTCGTGTTGTCCTGCTGCGACGAGTAGACGCGATACGGGAACCGGTTGTCCACCACCACGTCGTAGAACTCGGCCGTCGCCTGGTTGTTCATCGACGACCAGGTGCGTCCCTTGTTGAGCGTGACCTGTGCGCCGCCGTCGTCACCGATGATCATGTGCCGGTTGTTGCGCGGGTTGATCCACAGGTCGTGCGTGTCGCCGTGCGGCACGTCGATCGCGGTGAACGTCTTGCCGCCGTCGATCGAGCGATAGATCGACGTATTGAGCGCGTACACCGTGTTCTCATCCTGCGGATCGGCTTCGATGCGCGTGTAGTACCACGCGCGCTGGCGCAGCGAGTTCTCCTTGTTGGTGCGCGTCCACGTCTTCCCCGCGTCGTCGGAACGATACACGCCGCCGTCGGGCTCGGCCTCGACAATCGCCCATACGCGATCCGGATTGGCCGGCGACACGGTGACGCCCACCTTGCCCACGAGCCCCGCCGGGAGCCCGCCGCCCAGCTTGTTCCAGGTGTCGCCGCCATCTGTGCTCTTGTAGACCCCGCCCTCGGCCCCCCCGGAGATCATCGTCCACGGCTTCCGCTCGGCGCGCCACATGCCGGCGTACAGCACGCGCGGATTCTTCGGGTTCATCGACAGGTCGCTGGCCCCCGTCGAGTCGTTGACGAAGAGGACCTGCTCCCACGTCTTCCCGCCATCCTTGGAGCGATAGACGCCGCGCTCCCTGTTCCTTCCGAACATGTGGCCTAACGCGGTGGCGTAGACCCGGTCCGGGTTGGTGGGGTGAACGACCACGCGTCGCACGGCCCCCGATTCGGGGAGTCCGATGAAGTGCCACGTCTTGCCGGCGTCGAGCGACTTCCACAGCCCGCGTCCCTGCGACGAATTGCCGCGCACGTCGGCCGAGCCGGTGCCGACGTAGATCACGTTCGGGTCGCTATCGGCGACGTCCAGCGCGCCCACGCTCCCGCCAAAGAAGCCGTCGGAGATGTTCTTCCAGCTATTGCCGGCGTCGTCGGACTTCCAGACGCCGCCTCCGGTGCTCCCCATCAGGAAGGTGTTGGGCTCCTCGGCGATCCCGGTGACGGCGGTCGATCGTCCGCCGCGGAAGGGGCCCAGCAGTCGATACGAGAGCGAGGCGAAGCGCGTGCTGTCGACGCTCGGCGCCGGCGACGCTGGAGGCTTTGCTTGTGGCGTTGCGGCCGCGCGCGCGCGTTGCGCGGAAGCGTTGCTGCTGACGAGGAACCCGAGGACGGTGCAGGTGGTCAGCAGGGACGCACGAGGGATGGATCGCATGTCGTGCAACTCCGGGAGTGGTGATGACGGGCGCCGTGCTGGGCGCTGATGGCGAGGCGTTCAGCGCGGCGCGGTGAAACGCGCGAGGCGGTGCAGGGCGATGTCGTGCCGAGTCTCGCCGTCGAGTGCGAGGTCGGCGGCGATCTCGCCGATCACAGAGGAAAACTTGAAGCCGTGCCCCGAGCAGGCGTGCGCGATGACCACCTGCGGTGTCTCGGGAAGACGGTCGAGGATGAAGTGCTCATCCGGCGTGTTGGTGAAGAGGCAGGTCTTGGTGAGCAGCGCGTCCTCGCCGACCGCGGGGAAACAGTGTCGCACAACCGTGCGCAGGAGCGCCACGTCGCGTGGCGTCACCGCGGATCGATCGAGCGTGTCGGGGTCGACCGCTTCGCGCAGGTGGTGATAGCAGCCGATCTTGAACCCTGGCACCCCAAACTCCGGGAAGCCGTACCAATGCTCCCCCGCGAGGTCGAGGTTGAAGACGGGGAAGCGAGAGGGGGCGAACAGGTCACGGTCCGGAAGGTCGAACCACGCCAGCACCTGTCGCTCGGGAACGAGCCATGGCTGGAGGGACGGAACCATCGCCCCAGTCCAGCTCCCCGCGGCGACGACGAGTTGACCCGCCTCGTAGCGTCCGCGGTCGGTGGTCACCACGACACCGTCTCCCTGCACCTCCCACCCCAGCACACGCTCGTCGACGTGCACCGCAGCGCCGCGTCGCGCGGCCAGCGCGACGTGCGTGGCGATGCACGACTCGGGGACGAGGAATCCCCCGCGCGGCTGCCACACTGCCTGCAACTCGTCAGGCAGGCGATATCCGGGAAAGCGATGCGTCAACTCTGCCGACGTCAGGAGTTCGTGCGGCAGCCCGTGCACCTGGCAGGAGTGCAGCGAGCCGGTGACGGTGCGCGAGTCCGGCGCCCCGGCGTCGATGGAGCCGGTGATGTGCAACAGCGACTCGCCACCCTCGCGTTCCGCCTCCTCCCACAAGTCGTACGCCCGCGCGAGCAGCGGGACGTACGACGGATGCTCGAAGTAGGCGAGGCGAATGATGCGCGTGTAGCCGTGCGACGATCCCTGCTCATGCGCGATGCCAAAGCGCTCCAGCAGCAAGACGCGCGCACCGCGCCGGGCGAGATGGTACGCGGTGGCGCTCCCCATCCCGCCGGCTCCCACGACGATCACGTCGTACGTCATCGGCTCGGGCGATTGACGGTGTGCTCGCGGTCCAACGGCTCGTGCGTGTGGGGCGTCAATCGCGCGACAGCGCCATGATCACGCGGGCGACCTTGTAGATCGTCAACGGATCGGGCGACGTGTAGCTGACGGTGCGCCCGTTGCGCTTCATCCCCGGCACCAACGCCACCTGGTCGGCGTGGGCGAGTTCGTCGAGTTCGATCTCGAGCGTGATCGGCGACGCAAGCCTGACCGGCTGCCGAGCGATGCGCTTGACGAGTGCCGCGCGCACGCCGGCAGTGATCTTCTCGCGCGCCTCCAGCGGGTTCATCGTCTTGGCGGCGTAGTAACCGATCCCTTCCTTCACCGCGAGGCCATCGACGCCGGGGATGAAGTCCTGCGCCATCTCGACCGCCGCCTTGTCGCCCGAGATGAAGACGACGGGGACACCCCAGTAGCCGGCGACCATCGCATTGAGTCCGTATTCCCCGACTTCCTTGCCGTTGAGGCGCACGACCTTGAGCGCCCCAGAGAACGTATGGCCGTGTACCGCATTCGCCGTCGATCCCGGCGCGTGATAGCCGATGTAGACGGCGGCGTCGAACGTCGAATCGAGCCCCATCGTCATGCCTAACGGCTTGGGCTGCCCGGTGATCATCATGGCGCGACGGTCGATCTCGTCGGGACGCAGGTTGGTCTGCGGACCATGCGAGTCGTTGACCAGCACCTCGGTCGCCCCCCCGGCAAAGGCCCCTTCGATGGCCGCATTGGTCTCGGCGATCATCTGGCGGCGCGCCCACTCGTAGTTCTGCCCGCTGGGCGAGGTTTGCGTGTTGGCGACGACGCCGGCGATCCCCTCGAGGTCGACGGAGATGTAGACCTTCTTCCTGGCCGCGGGCTGGGCCGTCAGCGTCGGCGTCGCGATGACGGCGAGCAACAGCGCCGCGGGGAAGGCCAACCAAGCGGCGCGCGAACGGGGGGTAAGCTGCATTCGAAGGGTCCGGGAAAGGCGTGGGGGAGAGCCGCCCAGTGATACGCATGTGAGGCGCGACTCGCTAGGGGACGCCCGCGGACGAATCCCGACCGCGAAAGAGCTGATTGATCGGGCCGACACTTATTGAGTGACTCTCATCCCCAACACGCGTCCTCGTATCGTGGCGGCGTCCCTCCTTCCGACCGACCCCCCGTTCTCGTCTCCGGCGACGACCGCAGAGCGCGCCCTGCTCAGCGGGACCTTGGCCGCGTCCATGGAACGGATCGCTCGGCTCGCCGTCTCGGTCCTCGGGGCCCCCGCCGCAACCCTCGCGCTGTTGGGGACCGATCGCCGGACCTTCCGCGCCGGCGGTTTCGCACGCCCGTGGATCTCGCACGACAGCGGCGTCCTGGTGCGCACGGGGCTCGTGTCCCGCGCGCTCGATAACGGCGGCGTCCTCTCGCTCACCGACTCGTTCGATGCGTCGAGCGATGCGGCGATGCGCCACGCGGCGACCGAATTGCAGGTGCGCAGCCTCGCCCTGGCCACGCTCACGCGACACGACGGGACGGTCCTGGGGACGCTGCTTGCCCTGAGCGACGAGCCGCAGGAGTGGGACGAGAAGGCGCTGCACCTCCTGGCCGACCTCGCCGAGTCGGCGTCCACGGAGTTGCAGTTGCGTCATGCGCTGGCCGAGCGCGAGATGCGCGAGCGGCAATTGCGTCACGACTCGCTGCACGACGCCCTCACCGGGCTCCCCAATCGGGCGCTGTTCATGAAGCGTCTCACCGACGCCTCGATGCGCGCGCGTCGCGACGGCGACGGGCTGTTCGCCGTCCTCTTCCTCGACCTCGACGACTTCAAGCTGGTCAACGACAGCATGGGGCATCACGTCGGGGACGAAGTCCTCGTCACGGTGGCCCGGCGTCTCGAGGAGTGTGTGCGCGGCGGCGACATCGTGGCGCGGTTAGGCGGCGACGAGTTCGCGATCCTGCTCGAGCGCGTGGTCGATGCGCGCGACACGGCGCTGGTCGCCGACCGCGTGCAGCAGGCGCTCAAGCTCCCGATGTCGATCGGGGGCTACGAGTGGGTGACGACCGCCAGCATCGGGGTGGTGCTCTCCAGCTCGGCCAGCGAGCGTCCCGAGTACCTGCTGCGCAGCGCCGACATGGCGATGTACCGCGCTAAGCACCAGGGGCGTTCGCGCTTCGAGATGTTCGACCGGGCGATGCACGCCGAGGCGCTCACGCGCCTGCAGCTCGAGACCGACCTGCGGCGCGCGGTGGAGCGGCAGGAGTTCCTGCTGCACTACCAGCCCATCGTCTCGCTGCAGGACGGGCGGGTGCACGGGGTCGAGGCGCTGGTGCGCTGGCGGCATGCCGAGCGCGGGCTGATCTCGCCTAACGACTTCATCCCGGTCGCTGAAGACACCGGGCTGATCGTGCCGATGGGGCGATGGGCGCTGCGAGAGGCGTGCGCCGCGGTGAAGGAACTGGAGCGACGGATTCCCGCCGTCGATGGGTTGCGCCTGTCGGTGAACCTCTCGGTGCGCGAGTTCGCCCAGCTCGACCTGGTGCGTACGGTGGCGGCGATCCTCGACGAAACCGGGCTTGGCGCGCGTCAGTTGCAGCTGGAGATCACCGAGAGCGCGATCATCGGGCAGCAGCATCCCGCGCTCCAGACCATCGCCGAACTGCGCGAACTCGGGGTGAAGATCCACCTCGACGACTTCGGGACCGGTTATTCGTCGCTCAGCTACCTGCACCGCCTCCCGCTCGACGCGATCAAGATCGACCGGGCCTTCACTACGTCGATGGAGACCGAGGAGCGCCCGCGCCATGTGGTGCAGGCGATCCTCTCGCTGGTCGGGGCGATCGGGCTCGAGGTCATCGCCGAGGGCGTCGCCTCGCAGGACCAGCTCGACCTCCTGCGTCGCATGGGATGCCCCTACGGACAGGGGTATCACTTCTCGCGGCCGTTGACGCTCGACGCGCTTGAGGAGATGCTGCGGCGCGATCCGCGCTGGTAGCACCGCCACGCGCAGCATCACCGGCGCCGCGCGCGCCCGCCGGCTTCTCCCTACATCGCCGAACCGTGCGCCAGCGCAGGACTCGCTCGCACCGCGAGTTCCTCGTCAGGCACCGACGAGCCTAACGCCGGCGGGAGCAACATGTACATCACCGGCGTCACCAGGCGGCTCAGAATGGTCGAGCTGATCAAGCCGCCGATGATGACCAGCGCAAGCGGCGAGTAGAGCGACGACCCCTGGATCGCCAGCGGCAGGAGCCCGCCGATCGCCGTGAGCGTGGTGAGGACGATCGGCAGGAAGCGGATCTTCCCCGCCGTCTCGATCGCCCGGTGCAACTCCATCCCCTCTTCGCGGAGCTGGTTGGTGAAGTCGACCAGGAGGATCGAATTCTTGATCTCGATGCCGATGAGGGCGACGAACCCGATCACCGCCGTGAACGAGAGCGTGTACCCGCTCAGCAGGAGCGCCGCGAGCCCGCCGATGATGCCGAGCGGGATGACCGACGCCACGATCACCATCCCCTTGAAGGTGCGGAACTCGAGGATGAGGATGGCCAGGATGCCGAAGGTGGCAAGGAGGATCGCGGTGCCGAGTCCCCCAAAGCTCTCCTGCCGGGACTCCAGCTCGCCGGCGGGGATGACGCGATAGCCCGCGGGGAGCTTGAGTTCGTCGAGGCGCGCGAGTACCGCCTTGGTCACCCGGTCGGTGTTGAAGTTGGTCTGCACGTAGCTGGTCACGGTCACCGCACGCTCGGCGTCCTGGTGCTGGATCAGCGGCGGTGACGACTCGAAGTGCACCGACGCCACCTGCGACAGCGGGATCTGCGCGCCGGTGGTCGAGGTGACGTACACCTGGTCGAGCGCCGACAGCACCTGCCGCTCGCCGCGCGGGAGGCGCACGGTGATGTCATACTCCTCGCCGTCGCGATCGCGGAACGAACCGGCGCGCAAGCCGGCGATGCCCAGGCGCACCGTCCGGTCGATCTCCACGGTGGGGATCCCGAGGAGGCCGGCCTTGGGGCGGTCGATGTCGAGCGTGAGGTCGGTGCGATTGACGCGCAGCGGGTTCACCACGTCGCGCGTCCCGGGGGTCGCGGCGAGGAGCCGTTCCATGCGGCCGGCCGCGGCGCGCAGCGTGTCCAGGTTCTCACCCGTCAGGCGCAATGCGATCGGCGCCTCGATCGGCGGGCCGTTCTCGAACTCCTTGACCAGGATGCGAGCGTTGGGGATGGCGTCCAGCGTGCGCCGCAACGAGTCGAGCATGCGCGGCGTGCGGCGCCCGTCGTACCCGTCCAGGAGGACGAAGAGCGCCCCGACGTTGTTGCGCTCACCGCCGGGAAGGACGTTGTAGTAGACCTGAGGATTGCCGCGCCCCGCGTTGGCAAAAACCGCCTTCACGTCGCGCCGCGCCAGAAGCGTCTTCTCCACCTGCTGCACCACGCCGTTGGTCTCGGTGAGCGACCAGCCATCGGGGGTCTCCACCGTGATCATGAACTGCGGTGTCCCCGCCTTGGGAAAGAGCGAGAAGCCGACGACCGGCACCAGCGCCAGCGACCCGACAAAGAGGAGCGCGGCCACCAGCAGCGTGGTACGCGGGCGCCCAAGCGCGCGATGCAACAGTCGCGAGTAGGTAGCGTCGATCACCCGGTTGAGCGCCCGCAGGAAGATGTTGCCGTGCCCCTCTTTCTCCTCCTTGAGAAAGACCGAGGACAGGAATGGGATGATCGTGAGTGAGACGAGGAGCGAGGCGAGG
>CAZLLP010000052.1:0-34387 GCA_964560345.1 uncultured Gemmatimonadaceae bacterium
AAAGCCGGGCTTCTCCGTATAGAACGCCAACGCGCGATGCACGTCGGCGACGAAGAAGACCGGACGCGTGTACCAGCGGTGCAGCATCTCGTCGCGCGTTGTCGCGTCAGGCATCGTCGTCCTCGCCTGGGGCTTGGGTGATCACGCTCGAGCAGCAGGTGCTCACTTGAGTCGTTCCAGCTTCCCCTTCCGCTTGACGATGTTCTTGTAGTCCCACTGCACGTCGCGCGACTCGGCCAGCCACTTCTTCAGGAGCTTCGTGTCGACGTCGTCTACCGACGTGTAGCGCGCCCCGGCTGACTTGAAGGTCCCCACCTTTTCCAGTCCGGAGGTCTTGAACGACTCCCCGCTCCAGAACATCAGGCGCACGGAGTCCTTCAACTTGCTGTAGCCCACGATGGGATTGCCGTCGAGGAACCAGACCGGGTGCGCGTGCCAGACCTTGTTCTCGGCCTCGGGTAACCCGCGGTCGATCTCGCGCGCGAGGAGGTCGCAGATGGCGCGGTCGGAGGCGGACTGGCGGGCGTTGTAGGCGATCGTGTCGTCGTGGGGCATGAGGCTCGGCGCTGGAGGTTGGCCTTGCGACTACAAGATGCAGCACGGCGTCGGCGGCGCCACCACCCTATCATCCACGCCCGCGACGCGAGCGTGGGACACCGGTTGGCCACGTCGCTGACGAAACGCATTGCGCGTCGTCCCACTCGTCGCGCATGATGTTCGAGTGTCCGTCCCCCCGAATCCCCGGACCGACGCCTCCGTGCGCCGCATGCGATCCCCCTGCCTGCTGAGGGGACTGGGCGTTCCGCTTGCCCTCGCCCTGCTCCATGCGAGCGTGCTCGAGGGGCAAGGGACGAGCGAGGCGGCCAGGTGGGCGCGCATTGCCGGCACCGTGTTCGACAGCGTGGGAGGGCGTGTGCTGCGCGGCGCGGTGGTGCAACTGGCGAGTGTCCGTGACGTCGCGCGCGGGCGAACCTCGCACTCCGATTCCAGCGGGGGCTTTGCCTTTGACTCCGTGGAGGTGGGCACCTACCTCATCGGCTTCGCGCATCCACTGCTCGATTCGTTAGGCTTCGAGGCACCGGTGGCACGCGTGGACGTGCGCACCGGCGGCGAGCTGCGCGCGCCGCTGGCCACGATGTCGGCACGGTCGATCGTGGCCCGCAGCTGCAAGGACGGGACGGCGAAGGACTCCACCGGGCTCGTGGTGGGACGGGTGCGCGAGACGTCGCACGGCGAGCCGGTGGCCGGAGCCACGGTGCTGGTGCAGTGGCGCGAATACACGATCGGGAAGGGGAAGATCGACCAGGCCCTGCCGTTCATCGAGGTCAAGACACACGAGGATGGCAGCTTTGCCATCTGCGGCATTCCAGCGCCCGGGACAATCATGGTCCGCGCCTCCACCGACTCCGCGGCCAGCGGCTTCGTCGACCTCGAGGTTCCGACCGAGGGGTTGTTGCGCCGCGACATGTGGATCGGGCGATGGTCGCTGCAGACGGTGCGTGCCATCGACACTGCGCGAACCGCGGTCGCCGCCGACTCGGTCGCGGACGTCGCGCCGCCTGCCGCCGCGCCTCCAGCGGCGCCACGCGACAGCGCGATGGGCGCCAACGTCCAGGTGCTGCGCGGAGGCGGCGTGCTGAGCGGCGTCGTTCGCGGGAGCAATGGACTGCCGATCGCGGGGGCGCGCCTCCTCGTCTGGGGGAGCGGCGTCTCCGCCACGACTGGCGAGGATGGGACGTTCACCATGCGATCGCTCCCCGCCGGGTCGCACACGGTGGACATTCGCGCGTTAGGCTTCCTCCCCTCGCGGCAGGTACTGGATATCGGCGACGAACCGCTCCGCGCCGAGGCGCTGACGATGGAACCGATCGCGACCTTCCTCGATACCGTGAAGGTGCAGGCCTCGACGTCGTTCTATGCCCAGGCCATGGCAGGATTCGAGCGCCGTCGACGCTCCCCGCTCGGCTACTTCCTGGGGGTCGACGAGATGAAGGCGCGCGCGCCGCTGTTCGTGGCCGACCTCTTCCGCACCATCCCGGGCGTCAGCGTGCGGCCTAACGACTACTCGGGGTACACGGTGTCCATGCGGGGCATGGCGACCGGGGCGTTCTGCTCACCGGCGGTCTTCCTCGATGGCGTGCAGCAGTTCGAGACGGAGGGCGACCTGGAGCTGCTTGTGGCGCTGCACGACCTGCGGGGGGTCGAGGTGTATCCGAAGGGAGCGGTGGCGCCGCCGCAGTTTCGCGGCAGCGATAGCTGCGGCTCCATCGTGCTCTGGAGCGCCGGGCTCAAGCTGCGTCGCGGCCCGAGTCCCCGGAAGGAACGTCGCTGAGTGCGGCTCGGTGCCACATCGCACCGAGCCGCCTGACCGCTCGCGTCAGGTGGAGTAGTGCACGGTGACGCCGGCCGGGAAGCGTGTGCTGACGTCTGGCGTGAGCCCCCTCCCCGAGACGTTCAGGACTCTCAGCCTCGGAAGACGCGCGAGCGCACCCACCCCCGCATCGCTGATTCCAGCACACGCGCTGAACGTGATCTCTTCCAACGAGTCGACCCCCGACAACAATCGCGGCGTCTCGTCGGTGATCTGTGTGTAGCTCGCGAAGTACTTCCGCAGTTTCGGAAGCTTCGTGATGTGCGAGGTCGCGACGTCGGTCGTGCTGCGGCAGTACATCAGCACCAATGACTCCAGGCCGAGACACTTCCCGATGTGACGATACCCGGCATCGGGGATGTCCATCGGCATCAGCTCGCGGAGCGCGGGAAAGTCAGGGAGCGCGGCGAGCGCGGCATCGCTCACATTGAGGCAGCTGACAGAGAGCTTGGTGAGGCGCGGCATGCGCGACAGCGCCGCGAAGCCACGATCGCCGAGCCCGTGACAGCGCCGTCCCCAAATGGCCTCGATCGATTGCGATGCCCCCAGTTCGGCCCACGCGGCATCGCTCGCCGGCGTGTCCTGACAACCGAGGAAACGCAGGCGCGGGAAGCGCGCGATCACCGGCATGGCGTCGTCCTTGACGTCAAAGGCGAGCCAGCCAAGTCGCTCCAGCCCGACCAGCGGCTCCAGCGCGCGACCAGTGAGTGCGAGCGCAGATGCATCGAGGTCAAGCGCGTACAGTCCGTGCAGCCCGGCCAGCGCCGCCACCCCGCGGTCGGTGATGCGGCCGCGGAGGAAGAGACAGTTGGGCTCCGGCTGATAGCTCGTGAGGTCGGTGGTTTCCTCACCCCCCGTCCACTGGGCAAAGACCGGGTACGAGTGAAAGGCCGAGAGGCCGGCATCGGTGATGCCCTCGCCGCTCCTGAAGTGGCGCAGGTGCGCCTTGCCGGCGAAGGTGTGAATGGAGCCGTCGCCGCACCGCGTCCCGCTGAGGTCGATGCGCTCGAGCTGGTCGAGCGCGCCGAGCGCGCGTACCCCGACATCGGTCACGGCGGTCCACGCCAGCGACAACGTCTGCAGCGACCGGAGCTCGGCGAGCGCGGCGAGTCCGGCGTCGGTGACCGACGTCCCCTGCAGGTTGAGGTGACGGAGGTTGGGGAACGCGGCCAGGTGCCGCACGCCAGCATCGGTGAGTTGGGAGGACCCTTCCAGCTGCAACGTGGTGAGGCGAGACGCGGTGGCGGCATCACGGGCGAGGTCGCGGGCACGCTCGTCGGTCATTTCGCCATGCGCGTGCAGCCCCGTGTGCTGCGGGTCGGCCAACAGACGCACCACGGCGCGCCAGTCGCGCGAGCGCTGCGTCGTCGGCGCCTCGGCGGTACCTCTGTTGCCGCTTAGGACGCCCATCGGCTTGGTGAGCAGCTCGGCCGGATGTGACGCCGCCGAGACGGCACGACGGAGATGGTCCCAATCCTCGTAATCGTGTTCGCGGGCGACGAGCCAGCGCGCGTCGTCGAGGGTGATCTCGATCGAGTCGTCCTGCGCCTTGCCGAGGTCGACCTGGACGTAGCTGCGCATCCCTTTCCAGGGGCGGCGATGCCAGGTGAGTCGATAGTGCCGCTCCATCGCCTCGGGGGTGCCGAGTCGATAGGCGTCGAGCAGGGCGGCGGCTTTCTCCTCGTAGTGGGCGAGCGTCTCCGTGATTTCGTCGCCCTCGGCCATGAGCTGCTCGCGGAGCGCCGTCCATCCTGGCAGACCGAGTTCCAGGGCGAGCGCGTGTTGCACATCGCGCAGGGTGGGAGCGGCGGGAGCGCCGGGATGAGCGCGGCGCAGGCGTTCGCGGGCGGCGGGGTCGGACTCGAGGGCGGCGAGCCAGCGCTTGGCCTCTTTCCTCAGGCTCTCGAGCGAACGGCGGCGTGGAGCGTTAGGCATGGTTCCTTCCTCCGGAGCGCCTGAAGTCCGCTGAGTACAGGCAGGAAGACGGTCGCAACGATGGCGTGCGCACCTTCACATCAGGGTGGGAAGATTCCCTTGCCGCGGACAGGAGGCGCCCCAGCGCGCACTGCGGGGGATGGTGGGGCGGGTGCTTTCCCGCGTCAAGGCGCGCGCGTTGGCCCGCGTGATCGGTTTCGTCGCGAGTTCGGGTACGGTGAGATGTGGACCTGCCATCGTCCCGCCTACTCACGACCATTCCGATGCACCGATTCCTCCCCCTCCCCCTCCCACCGCTCGCGCTCGCCCTGATGGCGCTCCCCGTCTGCGGTGGCGCGCAAGCCCCCTCGGACGTGATGCCGATCGACGTCTATGTCTCGGCCGCGATCGGGATGGTGGGACGTCCCGTGCTCATCGAGGGCTCGACGGGACAGTACGACAAGGGGGGCGCGGTGACGCTCACGATCACCCCGCCGAGCGGGGCACCGTTCACTTTGCGCGGGGGCATCGAGACGACCGGCGAGTTTCGCGTGCGTACCGCGCCGATGCTCACCCCCGGGCGGTATCAGGTGCTCGCCCTCGCGCCCGACCGCAAGGGGCGCGACACCACCAGCTTCGAGGTGCTCACCGAGTCGGAGTACGCCGACGAGGTGTCGAGCGAGTTCGACGAGGAACTGAGCACCGCACAGGAAGGACTGCGCATCACCCGTCGACGGGTGACGGCGCTTCCGCCGTCGCCACCGAAGGACAGCGCACTCACGCTGCTCGATGCGCTCGACAAGGAACTCGTCAGGCGGCAGAGGGACGCGGCGAAGCTGCGCCAGGCGGTGGCGGCCATCACGCGCGCGGCAGCCAAGGCAAAGCCGGAGGCCATGGCCGCGTTCGCGCAGCCGCTGTCGCAGTACGGCCAGTGGATCGACGTTTCGCGTCGGCGGCGCCAGGAGCTGGAGGCTGAGCTGGCCGCGAGCGGTCGCCAGGGCGAGGCGTGCGAATCGATCAATACAGCGGCCGAGGGGATCAAGGTCGTCTCGGCGGTGATGAATCTGGCGGGGTCGGCGATCGGGATCGCCGTCACCTTCTTCAAGGACTGGGCGGCCGACAAGGCGACCGCGGTGCTTCCTCCAACGATCCGCAGCGACGCGTCGCTGTCGCTCGCGGGGCAGGAGATGGTGAAGAACGGGCAGGCCGCCGCCGAGGCGCTCAAGGCGCGCTACGGAACGCAACCGCCTCCGCCGCCGATGGAGGGGCCGCTCTTTCGCGGCGTGAATCGCACCGAGGCGGCGCTGGAAAAGGCCGCGGGGGTGGTGCCGGGGCTCCTGCTCGACCTGAGCGGGCTGCTCGTCAACAACGTCTTCGACAAGTACTGCGAGAAGTTCGAGGGCCCGATGAACGCCACGCTGCACGTCGAGTTCTTCAACGAGAAGGGCGCGACCTTCTGGAAGTACGACATCGCCGTCGACGGGAAGCTCACGCTCCGCTACGCGAAGCCGGTGCCGGGGCAGGCGGTGAAACTCCGCGGCGAGTTCGCCGGCTCGGGGACGAACTTCACGCTCTGGGAGAACATCCTCCCGACGCTCGACCCGAAGCTGATGGCCGGCAACGTCACCTGGAAGCGCTACTACGTGCCGCCAGGTGCACCGTTCACCGAACTGGAGGGACGCTACGCCGGGGCGCTTGGCCCGCGGGGCTTCCTGATCCCCGTCGAGGGAGAACTGGTCGGGAAGACGATGAGCGTCCGCATACTGCCGGCCAAGGCCGACTTCGACGGACTCGAGGCCAAGGCGGTCTACGTGATCGCTGGCGTGCGGACCATGGGCTTCCCGGTCGTGGTGACCGTCCCGTTCCCCTACACGGGCGGACAGGTCGTGATCAGTCGCGCGGCCGACGCGCGCGACACGCCCTTCCGCCTGACGGTACGCACGTCCCCCAGGAGCAACACGATGGTGGCCGAGAGCACCTTCGTGCGAAGCAAGGTGAAGGGCGACGGCAACGTCGCGTCGTACCAGATGTCCCTCAAGGTGTGCAACCCCGGATGCTGATCCTCACTCTGTGGAGTCTTCCCATGTCATCACTCGCTACCCGCGCCGCCATCGCGCTCCTTCTCGTCCCCGGCGTCCCTGCCCTGGCGCAGCAACCGTTCGAGGGGACGCTCACCATGAAGATGGGCATTGAGCCCGGCAAGACAGCCAAGGTCGCGACCGTGTGGGCCAAGGGGGGCAAGATGCGCATGGAGATGACAGGAGGCGATCAGACCATGACCGTCCTTGCCGATGGCCGGGGCAGCGTCATGATGCTGATGCCGGCACAGAAGAAGTACTACGTCATGATGAGCACCGCCGAGATCGCGAAGACGGCGGCGACGGGGCAGGTGACGCTCAGGAAGCTGGGGCGCAGCGGATCGTTTGGCGGCTATCGGTGCGAGTGGTACCTGCTGGGACGCGAGAAGAATCCCTCGTTCGAAGCGTGCGTGACGCGGGAGCTCGGCTCGCTCGGTATCGACATGGCGGCACAGGGGGGACAGGGCGGGCTGACCGATGCCGACCTGAAGGCCTTCCGGAAGGAATTCGGCAACAACTTCTTCGTGCTGCAGCAGAAGGGCGACGGGGGCGAGGTGCTGTACGAGGTCACGCGGGTCGAAAAGACCAGCGTGGCGGACGATCGGTTCCTGCCGCCCGCCGGCTACACCGAGTTGAAGATGCCGGGGGCAGCGAGGAAGCCGTGATCGCCCGCGTGTTGCGCCTGGCGGTGGCGCTCTCCCTCATGCCCGGCCTGCTGGCCGCGCAGCAGATCCCCGTACGGAAGGGGCTCGCCCTCCTCTACGCGCACAAGAACTTCCAGCAGGAAGAGTTCCAGCTCCTGGTGGAAGTCCTGGAGGCGAATCCGAAGGAAATGCTCGCGCTGAGCCGATTCCTCGACGAGAAGCGCGCCGGAGCCCCGCTCGAGGAACCGGTGTCGCGGCGCGAGATGGCCGGGGCGCGGACCATCGGCTTGGGCCGGATGGGGAGCGACACCACCAACAATCGCCCACGGACGATCGCAATGGCGTCGCAGCGGCTGATGCGCGAGCTCCGCGCCGGCGGGCAGGTCCGCGCGTCCGTTCCGATCATCCTCGACGGGCAGTCCTTCATCTTCGACGGGACGATGTCGCGCGTGTCGACCGACCCCGAGTACGTCGACGCCGTGGTCGAGGGGGCCCCCCTAAAGCTCCGCACCCTGCACGCGCGGGGCGAGTTCGAGAACGTGGTGCGTGGCTTCCGGATGACGGCCGACTGGTGGTTCCTCGACGACACCACCGACGCCTGGATCGTGAAGACGAGCGCCACGAACAACCGGCGGGAGTCGTTCTACATGGTGCTGGCGTCGGCCGACGCCGACGGCAGCCGCCAGGGGCTCGAGGAGGGGCTCGCCCGCGACTGCCGCGCGGCGGTGTATGGCTTCTACTTCGGCTTCGGCAGCGCCTCACCCGAGCCGTCGTCGCAGCAGACCTTCCGCATGGTGGCCGACATCCTCACCAGGCACCCCGACTGGACGCTGACGGTCGAGGGGCACACCGACTCGATCGGCAACCCCACCGCCAATCGGCAGCTGGCGGAACGTCGCGCCGCAGCGGTGGTGCGCGAGCTGTCGTCGACGTACCGCATCGCCCCCGCGCGGCTCACGCCAACCGGCTACGGCGCCAATCGCCCCGCCGCGCCCAACACCACCCTCGAGGGACGCGCGCGAAACCGCCGCGTCGAACTCGTCCGCCCCTGTGACCGGAGGTCATGATGCTCGCCAGGCGATCACTGCTGATGCTGACCCTAATTGCCGGCTGCGGTGCTGAGGTGCGCGAGGACGCGGGGGCCCGTCCGGCCTCCGATGCGGCCAGCGCGGCAACGCTCGCCGCGGATGTGCCCCCCTCCTCCCTCGACCCCGAGGACCCCTGCCGCACCATCACCCGCGCCGAGGCCGAGCGAGTCGTCGGTCCCCTCCGCGCGGAGCCGTGGCGGAGCGGGAGCACCTGCCACTTCGCTGCAGCTGACGGCCAGCTGCTGGACGTGGACGTGCAGTGGAGCGGAGCCAACGCCGTGGCCGAGCTGACCGCAGTGCCGGAGCGGATCATGGCCAAGGGACTGATTGTCCCCACCGATCGCGGACTCGACACGCTCGAGGGACGGTGGGACGACGCGCAGTGGAAGCTGGGTGACTACCTGGTGGCGCGGCTGGGCGACCGGAGCGTGACGGTGACCATGACTAACACGCTGAAGCCGAGCGTTTCGGCGGCCGCCTCGCTGGCCGACATTGCGCTGTCCCGGCTCGAGGCACCGCTCGCGTACGATGGATCGGCCCACAAGGAACCACCCCCGCTGGTGACGCCGGTGGACCCCTGCACGCTGCTCACCGAGGCCGAGGTGACGGCCGCGGCCGGCCCCGTGGCGGGAAAGCCGACGGCGAGCGACGACCGGACGTGCAGCTGGCCGCTGGCGCCTCGCAACGGGAAGCGCCGCGACTTCTGGTACACGGTGAGCTGGACCGATGGGATCGCGGAGCTGAACCGGGACCTCAGCGCGCTTGGGCTGTTCAAGACGAACATGGAAGAGCCTGAGCTGGCGAAGGCACGGAGCGGTGCCGCCGAAGACCCGTTGGCCGCGCTGTCCAAGGACCCCGACGCGCAAAAGGCGATGGGAGCGCTCACGGGATTGCTGGGGGGCGGCAAGCAGGCGGGCATCGCGTCGCTGATGCCGAAGAGCGACCCGGACGTGCCGGGGCCGTGGCAGCGCGGGGCGCTCCTGGCCGGCTCGGACTTCGTGGTGGTGGTGAAGGGGGTCCGTGTGCGCGCGGGGGTAACGGCGGCGGGGTACGAGGCAACGCGGGGGTTGATGGAGAAGCTGGTGGCGCGACTGGCGAAAGGACCTAACGACTAGGGCGACGCATCCAGGGGTCGTCACCCCCCAACGCGAAGCGCATCGACTCCACCTCGCCGCGCACCCCGAGCTGGAAGGTGACGGGGACCTTGCCCAGCATCGGGTCCTTGAGCGCCGCCACGAAGGAGTCGTACCGCACGTGTTGCAGGGCGCCGTTGGCCGTCGGGTGGGCGTCGTAGCTCACGGTGAGCGCGCCGGAAGCGTCGAGCGCCACCGTGGCCGGACCCAGCATCGGGTGGTCGTACGTCCCCGCATAGGCAGCTAACGGGAGCGATGGCCTGGTCGCCGCTGCAGCTGGCGGCGGCGTGCGTCCGGCCGCCGCCTGCGCCGCATACGCTTCTGCGGCCGCCAGGTACTCCCCGCTGTAGTCCTTTGGCGCGATGCCGAGCAGGCGATCGTACAGGTTTGCGGTGAGCGGGATGGTGATGTCGGACTGGTTCATGTTCGTCAGGACCACCACCCCCACCCCGTCATCCGGCAGGAAGCTGACCAGCGCCGCCATGCCGTCGATGTTTCCGCCGTGCGTCACCATGCGCCGCCCACGGTGCTCGGAGATGAACCACCCGTACCCGTAGGTGAGGAACCTGGGCTGCATCAGACGCAGGTGAAACAGGGGGTCGTTCACCACCATGTGCTCGGCGATCGCCTCGTCGGCCATTGCCGGCGAGAGGAGTTGCCGCCCCCCAAACTTCCCCTTGCCGAGCCAGAGGCGGAGCCACCGCGTCATGTCGAGGACGTTGGAGTTGATGGAGCCGGCCGCGGCGGCATTGTCGATGTTGCGCCAGGCGATCGGCTGCACCCCCTGTCCGAGGTCGGCGTGCGGCGTGGCGACGTTGCCCCTCCCCGCGAGCTCTCGCACCGAGGTGTTGGAGGCGTTCATCCCGAGCGGGGCAAAGAAGCGCGTGCGGATGAAGTCATCCCACGATTGCCCCGACACCGTGTGGATGACCTCTCCGGCCGCGATGTACATGATGTTCTGGTACTGGAACTTCGCCCGGAACGACGCGGTGGGGACGAGGTGTCGCACCGCCCGGATCGTCTCCACACGGCTCCGCGTCGTCCCGTACCAGATGGCCTCGCCGCGCGAGAGCCCCGAGTTGTGAAGGAGCAGGTCGCGCACGCGCATCTCGCGCGTCGCCCAGGGATCGTGCAGCTGGAAGTACGGGAGATAGTCGACCACGCGTGCGTCGAGGGAGAGCTTGCGCTCGTCGACCAGCATGCCGAGTGCCGCCCCGGTGAAGGCCTTCGAGGCGGAGCCGATGGCGAACATCGTCGAGGGGTCGACACGCGCCGTGTCGCCGACGGTGCGCACCCCGTACCCCCTGGCCCAAAGAACCGAGTCACCCTTGACCACGGCAATCGCCATTCCCGGGACCTTCCATGCCTGCATCGCCTGTGTTGCGTAGGCGTCGAAGCCGGCAAACGGATCGCGTGGGCGCGCCTGGGCAGGGAGCGGAGCGGCGGCGAGGAGCACGACCGCGAAGGCGGCGGCGTGCGTCGTGGGCATGCGGCGGCGATTGCGCAGGCGCGTGGACGTCATCGATCGGGGGGGAGCGTTGGGAAGTGCGACTTCAACGGTGGATGAACAGTCGTGACGAGCGCGCGAGTGTCAAGCGCACGAGGCGCCTTGCCCGTCGAGCCTAACGGGGCGCGTGGCGATCGCCGAGCGATGATGGGCTGGAATCGCGGCACCCCGAGAGGCGGCCGGCTGGTTCAAGGTTGACCCCAGCTCTGACCCCAGCTCTGACCCCAGCGCTGACCCCAGCGCTGAAGCGTCAAGGTGGGCGCCCTGAGCTGGGAGGCGCTGGGGGTGGGCTGAGGTGAGCGGGGGTCAGAGTCGAGTTCCAACCCCCGCTATGCCGGCCGCTATGACGCATCGCATCGACCTGAATGCGCCGAGCGAGGACTTGCTCAGCGTGACCGGCGCGTCAGGTAACCGTGCGTGTTGCCGCTTCCGTCCACGTACGATCCGACGACGTCGCCGCCAGCATTGATGCCGAAGGCCCGGGTCGCCGTAGCACCCGGGGCGTCGATGGCCACGAACCCTTCGCGTGTAAGGAGGAAGCCGTGGATTACTCCCGAAGCGTCGCGGAAGACACCCACGATTTCACCGCGGGGGCTGACGTCCCAAGCCGTTGTGAGCGTACTGCCGGGGACCACAAACGCCTTGAACACGCCGTCGTCGATCACGTAGCTCTCGGCACGCGGTGTCGCACCGGCCTGCATGTTGGTATACAAGCCCACGATGCGGCGACGGTCCGGCGTGGCACCGTTGTGCATCGAGGCATACGTGTCGGTCTCGCTGGTGCCCGCCCGACCCATGACGATGCCTCGCATCGTGTCCATCTGGTCCGCACCGTGACGGCAGCCGAGTATCGTACCGTCGTCGATGATGCGCTGGGGAATGGTGCTGGTGTGTCCGGGGTAGTCGACGCGCAGGAACTCCCCCTGTGGGGTGCGCCGGAAACCGTGAAAGTTCACTGCCGGCTCTCCCGGAAGGCGATACGAGCCGACGATGGTCCCGTCGCCGGAAATGCCGCGCGCCTCGGTGACCGCGGCACCGGGATAGTCGATGGTGGTGTAGGAGCCTCCGCGGAAGATGAATCCATGGATCCCGCTCGCATCGCGAAAGGAGCCCACGATGGTGCCGTCTACTCCGATGTCCTGTGGTGCCGTGGCGATGGCCCCCGGCACGTCTATTGTAGTGAAGCTGAGGTTGTCACCAGCCGACGTCAGTGCAGCGGACTCGGGCGATGGCAGTGGCGCCAAAGGGTCGTCGCCGCAGGCGACGAGCAACGCCACCAGGATGGCGACGCCGACGCTCGCTTCACGAGCCGAAGGTCTGGGCAGGGTGCGCATCATGACGAGACCTCTCTTCGAAAATGGTGTGAGGGGTTGGGAGCGGATCGATCACCCTGGCCGACTCCCGTCGGCGCCGATCAGACTTCGGTGATCTGACACGACCCCGACAGGTCCGTTCGGGTCAAGGGTGCGGCCACGGCTCGGACGAGGCACGATGATACGCGCGGCACGTCGACGACTTTTCGACTAAGTTTCGATTGCCTGTCGACTTCGGTGACGGTGTGAGCGTGTATTGCCTGAGGCTGCTCGGTGGCGTGTCAATCGAAGGCGAGCGTGGCCCGCTGGCCGGGCCGATCGCGCAGCGTCGTCGCTTGGCCCTTCTCGCGCTCCTCGCGGCCGCACCCACCGGCGCGGCGAGCCGGGAGCGCGTGGCAACGATCCTCTTTCCCGAGGCGGACGCGGCGCGGGCGCGGAAGGGGGTCGCGGATGCGCTGCACGCCATCCGACGGACGCTCGGACGAGACGCCGTCTTCGCCGTCGGCGACGACCTGCGACTCAATCCGTCAGTGATCCGCAGCGACGTCGCCGAGTTCGAGGTCGCGCGCGCCGCGGGCGACGTGGAGCGTGCATGCGTGCTCTATCAGGGGCCGTTCCTCGATGGCTTCTTCGTCAGCGATGCCCCGGAGTTCGAACGCTGGACCGAGGACGTTCGCCAGAAACTCGCGCGGAGCTTCGGCGACCTCCTCGAGACCACGGCGAACGTAGCGGAATCGCGGGGAGAGCTTGGTCGAGCCGTCGATGCGTGGGGGAGGCTCGCGCAGCACGACCCGTACAACTCACGTGTCGCGCTTCGGCTGTGCCAGGTGCTGGAGAAGCACGGAGACCCCGCGGGCGCCTTGCGGGCGGCGTCGATGCACGCGGAACGACTGCGCCACGACCTGGGCGTGGAACCCGGCCCTGAAGTGGCCGCACAGCTCTCCGGGCCGGAGGGCTCCTCGTCAGGCGGGCCGGGTGTGCGCGCGATGTTCTCGGGGCGCCCTAACTTCGGGCAGACGGTTCCGCTTCCCGTCCCGGCAGCATCATCGTCGTCGACACCAGATCCTCGGCGAGCATCGGAACGTTCGCGCCGCGCCGCCGTCGGCGCGCTACTCCTGATACTCGCGTTCGCCACGATCGCGTGGTGGGGGGCAATCGGGGGTGCGTCGGTGCTCGCCCCCTTCTCGCCAACGGAGCGCGCGTCGCATGCCGACTCGACGGCGCGAGAGTTGTACGCGCTGGGGCGACTGGCGTGGAGCAAGCGGACGGCTGAGGGACTTGATGAGGCGGTCGGGTATTTTCGCGCAGCGATCGCGCGGGCCCCCACCGACGCCCGCGCTCACGCCGCGCTAGCCGACGCGTACGTGATGCTGGGCTACCTCGGCTTCCGCCCTGCCTCGGCCATGTTTCCGAAGGGAAAGGCGGCCGCACTGCAGGCACTGACGCTCGACTCGACGATTGCCGAGGCGTACGCGCCCCTCGGGGAGGCGCTCATGTGGGAGAGGCGATGGGACGAGGCGGAGCAGGCGTTTCGTGAGGCCATCCGGCGCGACCCACGCAATGCCACTGCGCACCAGTGGTATGCCACCATGCTCATGCCGCTGGGGCGACTCGACGAGGCGGTCGAGCACTCCCGGCATGCCAGCGCGTTGGATCCGCTCTCGCGCCAGATCAACAACATGCACGGTATGCTCCTCCATTACGCTGGGATGTCGGAGGAGGCGCTCGCGCACTATCGCCGGTTCGTCGAGGCCGAGCCGGACACACAGTGGGTTCGCGAGAATCCCTGGCTGCTCTCCAACATGGCGCGGGTCTATACGGCGCGCGGGCTGCACGACGAGGCGATTCGCGCGTTGGAGCGCGCGCTCGCGGCTGTGCCTCGGCATCCACGCGCCCGGTATGACCTCGCGTCTACCTACGTCGCGATGGGGCAACCCGATCGTGCCATGGCGACCTTCGCGGCGGCCGACACGGCGAACGAGCAATACGCGTTCTTCCGCGCCTCGCTCTTTGCGGAGCTGCGCGAGCCCGATTCCGCCTTTTCCTGGTTGGACCGCGTGGAAGAGTGGGGACCATCACCCATGAGCGTGCTCCGCCTGGATCCACGTCTCGAACCGATTCGCACCGATCCGCGCTACGGCCACCTGCTCGCGCGCCTCGGTCTCATCGCGCACGCAACGCGGTCATTACGATGAGGGACCACGCCTCCTGGACTCGGGGAAGTGCAGCGCAGCCGCGACCCCTGCCGGGTGCGCTGCAAGCAGTTGGTGGCATTCACTGGCGGTCGGCCGGCCACGAAGTGCAACGTTGACCACCCGCCGCGCCCCCTCTGGTACTTCGCACGCGACACGCCGACGCATGGAAACCCTCCTCCAGGACGCCCGCTACGCCCTCCGCGGCCTCCGCCGCTCGCCCGGCTTCACCGTCGTGGCAATTCTCACTTTGGCGCTCGGCATCGGCGTCAACAGCGCCATCTTCGGCGTCGTCAACGCGATTCTCTACCGTCCGCTCCCGGTCGATCGCCCGGAGCAACTGGTGGACATCTACGGACACCAGGCCACGTCGAGCAAGCACGAGACGACCTCCTTCCCCAACCTCGTCGACTACGAGCGACAGGTCACCACGCTGTCGGGGCTGGCGGGGTACACGAACTTCTTCGGCCACGCCACGATGGACGGGGCGTCGGACCTCGTCATCGGCGAGCTGGTGACCGAGCACTACTTCTCCGTCCTCGGCGTGCGCCCCGTGCTCGGCCGCGCCTTCACCGCCGAAGAGAATGCCGCGGGGCACGGGCTCCCGGTGGCCATCCTGTCGCATCGCTTGTGGCAACGGCGCTTTGGAGGCGATCGCGGCGCGATTGGCAGGCAGTTCCGGATGAACGGGCAACTGTTCACCGTGGTTGGCGTGGCGCCGGAGACGTTCGGGGGGATGGTGCCCGCGGTCACGGCGCAGATGTGGCTCCCGGTGGCGATGGCCGAGGTGGTCGAGCCGGTGGGGAACAACCGGACCAGCGGCCCGATCGGCCCCGGCAAGCGCGCCGACCAGCGTGGCAGGCACTGGCTGTGGGTGCGAGGACGGATGAAGCCCGGAGTGACGTTGGCACAGGTGCGCGCCGAGCTGGAGACCGTGAGTGCGCGACTGGCGCGCGAGCATCCGGAGGTGAACGCGCTCGAGCGCCTAACGGTGGTCCCCACGTCGGACGTGCGCATCAACCCCGACGCCGACGGGGCCGTGCGCCCAGTCGGTCTCGTCCTGGTGGGGGCCGTGACGCTCGTACTCATCGTTGCCTGCGGAAACCTCGCCAACCTCATGCTGGCGCGCGCGGCGCGACGGGGACGCGAGCTGTCGCTGCGGGTGGCGCTCGGCGCCAGCCGCGTGCGTGTGCTGCGACAACTCCTCACCGAGAGCATGGTGGTCGCGCTCGGCGGCGGATTGGTGGCGGTGCCGCTCGCGGCGTGGCTGTCGATGCTGGCCGTGCGCGTGCGTCCTCCGCTCCCGGTCGATCTCGGGCTCTCGCTCTCGCCCGACTGGCGCGTGCTCCTCTTCACGGGCGTGACGGCCGTTGCCACCGGACTGCTCATCGGACTCCTTCCGGCGCTGCGCGCCTCACGCCCTCAGCTCTCCTCGAGCATCCGCGAGGCGGGGTCGTGGATGGGAGGGCGGCGCGGCGTCGAGATGCGCGACGGGCTCGTGGTGCTGCAGGTGGCGGTGTCGCTCGTGCTGGTGGTGGCCGGCTCGCTGCTGGTCCGCAGCGTGCGGGCAGCCGGCGACGTCGCGTTAGGCTACGACGGCGACCGGATGGCGCACCTCGCGCTCGCCCCCGGGATGAGTGGGTACGACCTGGCGCGCGGGGCCGACCTGGTGCGCAAGGGGCGTGAGCGCCTGCTGGCGATGCCGCAGGTGGAAGCGGTCACGATCGCGACGCGCGTCCCGCTGTCGCTCAACAACAACGGCCACTCCATCTTCATCGACGGGCATCAGTCATCGGCGAGCGACCGACCGTACGCCATCGACGGCGCGCAGGTCGATGAGCATTACGCATCTACACTGGGATTGCGCCTGGTGGCGGGGCGCTGGATCGAAGAGGGGGATGTCCGCGAGCAGCGCCGCGTCGCGGTGATCACGAAGTCGATGGCCGATCGTTACTGGCCCGGCAAGGAGGCCATCGGGCGCGAATTCAGGCGGCGGTGGGGAGGCGAACCGTGGCAGGTGATCGGCGTGGTGGCCGACTACAAGGTGAACACCCCCGGCGAAGGGGCCACGCCATACGTCCACTTCCCGTCAGGCGGCTACGACGGCTTTGCCAACTATCTCGTGCGCACGCGTGGCTCGGCAAGCGCCGAGGTGCCGAAGATGGTGGCGGAGTTCCACGCGATCGATCCCGACCTGACCTTCATGGACGCGGGGACGCTGCGCGACCTGGCCAACGTGCGCCTCTTCCCGGTCCGTGCCGGGGCGGTGATCATCGGAAGCTTTGGCGGGCTGGCGCTGCTGGTGGCGGCGATCGGCCTCTATGGCGTGATCGGGTACTCGGTGAGCCGCCGCGTGAAGGAGATCGGGATCCGGAAGGCGTTAGGCGCGGAGACGCGGCAGGTCATCGGGATGGTCATGGGACAGGGGATGCTGCTGGTGGCCATCGGCGGGGCGATCGGGTTGGTGCTGGCGGCCATGGCCAGTCGCGCCTTGTCGGCAGTGCTGTTCGTGGGCCCGTTCGATCCCGCGAGCTTTGGTGCGGCGTTCGCGGTCCTGGCGGCTGTGGCGGCCATTGCCAATGGCGTGCCGGCGTGGCGCGCCTCTCGAGTGGATGCGACGGAGGCGTTGCGCGCGGAGTGAGGTGACGGAGCGCACGCGACGGTCGACAGGACGTCGCGTCCTTCCGCGACGCATCGGAGGTTGTTCGGCGTCGGGGCGAGTCCCCACGGCATCGGGGAACCACCGATTGATGGCGCCCCCCCTTCGGGCCAGCCTGTAGTGGAGGGCTTGCCATGCGCACTTCCTTGTTAGCGCTTGTCGCGGTGCCGGTTGCCATGACTCTTGCCGCGTGTGGGGACGGCGGCACGCAGCCGCAACTCCCGCCCCCGGTTGTCCCGGTGAAGTGGTCGTCGATTGCGGTCGGCACCGGCAACTTCTTCGCCTTCGCGTGCGGACTCACCGTCGAGGGGAAGGCGTATTGCTGGGGCGACAACTCAGAGGGGCAGTTGGGGACGGGTACGCATGAAGAGAGCCTGCGACCGGCGCCGGTGAGCGGGATACTGCAGTTCGCATCGCTTTCAGCCGGGTGGAAGAGTGCCTGCGCACTCACCACCGCCGGCGAGGCATGGTGCTGGGGAGAGTTGGTGCCGAACGGCGCTCCAACCTTGGCGCCCACCCGCGTCTCGGGTGGTCTCTCCTTTCGCCAGCTGTCGCATGGGTTGCCCGACGTCTGCGCCCTCACAGCCGAAGGTGTCGCCTGGTGCTGGTCGATCTTCGATTTGCAGCCGGTTCCCGTGCCGGGGGGGCAACGCTTCGCGATGCTCACGACCGGCACCACGATGCTCGTCCCCGGCGAGGGCTACGACAGGCCCGGCGCCTGCGGTGTCACGTTCAGTGGCGAGGTGTACTGCTGGACGTGGGCCAACACGCCGGCGCCAACGCCGAGCATCGTCCCCCCCATCAAGGTCTCCGGCGCCCTCGACTTCGTGTCAGTCTCGATTGGCGGGACCGACTGCGGGGTGACCCGCGACGGCGCTGTGTACTGTCTCGAAGGATTAGAGTCGGCCTGGCGACGCGTCCCCTTTGCCCCGGCGTTCGTGAGCGTGGCACAGGGGCGCAGCGAGATGGATCCGAAGCCCAACCCGGCTCACGCGTGCGCACTCACCGCGCAGGGGATCGCCCACTGTTGGGGGGGCAACAGCCTCGGACAACTGGGGACGGGCGACCTGACGGCGCGGCCGACGCCGACTCCGGTGGCAGGCGGCCATGTCTTCTCGACGCTTGCCGTCGGCGGCGAGAACAGCTGCGGCGTCACGGTGGCCGGCGAGGCCTACTGCTGGGGCGTCAACACCGAGGGCCAACTGGGCATCGGCACGAAGTCATCCCCGGGGGCTACGTCTGACCAGATCGGCGTCCGGGTGCCGACGAGGGTGCTGGATCCGCTGCGCTAGGCCCCACGCAGGGCGCGCGCCCCCTCTCCAGCGGTCGATCACCGCACCACGATGGGCGCCGTCCAGCGAAACGTCCCCCACGAGAGCGACAACGTGCCACGCTTCGCATCCATCGCGGTGATGCCGATCGTGAACTTCTCCACCGTGTCGGCCAGAGTTTCGGTCGTGAGCGTCGCCCGTCCCAGGTCGCGTCGCTTGTCGTAGTCCGTCCCCCACTGCCCCGTTTGCGTGTTGACCACCAGGTCGACGCGCTCGGCGCGAGGAATCGTCCACAACGTGTAGGTGCCGGCCGGCACGGAGAGACCGGCGAGCGTGATCGGCGCCGAGGTGGTGAAGTGCGTGGCGGCGTTTGCGCCGGTGCGCCAGACAAAGTCGAACGGGATCACGTCCCCGATCAGCTGGCGTCCCCGTGCAAGCGGTCGGCTGTAGTCCACGGCAAACGTCGCCGCACCGATCGTGGCGCGCGAAGTGTCGCGCACGCTGAGCTGCGCGGCGCCAGTGCGCTGCTCGGCAGCTGCAAACCGATCGCCGATCGACTCGACGTCGGGGAGCTGCGAGGTGCGCGTGACCGCGACCTGGTAGGTGCTTCGCTTGCCGGAGTAGGTCAGCATTCGTCCGGCACTATCGACCGTGACATCGCCGCTCCCCGACAACCAGTCGTGCCGCAACTCCACCAGGCCGTTGGCGCGTGGGTACACGGAGCCGCGATGCAAGGCGAAGCTAGGGCCTACGTCCCGGTCGGGGTAGAACTGCCGGAACTCCACGCGCTCGCCAGCCGCAAGGCCGCGTGCTGCCGCATGCTTGAGCGCGGCGGCGATCTCCAGTTCTATCACGCTGTACATCATCGAGACGTGCGGCACCGTGATCGCCCCGCCCGTGCGGAACGACGTGTCGCGCACGCCGGCGCTGTCGCGAATCGAGATGCGCACCATGTCGCGCGTCATGTCCGCCGTGATGCGTCGCCCACGTTCGGCCGGTGTGCGCCCGCTGGGGGTGCGGACGTCCATCACCATGTGCGTGATCTTTCCGTCGGCATCGAGATCGAACTCGGAGTGCCGGCGGCGCACGAAGGGGAATCGATCGACACCGTCGGTCACGAGGCGAGTGTTGGAGCGTTCGACGCGCTCGACCGACACGGTGTCGCGTCCGAGGACGGCCACGAAGCCGTAGCGCTCGGGGGGGCGGTTGTCGTTGCAGGCCACGAGGACCAAGGCGAGAATGAGCGATCGCTTCATTGAATGGCCTCGAGCCGCAGAGTGGATGTGCGAGAACCGTGCGTTCAAGGGGTCAGAGTCCTTGAACGTCACCTCACAATGGTCGAAACACCGCGGCAAAGGCGCCCAATCGTGACGAGAGGCGTCCGTTCAAGGGGTCAGAGTCCTTGAACGGGGTCCGTCCGTTCAAGGGGTCAGAGTCCTTGAACGCGTTCAAGGGGTCACGTTCAAGGGGTCAGAGTCCTTGAACGCGACGGTTTCAAGGACTCTGACCCCTTGAAACCCACCTTGCAACCAACCCCTTGAAACCACGAACCGACATGCGAAGGGCGCGCCCTTCAGCGCGCCCTCACATCCTGCGCGGCGATCGTGCACCGCTACGGTATCACCCCGTCGGCACACGACCAGTAGAAGACCCAGGTCGAATTCGCCTCGCCCTGGAATGCCCAGAGGACCTGTTTCCCGTTGGTCGCCGGGCGACTGGCGAAGATCGTCCCGCCGGGGTTGGCCTGGTGCCCGAAGGTGATCACGCTCTTGGTAGTCGTCGAACAGCTCGCGAAGAAGATGCCGTAGTTGGCGCTCCCCGTCGGCGTGAGCGTCGCCGCTTGCGAGTGGAACTCGAGCCCCGCCAAGGGCCCCGACGCACCGGTGGGGCCGGTGGGGCCGGCGGGGCCTGTTGCCCCCTGCGGCCCCTGTGGCCCGGTCTGCCCTGATGTGGACCAGGTGAACTGCACGTGCGTACTGGAGTGACAGGCGGTCGGGGTTCCTTGCTCCTTGATCATGTACACCGTCCCGCTGGCAGGGACGTAGCAGGCGGTACGCGTCTGGGCGGCGGCCTCGGACGGCGTGGCCATCAGGAGCGCGGCGACGGCGCCGAGCACGGTGGACGTCCCGCTCCAGGGGACGCGAGCGAGCGAAGGGAATGCGAATCGCATAGTGGGGTTCTCGGACGAGGGGGGTCGTTAGGCCGAGTACGGGGAGGGGGTTACTGCTGGGACGCGGCGGGAACGAGGAGGCGTTCGGCGCCGTCGAGCGCCATGGCGATGACGTCGCGATCGCTGGCGTCGTCGAGCGCGGCGCGCTCGGCGTATGCATCCAGCGTGCGGCGCGCTTGGCGCGAGGCGCGGAGCGCTGCGGCGGCGTCACCGCGCCGCATCGAAGCGGCGAGTTCGTCGAGCGACGACGCGAGCGCAACGCCAACGGCACGGTCACCGAGGGCCGGGACGACGCGCGATGCGGCATCCTCGACCGCGAGCACAACGCCCGTGCTGGCAGCGCCCCGCAGGTCCGCGGCGGCGTCGTTAGGCGTTCGCACGCTGGTCGCGCTATCGCCGCAGGCCGCGAGCGTGGCGCCGAGGGCAAGGAGCGGAATGACCCGATGCTTCATGGTGACCTCGCATGGTTGGTGGCCCAACGAATGTTGGAACCGCCGAAGAATCCTGCAAGAGTCCCCCCGCTTTCTCACGCCGTGCGGAATTCTTTCCCGGGTGGCGCTCCGCCGTCTCCGCACCCCAAACCGCACGATGCGGGTTGCCCCCTCGACGCATGACGAACCCCTCGACATCGAGCGTCTGGGTCACGTGGCGCGCGCCGATCGATCACCGCAGCATGCGGGTGGTCTGCAGCCACTCCTGCACCGCCTCCGGCCAGCGCGTCACCGGGAGCGCAGTGCGGCGCAACCCGTAGCCGTGTCCCCCCTCGGCGTAGATGTGCAGCTCCGCCGCGACCCCCGCCTGCTTGAGCTGCAGGAAGTAGTTGGTAGCGTTCTCCACGTGCACGGGATCGTCCTGCGCCTGCACGATGAAGGTTGGGGGCGCCTCCTTCGTTGGGGCGATCTCCGGATTCGGTGCCATCTGCTTGTCCGGGAGCGCGAGATAGGCCGGATACACCATCACAGCGAAGTCGGGGCGGCAGCTCAGGTCGTCCGCCGCATCCACGCGGGGGTACAGCCGCGAGTCGAGGTGGGTGCTGAGCGCCGCCGTGAGGTGCCCCCCGGCCGAGAAGCCGAGCACCCCCACGCGCGCGGGGTCGATCCCCCACTCCGTGGCGTGCTGGCGCACCACCCCCATCGCGCGCTGCGCATCCTGCAGCGCCGCCGGCGACGCCGGGAAGGGGCCGGAGTTGGGGACGCGGTACTTCACCAGCACGCAGGTCACGCCGATCCCGTTCAGCCACTCGCAGACCTCGGTGCCTTCGAGGTCGATGGCCAGGATCCGGTATCCGCCGCCCGGGAAGACGACGACCGCCGCGCCGCTGTTTGCACCTGTCGGCCTGTAGACCGTGAGCGTCGGTGTGGAGACGTTGCCGAGTCGAATGAGGGGGCGTCCGGCGATCAGGTTGTCCGTCGCCGCCGTCATGTCGCGCTCGGAGGGCGCGCTCGTTGGAGCGCCCGGAGCGACGCCGGGCCAGAGCGGCATCGTCAGGTGCTCCGCAGGTGGCGTCCACCCCGGGATTTGTGCTGCACTCGGCGCAGGGGCCAACAGCACAATTGCCAGGAGCAGCGTGCGCGCGGCCGGCAAGGTCGTGAACACGCGGCTCATGGCACGATCTTCGGCCTCACGATGAACATCAGCGCATCGATCGTGTTGACCGCGCGACAGGGTTGGAAGTCGAGCGACCCGCACACCGGGGCCGGCCCCTGCGCCTTGGCGCCCGGGATCACCGGGATCCTGAGCACCGACGGCTGCAAGGCGGAGTGATACACCGTGTTGCGCCCCGGCTGTCCTGCCGGATGGAAGCCCCAGTCCGGCTGCGCGATCGGCGACGGCGCCATGATCGTCACCTCGAGTCGGTGTCCCTCGCGAATCACCGCGCCGATCGGCGGGAGCGACAGCTTGATCTCGTAGACCTTCCCGGGGGTGAGCGGCGCGCGCCGGCTGAACGCGTGCCGGATCGCGTCGGGGCGCGAGCGTACGGGGTCGATCGCGCGCATGGAGGCGCGCAACAAACCGCGCTGCAGGTACTGCACGTCGCCGTTGGGGTAGAGGTCGTGGAGGTCGACCACGAAGTCCGCGTCCTCGTGCTGCAGGCTCACGTGAAATGTGAGTTGCGGTGCGCCGAGTATCGTCATGTCGGCGGTCATCGGGGCGCTGCGGTAGACGAGGACCCCTTCGGGTTCCACCGGGAGCGAGAACTGCGCGTTGCTGCCGATGAGTTCCGTGCCGGTGGGATAGGTGTAGGTGCGCGGCGCTGTCTGCTGTGCGGTTGTCGGCTTGTCGGTGACGAGTTGCGCGTCGCCGGTGAGGTAGAAGGGCTGCATCTTCGCCTCGGGGACCGGCCAGGCGCTGTGCGTCGTGATCCAGTTGGGCGTCGACTGCCCGCCGCCTAACGCCGTCCCGCCCTTGCGCGCGACCTCCCAGAAGACTGTCACCGGCTGTTCCTTCTCGACGCCGTTGTCGGTTCCCTTGAGCCAGCGATCGAACCAGCGGACCTGGTCCTCCTGGAAGACCTTCTGCCCCAGCACGACGCCGTGTCCGCCCGGGAGGACGTAGAGGCGCTTGGGGGTCTTGAGCCTCGCAAAGAGCGTGATGCCGCCGGTGATCTGCGTCTGGAAGTCCTGCCACCCCATGCCGACGATGGTCGGGACGTTGACGCGATCGACGTACGTCTCGGTGGCGCGCAGCTTCCAGTAGGCATCGTCATACGGGTGCTGCTGTACCTCACGCACGTAGTCCACCGGCGGGTGACGTTTCGCGTTAGGCGCGCATTCCGCGTCGCCCCAGCCGATGCGCGCGTCCATGCCGGCGGTCGAGAGCGCCGGCTGATAGAGCGTGAACCAGCGGGAGGTGAAGCCGATGTTGAACATCCCGCCGGGATAGAGCGCGTCTTCGTAGACGTTGGCGGTGATGCTCGACGTGACCATCGCCTTGAGCGCGGCGGGACGCTTGGCCGCCACGAAGTACGCCGTGTGCGCCGGATACGACGATCCCCAGAGCCCGACCGCCCCGTTGCTCCACGGTTGCCGCGCGATCCAGTTCACGATCTCGGCGCCATCGGCACCGTGCGACTCGCCATTGAGGAATGAGAAGGTCCCCTGCGAGCAGCCGGTGCCGCGCACGCTCACGCCGATGAAGGCGTACCCCTTGTCGAGCCAGGTGGAGTTGGGACCCGATCCGGCGGCGACGTAGGGGTCGTACTGCATGATCGTGGGGTACTTCCCGTCCCGAGTCGGTCGATAGGCGACGTAGGCGATGCGGACGCCGTCGCTCAGCGGGATGTAGCCGAAGTCGCGGTGGTAATTCGAGGGCGCAGTTTGGGCGTGCGTCGCAAGCCACGGTGCGAGCAGGGCAGCGGTGACGGCCAGCGCGAAGCGGAGCATGGAGAACCTTGGCGGGTGGTTAGGGGACGAACTTCCGCTCCGGCTCCATGAGCTGGCGCGCGAAGTAGGTGTACTCGAGCGCCGTCGTGTGCGCCTGCTGCTCGATGTTGGCGCCGGAGCCGTGACCGCCCTCGATCACTTCATAGAAGAAGTACGGAAGCCCCATCGCCGCCATCTTCGCGGCGAACTTGCGCGCGTGCTGCGGCCCCACGCGGTCGTCCTTGGTCGTCGTCCAGATGAGCGGCGTCGGATACTTCACGCCGGGCTTGAGATTGTGATACGGCGAGATCTTCGCGAGGAAGGCGCGCTCCTCGGGAACGGAGACACTGCCATACTCGCCCACCCACGACGCCCCGGCCTGGATCTGCTCGAAGCGGAGCATGTCGAGCAGCGGGACCTGGATGTCGACGGCGCTCCACAGCTCGGGGCGCTGCGTGAGTTGCACCCCCATCAGCAATCCGCCGTTGGAGCCCCCCTGGATGCCTAACCGGCGCGGCGAGGTCACCTTGCGCGCAATCAGGTCCTCGGCCACCGCCTGGAAGTCGTCGTAGATCACCTGACGCTTGGTCTTGAGCCCCGCGTCGTGCCAGGCCGGGCCAAACTCGCCGCCGCCGCGGATGTTGGCGACGACGTACACCCCGCCCTGCTCCACCCACAGCTTGCCGGCATCCTCGTTGTAGGCCGGGGTCAGCGACGCCTCGAAGCCGCCGTAGGCATAGAGAATCGTCGGGTTGTTGCCGTCGAGCGTCATCCCCTTGGTGTGCACCATGAAGTAGGGGACCTTGGTCCCGTCCTTCGACGTCGCCTCGCGCTGCTCGACCACGCTCTTCGACGCGTCAAAACGCGCGGGGAGCGACTTGAGCTGCTGCGCGGTCGCCCGTGAGGCGCTGCCCAGCCAGATGCTGCTGGGGGTGAGGTAGCCGGTGACGTTGATGAGCACCGCGCCGGTCGCCGGCTCGGTGCTCATCACGTTGGTCGACGCGTTGTCGGGGAGGGCGATGGTGCTGTGCGTCCAGGTGTCGTTAGGCGCGCGCGTGAACGAGAGGACACGCCCGCGCACGTTCTGCGTGATATCGACGAGCAATCGTGCGCCGGCCGCCGAGGCCTGCACGACCGATTCGCGCGGCCCCGGGGCAAAGACGAGCGACGGGGCGAGCGCATCCGGCGTCTTCATCGCGGTCGCCAGCGAGAAGGAGGCGACCGCGCCGCTGGGAACGGTCGTCGTTCCGCTCTTCCAGTCCTGCGCGAGCAGCACGAACGCCGTCCCGTCGATCACCTCGACGATGCGCGCCTTGAGCGGAATCGCGAGCTTCGCGACGTCCTTCCCCCTCACGAGATAGTGCTCGGCTTCAAACGTCGAGAGCGGGCGATCGATGAATGAGGTGCGGCGCCCCTTCGCGTCGACGATGGTGAATGGGGAGACGCCGTATCCGCCGTCGTTGGCGCTCCCGCGGTAGATCTCCACCGCCTGCTCGATCGCCTGCCCGCGCGCGAGGCGCCGGACGATGTATGGATAGCCCGAGGTGGTGAGCTCCCCCGCCTTCATCTCGCGTGCGAAGAGGATCGTGTCGCGCCCGGCCCAGGCAACACGCAGTTTGGCACGCGGGAGGGTGAAGCCGTTGGCGACGAACGTGCGCGTCGTGAGGTCGAACTCGCGCACCGTGACCGCATCCTCGCCGCCGTCGGAGAGCGAGACCAGGCAGCGATCCTCGCGCGGACGCACGCAGTCGGCGCCGTGCCAGACCCAGTTCCCGTTCTCCGCCTTCGCCAGCGCATCCAGGTCGAGGACCGTCGTCCACTTCGGCGCTGCCGATCGGTAGGAGGCGAGCGTGGTACGCCGCCAGATGCCGCGCACGTGCGTCTCGTCGCGCCAGAAGTTGTAGAGCTGGCCGTTGAGGAACTGCACGTAGGGGATGCGATCCTTGGCCGCAGCCATGGTCTTCGCCGCCTTGAAGATCGAGGCGAAGCGCGGATCCTTCTCCAGCACCGCGACCGTCTTCTCGTTCTCCTGCTTGACCCACGCCATGGCGCGGGCGCCAGTCATCTCCTCGAGGAAGAGATTGGGATCGGCGGTGTCGGGGGGCGTGGACTGTTGCGCGAAGGCGATCGCCGGGAGGGCGAGGGCGCAGGCGAGGAGGGTGGCGGGGAGGCGCATGAGGGCGGGCTCGGGTGACGTCGGCGAGCACTCAACTTACCGCCCGCCGTCCCGGCGCGCTCGACGCCAGCTCGCCACCCAGAGAAGCCCGCTATCGCCGAGCGATGATGCTCTGATATCGCTGGATCACTTCGCCCGCCTCCCGCCTTGCCTCGGTCGCCACCGGGACGCGCAGCGTCTCCGCCGTGCGGGTGGTGGCGATCGTCGCGCTCGACGTGCGGGCCAGCGTGCTCAACGTCGTCCCGAACTCGATGCAGGGAGGATCGGCGTCGACGTACTGCACGCTCAGGACGCGTCGCCCGTGCGTCGTCGACAGGGGGAAATAGCCGTCGCCAATCAGGACGCCGTCGTCGGAGAAGATCACCGCCACCCCGGCGTCGGGGATGGCGTTAGGCGGCTGGTAGAAGTTGGTCGTGAACTTCCGGTTCGCGAGACGCTGGTCCTCCTCGACAAATCGGCCGAACTGCTCGGCGGGGACCGTCCAGCGGGCAATGGCCGTTCGCCCGCTCTGCATGTCGCGAACGATTCGTGCGGCGCGCAGGTAGCGCACGAAGGCGATTGGGGAGAGGAGCGCCGGGAAGAGTCCCAGTAGCAACAGCGGCGACCCCGATCGGCCGGTCGCGCGCATGTCGACCACGCCCAGCAGCACGAGGGTGACACCGACGATCGCGAGGAGTGCGAACAGCACGGCGTTCCGCACGGGGTGGCGCACGCCGGCGCTTCTCGAGGCCTTCTTCATTTACCGGTACGAGGCGCTCATGGGGACGTCCCCCTCAGAGGTTGTAGAACACCATCGTGTCCACGAGGTCCAACAGCGCGCGCGCGATCTTCGGATGCGTCCCCTCGACCGAGGCGATGGATTGCGCGAGGCGCTCCTTGAGCGAGGCCGCATGCTCGGCGTCCGTGGCGTGCCCCTCCGGCGGCTCGATGATGGGGCGGATGTCGGACGCCAGCTGCTTGAGCAAGGCATGCGTCTCCGCATCGACCGTGTCCACGCCATCGAGTTCCCGGTGCAGCGCGGCGAGTCGCGCGCGCAATTCGTCTCTCGTCATGATCTCCTCACGGCACCGGCGATTGCGCCGGTCGCGATGATGTGGTTCGAGTCGCGCCACCAGCCCGCTGATGCGCGGCCACCCGGCCGCACGCTACTCAAAGAAATGGAGCGAACCACGCGGCTCCGCGAAAGAGCGTCGCTCGCTCGAGGCAACGAGCGATGGGAAGATTCCCAGTACCCGCAGTGGCGAACGCGAGCGACCGGTCTCCATCGCGTCCTTGGCGAACGACGCAGCGCCTGTGCAAGCAATTGGACGGGCGCTGCCTGGTGAAACAGGGTGACCGAATCGGCTCAGCGTCCGCTTACGGAACGACCTTGATCACATCCGTTCCGCTGACGTTACGATCAAGGACTCTGACCCCTTGAAACAACCCCTTGAAACAAGCCCCCCGAAACACGCTCTCCGATCACCGGCGCAAGGCCTGTCGAGAATCGCCTCCCCCAAACGTCAATAGATGTCTTCGCGACAACAGCGGCGCCCGCCCCTGCACTCGCGAACCGTACCGGGAGGCATTCATGAAGTGGGTCCTGTGGCTCAACACGGTGGGAGAAGCAGTCATCGCGGTCGGGATGTTCTCGATGCCCGCCACCTTCTTTCCAGGGGCGACCGGGCTCTCCGCGGCGATTGCCCGCGCCTTCTCCTTCGCGATTCTCGCGGTCGCGTACATCAGCTTCTCGGCGACGCGCCGCGATGTGGCCCCGGCAACGGTCAAGAACGTGGTGAGCATCCTCATCGTGTATCACGTGCTCCAGCTGTGTGCACAGTTCGTGAACGCCGCGATGTTCCCGCCCATGCTCCTGCCGCCAGTGATCATCCACATCGTGTACTCCACGCTCTTCCTCGCCTACGCGCGGCGCCTGCGCGCAACGATGGCGGCGGCATCGCCGGCGCGCGCCTGACGGGCAGCAGGAGAACGCTTGCACGCCGGATTCGAGGGGTCGGGTTCAGGGGGCCAAGGGATTGAAACCGATGGTTCAAGGACGCTGACCCCTTGAAGTCCCCTTAGACGCGAAACGCCACGAGGGGCCCGGAGCGAGTTTCCGCCCCGAGCCCCCGTCGTCGAGCCGGCGCCTAACGCTTGGTGATCTCGACCAGCAGGTCGTTGCGCAGCGCGCCGCCCGCATGCTGCACGTGCACCCAGGCCCGCTGGCTGTTGCGGTCGAAGTACAGTCCGGTGGGCTCGGCCGCGCAGTCGGCGAGGCTGGCGAACATCTCGACGGAGGCCGCCACGCGCGCCCCGGGGTGTCCCGCCCGCGCCACCCAGATGTCGCCCGGGCCGTTGTCTTCAAGGACGTAGAGGTTCCCCTGGTTGTCGAGCGCCAGGTTGTCGGGGTTGTTGAGCCCCGTCACGTTGACCCCTTCCTTCACGAAGTTCGAGACCACGGCGCGATCTCCGTTGAGCTCGATGCGAAGGACGAGGCGCTCCGAGGTCGACGCGACGTACATGACCTGGCCGCCGCGCGTGTTGCCGACGTTCGTGCTGATCTCGACGTCCTCCGGGCGTCCCCAGCCGGTGGCGCCCTTGGCGATCGCCTCGGCGTCCGAGTTCACCTGGACCGCGTCGCGGTCGAGCGGCACCCACACCGCCTCGCCCTCACGCGTGGTCGCGTCGAGCACCTTGAGCGCGTAGAGCTGCCCGCTCGTGTAGTCGCCGCGGCGATCGGGGACGAACTTGTAGATCGCGCCCGAGCCGTTGGCCCCCGGCGTGCTCTCCGAGATGCCGTAGAGGTTACCGTGCGAGTCGAAGCGCAGCCCTTCGTGCGAGCGCGCCCCAACGGCCGGCAGCGGCTGGGTGACACCGGTGCGCGGGTTGTACTCATAGACCAGCCCACCGACCGCGTTAGGCACCCGCGGATCCCTGAACGACGCCACGATCCGTTCCTCGGCGAAGAGCAGCGTGTGGCTCGGCGACCAGGTGATCCCGTCGAGCGACTCGTAGTGCGACTGCTGGTCGGCCAGCGTCGTCTGTCCCGTCCAGAGGTCGGTGACGGTGACGGCGCCGTTGGAGCCGACTTCGTGCGTGCGATACAGGTACCGTCCCGCGTTAGGCCCCGTCTCGTTGAGGACCATCATGTCCGGGAGGTCGGCCCCCGTGCCGGCCAGGGGGCGCCAGTCGACGATTTCCTGCCCGACGATCTTCTGCGTGTAGCCGGCGGGGAGCACGAACGGCTCGTACGTGGCGAAATCAGAGAGGAGCGACGGCGGCGCGACGCAGGCGGCGGTTCCCGCGATGGGAGCGAAGTCGCCGAACTGTCCGGGGGCCGCACCCGCCGAGAGGAGCGGGGCATCGACGATGCCGGTGGGGCGGGTGATCGGATCGGCGCACGCGGCGGCGGCCAGCGCCAGCGCAGAGAGGGCGGAGAGACGGGGGAAGACGGACGACATGAAGCCTCGCGGGGGGGACGGGGTCGGTCAGGATGCCGAATTGCATCACCCCCGCAGGTTCGCGATGGCGCGTCACGTTCAGTGGGATGTCGGTGTCACCGTTAGGTGACGACTTGGCGACGACGGTGCGTGGTGTGGTGGCGTCCACGCCCCCGTCAGGCGAGCTGTACGTACGGCGGGTCCCCAACCGCATCGAGCTTGGCGGCGATCTGCCCGCACAGGACCAGCATCGTCGCGTACCGCGGCGACGTGCTGGCCAGCTGATACTCACCGACGCCGGCGTGAATGTTCTCCACGATTGTGGCAAGCTGTTCGATCTTCGCGGTGAACACCTCCCCGGTGATCTCGGCGCCCCAGGGAGTCTGGTGATACTTGCGCAGCGCGCCGTCGATGGCGCGCTGAAAAGGATTGTCCGGTTCTCCGGCGCGATTCAGATAGATGCCAGGATCGAGCAACTCATTCGCGACGTTGTTCCGCGCCTGCACAACCGCGGGCACCGTGCTGGCGTTCAGGCGATCCAGACACTGGCGAAACTTCGCGTTCAGTGCGGAGAGGCTGGCGTTGATCTCCTCGGTCCAGTTCCTCACCGCCGTAGGCGTCACGACGAATCCCCCCGGCTTCCTGTTGAACGCGGTGGCGCCACCCGCGTCCAATGCCTCGGCGACGGTCCCCGAACAGTTGATGGTGGCGCTGATGAATCGATACCCCTCGTGGCTGGCCTTCCGTGCGGCCCACCACGCGCCAATGCCACGACCGAACAGACCAAAGTGGTGGGCCACCGCGAGGTCCTTCGTGCGCGTTCCGACTAACGGCATCTTGAATCGCTCATGGGCGGAGAGTCCATACTCGCCGTTGAACCCCCCCTTGTTCATCTGCTTTTGACCGGGCCGCGGCTGATTCGCCAGGCGAAATGCAATTGCCTCTTCGGTCATCGCCTCCAATAGCTCACGCGACCGTTCCCCCAACTCGGCGCGGTTGGCCTGATACCGGTTCGGGTGCGGGGCGGACGGGACCCTTCGCAACGGATTCTGCGTCGTAGCACCCGGCCACCACGAGATGAACTTGCGATCGGCAACGGCCTTGCGATCGGATCGCAACTCAAGCGCCAGGTGGCCGGGACCATTCGTCCAGACCAGGACCTCCGCTTCGTCGCGATAGGTGTTCTTCATGTCGATGCCGGGATTGTGTGATGTGCGAATCGGCTGGGGCCGCCGCGCGAGGACGCTACGAGCGCCGACAGCCGCACACAAGGGATCAAGGACTCTGACCCCTTGAAAATCAACTGGGGTCAGAGTTGTGCTCTGACCCCAGCTCTGACCCCATCAGCTTCGCCCGGGTCGCGGCAGCGCCGTCGGCGGGATGAGATTGTTCAGCCGCATGTAGTTCGCCAGCTGGCTGTAGTGATCGGCCATGTCGAGCGCGTGGCCGAGCACCATGCTCACGCGCGAGACGGTGCGCGAGTTCCCGCCGAAGGTCATCGTCACCTGCTCACCGAGTTTGGTGTCGTCGAGTTGCGCAAAGGCGCTCTCGCAGAAGGTGAGCGAGGCCTTCAGCTTGGCGACGAGCGTGTCCTTGGGCCACTTGGCCTTCACCGAATCGGCGGTGGTGGTGTCGCTCGCGGGGAGCGTCGCCTTCATCGCGCCAAAGGCATTGCAGAAGAGATAGTTGTCGCTCGCCAGGTGCTGCGCGATGTAGCCGATGGTGAGCTGCGCCGGCGTCGGCTTGTAGCTGAACTTCGACTCGGGGATGGAATCGAACGCCTGCGCCAGGTTGCGCTGGAGCGACATCGTCCGGCCACGGAACGCAGTCGTGATCGGATTGGCGGTGGCGGCGGCGTTCGGTGTTTGGGCGGTTAGGCTCACCGGAAGGGCGAGCAGCAGGATGGCGGCGTGCGAGCGCTTCATATGCATGGTCCTGGAGAGGGTAACCTGACTACAGTGCGGCCGCGCATGGTGCTTGGTGAGAGACCGCTGCAATCTTAGCGCGCCCCTAAGGGGGTGAAGGAGGGCGATACGTCGCGCCCTCATCCATGATTCCGCTCAGGTCACCCACCATCTCAGCCACCGCCGATGGACACGCCGAGCGACCCCGCCGCCAACCGCCCCCACGACGATCGACTCGGCATGCACGAGCCGATCACTCGGCGCGACTTCGTCAACGGCGCACTGGTCGCGGGGGCCGGGCTGATGCTCAACGGACGCGCGGCCAGCGCGACGTCGCCCGCCGACGCATTCGACGGTTATGGCGGCGTGGGGCAGTACCGCCACTCCAACGGCAACACGTACAACGTCATGACCGCGGCGCATGGCATACGCGACGGCGCGTACGAAGGGGCCATGGCGAAAGCCATCGACACCGGGGAGGTCTACGACCTCGTGTCGGTGGGAGGGGGCATCAGCGGACTGTCGGCCGCGCTGTTCTATCAGAAGAACAAGGGCGGGCGTTGCCTCCTCCTCGACAACCATTCCGTCGTTGGCGGTTTGGCCAAGCGCAACGAGTTCCTCGTTGATGGCCATCGCCTCACGGCGCACCAGGCGTCGGCCATCTTCCTGGTGCCGTTGAAGGGGGGCTACATCGACAAGGTGTATGACCTCATCGGGATGGACAGGTCGGTGATGGAGTACCAGCGCTGGCAGAGCCCCAGGCGCGCAATGCCGCTGCACCAGAGTCCGTACGCCGATCCCAGGGACTACGGTTTCTACTTCGGCTCGCAGTTCGGGCAGCGCCCGGGAGTGTGGGTGCTCGATCCATGGGGGCGACAGCTCGACGGGGCGCCGTTGAGCGAGGCGGTGAAGGCCGATCTCATGCGCTGGCGCACCGTGCCTGACGAGGGGCCGCGCCCCCAGGTGGAAGGCGATGCGATCTCGCGCCAGCTCGACACCATCACGCTCGAGGAGCACCTGATGGCGCGGCATCGCATCAGTCGCGAGACCGTGCGGACCTTCCTGTCACCCGTGGAGGGCGGCGGCTATGGGTCGGGGCCCGATGCGTTGTCGGCCTACTGCGCCTACGCCATCGAGACCGAGTTCCCCGGCGACGGCAATGCGGAACTGGGCGACCAGATGTTCCCCGACGGCAACGCCGGCTTTGTGCGGCTGATGGTGAAGACGCTCATCCCCGAGGCGTTCGCCGGGGAGCGCAGCGTGGAGCAGGTGTGGCGCACGCCCATTCGATTCGAAGCGCTCGATCGCGCCGGCGCGACAACCCGCATCCGACTCAGTGCCACCGTGGTGGCAGTCGAGCACGAGGGCGATCCCGCCACTGCAGACTTCGTGCGCATCACCTACGCGTTAGGCGGCCGCCTGTTCCGCGTGCGCGCGCGCGGCGTCGTGATGGCGGGTGGGAGCTGGACGACGAAACACATCGTGCGCGACCTCCCCACGTCGCATAGCGACGCCTTCGCGCAGTTCCATCGATCGCCGGCGCTGATGGCCAACGTCGCCGTGCGCAACTGGCGCTTCTTGCACAAGATGGGGATGGCCGGCTGCCGCTGGTTCGAGGGGCTCGGCAACTACCTCTCCGTGCGCCGCATGTCGACCATCGCCGGCGACGGCAGCGGCATCGACCCTGACAAGCCGACCGTGCTGACCCTCAAGGTGCTGTATTCGCAGCCAGGGCTCCCGATCGCCGAGCAGGGGAAGCAGGGGCGCGCGCAGCTCTATGGGACGTCGTTCGCGCAGTACGAGCGCGCCTTCCGCGCGCAGCTGGGCGACATGTTTGCACCTGGCGGCTTCGATCCGCGGCGTGACGTCGCGGGGATCATCCTCAATCGCTGGGGGCACGCGTACGTGAGTCCGCAGCCGGGGTTTTTCTTTGGCGTGGATGGGAAGCCGGCGCCGCGGGATGTGCTACGGGATCGTGCGTTCGGAAGGATCGCGTTTGCGAATACGGAGTTAGCGGGGGCGAGTGATCATCGGAATGCGATACGGGAGGCGGAGCGGGCGGTGGGGTTGGTGGGTGGGTAGGGGTTGATTCGCGGTGCGGTTGAATTTTCTCCTGGCGTTACTCACGAGCCTCGCCTCCACGTTTCTTGCCTCACAGGAGAGATTGCCGGGAGATTCGCGCAGTTCTTTAATAGCTTCTCACCGCCGAACGCCCGCGTTCAGCTGCCAGGGCACGAAATAGAACGCGGCGCGGCCGCGCGCCACAGAGCCATCGTCAATTGCAGCCTCATGTTCGCGGTAAAACGTCATGGGCGTGATGTATTCAGCTGCGCTATCCGTCTGCTGAAAGCCTCAAAAAGGTACGTCCTTTCGAAGGCTGACTCGTAAATGTGCGCTTCTGCGTCGGGAACCCAGTTGAAGGTGCTCGCCGCTGACGTTCCCTCGGCGACGACCAGTAGCCAACACTCTTCGGGTGGATCACTAACGCGACAATTTGGCGTTCTTTGCGGCAATGCGAGCCTGAAGGAGCGACGACGACAGGTCTGGTACCATTCCACTTGACGGCACGAACCAATGCGATTCACGTTCGCGCACCGATTGGCGGATGCTCACTCCGACGAGGCCCTCGAGATAGTCGTGTGGGGCGTGCCAATCGCGGGTCCAGGTAAAGACACTTCCGGGCATCGGTACATTGCGCTCGACGAGCTCGACGAGCTCGCTCACTAGCCGAGGCACTCGAGATTTCGTTGGTGCAGCTCGCGGTGCGAAGTGAAGGTGAACGATGACGGGGATAGACACGCGTTCCGACCACGCACGAAAAGCTCCTAGGGCGACTCGTGAGCGTCGACCTTCGATCTCCACGCTTTGCGCCTCGTCGTGGTGGAAGAGGCGGGTCACTTCAAGACCTATAGTGCGCTTCGCTAGAGACACTGCGAAATCCGGCCCCGTGCCAGCCATCAGCGGAGTCAGCTCGGCCGAGAGGCCGCTGGCCTTAAGGAAGGCAGTGGCAAGGCGTTGCTCGTACTCACCCTTCGATATGAACATCAGTCAATCTGGTGCTGGCCGCATAACGCGCAAGTTGCGCAGCGAGCGAGTCAAATAGGTGCGAGCGAAGCGAGCAACCGGAATTTCGCTCGGGATCTTGCTCCACTTTCGTTGACACTTGCTAGGGAGTTACGCCGCGCC
>CAZLLP010000053.1:0-33997 GCA_964560345.1 uncultured Gemmatimonadaceae bacterium
GTAGCGCACCTGAATGGGGTTCAGGGGGTCGCGGGTTCGAATCCCGCCGTCCCGACTCGAACATCGAAGACGCTCCACCAGACAATCCAAACAGACGGGCGCGACATGGTCTCACCATGCTCGCGCCCTTTGTCGTTCCCCCTGGCGGCCTCGGCCTGCGTACGAACGGGCGCCCCTCATGCCTTCGCGGGACCGCCTTTTACCCCTCCGCCGCGGTCAGCGCTGCATCCAGCCCATCAAGCAGCGCCTGCACCCGCCGTCCCGCCGACGCCGGCGCGATCACCGATTCGCGCAGGAGCGCCGCGATGTCCTCTGCCATGGTCGGCGAACGCCAGCGGCAGTGCGACTCCGCGAACTCGACAAGCCGCTTCTCTCCGGGATGCAACACGCGATTGGCGGCGAACAGGCAGTCGAAGTAGCTGGCGAGCAGGGCCGCGATACGGTGGTTGAGGCTGACGATGTCGGCACGCGCCACCGCCTTGTCGATTTGACTGGCATACGACGTGTAGATCGTGCGCAGCACCGGATGGTTGTGCGCGATGATGTGCCGTCGCAGCGCCTCGGGATACGGCACGTCGCAGCGCGCCTTGAGATCGCCAAGCCACGACCCGCGATCGAACAGCACGACCGATTGCTGAATGGTGCGCCAGAAGCAGGTGGTGTAGCCGAGCGACGGTTGGTGTGCTTCGACGACGCGCAGCACCGTGTCGTGCATCCAGTGCGCGTCGAAGTAGTTCACGTCGATGTGCCATCCGCTCGCGGCGTCGATCCACTGATCCGAGAGCCCCCAGTAGCGTTGGTCGAGCTGCGCGCTGGCGCGACGGCCGAGGTGCTCGGCGATCCGCTGTCTCGACGACAGCGCGACCTCGCCACGCGTGAAGACGTACAGATCGACGTCCGACATGGCATCGGCCGTGGGCGTCGCGCGTGCGCGCGAACCGCTCAAGGCGATCGCCTCGACGGCGGGGAAGGGCGAAAGGCGCGATGTGATGCCATCGACGATAGCGCGCACGTCAGGCATTTGGGCGTCGGGCGAGAGGGTGCGAGCGAATTTCCGCATCGGAACCGTCACATGCAACGCTCCGGCCGAAACGTGCGGGTGCGGGAGAGTCTGGCGCCTGATGGCAGGAGGGCATCATTTGTAACGGTGTCCTCGCGCTCAACCGCTGCCCCCTCGAACATGCTGTTCCCCGCTGCAGCTCCTGGCCGTCGTTCCTGGCTTTCGCCGAACTCGTGTCGGCGACTTCGTGCCGGGTCCCCCCACGCTCTCCGCACGCAGGTTGCCGCGCGGGTCGCGCTGGCGGCGCTGGCCTTCATGCCGCTGCAGGCGACGCTCGCCCAGCCGTCCATGGCCTTGGCGTCGCCCGACGGGCGCAACACGGTCACGGTCTCGTTACGCGACGGACGTCTCACCTACGCGGTGTCACGCGATGCGCGAAAGATCCTGCTCCCCTCGCGGCTCGGTTTCGCCTTTCGCGGCGCGCCATCGTTGGGAGAGAACCTTCGAGTCGTCGATTCGGCGCGCGCGTCGGTCGATACGTCGTGGACCTCGGCGTGGGGGGAAGTCTCGCGCGTACGCGACCGGCATAACGAGCTTCGCGTGCGCGTGGCAGAGCGCACCGGCCTTCGTCGCGAGTTCGTTGTCGTCTTTCGCGCGTTTGACGATGGCGTCGGCTTTCGGTACGAGCTTCCCCGCCAGCCCAACCTGAATGCCTTCCGCATCGCCGACGAGCTGACCGAGTTCGCGATGGCCGACAACGCCAAGGCGTGGTGGATCCCGGCCAACCGCAAGGCGATGGATCGCTACGAGTTCCTCTACGCGTCGTCGCCGGTGAGCATGCTCGACACCGTGCGCACCCCGTTGACGATGGAGATGCAGGGCGGCCCGGTGGTCGTGTTGCACGAGGCCGACCTGGCCGACTATGCGGCGATGGACCTGGCGCGCGTGGGGGAACGCACCTTTCGTCCGGCACTCGCGCCGTGGGCCGACGGCGTCAAGGTGCGCGGGACGACGCCGTTCACGACGCCGTGGCGTACGGTGCAGCTGGCGGACAAGGCCGCGGACCTCGTGCCGTCGGTGCTGGGGCTCAACCTCAACCCCCCGTCGAAGATCGCCGACACCCGCTGGATCGCCCCGATGAAGTACAACGGCATCTGGTGGGGGATGCACGCCGGGATGTACACCTGGAACTCCGGGCCCAAGCATGGCGCCACGACGGCGAACGCGAAGCGCTACATCGATTTCGCCTCGGCCAACGCGCTCAAGGGGACGCTCGTCGAAGGATGGAACGTCGGCTGGGACGGCGATTGGATCGGGACGCACGGGCGTGATTTCTCCTTCACCAAGGGTTATCCCGATTACGACCTGCGGGCGGTTGCCGCATACGGCAGGGCCAAGGGCGTCTCGCTCATCGTGCATAACGAGACCGCGATGGGAATCGCCAACTACGAGCGGCAGCTCGACAGCGCCTTTGCCCTGTACAAGTCGCTCGGCGTCACGGCCATCAAGACCGGATACGTGAACGACAAGACGGCCGAGGGGCACGCGCACACCGGGCAGTTCATGGTGCGCCATCACCGCAAGGTGATCGAAACCGCCGCGCGGTACGGCCTCACCGTGAACGCGCATGAACCGATCATGGACACCGGCGAGCGGCGCACCTGGCCCAACATGCTCAGCCGCGAAGGGGCGCGCGGCCAGGAGTACAACGCGGGGGGCCCGGACGGCGGCAATCCACCCGAGCACGAGACGATTCTGTTCTTCACCCGGCTCCTCGCCGGCCCGATGGACTACACGCCGGGAGTGTTCGACATCCTGTTGGCCGGTTCGTCAGGTACCGCCCGCACGCCGGACCAGCCGCGGGCACGCACAACACTGGCAAAGCAGCTCGCCGACTACGTCGTGCTGTACTCCCCGGTGCAGATGACCGCCGACGTGATCGAGAGCTACGCCAACCAGCCGGCCTTCCAGTTCATTCGCGATGTCGCCGTCGACTGGGATACGACGCGGGTGATCGACGGGGCCATCGGCGACTATGTAGTGGTAGCGCGCAAGGAGCGTGGTGCCGATCGCTGGTTCATCGGCGCCATCACCGATGAGCACGCGCGCACCTTCGACGTCCCGCTCGACTTTCTCACGGCCGGTAAACGGTATGTGGCCGAGATCTATGCCGATGGGGCAGGGGCGCACTGGCTCACCAACCCACTCCCGGTCGAGATCACGAGCCGCAACGTGCAGGCCGGCGACCGCCTGCGGCTGCTGCTGGCGGCGGGGGGTGGCGCCGCAGTCCGCATCCGCGAACCGTAGGGCGGGCGGTGACGCGCGGTCGCGGTCCCCGGAGACGTCGCGCAGACGAGTCGGGGGACTTCGCTGATCACTCGACGGCTCGTCACAGGCGAGAATCCTTCCGACGCCTGTCGGGGTCTAACTTCGGTCGCGGGTGCCATGGTTGGTGCCATGGCGCGTGCCATTAGGGCCCGCACTGACAGGTTCGCGCTTCTCTCGCCCGTCCTCATGCCTCTGTCGATCGTCTGCCGCACGCTCGTCCCGTGTCGTGCGCTCGCACGTGTAACCGTTGGAACCCTCCTCGTGCTGGCCGGCGTGCTTGGTGCTCCGCTCCGGTCCATTGGAGCCCAAACCGTCGACATCATTCGCGGCCGGGTCACTGGGCCTGAACGACAGGCGCTGGAAGGGGTGCAGGTCACCGTGACCACGCTGTCAGGGGCCGTGAGCCGCAACGCGCTGACCGACCGCAATGGGCGCTACATGGTCACCTTCCCCGGTGGCGACGGCGACTACTTCGTCGCCTTCCGGTCGATCGGGTACGCGCCACGGCGATTCGAGATCAAGCGCGTCGCAGATGAAGAGATCCTGGTGGCCGACGCGCAACTCTCGCGCACTACCACGACGCTCGACGAGGTGAAGGTCACCGCCAATCGGACGCGAGCCAACCGCAACGAGCAGGCGCAGGACGTGGCCGGGACCGAGCGGGTAGTGAATCCCAACAACCTCGACCCGACGCAGCAGGGCGACCTGGCGGCCATGGCGGCCAACGCCCCGGGCGTCCTGTACGTGCCGGGACAGGACGGCGACCCGTCCGGCTTCTCCGTGTTAGGGCTCGGCGCCGACCAGAATTCCACCACGCTCAACGGGCAGAACTTCTCCGGGTCGGACCTGCCGCGCGATGCCATGGTCTCGGCGTCGCTGAACGCGTCACCATACGACGTCTCTCGCGGCGGATTCAGCGGAGGGAACTTCAACATCCGGTCGCGTTCGGGGACGAACTTCATCCTGCGCACCAACTCGCTCAATCTCGACACTCCCGGGCTGCAGTGGACTGATCCCGCGGCCTCGGCGCTCGGCCAGCAGTATTCCAACGCGTCGCTGGGCGGACTGCTCTCGGGCCCAATCAAGTTCAACGCCGCGTTCTACAACCTTGCCTATCAACTCGGGCGCCGCTCCAACGACTTGCAGACGCTGCTCAACACCTCGCCGGTGGGGTTGGCCGCTTCGGGGCTCGCCCCCGATTCGGTGACGCGGCTGCTGTCGATTCTCGCGACGCAGTCGGTTCCGCTTAGTGCCGGTGGGATTCCTTCCAGCCGACTGAGCGATCAGGGATCGCTCTTTGGCGGCATCGATCTCTCGCCGCCGTCGTCGCGCGCCGGGTCGGCGTACTCGCTGGGCGGCAACCTGTCGTGGAACCGCTTCAATCCGGTGAGTGCGCAGGTGACGGAACTCCCGGCGCACAGCGGCACGCGCACGAACTTCAACGGCGGACTGCAGGGACGACACTCGACCTACTTCGGCTTTGGCGCGTTGAGCGAGACGTCGGTGAGCCTCAGTCTCAGCCGCAACGCCTCCGATCCCTTCCTCCTGATGCCCAGCGGCACCGTCCGCATCAACTCCACGCTGTCCGATGGGACCAACGGCGTGAAGAACGTGCAGTTCGGGGGGAGTCCGTTCCTCAACACGACGTCGACGACCTCAGGGGTCAGCCTGCTGAACCAGATTTCCTGGTTCAGCAACGACAACAAGCACCGACTCAAGCTCACCACCGAACTGCGGCGCGACGGCTTCGAGGTGGACCAGAGCAACAACCTCCTTGGCTCGTTCTTCTACAACTCGCTCGCCGACCTCGAGGCGGGACGGGCGACCACATTCGCGCGGCAGTTGCAGCGGCGCATTCGGTCGGGCAACCAGGTGACCGGGGCGCTGGCGTTAGGCGATTCGTATCGGGCCACGCCGCGCCTGCAGGTGCAATACGGGGTGCGGGTGGACGGGAACGCCTTCGGTTCGTCGCCCACGCGCAACCCGCTGGTCGAACAGACGTTCGGCACGCGGAACGACGAGGTTCCCAACGGCCTCTATGTCTCGCCGCGTGTGGGCTTCTCGTGGGCGTACGGTCAGGCGGCACAGGTGGGCGCGTTCGAGGGAGCGTTCCGTGGACCGCGCGCGGTGGTGCGCGGCGGCGTCGGCGTCTTCCAGGGGACGCCCGGTGCGCAACTCATCGGCTCGGCGCTCGACAACACCGGGCTCCCCAGCGGGGTGCAACTGGTGAACTGCAGTGGGCTCGCCGTTCCCAATGCGCAGTGGGCGCAGTACCTCGCCGGGCAGGGGCAGATCCCGGCCGAATGCGCCGACGGCACGACGGGGAGTGTGTTTGCCAGCGGGGCGCCTAACGTCACGCTCTTCACCAACGACTTCCACGCACCGCGCTCCATTCGTGGCAACCTGCAGTGGAGCGGCCCGGTCCTCGCCAATCGCTTCAACGCGTCGTTCGAGGGGACCCTGTCGCTCAACCTCAACCAACAGGGCTTCGTCGACCGCAACTTCCTGGGCACGGAACGGTTTGCGCTCGCCGCGGAGGGAGGGCGCCCGGTGTATGTGCAACCGACGAGCATCGATCCCGCCACCGGGGCCATCGCGGCGCGCGACGCGCGCCTTTCGCAAGCCTTCAACCGCGTCACTGAACAGCGCTCCGACCTGCGCTCCGAAAGCCGCCAGTTGCGCGCCTCGCTGTCCCCTCTCTCCTTCAACTCGCGCTACAACTGGAGCCTGTCGTACGTGTACTCCAACGTGCGCGAGCGCGTGCGTGGCTTCGGGACCAACACCGCTGGCGATCCGCTGGCTCAGGAGTGGGCCCGCAGCAATTTCGACTCGCGGCACCAGGTGCAGTACTCGCTCTACTGGAATGCGCTCGATCTCATTCGCATCAACTGGTTCGGCAATCTCCGTTCAGGAACACCGTTCACGCCGGTGGTGGCCGGTGACGTGAATGGTGACGGGTACCAGAACGACCGGGCCTTCGTCTTCGATCCGGCGGGCGGCGCGGCCGATCCGGCGCTCGCGTCCTCGATGCAGGCGCTCCTGGCGTCGTCGAGCGGGCGGGTGCGCGACTGCCTGGCCGGGCAGCTCGGGCGTGTGGCCGGGCGCAACAGCTGCCAGGGGCCGTGGACGCATAACGCCAACCTCTCGATCTCGTTCAACCCCATCAAGGTGCGCATGCCGCAGCGCGCCACGCTCTCGTTCAACATCTCCAACCCGTTAGGTGCGGCCGACTTGCTGCTGCACAGCGACGACAAGCTGCGCGGCTGGGGCCAGCAACCCATCCCCGATGCCTCGCTGCTCTTTGTGCGCGGCTTCGATGCGGCGTCCAATCGCTATCGCTACGATGTGAACCGGCGGTTCGGCGCGACCAACCCTCAGTTCTCGGCGTTCCGCGCCCCGGTGACGGTGACGGCGATGCTGCGGTTCGACGTGGGTCCGACACGTGAACGGCAGGCATTGACGCAGCAGCTCAACGTGGGGCGCAGCCAGGAAGGGAACAAGCTGCCGGAAGGGATCATCAAGGCGATCTACGGCAGCGGGGGCTTTGTGAATCCGCTGGCGACGATCCTGCGCCAGGCTGACACGTTGCAGCTCACGGTGCCGCAGGCCGACTCGCTGGCGACGCTCAACCGCTGGTACCTCATCCGCGCTGACTCCATCTGGACGCCGATCGCCAAGTCGCTCGCGGCGCTCCCCGACCGCTACGATGCCGACAAGGCCTACGGCTCCTATCGTCAGGGGCGGCGGGCGACCATCGACCTGCTCGCGCGGGTGGCCGCCGACGTGCGCGGACTCCTCACCGCCGACCAACGGCGCAAGCTCCCCGCGCTGGTGGCCAGCTACCTCGACCCGCGCTACCTCGCCTCCATTCGCTCCGGAACCGCCGGTGTCAGTGGCGCCGGCGGCTTCCCCGGTGGCGGCCCCGTCATGATGGGCGGTGGCGGAGGCCAGTCCATCCAGATCGTGCGTTAGGCATCTCCCGTCCCCCGTCTCCCGTCCCCCGTCTCATGTCCCGTTACCCTGTTCTCTTCGCCACGCTCGTCCTCCCGGCGGCCGCACTCGCGCAGGGCAAGCCCCCCGCCGCCCGTCCGCTCGGCCCCGTCGAGGCCAAGTCGAGCGAACTGCTCGGCGCCGTCTCCACCGCGCGCGCCCTTCCCGACGGACGCGTCCTCATCAACGACGTGATCGGACGACGGGTCGTGCTGTTCGACAAGTCGCTCGCGACCTACACCGTGGTTGCTGATACCACGCCGGCGACCGGCGTGGCCTACTCCGGGCGCTTTGGCGGATTGCTCGCGTACAAAGGCGACTCCTCGCTCTTCATCGATCCGCAGGCGATGTCGATGCTGGTCATCGATCCGGCCGGGAAGATCGGGCGCGTCATGAGCGTCCCACGACCTAACGAGGCACAGGCGCTCGTCGCAGGGCAGGGAGGGATCCCCGGCTTCGATGCGCAGGGGCGCCTCGTGTATCGCGCACCGTTCCAGTTCCGATTCGGACCGGGAGGGCGGCCCGGTGGCCCAGGCGGAGCAGGCGCTGCACCTGGCGGTGGGCAGGGACCGGCCGCCATGCAGCTCCCCGACATCCCCGATTCGGCCGCGATCGTTCGCGTCGAACTCGCGACGCGCAAGCTCGACACGGTCGCCTTCATCAAGACACCCAAGGTGCGGATGAAGATGACGACCGATACCACCGGGCGTTCGATGATGTCGTCGATCATCGATCCTCTGCCCAAGGTCGATGACTGGGCGGTGCTGGCCGACGGATCGATCGCCGTTGTGCGGGGGATGGACTACCATGTGGATCGTTTTGCCGGAGACGGGACGCGCACCGCGTCGGAACGACTCCCGTTCGAGTGGCGCCATCTCAACGACTCGGCCAAGGCCGCCTTCATCGATTCCACGCGGGTGGCGATGGAGAAGGTGCGCGCCAACATGCTGGCGCAAATGCGCGACAACCCTGGGCGCCCGTTGCAGATGCCGATGGGAGCTGAGGGGGCGGCCGGAGCGCCGATGATGGTGATGCGCTTTGAAGGTGGGCCGCCGGGGGGGGCGCCCCGAGGCGGCGACAATCCCCGCCCGCGCGACGAAGCCGGCGGGCCCCCGCGCAACTTCACCATGCCGCCGTTGGCGTTCGTCGAACCGCACGAGCTCCCGGACTATGCTCCGCCGTTCACGGCCGGGGCTGCGCGCGCCGACCTCGATGGCAACCTGTGGGTTCGCACGACCATCGTCGTCAACGGTGGGCCGATCTATGATGTGATCGACGCCAGCGGGAAGATGGTCGACCGCGTGGTGCTTCCCGCGGGTCGCGTCATCGCCGGCTTCGGCAAGGGAGGGGTCGTGTATATGGGGGTGCGCGAGACGGGTGGGGTGCGCCTGGAGCAGGCGCGGCGGACGCTCGCCACGCCGTAACGGGGGGGCGCCGCCACACGGCGTGGGACGGGTGAAGGAATCGCGAACGACGGGCGGCGCGCATTGCGCTGGCCCGTCGTTCTGGCGAGAATTCCTTTCCCTGTTTTGTATACAATTTTGTCCGCCAAGTTCGGAGGTCCCGTGCGACTGTCCCCTCGCGCCGCGCTGCTCCTCGTTGGTGCCTTCCTCGCAGCACGCCCGGCGGCGGCCCAGCGTCCGCCCGCACCTGCGTCCCCGCCTGTATCCGCCGCCACCGCGTCTGCCGCCCCGACACCGACCCGCGGACCGCGCGATCGCGCCGAGGTCGAGGCCTTTGTCGATGGCCTGATGGACGCCTGGATGCGCGACAAGCACATCGCCGGCGTCACCGTCTCCGTCGTACGCGACGGCCAGATTCTGTTTGCCAAGGGATACGGATACGCCGACGTCGCCAAGCGCGTTCGCGTCGATCCGGAACGCACGCTCTTTCGCATCGGCTCGGTCTCCAAGCTGTTCACATGGACCGGGGTGATGCAGCTCCATGAACAGGGGAAGCTCGACCTCGCGAAGGACGTCAACGAGTACATCGACTTCAAGATCCCGGCGACATACCCGCAGCCCATCACCCTCCTCGACATCCTCACCCACACGCCCGGGTTGGAGGAGGATCCGCGCGACCTGTTCACCGAGGACTCGGCGCACATCTCGCCGATGAGTCGCTGGCTGCCGGCGCATATGCCGGCGCGCGTGCGTCCCCCGGCCACGTTCGCGTCGTATTCCAACTGGGCCACGGCGGTGGCCGGCTACATCCTCGAGCGACAAGGCGGGGAGAAGACGTGGGACGATTACATCGAGCAGCGCATCTTCCAGCCACTGGGCATGACGCACTCCAGCTCCCGGCAGCCCCTGCCGGCGGCGCTGCGCCAGGACATGTCGAACGGCTACGAGTGGAAGGGAGGGGAGTTCGTCCCCCACAAGTTCGAGATCGTGACTGGCGCGGCCCCGGCCGGATCGATCAGCGCCTCCGCCACCGACATGGCCAACTTCATGATCGCGCACCTCAACAAGGGGGCGTTAGGCACGTCGCGCATCCTCGGTGAGCAGGAGACCGAGTTGATGCACACACGCGTGCGCGGACATGACCCGCGCATTCCCGGTTTCGCGCACGGCTTCTACGAGCAGTCATCGCATGGGCTGCGCATCATCGGGCACGGCGGCGACACGCAGTGGTTCCACTCCGACCTGTCGCTCATCCCCAGCGAGAACGTCGGCGTCTTCATGTCGACCAACACCAATACGGGGAGCCAGATCTCCTTCCAGCCGTTCCTGACCGCCTTTCTCGATCACTACTACCCGGAGTCGATCCCGGTCGTCGCGCCGAAGGAGTCGGACAAGGCCGGGGTGAAGCGCTTTGCCGGCGAGTACGTCTTCAACCGGATGAACTTCACGACATTCGTGAAGGTGGCGGCGTTGGTGGGGACCATTCCGGTGAAGGCTATGGAAGACGGGACGATCCTGGTTACCACGCCATTTGGCGACTCGCGGATGGTGCAGGTCGACTCGCTCCTGTTCCGCGACGTCAATACCGGCACGCACATGGCCTTTCGCGCCGACGCCTCGGGGAAGATCACGCACGGCTTCTATGACGCGGCGCCGATGATGGTGATGGACAAGGCTGAAGGACTGGCCGCTCCCTCGCTGCATCAGGCGATCCTTGGCGGTGGGCTCGTCATGTTCCTTGCGATCATCCTCACCGCCATCGTCCGGTTCTTCATCCGCAACACGCCCGGGCGTCCGCGCGTGGACGCGTCGGTGGCCACCGGACGGCGCGCGCTGACCTGGGCTGGGGTCCTCGTGCTTGCCTTTATCGCGATCCTCGTCTCGCTCGTCTCCAACCCCGAGGATCTGTTGGGCACGACGCCGACGCTGCTCAAGGTGGGGCTTGCCTTCCCGGTGCTGGCGCTCGTACTCGTGCTGTGGGGGGCATGGGCGATGCTCGCGCAGTGGCGGAACGGAGACGGCAGCCTCTGGATGCGGCTGCGTCACACGGGGGCGATCGCGGTCGCGCTCGTCTTCTTCTGGTCGCTCAATACCTGGAACCTGCTCGGCTGGCGCATGTAGCCGAAGCGACAGCACGTCGCGACCGTCGACGTCTTGCGCGACACAGCGTGAGCACGTCGTTTGTAGGGGACCGTGAGCCGTGGCGGCTCGCGGTCCCCAACTCGTTAGGAGACCCGCTGGTGACGACGTCGCGCCGTAGCTTCCTCAAGCACACGAGTGCCGCCGTCACCGGCGCGGCCCTCGCGTCGGTCATTCCTTCGGTTGCGCAGGCGTCGTCCAGACGGCGCGTCGCGCCATCGGACCAGCTCAACTTCGCGATCATCGGCGCCAACGGGATGGGGTGGAGCGACGCCCGGTCGATGCTGAAGATCGACGGCGTGAACTGCGTGGCGATCGCCGACGTCGATAGCCGCGTGCTCGCCGCCCGCACGAAGGACCTGGCCGGGATGGGAAAGCGTGCGCCGACCGTGCACGAGGACTATCGGCGCCTGCTCGACGATCCCGCCGTCGACGCGGTGATCGTCGCGACGCCGGATCACTGGCACTGCCTGGCCACCGTCGACGCCTTGAGCGCCGGGAAGCACGTGTATGTGGAGAAGCCGATCGCCAACACCATCGAGGAGTGCCGTGTGATGCAGGCGGCCACTCGGCGCTCCGGGCGCATCGTGCAGGTGGGGCAGTGGCAGCGTAGCGGGCCGCACTACGCGCAGGCGATCGAGTATGTGCGCTCCGGAAAATTGGGGCGCATTCGTGTGGTGAAGGTGTGGGCGTACCAGGGGTGGATGAAGCCGGTTCCTGTGCAGCCTGATGGCGCTGCACCTGACGGCGTCAACTACGACCGCTGGCTTGGGCCGGCGCCGGCCCGTCCGTTCAACCCCAATCGCTTTCACTTCAACTTCCGCTGGTTCGGGGACTACGCCGGCGGGTTGATGACCGACTGGGGGGTGCATGAGATCGACATCGCGCGGTACGCGATGAACGCGACGGCCCCCACGTCGGTGGTCGCGTCGGGGGGGAAGTTCGCCTATCCGGACGATGCCTCGGAGACGCCAGATACGCTGCAGACGGTGTTTGAGTACGACGGATTCAACATGCTGTGGGAGCATGCGACCGGGATCGACGGCGGTCCGTATGGGCGCACCGAGGGGATCGCCTTCATCGGCAACGACGGGACGCTGGTCGTGAACCGTGGCGGATGGGAGGTGCTCCCCGAGTGGGTCACCGAGAAGGGCGCCCGCAAGGCGCGGGTGGAGTCGGTGCCGCTGCAAGCCAATCGCACCGAGAACCTCGACTTGCACACGCGAAACTTCGTCGAGTCGATCTACAAGAACGACCCGTCGATGCTCGCTTGCGGCATCGACACGGGGAGTGTGGCCGCCATCAACGCCCAGATGGGGAACATCGCCTTCAAGACCGGGCGCAAGGTGTTCTGGGATGCCGCTGCCCAGGAGTTCCGCAACGATCCGGAAGCGAACGCGCTCACACGTGCCCGATATCGCGACGGCTACGTCGTGCCGAAAGCCTAACGCTTCATGCGTCACCCGCTCGGGCGGGCCCCCTCACCGCAAGGCACACGGTCATGATTACCCTCGGTTCGTTCGACAGCGGCATCAGTGCGGCGGAGCGCGCGGCCTATCTCGCTCAATTGCAGTCGCTCACCAAGGTCGCGCTCGCAGATGTTGCGCCAGGAGTGGATCACCTCGACTTCACTCCCTACACGCCTGAAACCGGTCAGCCGATGTCGGTCTCGGCGGTACAGGATGGCCTCAAGCGAGCCGGCTTCTTTCCGGGTGGCGCGTCGGATGGGATCTGCGGCTATCGGACGCAGTCGGCGATCCGTCTCTTCCAGGAGTACGTGCGCTCGGTCGAGAAACTGGACTGCCTCCCCGATGGCCGCTTCGGTCCAGGGACGCAGCAGCACCTGCAACGCTGGCTGGACAAGGGGCTCACGACCGTTTGGGCGCCGGCCATCGCCGCGTGGAAGAGCGGAACGCCAGCCCCGGGCGAGTACGCGGACTGGCTGACGCTCCTCCGCGCCGTGAAGTCGAAGTACGAGCACCAGGCGAGCCGTGCGCTGCAGCTGGTGCAGGCGTCGGCGATCAAGAGCGATACGCGCAAGGTCGCCGACTGGGACTTCGCGCCATCGCACGTGCACCTGGTAGGCATCCGGCGACGAGAGGCGAGCGGGAAGTTCGACGACATCTTCGTGCTGCTGCTCAAGGGACTCGTCTACAAGTTCCAGGGGTCGACCGAGCCGGGGGCGACGAGTTCACCGCTGGGCCGTCCGTTCCTGGTGCAGGGGCAGCACGACTACCACTTCGGCTGGCACCAGAAGAAGTACCTGGCGTTGCGTCCCAACGGTCCCGGTGTGCTGGTGGTGCGATCGAAGAACAACGACACGCTCGACGACGCCGACTTCGCCAATGGGGTCGAGGCCAACGCCACGATCAACGTGCACTGGGGCGGAAAGGGGTTGATGGCCGACGTGAAGACCTGGTCCGAAGGATGCCAGGTGATCAACGGATCGGTGTATGTCGATCACGCCAACCAGTTGGTGAGCTGCGCCAAGTTTGCCGCGCTCAACAACGGGGAGATCAACAGCAATCCGGCAGTCACGCGAGGCGCCTACAACGTGCTGCTCGACCTGGTCACGGCGTTGGGGAGTGACCTGCCGCCGACGGTGAAGTACACCCTGCTGGTCGAGGAAGACCTCGAGCTCGCGCCGGCGCTCAAGGAGGGGTTGGCAGAGGCGCGCGGTCGCGTGGCCAGGTTGTTAGGCTAGGCGCGGCTTGCCGCCGGTGCGCAGGAACTCCCCGAACTCGACGGGGAGTTCGGCCGCTTGGAGTGCGGCAACCGCCGCATCGACGTCGTACGGCACGCGCACGAACTCCACGCGCACCTCGCCTTCGCCAAGCTCCAGCAGGATGTAGCCGGCGCGCCAGTCGCCGTCCTTGGGGCGTCCCACGCTCCCGGTGTTGATGAAGTGCATGCCGTCGACCACGCGATGCCACGGCTTGTGGGTATGGCCGAAGGCGATGGCGTCGCCCGCCGACAGCCCCACCAGTGCCGCCATCTTGCGGCAGAAGTCGTCGCTCCGGTCGGCGTCCCAGTAGACGGTGTTGAGCGTCGGCGTCCCGTGCACGAGGACGAGCCGCGGCCCGGCCAGGTGACCGCCTAACGGGCGCAGGTCGAGGGAGAACGGGAGCGCCCGGAGCGCCGCCTTGGTGGCGTCGCTGCAGGCACGGCAGGTGTAGGCAAAACTGAGGTGCGCCAGCTCCTCCTGCCTGGGGTTCTCCGACCGGCAGCCGCAATGTTTGTAGCCGGCGGCCACCGTGCTGTCGTAGTTGCCTGCCACGCCGGCGATGGCCCGCTGGCGCAGCCGGTCCACGACCTCGTTGGGGAAGGCCGAGTAGCCCACCAGGTCACCGACGTGATACGTCGCCTCGACGTCTCCCCGACCGTCGATATCGGCGAGGACGGCGTCGAGGGCGTGGATGTTGGCGTGGATGTCTGAGATGAGCGCGAGACGCATTGATCGGTGGCAGTGCGTGGTCCGGACGTCAGTCGCAGGGCTGCCGCGCTCGCTCGGCGGCGTGCCGCGCCGCCTCGGCACGTTCGCGTGCGAGCGACGGTACGGTACTCGCCGCGGCATCGACACACGCCAGAATCGATGTGTGCACCGCATCGCGCGCGGGTGACAGTCGATAGTGCGCGAACTTCCACTCGCGCGTCGCCGCGACGAGTCCGCTGCGGCGGAGCTGTCCCAGATGCCGGGAGACGGTCGGTTGTGGAAGGGCCAGGATGTCGACCACGTCGCAGACGCAGAGCTCCCCGACGGCGAGCAGGTTGAGAATCCGCAAGCGCGTCGGGTCGGCGATGCACTTGAAGCGTGCATCGACGGCCGCGAGGGCGGCGTCGATGATGGCGTCGGGCGTCGGGCCGTCCGTGAGGGTGCGGCGGACGCGGGGTAGGGAGATTGGGGATGTCATATTCGTTTTCGCGAATAATATTGCGTTTGGCGAATGTGATCCGTCAATACGGCAGTCGCCTCCTCGTTGTCCCAAGTGGAATCGACCATGTCACGCTCACTCCCGCTCGGCCCCGACACGCAGGCGCAGGCTCCGCGCGCCGAGCCGGCGCCGACCCAGCGCTCGGCCTCGCCTGACGTCCTGTCGGGTCATGTGCAGGTCTTTGATCCGGCGATGTGCTGTTCCACCGGGCTATGCGGTCCAGGGGTCGACCCGGCGCTGATGCAGATCGCCCGCGACCTCCGATGGCTCACCGCCAAGGGGGTACAAGTCGAGCGCTTCGGCCTGAGCCAGGAGCCGCAGGCGTTCGTGAACAATGCGGCGGTGTCGGCGCTGATGCAGACCCTCGGCGACGGGGGGCTGCCAGCGATCCTTATCAACGGGAGCGTCGTTGCGCATGGGCGTTATCCCACGCGCGCCGAGTTGGTGACCGCGCTTTCCGCGGCGCCCGCGTGAGCCTCGCCCTCCCGTGGCTCCCGGTCGCCACTCGGTTCCTGTTCTTCACGGGCAAGGGTGGTGTAGGGAAGACGACCATCGCCAGTGCCACGGCGTTGCACCTGGCTGACGGCGGGCGGCGGACCCTCATCGTCAGCACCGATCCCGCCAGCAACCTGGACGACGTCTTTGGCATTCGCGCCGGCGTGACGCCGACCGAGGTTCCCGGCGCGCCGTTGCTCCGCGTCATGAACATCGATCCGGTTGCCGCGGCGGCGGCGTATCGCGAGCGCATGGTGGCGCCGTATCGCGGCGTGCTCCCGGACTCGGCGATTCGCGGGATGGAGGAGCAGTTCTCCGGCGCGTGCACGGTGGAGATTGCCGCGTTCAACGAGTTTACGGCGCTGCTCGCCGATCCGACCATCGAGGCGGGCTTCGATCACGTGGTGTTCGACACGGCGCCCACGGGACACACGCTCCGACTGCTGTCGCTCCCTACGGCCTGGAGCGGCTTCCTCACCACGTCGAGCAGCGGTGCCTCGTGCCTCGGGCCACTGGCGGGGCTGGAGGCGCACCAGTCGCAATACCAGTTGACGGTGGCGGCGCTGGCCGATGCGGCGCGCACGATCGTGCTGCTGGTCGCGCGCGCGGAGGAGAGCGCGTTGCGCGAAGCCGCGCGGGCCGGGACCGAACTCGCGGCGTTAGGCATCGGGCACCAGCGCCTGGTGGTGAATGGCGTGCACCCGGCGGCGCTGGGCGGCGCCGACGCGGGACACGGGATCGACCCGGTCGCGGCCGCGTGGGGTGCGCGCCAGCGCCAGGCGCTGGCCTCGATTCCCGCCGCGCTTGCGTCGCTGCCGCGCACCGTCGTTCCGCTGGTCGCGCGCGAGATGGCGGGGCTGGAGACGCTGCGGGCGCTAGCGACCATGCCGATGGGCGGGAGTCTGGGCGTCCACGCGGGCGACGCTGCGACACCCGATGAGGCGACGATGCCGATTGCCGACCTGTCCGCGGAGGCGACCGCGACATCCGGCGGACGCGCCGTGCTCGAAGGGTTCGAGTCGTTGGACGCGCTGGTCGACACACTTGCGGCTGACGGACACGGCGTGGTGATGACGATGGGAAAGGGCGGGGTGGGGAAGACCACGTTGGCGGCTCGCCTGGCCATTGCGCTCGCCCGCCGCGGGCACGCCGTGCATCTCTCGACCACCGATCCGGCGGCGCACGTTGCCGATGCCGTGGGCGGGGACCGGCCGGCGACGCTCACCGTTGCACGCATCGACCCGGTCCTCGAGACCGCCCGCTACTCGGCCGAGGTGGTGGCGTCGGCTGAAGCGTCGGCGGCGGCCGACGGCGGGATGACCGCCGACGAACGCGCATTGCTCGAGGAAGACCTGCGCTCGCCCTGTACCGAGGAGATTGCCGTCTTTCGCGCCTTCGCGCGGACGGTTGCCGAAGCGGCGAAGGGGTTCGTGGTGCTCGACACCGCACCGACGGGACACACGCTCCTCCTGCTCGATGCTGCGGAGAGTTATCACCGCGAGGTGGCGCGCACGGCGGGGGAGCACGTCCCCGAGGCCGTGCGGGCGCTCCTGCCGCGCCTGCGCGATCCGGCGTTCACGCGCATGCTGCTGGTTACCCTGGCGGAGGGGACGCCGGTGCACGAGGCGGAGCGTTTGCAGGACGACCTGCGCCGCGCCGGCATCGAACCGTTTGGGTGGGTCGTGAACGCCTCGCTGGCGGCGACGGGAACACGGGACGCGCTGCTGGCCGCGCGGGCCAGGCTGGAGTGGCCGCACCTCGCGCGCGTGCGAGACGAGCTGGCTCGGCGGGCGTGGCTGGTGCCGTGGCGCGCGATGGCGTAGCCAGCGCCGCGCGCCACGCGGCGCTCACGTGTGCTTCGAATCCGACGCCGAGGATCGGACGGTCACTCGGTCACCGCACCATCCCGGCCCCAAAGCGATACAGCGGGGTGAGCAGGTCATGCGGCACGTCGCCGCGCTGCGCTTCCACGCTGGCCATCGATGACGGCAGCGCGAAGGGGAGCCTGCCCCGTGCCTTTGCGCGCCCTGTCACCACGTCCAGCAACGCGGCGTCGCTCACACCGAAGTTGGCAATGAGCACCTTCGCGCGCTCCTTGAGCGGCGTGAGGATGGCCGGACGATCGAGGTAGACGGTCACGATCGTGGGGATCGCCGCGCTCACGCGTTTGAACAGTTCGAACTCCTCCTCGCCGTCGCGAAACGCGAGGTTCCCCTCGTGCTGCATGGCGCCAAAGACGTAGCCGGGGTGCAACGTCTCGAACGGGGCGTCGAGCCGCATGATCGCCACGTCGGCCTGCGACGCCTCGCCCACGGGGGTGAGGCCATAGCTGCGGGCCACGGCGGTGTCGACGCGGTGCAGGAAGACGCGCCGCCCGGCCGTGCCTAACGGGAGCAAACGCTCGCGGTTTTCCAGCAGGACGAGGGCCCGCCGTTGCGCCTCGATCCCGGCAGCGCGGAAGGCGTCGGTGCCCACCGTGCGCGATGCCAGGCCGACGTCGACGTACGGATTCTCGAACAGCCCCTGCTGAAACTTCTGCGTCATGATGCGCACGACCGATGTGTCGAGGCGCGCCTCGGTGAGTGTGCCGCGCGTGACGCCGTCGACGAGCGCCGACGCTTCCTCCGTGCCCCCGAACTGATCCACGCCGGCATTCACCGCCTTGGCAAACCGGTCGACGGGCGACAGCGACTCGACTCCCCATGGCATGGCCACGTCGGCAAAGCTGGGACGCTCTCCTGCCGGAACACCTTCGCGGCATCTGGCGGAGCAGTCGTTGGTGACGAGCCAGTCGGTGAGCACCACGCCCGAGAACCGATGGCGGCGGCGGAGCAAGTCGGTGAGCAACTGCTTGTTGAAGCCGGCTCCCACTGGCTCGACGGGCTTGCCGTCGAGCGTTGCGCCCTCGAGGATGGAATAGGTGGGCATGACGCCGGCGACGTTGATGGCAAAGGCGCCGAGGAAGGGACGCACGTGCGCCGCGAGGGCGTTGCCGCTGACGGGGGCAAACCGCCCGTAGTAGTTGTGGCCGTCGAAGCCGTCCTTCGACGCGCCGTAGCCCACCCAGTGCTTCACGATGGCGAGCACGCCGGCACTATCGGTCCCGCGCCGGCCGTGCTGAAAGCCCTCGACATACGCGCGCACGAGTTCCGCCGCGAGCTGCGGATCCTCGCCAAAGGTCCCGTTCATCCGGCTCCAGCGCGGTTCGGTGGCCAGGTCGGCCTGTGGCGAGAGCGTCATCTGGATCCCGACCGCACGATACTCCTGGCGGGCGATATCGCCAAAGCGCCGCATGAGCGCGGTGTCGCGCAGCGCCGCGAAGCCTAACGGTTCGGGCCATTGCGAAAACTGACCGGACTGCACGCTGGCCCCGAGGACGAACTGGAAGTGATGCCGCGGGTCGGTGCTCACCGTCACCGGAATGCCGAGCCGTGTCGCCTCGGCCGCTTCCTGCAGTTTGTTGTTTTCGGCGGCGAGTATCGGCGCGGCGCCGCCAAGGCGCGTGATGTACGAGTTGATGCCGGTGTCGCGGAGCAGCGCCGTCATCGCCACGACGTCGTATTCGGTGCCCACGCCCACCCGTCCCATGGGGCCGACACTTCTGGCCGTCCCGTGCATCATGGCGCCGGCCTTCTCCTGTAGCGACATCCGGGCGACCAAATCGCGCGCGCGCGCCAACGGCGTCAGGCGCCAGTCCTCGTACGGCTCCACGCGTCCGTTGCGATTGAGGTCCTTGAAGCGCAGCCCGTCCTGCGAAATGACGGGGGCCACGCGAGCGCCGAGCGTCGGCTGGACCGCCCGAGCTGCGGGGGCGCGTTGCACCTGCGCGTGCAAGGAGCGGGAGGCGAGCAGCGCCGTCGCCATCGCGGCGAGTGCCGGGAGCAGGAGGTGGGTGGATCGGGTGAGTCGGCGCGGCATGTCGTCGTCAGGCAGGAGTGTGAGCAAGATGGCACGCCGAGGGCTGGGGCGCACTCGTCAGGTGGGAGAGGAAGGGCGGACAACGGCATCCGCTGAGCGCGGTGAGGGAGGTGGATGCGCGGGGCATGTGACGCGGACAGAATCCGACAGTCTCTCGGAGAGTATCCCCTTTCCCGCTGCGGCCCCGCACGCCAGTTTGTCCGCGTTCGACCGTTGACGGTTCTGTCCCCTTGTCCGCGTAGTGGCCGCGTATGCGTTTCGTGCGCTGCGAACAATGCGGCGCGAAGGCGCTCATCGCCGCCTCTCAGTGCCCGCGCTGTACACACCCCCTGGCGCTCCGTGATTCACGGGGCGAGGCGGTGCCGCTGGCGCATTGCCACAAGTGCGACACGTACTATCCGCGCTCACGCGGCGGATGCCGGTTCTGCGGGACCAAGGCCTCCTCGTCCTCGACGCCGTCGCTGGCGGTTGTCGGAGGGATCGCCGCCGTCATTGCGGTGGCCGCGCTGGGGGTGTGGCAGTATCGCGCTCGCGCGGCTGCCAACGAGTCGACGTCTACCGAGCCGGTTGCACAGGTAGCGGTCGTCCCAAGCGCTCCGGCTCCCGAGCCCCCATCAGCCGACACGATGATGGCGGCGCTGGGGGACACGCTGGCCGTCGACTCGGCGGCCGGCATCGCGACGCCGGCCGCGGGCGTACCCTCGGCGAGCACGAATCAGATCCTCGCTGCTCCGACGGCGACCACTCCGGCACCGCCGCCCGCGGTTGCGGTCACTCGGCCCAATCCCGCCCCGCCCGTCACGAGCGCGCCGGCCGCTGCTCCGGTCACACGCCAGGTCGCGCCGACGGTGGCACCGTCGTCGGGGATCGTCGCCTCGGCGTCCGCGGCCACGACGGCTCGTCCTGGGACGCCGATGTCGCCGGCGCTCTCCGGGGGAGCGGATCGCTACGCGGGGCCTTGGAGCCGGGCGATCGCCGAGCAGTGGGTGAACGTTCGCGGGAGCGCATCGCGCGACGCGGCGGTGGTGGGGGTCGTGACCCCCAAGACCCGCGTGCAGCTTGGTGAGCTGCGGGCGGGGTGGCGCCGGGTGCGCGCGGCGGGGATCGAGGGGTGGGCCGACGCCCGTTTCTTCAGCGCAGACTCCGCGCGACGCTGAGCGCCACATAGGCTCCCGTCAGATCGCCGAGCGGATCGGGGCTGGCGAGACGCGGCCGATTGGCGGAGTATTGCCGTCGAACGTTCGCGTGTGACGCTTCGGGGCACCGCTTTCATGGTCCGGTTCGCTGACGGAAGGGAATCCCGATCGTCCACTTCGTGATGGCTGCCGCAAATGCGGCGTGCCAGGTATCATTCACGAGTACATGACAAATCCAGCAAAGCGCCGGAGCCGCCGACCGCGGCGGGGCAAACCGGACGCACACATCCCACAGCACTCCTCCGTTTCAACCAGCCGGGAAGCATACGCTGAAACCCGCCGCTGGCTGCTGGCGCAACATGGTCCCATCTGCGCCTATTGCGGAGTCGAGTCTACCCCGCGGAACATCACGCTCGATCACGTCACGCCTCGCAAGGGGCAGACGGCGTACGATCGGCGAGACAACCTGGTCCTGGCGTGCAAGCGCTGCAACACTGCCAAGGCCGACAAACCGTTCCTGATGTACCTGCTGCAACAGCGCGTGCGAGCAGAAAACCTGGCCCGCTATGGGCAGCACCTGAGCGACGGGATCCTCGACATCGTGCGGCCGCTGGCCGGCGAGATCGCCCCGCTCCCGCCGAAGATCGAGATGCGACCGCGCATGCTGTACGGCCGCGATGAGGCCGATGACTCCCCGTACTCGGAGTCGCCCTACCGCGCCACCGCCTGACGAGTCGCCTGGCACGCGCCGCACCCGCAGTTGTTGGTCGCAATCCCCAGCAGCAGGCCCCCGCCGGCATCCGCCCGCGGGGGCCTCGTGTTTTCCGCGTCCTCGCGCCAACTTCGCCGCCGCCAAAGGACCGATGAGTGCGGCGCGAAGACGGGACGGGTAGCCGCGAGGAGAAGTCGCGCCCAGCTCTCACCACTCGCCCGCGTCTCCATCTTCTCTTCCCGTCTTCCCGTCCGCCCAAAAGACATGTGGCCCCAGACCTACAACCCGCTCGATTCGGTTGTGCTCTCGACCGCGGTCGCGGCGTTACCGCTGGTGGTCCTGCTCGGCCTCCTGGCGGCGCATTCGGTGCGCGCGCATTGGGCGGCGGTCGCGGGGCTGGCTTCGGCGGTTCTGGTCGCGATCGTGGCGCTGAAGATGCCCATCCCGATGGCGCTGGCGTCGGCCGGGTACGGGGCGATGTACGGCGTGTTCCCGATCGGGTGGATCGTGGTGAACGTGATCTTCCTGTACCGCCTGACGAGTGCCTCGGGGTATTTCGCCGCGCTGCAGGGGAGCATCACGACCGTCACCCCTGACCGCCGGCTGCAACTGGTGCTGATCGCCTTCTCGTTCGGGGCGTTTTTCGAGGGCGCGGCGGGATTCGGGACGCCGGTGGCGGTGACCGGGGCCCTCCTCATCGGGCTGGGATTCTCGCCGCTCGAGGCGAGCGGGCTCTCGCTCATCGCCAACACCGCCCCCGTCGCCTACGGTGCGTTAGGGACGCCGGTGATTGCGCTGCAAGGAGTGACGGGGCTCGACCTGCTCGACCTGAGCGCGATGATCGGGCGCCAGCTCCCGGTCTTCTCGATCATTGTCCCGTTCTGGCTGATGGTGGCCTACGTGGGGTGGCGGTCGACGCTGGCCATCTGGCCGGCGCTGCTGGTGGCGGGGGTGGCGTTCGCCGTCCCGCAGTTCCTGATCTCGAACCTGCACGGCCCGTGGTTGGTGGACGGGGGGGCGAGGGTGTGGTCGCTGGGACCGTTGGTTCCCTTTCTGCGAGTCCGGGCACCGGCGGACGGGCAGACGTGAAAGGGGAGACGGGAGACGGGAGTGCCGGGTGCGCCGGCGGCTGCTGCTTCGTCGTCCACTTCCTCCTCCTCTCCCGTCTCGGCGGTGCGGGCGTGGGTGCCGTGGATCGTGCTGTCGGTGCTGGTCTTCCTGTGGGGGCTGCCGCAGATGAAGGCGATGCTCAACGGGATTTCGGCGCCTGCCTTTCCCGTGCCGGGACTGCACCAGCAGGTGCAACGTGTGCCGCCGGTGGTCGCGACGGCGGCTGCCGAGGGGGCGGTGTTCACGTTCAACTGGCTCTCGGCGACGGGGAGCGCGATCTGGTTGGCGGCGATGATCGGTGGGCTGCTGATGGGCTTTTCGCCGCGGGCGCTGCTGCGCGAGTACTGGGCGACGCTCAAGCTCACGCGCACGTCGCTGCTGACCATCAGCGCCATGTTGTCGTTAGGCTACGTGTCGCGCTACTCGGGAATGGACGCGATCCTCGGCCTCGCCTTTGCCCGCACCGGCGTCTGGTATCCCTTCTTCGGCGCCATGCTCGGGTGGCTCGGCGTCGCGCTCACCGGTTCGGACACGTCGTCCAATGTGCTGTTCGGGAGCCTGCAGACGCTCACCGCGCAGCAGGTGGGGGTGAGCCCGACGCTCATGGCCGCCGCCAACTCATCAGGCGGCGTGATGGGGAAGATGATCGACGCCCAGAGCATCGTGGTGGCCAGCACCGCGACGCGTTTCTACGGCCAGGAAGGGAAGATCCTCCGCTTCGTCTTCTGGCATTCGCTCGCGCTGGCCGCGCTGGTGGGCGTGCTGATCCTGCTGCAAGCGTACGTGCCGCCCTTCACGCGCATGGTGGTGAAGTAGTCACTCGTCTTCCCGTCTTCCCGGCTTCCCGTCTTCGGTTCCCATCGCATGCACGTCTCGAAACTGATCCACGCCGTCGATGCCCACGCCGCCGGTGAACACGGACGCGTGATCGTCGGCGGGGTGCCGAACGTCCCCGGCGCCACGATGTTCGACAAGATGACGTGGTTGCGCACGCACGGGGACGCGTTGCGGCTGCGCATGCTGCGCGAGCCGCGCGGCTATCCGGCCGCCAACTGCAACCTCATCCTGCCGTCCAACCACCCCGAGGCCGACGCCGGCTTCGTGATCATGGAGCAGGTCGAGTACCCGGGCATGTCGGGGACCAACACGATGTGCGTCGTCACCGTCCTGCTGGAGACGGGAATGCTCCCGATGCTGGAGCCGGTGACCGAACTGACGCTGGAGGCGCCGGCGGGGCTCATTCGCGTGCGCGCCGACTGTGCGGGGGGGAAGGTGACCCGGGTGACCTTCCGGAACGTCGCCGCGTTCGCCACCCACCTGGACGCCCCCGTCGAGGTGCCGCAGCTCGGCACCGTGAAGGTCGATATCGCCTACGGCGGGATGTTCTATGTCATCGCCGACGCCACGCAGTTCGGACTCCGCCTCACCCCCGACGAAGGGGGCGACATCGTCCGCATCGGCGAGATGATCAAGGCGGCTACGCGCGAACAACTCCCGGTGGTTCACCCGGAGCAGCCCGGATTCGAGGGGGTCACGATCGCCCAGCTTTCCGGTCCGCCGCTGCGCGGCGACGCCGACTGGCAGAACGCGGTGGTGGTCTCGACCGGGGAACTCGATTGGAGTCGCCCCTCCACCTGGACCGGCGCGCTCGATCGGTCCCCGTGCGGGACCGGGACGTCGGCCAAGATGGCAACGCTCTACGCGCGCGGGCGGCTGGGGCTCGACCAGGACTTCCGCCACGCCGGTGTCCTGGGGACCGTCTTCACCGGTCGACTGCTCGAGGAGGTGCAGGTGGGGGCGTATCCGGCGGTCGTGCCGAGCATTTCAGGGCAGGCGTGGATCACCGGGATGGCCACGTATGTGCTGGACCCGACCGATCCGTTTCCCGAGGGGTTCACGGTCGGCGACATCTGGTAGGCGAGGGGGGCGAGTGAACGGTTCGCCCCAACCCGAGCAAAGGGAGTCAGGATAGGGGGAGCATCTGCCGACACTCACCGGCAGCACCATGAACCTCCCCGTCCTCCTCTCCGCCTGCGTCGCCGTCCTGCAACTCGGGATGGGCGTCCTGCTTCTGGCCGTCTCACGCGCCCCCGGGTGGCGTCAGGCGCGGGTCTTTGCCGCCATCGCGATGAGTGCGGCGATGTACAGCGTGGGGAACATCGGGGCCTCGTACGACCCGATGTCGGACCAGTGGCGGCGCCTGCTGGCGGTGATGAGCTACGTGATGGCGGGGGTGTTTGTCGCCGCCTGGCTGGCGTATGCCTTTGGGGGGCGCGACGGTCGCGTGCGCGACATGCCGCGTTGGGCGGCCGGACTCATGGTCGCCACGCTCGCGGCGGCGGCGTTCTGTGCGACGACTCTGCAGCTGCGTCCCGGGACGTTCACTGATATCTCGGTGGACTGGGCGGGGCTGCACTATCGATTCCCGACGCCCAACGCCGTGGGGCAGGGCATCACGCTGCTGTATCTCGCAGGGGTGCTCAGCGTGTGCGGCACCTTTCTGCAGCGAAAGGACGGACGGCGCGTCCATCGCGAATATCTCTTCGGCTTCTCGGTCTTCCTGAGCGCGACGCTGATGGAGGTCCTGATCACCAACGGGGTGATTGAGTTCTTCTTCGTCGCCGACATCGGCTTCATCGCCGTGGTCATTCCGATGGCGGCTGAGACGGTGCGCCGGTTCATCGATGATTCCCGGCGACTGGCGTCGCTCTCCACCCACCTCACGGAGGAAGTGGAGCTGCGCACGCAGGAGCGCGACGAAGTGCATCACGCCTGGCTCGAGGCGGAGCGTCAGGCGTCGGTGGGGCGCCTCGCCGCCGGGGTAGGGCACGAGATCAACAACCCCCAGGCCTACCTGCGCCTCAACGTCGAGCTCATTGGCGAGTGGGGGCGCGAACACAGCGCGCCCCCCGACCTGATGGAGTCGGTGGAGAGTGCGCTGGACGGCGCCGACCGCATTCGGCGTGTGGTCGACGCGCTGCGCGCGTATTCGCGACAGGGGACGGGACAGGTGGCGCCGGTATCGACCGAGGCGGTGACGCAGGCGGCCATCCGCGTGGCGGCACACCAACTACGCGGTGCGGCAATCGACACGGTGATCGAAGAGGCCCCAGCGGTGATGGGAGAAGAGGCCAAGCTCGTGCAGGTGATGGTGAACCTCCTGCTCAACGCGGCGCAGGCGATTGCCGAAGGGAACACCGGCCGGAAAGGGGTCATCAGCGTGCGCGTTGGGACGCACGAGGGACATGCGCTGATCGTGGTGGGAGACAACGGCCCCGGGATCTCGCGCGAGGACCTCCGGCGCCTCACACAGCCGTACTTCACCACGCGCGCCAACGCCGGGGCGATGGGGCTCGGGCTCTTTCTCGCGCGCGGGGTGGTCGAGCAGCACGGCGGGTCGCTGGAGATCGAGAGCGAGGTGGGGACTGGGACGCGCGTTCGCGTGCTGCTTCCCTCGGCGAGCGACGTGTCAACGTCGACGTCGGCCACGCTATCGTCGGCGCTGGAGCCGCTCGGGGGGCGCTACGGGACTCCCGGTTCCGTCGTCAGCACAACTCCGGCACGAGGGGCGGCCGTCGGGCATTAGTTTGCGGAGTCCGAGGCGATCGCGTGAGCGCGCCGCCGTCGGAGCACCCCGCAAACCGCCGCCCCCGTCGCATGTCGAGCCCAACGTCGTTTCCGCGCGAACGCATTCGCATCACGCTTCTCGAGAACATTCACCCGGCCGCGCGCGAGACGCTCGTGGAGGCCGGGTACAGCGTCGAGTTGATTCCCCGCGCGCTGGACGGCGACGAACTGAATGCCGTCGTGGCGTCCTCTCACGTCCTCGGCGTTCGCTCTCGCACGAAGCTTCGCGCGGCACAACTCGAACACGCCACCAAGCTGCTGGCGATCGGGTGTTTCTCGGTGGGGACCGACCAGGTGGCCATCAACGATGCGGCGCACGCCGGGATTCCGGTGTTCAACGCCCCGCACGCCTCGACGCGCAGCGTGGCCGAGCTGACGATCGGCAACATCATCGCGCTGGCCCGCCGCATCGGCGACAAGAACAACAAGCTGCACCGGGGCGAGTGGGACAAGAGCCTCGCCGGTGCGCATGAGGTGCGCGGTCGCTCGTTAGGGATCGTGGGCTACGGCCACATCGGACAGCAGGTAGGGATCCTGGCCGAGGCGTTCGGGATGCGCGTGAGCTTCTACGACATCCAGAAGAAGCTCCCCCTGGGACTGGCCCGTCCCGTGTCGACGCTCGAGGCACTGCTCGAACAGAGCGACTTCCTCTCGTTGCACGTGCCGGACACGCCGCGCACGCGCGGGATGATCGGGGCGGCGCAGCTCGACCGGCTCAAGCCCGCGAGCTATGTCATCAACCTGTCGCGCGGCAGCGTGGTCGACGTGGAGTCGCTGCGCTCGGCGTTGCGCAGCGGGCACTTGGCGGGGGCCGCACTCGATGTCTTCCCGACCGAGCCCGCGCCGACCAACGCCGAGTTCGACGTCGGGTTCGACGCACTGCCTAACGTCATCCTCACCCCGCACGTGGGGGGGAACACCGAGGAAGCCCAGCGCGACATCGGGATCGAAGTGGCGCACTCGTTCATCGGGTTCATCGATCGTGGCTCGACCGAGGGGGCGGTGAACTTCCCCCAGGTCAACTTGCCGGCGATCCCCGAGACGCACCGCATCCTCAACATCCATCGCAACGTCCCGGGGGCGCTGGCCGAGGTGAACAAGATCGTCTCGGACGTGGGGGCCAACATCGAGGCGCAGCAGCTCGCCACCACGCGCGACATCGGCTACCTGGTGATGGACGTGAACAAGGAGCTGTCGGACGAGGTGAACGCGCGCATCGCCGAACTGCCGATGAGTGTGCGGACGCGCATCCTGTACTGAGCGTGGCGTCGACCGGGGTGGTGCTGCACAGCGAAGATCGCGCGGGGGAGGTGTCGGGGCCGCCGTCGTGCGTGCGCCTTGCGCCTGACGACGGCGACATCGCCGACTACCTGCACGACGAGTCGAAGCTGGCGTCGCACGGCGCCGCGTCGCTGGCGGTGCCGGCGTCGCTGGACGAACTGCGCCAGGTGATGCGGTGGCACGCGCAGGAAGGGCATCGCGTGGCGGTGTCGGGATCGCGCACCGGCGTCGCCGGGGGGGCCGTCCCCGAGCCGGGGACGCACATCGTCTCACTCGCGACGTTGCGCGGCATCGTGTCGGTGAACGAAACCATTGAGCCTCCCACCGCGACCGTGCTGGCGGGGACCTGGCTGAACGAGTTCACCGCCTATCTCGCCGCGCATCATCCCACGCTGGCCTTCCCCGTTGACCCCACTGAGACCTCGGCGTCGCTGGGCGGGATGGTGGCCACCAACGCTGGCGGGGCCCGGACCTATCGGTTTGGCGCGATGCGCGAGTGGGTCGAGGGGCTCACCGTCGAACTGCCGAGCGGACGCACGCTGACGCTGCGTCGTGGAGGGGGCGAGGGAAGCGACCGCACGCTGGTGCTGGAGGACGGAGACGCTGTCCGCCGCCTCGCGATTGCCCCGATCCCCAAGCCCCCCACCAAGAACGCGATCGGCTACGGTTTTCTTCCGGGGCGCGACGCCATCGACCTCTGGATCGGGGCCGAAGGGACACTGGGCGTGGTGTCGGAGGTGACGGTGCGGCTGCAGCGGCAGGGCGAGGCGCGACTGGGCTATCTCCAGTTCTTCGCCAAGGTCCCGACCGCATTTGCCTTCGTGCGCGCGCTACGCGCCGAACCAGCGATCAAGACGACGGCGATCGAGTTTCTGGACGCACGCTCGCAGGCGCTGGCGCGGGAGAGCGGAAAGCCCGCCGTGGATCGAGTGCTCCAGTTTGCGGGTGACGCGGTGTGCTCGGTGTTCACCGAGATCGGCTACGAGAGCGAGGAGGACCTTGTCGAAATCGCGGATGTGCTATTTCGTCTTGTGTCCGCAGCCGGCGGAGATCCGGACTCGTCGCTGGCTGGCGCAAATGAAGGCGAGCTGAAGGACATCCGGGCGTTTCGGCACGCGGTGCCTGAGCGCATAAATGCTATTATTGCACAACGGCGCGAACGTCATCCCGGGCTGCACAAGATCGCGACCGACATGGCGGTCCCCGACGAAGCGCTCGACTGGGTCTTCAACCGATACCAGGAGATCCTCGGCGCCGAAGGCCTCGACTTCGCCGCGTTCGGGCACGTGGGCAACAATCACTTCCACGTGAACATCCTGCCGAGAGATGAAGAGGAGTTGGCCCGGGCCAAGGGCTGCTACGCCGTCCTCGCGCGCGAGATCGTCGCGCGTGGGGGATGCGTCGCCGCGGAGCATGGGATCGGGCGGATCAAGAAGTCGTTCCTCCCGGTGCAGTACGCGCCCGAGGTGATGGAGTCGCTGCGCGCCGTGAAACGGTGGGCCGACCCCGAGTGGCGCCTCAATCCGGGAGTCCTGATCGATCCGAGTTAGCCCCCGCGCCGTACCATCCACGCAGCGTCCGAACAGGCCAGCTTCACGTAGCCGTTGGGCATCGCCACGCGTCCTTTCGGGGGCGACGTTGCGCCCCGCCGCGGCCACTCCCTAAGATCACGTCATGCGCCCCATCGCCCCTGCCCGCGAGTACGACGTTCCCGTGCTCGCTGACCTGAACAACCGCTTCGCCCCCGACGGCCTCACGCTTCCGCGCTCCGAGTCGTTCGTGGAGGCCCATCTCGACGACTACCGCGTGATTCGCGATGACGACGGTCACGTGGTCGGCTGCGTCTGCATCGACGAATACTCGCCGTCGCTGGTCGAACTCGTCTCGCTGGCGGTCGATCCGTCGCAACAGGGGAAGGGGCTGGGCGCGCAGCTCATCAAGGCCGCGGTGACGCTGGCGGCCAAGCGCGGCTATCCCGAGATCTTCGCTGTCTCGTTCAGCGACTCGCTCTTTCAGCGCTGCGGCTTCCACTTCCAGGACATCGAGAAGTATCCGGAAAAGAAGCGGCGCTACGACCGCGTGTCGGCCGACGAGTGGACGATCGGCCACAAGCATTGCTTTGCGCTCTCCCTCCCGGCCGAGCACTCGTGAGCGACACCGCCGAGCGCCCGTCTCCTCGCTCGTCGCGCCCTCCGACCAAGGGGCCCGACGAGTATTCCGAGGTGCTCGGCATGACCCCGCGCGAGCACGAGCGGAAGATGCGGAAGTGGTACGTGATGCTGGCGGTGGCGCTCTTCTTCTCGGTCTTTGGCGAGGGGATGCTGATGCTGACGGCCAAGGTGAAGGAGAAGCGCGAGGCCGAGGCGCGCCGCGCGAAGGGGGAGCCGACCGAGCAGCTGCAATCGGGGGCGCCGACGCCGGCCGGTGCCGACTCGACGCGCGCGCCTAACGCTGCGCCGCGCTGATCCGGCGCCGCTGGCGCAGGTCGAGCGACTCGCCGGCGCGCAGCGTGACGTACGGGGTGTCGGCGGGGAGCGCCTCGCGCCCGTTGTGCACGTACAACATCCCCGGCCCCATCACCTCGGCGTGGTCACCGCTCACGACGATCGCCGTCCCCTCGTCGAGCCCCAGACCGAGCAAGGCGGGATGAGCGGCGATCACCTGCTGCAGGTCGCGTTCGCGCTTGCGAGCGCCCACGTGCTGGTCGACCGCCACACCGCGCAGGAAGCCGAAGCCCTGCTCGTATCCCGGCGCCATCATGAGGGTGTTCCCCGCACGCGCGCCGCGCACGAGGTACGATGCGAGGATCGACGCGCCGGCTGAGGTCCCGCCAATCACGCCGCCACGTGCAAGGAGGGCGTGCAACTCGCGCTCGGAGCGGGTGCCGAGGTACGAGTCGACCAGGCGCCACTGCCGCCCGCCGGGAAACCAGACGCCGCGCGCGCGGCGCAGGATGGTGACGAACGAATCGCTCTCGGCCAGGCGACGATCGCGCGTGTGGATCACCGTGAGGTTGCGCGCCCCGGCGCGGGTGAACATCCCGAGCCCCGACCAGTTGGACGGATAGACCGAGTCTTCTCCCGCGGTGGGGATGACGACGATCGGGGCGTCTGGGCCGCCGGCCAACTCGACAAAGCGTGCCACGATGGCCGGGGCAATCTGTCCGCCGCCGACCACGACCAGGTGACCGGTAGCGGGAGCGACGGTGGTGCTGGCGGAGGGCGCCGCAGCGCCGCGCGCCGTCGCCTGGGTGCAGGCGGCGACGGCACTGGCGATCAGCAGGACGAGGGCGCGGCGCATCGGCGATCTCCGCTGTCGAGGGTTAGTGCTTCATCCCTTTCATGTCGTGCTTGGGCATGCACGACTTCTCGACCGTCTCGAACGTGTCGTGAATCGCCGTGATGGCCGCCTTGAGATCGGCATCGCTGGCGCCGCTCTTCACCTTGTCGGCGAGCGTGGCGGTGCTGGCCGCGATGGCGCCGACCGCCTTCGTGTTTTCCGGGGTGGCGCAGGCTGTGGGGGCGGTCGAGCCGGCCCACGACTTGGCCTTGTCGGCGAGCGTTTGCGCATTGGCCTTGAGCGGCGCGAAGTCGCCCTTGTCGGCGGCGGGATGGAAGGTCCCGCCCAGCACCGCGTGGAAGGCGTCCATTTCCTTCCACGGCGACATCATGTGCTCCGACATCTTCGACATGTCGTGCTGCATCCCCGCGCCCTTGGCGGCACTCTTGTTGGCGGAATCGGGCTTGGCGCCATGCTGGTGCTGCTGGGCCTGAACGGACGATGCCGCACACGTCACGATGGCGGCGACGAGGATCCGCGAGGTAATCGACATACGAGGGGAGCTCCTGAAGAGTCGGATACTGGATGAGGCCTCGCCGAATCTAACGGGTCGGCGAGGGAGGCCCTATGTTCTCGCCGCGAGCGGATACCCGGGATGGGAAGCGGAGTGCCACCTCGGCGCGCCGACTTCAACCCTCTCCGGGGGTGCGCCGTTTTGATCGCACATGCCGGTCGCGCCGGGCGGCGCCGACGCCGGTCGAGAGCCAAGTCACCAAAGGGAGCGAAAGACATGCATTCGCGTTTCACTCGTGCGCTGGTGGGAGTGGTGGGAGCCGCCGTGATGGCCACGTGGGCCGCGCCGCTCATGGCGCAGGACGCCGACCCCGCTCCCAAGCGGGCCGAGGGTGAGGGGCCGTTCGACAAGCTGATCATCCGCGGCGCGACGCTCATCGATGGACAAGGCGGGCCGCCGCGCGGGCCGGTCGACATCGTGATCGAGAAGAACCGGATCACGCAGGTGGCCGAGGTGGGCTATCCGGGGTTGCCGATCAACGAAGCGCGACGCCCCAAGGGGCCGGCGCGCGAGATCGACGCCAAGGGGATGTACGTCATGCCGGGGCTCATCGACCTGCACGTGCACACGTGCGGCAAGCCCAAGGCGCCGGACGCCGAGTACTGCTACAAGCTGTGGCTGTCGCACGGGATCACGACGGTTCGCGGCGTCCCGTTAGGCGGCTTCGAGTGGTCGGCGAGCGAGGCCAAGCGCTCGGCCACGAACGAGATCACGGCACCGCGCCTGGTGAACTACCAGCGCCCCGGGTCGGGGAAGGGGTGGACCGGCGGCCAGATCACGACGCCCGACAAGGCGCGCGAGTGGGTACGCTGGGCCAAGACGCAGGGGATCGACGGACTCAAGGTGGGGGCACACGAGCCGGAGATCATGGCGGCGCTGATGGACGAGGCCAAGAAGCTCGGCTTGGGCTCCACCGCGCACTTGCAGCAGACGGGCGTTCCCAACATGAACGCGATGCAGGCGGTGCGCCTCGGCCTCGGCGCCGTGACGCACTACTACGGCATCTTCGAGTCGATGTACGAGGGGACGTCGATCCAGCCGTATCCGGCCGACTACAACTACTCGGATGAGCAGTGGCGCTTTGGCCAGGTGGCGCGGCAATGGTCGCTGGTGAAGCCGAAGAGCGCGAAGTGGTACGCCTTCCTCGACACGCTCAAGAAGTATGACGCGACGCTGGACCCGACGATGACCACGTACATGTCGGGGCGGAACCTCATGTACCGTCGCACCGCGGAGTGGCACGAGAAGTACACGCTCCCGTCGCTGTGGGACTTCTACACGCCCAACCGCGAGAACCACGGCGCGTACTTCTACGATTGGACCACGTGGGATGAAGTCGCCTGGCGCCGCTTCTACAACGTGTGGATGGAGTTCATCAACGACTACAAGAACATGGGCGGGCGCGTGACGCCGTCGACCGATGCGGGCTTCATCTACAACACGTACGGCTTCAGCTACATCGAAGAGTTGGAGAACTTCCAGGAGGCCGGCTTCCACCCGCTCGAGGTGATTCGCGGCGCGACGTTGCACGCGGCGCAGGAGCTGAACAAGGCCAACGGAAAGCCGATCGAGATGGGGCTGGTGCGCCCGGGGATGCTGGCTGACCTGGCGATCGTGGGCGAGAACCCGATCAACAACTTCAAGGTGCTGTACGGCACCGGGCACCTGCGCCTCAACGACAAGACAGGGCAGATGGAGCGCGTGGGCGGCGTGAAATGGACGATCAAGGACGGGATCGTGTACGACGCCAAGAAGCTGCTCGAGGACGTGGCGAAGATGGTCGATAAGCAGAAGAAGGAGCGGGGGATCACGAAGCTGCCTGCCGTCTCGATGCCGTAGGCATCGAGACGCTCGAAGACGGGAAGACGGGAAGACGAGATGGGGGTGGAGGCGCTAGGGATGCGCCTCCACCCCCTACCTGTTTGAGGGGGGACGTTTGTGATCAGCGGCGGGCGGGGCGGTGTGATGCGAGTGCTTGCGGGCGAAATCCGAATCGGGTATTCAGTTGGACCTGCGGTGACGAAGCGTTCACCGCCGGGCCGGCCATCTTCAAGTCTCAGGAGCACACCATGAGAGGAGTCGTACGAGTCGCTGTTCCCCTGCTGGTGCTTGGCGCGTGCATGGATGCGCCACACGCCGTGACGGCACCTAACGATGCGGCGCTGTCCGCGACCGAGGAGGCGCCGCTGATGGCCGTTCAGGCGGAGGCGGGTGCCCCCATTCCGGGATCGTACATCGTGGTGCTGAAGTCGAACCCCGGCATGGCTCGCGCCGCCGAGGTGGCGCGCGGGTTGGGCGTGGCGGCCGTGCAGCACGAGTACAATGACGCGATGAAGGGGTTCGCGGCCAAGCTCTCCGACGCCGAAGCCGCGCGACTGGCGCGCGACCCGCGGGTTGCGTTCGTGGAGCAGGATCAGGTCGTGACGATCGAGACCACGCAGTCGGGCGCCACGTGGGGACTCGATCGCATCGACCAACGTGCTCGCCCGCTGTCGGGGACGTACACGTACAACTCCATCGGCGCCGGCGTGATGGCGTACATCATCGACACGGGGATTCGCTTCGCGCATAACGAGTTCGGTGGTCGCGCCAGCAGCGGCTTTGACGCCGTCGATGGGGGGAGCGCCGACGACTGCAACGGGCACGGCACTCACGTCGCGGGGACCGTCGGCGGCACCAACTACGGCGTGGCGAAGGGCGTCACGCTGGTGGGCGTTCGTGTGCTCGATTGCGCGGGAAGCGGCTCTACCTCCGGCGTCATCGCGGGGATCGACTGGGTGACGTCGAACCACACCGGCACGTTGCCGGCGGTGGCCAACATGAGCCTGGGTGGTGGCGCCTCGACGGCGCTCGACAACGCCGTCTCGGCGTCGATCGCCGACGGTGTCACCTATGCGGTGGCGGCGGGCAACTCCAACCGCGACGCCTGCCGCACCTCGCCGGCCCGCACGCCTAACGCGATCACCGTGGGGGCCACGACGTCGACCGATGCGCGCGCGTCGTACTCGAACTACGGCTCGTGCCTCGACATCTTCGCCCCGGGCTCGTCGATCACGTCGTCCTGGTACACGAG
>CAZLLP010000054.1:0-33694 GCA_964560345.1 uncultured Gemmatimonadaceae bacterium
CAGCACTGCGCTTCTCATGCAGCAACGATTGATCCAAGGCGGCGCTCGAGAGCGACACCCGCACCCTCGGCTTCGAAGCCGGGCGCCGCTGGGGGGTTCGCGTGAACACGATCTCGGCAGGCCCGCTCGCCTCGCGTGCGGCCAGCGCCATCGGAATCGTGGAGAAGATGGTGAGCTACTATCGCCTCAACGCCCCGCTCACCGACGACCTGCAGGCGATCGAGGTCGGCTATGCGGCCGCCTTCCTCGCCTCGCCGCTGGCGAGCGGGATCACCGGCGCCACCGTGTATGTCGACAAGGGGTTCCACACCATGGGGATGGCGGTGGCCATTCCGCAGTGGATGAAGGACGAGGAAGTGGAGCTGAAGGCCGAGGCCGAAGCCAAGGCCGCGGCAGAGGCCTCGGCCGCCAGATAGCGCCGCGGCAGTCGACGGCGGCGCGGGGAGAACGCAAAGCCCCCCGGCAGTGCCTAACGGCGCCGCCGGGGGGCTTTGGGTGTCCGTCATCCGTCAGCAGCAAAAGGCGCGGACCCACCGCCGCTTAATGCAGCTTCACCGCCGGCGCACCGCGTTCGAATCGGGGACAAAGGTGAACGGGAGCTGCACCACCTGCTGCACCGGCTGTCCCTTGCGGATGGCCGGGATGAACTGCTGCTCGCGCAGCGAGAGTCGCACCGGTTCCACAAAGCCCGCGTTCGTCGTCGTCACCACGTTGAAGGTGTCGAGGTTGACCGATCCCTTGTGGTCGACCACGAACTCCGCCAGCACGCGCCCGGGGACGAGGCTGGAGTAGAGTGAATCGGGATAGAGCGGGCGAATCAGCTTGGTGGAGTCGACGCGCGCCTGTTGGTCCACCTGGTCAGCGGTGAACACCGAGAGCTGCTGAACGAGCTGCGCGATCTCGGCGGCCGGCGACAGCTCGCCCTTCTTCCGCTTCTTGGGGCGCAGCTCCCCCTGTCGTGACCAGAGGATGATCGTCCCGCACGCGCTGCTCAGCGAACGGTTCCCCTGGAATTCGGCGGGCACGCTCGCCGCTCCGCTGTAGATCTCGATCCCCTCGAAGCTGCGCGGGTCGACCGAGTCGAGGTCGAACTCGCCGGCGTAGAGCGGTGAGCCGTCCATCCACGTGAGCGGGGCGCAGCGCGCGCCCCGAAAGCGCACCGAGTTGTTGAATCCGCGCGTGTCGATCCGAACGCCCGGGATCATGCGGAAGAGGTCCGTCATGTTCCCCGGATTGCGCTTCTCCACCTGCTCGCGGGTGATGAAGTGGCCGTGACCGCGCGAAAGGCGCTGGTAGAAGCCGGCCATGCGTCCGGTGATCTCGCGGCGCCCCATGATCACCACTGGCTGCAACGCCACCACCACCCGGCGCAGCGTGAACTCGGCGTTGATCGTGCTCCCCGCCAGGACGTTGACCGTCGTCGACTCGGGGAGGAAGCCGATACGTCGCACATGGATGGTGAGGGGGCCGGCGCTGGCCTTGGCGAAGAGGAACTCGCCTCCCACCCCGCTTTCGCCGCGAATGGGGGCTCCGGTCACGAAGACCTGCGCCCCCTCGACCGGTGTCCCGCTGGAGTCACGGACCGTTCCCTTCACGCCGCCGGTCCCGACTTCGCCCTGTTGCCCCCACGCGGGGAGCGCCGTTAGGCAGGCGAGGACCGCGGATACGACAAGGGCGCGCTTCCCGAAGCCGGGGCGCGATGGGCGAATGTGCATCACGAAGAACCTCCCCCGCCAATGGCGGGTGCGCGTGGCATCCTGGGGGTGATGGCCAGCAGGCGACCAATATCGTACCCTCCTGAAGGGAGAAATGCACCACCACCCCGTCAGGTTGCCCCCGACTTGGGGTGGACGGCCGGTTCTCGCCCCCGATGCTGGTCTCCTCTCGTACAGAATGCGCGGTTTCGTCCCTCGCCCCACGGTCGGGCGGGACCGGACGCTCGGCGGGCGCCGTGCGACGCGACGGGGGTGAGGCCGACGGAAAACGCCCGGCGCGGGGCGCCGGGCGTTTTGACCGTCGTCTCGACCGCCGAATGAGCGGCGCAGCGTCCCGAGTCAGCGCGTGTTGTAAGCCCGCGTCACCTCTTCCTGCGTGAGTCCTCCCGTCATCGGGCAGATCCAGCGGCGGTTGGAGTAGTAGCAGGAGTACGGTGCGACGGGGCCGCTTCGGACCATGTCGGAGCGCGCATTGGAGTCGCCGTTGGGATTGTTATCCATCATCGCAAATCCCCCCGTCATTCCTCGCGCCAGCGTCGGGTCGGACGGGAAGTAGAGGAAGCGCCACCCCGAAGAAGGGACGCTGTCGGTCCAGATGTAACCCACCATCGTGGCCATGGGATATCGCACCGAATCTGGAGCACGCATCCAGCGTGCGGTGATTCGCCCCCGCTGCAGGTCTGCGGTCGTGAGCGTCCGCGCACCGATCTCCGGCGAGATGCGCATGAGCGCGCGGCGACTGCCCTCGACGATGTAGGCGGTATCCACCCGCGCGAGTTCGTCCACGAACTCGAGCGTCGCCGCGTACTGCAGCACCTCCTGCGCGGTGGCGGAGTTGATGTCAGCAAACGGGGGGGCAGGAGTTGGCCGTGGCCGCGTGTTGGGAGGGGCTGAGTCTCCGCTCACCGCCGAGTCGACAGTCAAAGTCCCCGAGGTTTCTGGCGTCCCGCCTCCGGGAGGTTCGCACGCGATCACGGCGGCCAAGAGCAGGCACACCGTGAGAATTGACAAGCGAAAAGCAGCGGTCTTGGGGGGGCGGTACGGTGACATTGAGCCTCCTGGTGGGGGGAGCGGTTCCGTCGGGCTGAGTGCAGCCTCGCCACGGACGGTGGAGGGTGTGGACCTGCGGCGGGCGGGGGACGAGGGGGAAGCGTTGCGGGTGAGTGAACGCACGCGACGGCGCGGCAGTCTCCTTCGCATCGGTCGCGTCATGGACTGCGGTATTGCCGCAATGGCGTGAGGCGCGCGGCGAGAATCGGATCCGCATCACCCCACAACGCCAACACGGCTGCTGCCGCTCGTTGGGCCTCGGCGCGGTCACCACCGTGCCACGACAGTTCGGCGTGCAGCATCAGGAGCCGCACGAGACCCGCCGCTCCCGTGGGGGCGTTGAACAACTCGCGACTGCTGGCGGGAAGCGAGGCGACGTAGCGCGCGACAAACGTGCGCGCCACCGCGGTGTCTCCCGCCGCGCGCAGGAGCCAGGCATACACGTGCACGAGCTCGGGCCCTTCATCCGCCGGGCGCACGTTCGCCGAGCCGGCGTCGATGCTGGCGAGGGCCGCGCGCAACGCCGCGCGGTCACCCCGTGCGTGCGCCGCTTCGGCCATCATGAACGTGGTCGCCTCGGGCGACGTGAGCTCCGGAAACGCGCCGATATCGGGATACGCAAGCGTGAGGGGCGGTTCGAGGATGAGTTGCCGGAAGAATGGCGCATCCCGACTGCCGACAAACTGCCGAATGCCCTCGCGCACGCGCTGGGCGTGTCTGCGCACGGAATCGGGGGACGTGCCGGTGATGGCGTGCGCCACCAGGGCCTGCGCGGGGGCACCCAGCGCGGCGGGGCGGGCGATCGCTCCGCGCGGGGTATACAGCGTGTCGCGGTCGGCGGTGCGCACGCCGAGCCTGAGGGCAACGCTCGGTCGTCCCACCAGGAGCGCGACGCTCTCGAGCGTGGGTTGGTCGCCGGTGGCGGCACTGTCGGCATCGGCCAGGATGGAGTCGGCCAGCGCCCGAGCGTCGCTCCACCGCCCCAGCTTGAGGCGCAGGCGCAGGGCGATGAGGTCGAGGTGGATCGTCTGCGCGCGCGTGGTGGCCAGGGTGCGCGCGCGTTGCACCTGTCGAATCGCCGACGGGATGCCCGGGACGCTGTCGAGACGGGTCACGTTCTCCAGCGCGAGGGCGAAGGCTTCCTGCGCCCGCAGGTTGTCCGGGGACTCCCGGGCCCACCGTTCCGTCAGCCGCAACAGGATCCCGCGACTCCGCTGCAGCGCGGCCTGGTAGCTGGCGGGGTTCACCTCCGGCCCCCCGCGCAGGAAGCGCTCGAGCGGCCACGGCACCGCGGCGAGCGAATCGGCAATCAGCCCCGGAAGCGCGGCATACGCGACGGTATCGGCCTCCAGCTGGAAGCCGGCGATGTACCCGTTAGGCGTGGCAATGAGGATCTGCTCGAGGCGCAGGATGGCGGCGGTCCCATAGGCGTTCGGGAACGATGGGACCAGCTCCAGTGCGCGCCGATATGCCTCCACCGCTGCGTGCCGGCTCGTGCGAAAGCGCATCCCGGACGGGCTCGATCGGTCGCTCACCACCGCCCGGTCGCGCGCGAGGCACTCGCCCTTGCCGTACCACCCGATGAAACTCGCGCTGTCGCGCGCGAGGACCATGTCGTACTCGGCGCACGCCTGCGCAAAGTCGGTGCGTGCGAGCGCGAGCAGGGCGCGCGCCTGGGGTTGCAGCTGCTCAGGGAGTCCGCGCGAGAGCGCGGTGGACGCCAGCGACGGGATGCGCTCGGTGCGTGCGTCGCCGAGCCAACTCGCCACCTGCGCCGCCCAGAGCAGGGCCTCCGTGTACTCGGGGTCGATCGTGGCGGCACGCGAGAAGAGCGCAAACGCCGAATCGAGCTGCCAGGCGTCGAGCGCGCGCTTCGCCTCCAGGTAGGCGCCCGTCGCGACGAGGTTGCGCGAGAATCCTTCCGTGGGAGCGACCGAGTCGAGCGCGGCGCGCAGCACGAGCGAGTCGGCCAGCGACCCGATCGCCGACGCCACGTCGCCCCCCGAGGCGACGCGCGTGATCTCGCGCGCGATGGGTGGCGCGGACGGATCGGCCACATCGTAGATGAGGAGCCGCAACTCCGTGCCGCGCGCCGTCTCCTCCACGCTCCCCCACACCAGGCGCCCCGCGCGCAGTCGTCGCGCCACGCGAAGTGCGTCGTCGAGCGTGGCCAGTCGCCCTCCCACGGCGGCCACCGCATCGCGCGTGCGCATCTCGTCGACCAACCGCATCCCTTTCCACCGCGCCAGCGCGTCGTAGAGCAGTCGCGAACAGTCGTCCCCGCGCCAGGCTTCCGCCGTCAGCGTGGCAACGCGCGCCAGCGGAAGCACCACAAAGCGCGTCGGATCGAGTTGCGCCGCATCGCCGGCGCGCGAACGCAGCATGAGCCCGCCGATCGCTACCACGATCACGACCGCGGCGCCAACGGCCGCGCGCCACCACGTGCGCGACTCGGGGATGCTGACCCCTGGCTGTGACCCCGTGTTCGCCAGCTCCTTCGAAAACACGCGCACGCTGACAAAGCGATCGTCGGGGTTCGGTGCCAGCGCGCGCACCACCGCACGATCGACGCGCTCGGGGACGTCCGCGCGCGAGGTGCGCAGCGGTTTGGGCGCCGATCGAAAACGCTCGGCGAGCAGCGCCTGAGCATTGGCGCCGGTGTGCGGCGGCGAGCCGGAGAGCATCTCGTACAGCACGCACGCCAGCGAGTACAGGTCGCTGCGCGCGTCGAGCTCGCGCTCGCCGCTCGCCTGCTCGGGGCTCATGTACGCCGGAGTCCCCACCACCACGCCCGTTACGGTGTGCGGCGCGAGCGTCGCGGCGCTGATGGCGCGCGCGATGCCAAAGTCGGCGAGCAGCGCGTGGCCGTTGGCCAGCAACACGTTTTCGGGCTTCACGTCGCGGTGAAGGATCCCGCGCTCGTGCGCATAGGCGAGCGCGTCGCACAGCTCGCGCGCGAGCGTCAGCGCCTCCTCCACCGGGAGCGCCCCGCGCTGCCGCAGGTGATCGCGCAGCGTTTCCCCCTCGATGAAGGGCATCGTGTAGAACACGAGCCCGTCGGCGGTGCCCGAGTCGAAGAGCGGGACGATGTGGGGGTGCTGCAGGCGCGCGATCATCTGGATCTCGCGCAGGAAGCGATCGACCCCGTCATGCCCGACCACCGAATCGTCGAGCACCTTCACCGCGACAATGCGATCGTGCTTGAGGTCGATCGCGCGAACGACGGTACTCATGCCGCCGGACGCGATCGTCCCTTCGACCTTGTAGCGCGTCCCCAGCGCTGCCTGCACCTGCATCGCGAGAGCGTCCATGCTCCACCACCCCTGCCAAGTACGCGCCGCCAACATAGGTTATCGCCCACGACTCGGACAGATCAGTCCGGCGTTCCCTCCGGCGTCCCTCCAGCAATCTCATGCACATCCACCGCCGTCCGCGCCTCGCGCGCTCCTCCGTTTGCGCGCTGGCCTTCTGTGCGTCGTTTGGGCTCACGGCCTGTGCCCGACCCAGCGCCGCAGGACTCGTACCCGACCGGGGCCCGTACGACGTCGTGATCGAGAATGCCCGCGTGGTCGACGGAACCGGCAATCCGTGGTTTGCGGGTGACCTCGCCATCCGAGGGGATCGCATCGCGGCCATCACCATCGCCGGCGGACTCAAGGGCGCGAGTGCCCGCGAGCGCATAGACGCCCGCAACCGGGTCGTTTCCCCGGGCTTCATCGACATCCAGTCCCATTCGTGGGATGCCTTCCTCTGGCAGGATGGGCGCGTCGTCTCGAAGGTGACGCAGGGGGTCACCAGCGAAATCCTCGGTGAGGCCACGACGCCGGCTCCATCCAACGACAAGCTCGAGGCGCTCGAAGGGATCGACCAGAAGCCGCCGCGCCGCGTCGCCCTGCAGCCGGCCTTCAGGGGTGAACGCGGCTTCGGCGCCTGGCTCTCGGCCATGGAGCGCAACGGGATCTCGGTCAACGCCGGCTCCTACCTGGGCGCCACCACGGTGCGCGCCTATGTGATGGGGCAGGCACCCGGCTCCCCTGACGCCACACAGCTCGACACCATGCGCGCGCTGGTGCGCAATGCCATGCGCGACGGCGCGTTCGGCATCTCCACCGCGCTCATCTATCCGCCGGGTTCGTACGCCGGCACCGGCGAGTTGGTCGAGATGGTCAAGGCGATGGCGCCCTACCAGGGCGGTTACATCACCCACATGCGGTCCGAGGACGACTCGGTCTACCAGGCCATGGACGAAGCCTTCCGCATCGGGCGCGAAGGGGGCGTGCGTGTCGACATCTACCACCTCAAGGCGTCCAACCGCCGCAACTGGGGGAAAGCCCCCGGGATGGTGGCCAAGATCGACTCGGCCCGCGCCGCCGGCTTCGACGTCGCGGCGACGATGTACCCCTATCCCTTCTCCGGCAACAACCTGGGCGAGTGCTTCCCCGACTGGGCCGCCGAGAACGGCAAGCTGTTCGACAACCTGAAGAATGCCGAGATACGCGCGCGCATCGTGCGCGAGATGACCGACATGAACGGGGCGCCGCTGTGTCAGCGCGAGGGGCCCACGGCGTACATGATCGCCGGCTTCACCAAACCCGAACACAAGCAGTACGAGGGGAAGCTCCTCGCCGACATCGCCGCGTCGCTCAATCGCCCGTGGGCCGACGCGGTCATAGAGCTGATCCTCTCCGAAGGGCACGACCTCGACAAGATCAACTTCACGATGTCCGAGGAAAACGTGCGCATGCAGCTCACCTGGCCGTGGGTCTCCATCGGTACCGACGCAGGCGGCGTCGATCCCGATAGCGCCACCGGGGTCGTGCACCCGCGCGCCTACGGGACGTATCCCCGCATCCTCGGGCGCTACGTGCGCGAGCAGAAGCTCCTCACGCTCGAAGACGCCGTTCGCCGCATGACGGGGGCGGTCGCCTCACGGCTCGCCCTTCGCGATCGCGGACTACTGCGCGAGGGGATGTTCGCCGACATCGTGATCTTCGATCCCGCCACCATCATGGATCTGGCCACGCCCGAGAAGCCGCATCAGCTCTCCCGTGGCGTGGAGCAGGTGTGGGTCAACGGCGTCCGCGTGTTACGCGACGGGCGCCACACCAACGCCAAGCCGGGGCGCGCCCTGCGCGGTCCGGGCTGGGACGGCCGTATCGCTCGTTAGGTCTGCCGCGCGCCGGGACCGTCACGCTCCCGGCGCGCCACTCGCCCCTCTTCATTGCGCCGCTCGTGCTCAAGAAAGTCTCCGCCGTCGTCGCCCTCGCGCTCGTTGCTGCTGGCGCACTCGGTGCCTGGCGCGCCACGCGACTGGTCCCGCGCCCCTCGGCGGCCCTCGCCCCCGACGCCGGCATTGCCGCCGCCACTATCTCGACCGAACGCTTTCGCAAGGCGGTCCGCTTTCGCACGATCTCGGTGCAGGACTCCACGCAGTGGGATCCCCAGCCGTTCCTCGACTTCCACGGTTGGCTGCACAACGCCTTTCCCCGCGTCGATTCGGCACTCACGCGCGAAACCGTCAACGGCTATTCGCTGCTCTACACGTGGAAAGGGAGCGACACCACGCGCGCCCCGATCCTGCTCACCGGACACTTCGACGTGGTGCCGGTCGAGCCGGGGACCGACTCGATGTGGACGCACCCGCCGTTCGTGGGTGATACCGCCGACGGCATGCTGTGGGGGCGCGGCACCGCCGACGACAAACTCTCCGTCATCGGATTGTTGGAGGGAGTCGACCTCCTCGTCGCGCAGGGATTCCAGCCCACGCGCACCGTCCTGCTCGCCTTTGGCCACGACGAGGAAGTGGGCGGCAACCGGGGCGCCGAACACATCGCCCGCCTGCTGCAACAACGCTACGGCAAGGTCGCCTTCCTGGTCGACGAGGGAGGGGTGATCACCGAAGGGGTCATCCCCGGCGTCGCACGACGCGTGGCGATGATCGGCGTCGCCGAGAAGTCGTCGATGTCGGTCGAACTCTCGGTGATGGGTACGGGCGGGCATTCATCGATCCCACCCAATCACACCGCCCTCGGCATTCTCGCCCGAGCGATCACGCGACTCGAAGACGAACAGATGCCGGCGCGCCTCACGCCGGCCACCGAGGCGTTTCTCACCAACGTGGCCGCCGAAGGGTCGTTCGCGATGCGATTCGCCTTCGCAAACCTCGGTCTCATGCGCCCCCTCATCGTGCAGGGACTGGTGAAGCAGGCGCAAACGGCGTCGGTGGTGCGCACCACGACGGCGGTGACGATGGCCAGCGGGAGCCCCAAGGAAAACGTCCTCCCGATCCGGGCGACCGCGGTGGTCAACTTCCGAGTCCTCCCCGGCGACTCGGTGCAGGGCGTCCTACGGCATATCGCCGAGGTCGTCGGCGACACGATGGTCAAGGTCAAGCTGCTGGGGGATGCCCGTGAGCCGTCGGCCATCACCCCGTTCGACACGCCGGAGTACGCCACGCTGGAAAAGACCATCTCCCAGCTCTATCCGGATGCGCTGCCGACGCCGTATCTCCTTGGTGCAGCAACCGATACGCGGCACTATGAGGCGTTGACGAGGCACATCTTCCGTTTCGTCCCGGCCATCTTTACCGCCCCCTTGGTCTCGGGCGCTCACGGGACGAATGAGCGGATACGTCTAGCGGACTTCGCGTACGGGGTAAAATTCTGGGCGCAGCTCATTCGAAACGCCCAATAGCTGTTTTCCGGCCCTATCTTTGCTGACAGCGTAGGGCTCTCGCCGCAGTCGAAGACGCGCTCGTCCTGTCGTCTTCTCGTCCAACACGTCTTCTCGTCTTCCAGAATTGTCCAAGTCCTGCCCCCAATGCGGGAAGGAGTACGGCGACGATGACCGTTTTTGCACGGTCGACGGCGCGGCACTGATTTCGGCCGGTGGCGCCAACACGCTGATCGGGACGGTGCTGGCTGACCGTTACCTGGTGCAGGAGCGGTTGGGCGAGGGCGGGATGGGCGAGGTGTATCTCGCCGAGCATGTGCGCATCAAGCGCAAGGTCGCCGTCAAGCTGATGCGCTCCTGGATGCTCGGCGACCCGGTGGCGGTGTCGCGCTTCCATCGCGAGGCCGAAAACGCCTCGCAGATCTCGCATCCCAACGTTGCGCAGGTCTACGACTTCGGCGAGACGTCGGATGGGATGATCTATCTGGCGATGGAGTACGTCCCCGGCGAGCCGCTCTCGTCGATCCTCGATCGCGAGGGACGGCTCAACGTCATCCGCACCGCCGAGTTAGTGCGACAGACGGCCGAGGCGCTGGTGGCGGCGCACGGGATGGGGATTCTGCATCGCGATCTCAAGCCCGACAACGTGATGGTCGCCCGGACGCGTGCCGGCACCGACATGGTCAAGCTGGTCGACTTCGGGATCGCGCGCGTCATGAGCCGCGGGACGCAGCAATTCACCTCGACGGGGATGATCGTCGGCACCCCCGACTACATGTCCCCCGAGCAGCTGACGGGCGACGCGCTGGACGAGCGTTCGGACCTCTACGCGCTCGCGCTCATCGCCTTCCGCGTGCTCACGGGAGAGAGCGCCTTCAAGTCGAACGCTGCCGGCGACGCGCTCATCGCGCGCATGATGGGGAAGCCGCGCACGCTCGCCGAGGTTCGCCCCGAAGTCGCCTGGCCCGAGGCGCTGCAGGCCGCCTTCGACAAGGCGCTGAGCGCCGACCCCGCCGCGCGCCATGCCGACGCGATGGAGTTCGTCGCCGAGTTTGACGGGGCGATCGACCAGATCCCGCTCACCGAGGAGGAGCAGGCCTACCTCGTCCTCGTCTCGCAGCGCATGGCGACGCCAAGCCGCGGCGGGATGATCGTCGACAGCGCCACGCCGGCCCGGTCGATGTCGGCGATTTCGCGCGCTGGCGGGATGTCGCCAACGCCGACGTCGGGACAGCCGCCGGTTGGCGTGGCGACCCCGCCGAGCGAGTCGCAGGCGATACCGCGTCCCTCGCTCCAGCCCACCATGCAGCTGGCGGGATCGGGCGCGCCGCCGACCGCTGAACCGCCCGTACGCTCGGCCACGCCGTCGGTACCCGTGCCGGCCTCCGAGCCCGTGCGCGAAACGACGCGAGAGACGGCGACGGTCTCCGTGCGCCACGAGGCGCCGGTGGAGCCGCATCCGGCGGTCGTCACCGGCGAAGACCTTCCGCCGCGCGCGGGAGCGCGCGGCGGGCCGAAGCTGGGGCTGATGGTGGCCGCCGCGTTAGGCGTGGCCGTGGTGGGCTTTGCGGCCATGAAGCTGCGTGGCGGTGGCGAGAGCGCGGCCCCCCAGGCGGCGATCGCTCCCCAGGCGGGGGTCGGCGATTCCACGATCCCCGCCGTCGTCGATTCCGCCCCGACCGGTGCGCTCCCGGCGGCGGCGAGCGTCGACAGCGAGCGGGTGCAACGGGCGCGGAGCGGTGTCCTGTCGGTGATGTCGGCCAACGGGCGCGGAAGCGCTTTCGTGGTCGATTCGGCCGGACTGCTGCTCACGTCGGCATCGCTCGTGCCGGCGGACAAGCGAATCGACGTCTTTGTCGATGCCGACAACACGGTGCACGCGACGGTGGTCGCGGTGGACAGTGCCAACGGCGTCGCGGCCCTGCTCATTGCGCCGCGCCACTGCCGGCGCTGCCGCCCGCTCGACGTGGGGCAAGGCGACACGACGCGGACGGCGGCCGCGGTGGGCGATTCGCTCGTCGCGCTCCCTACCGTCAGGCGTAACTCGGTCACGCCGCAACCGGTCGTCATCTCCCGCGCGTCGGGCACCACGCTCTCAACCACCGCGTCGGTCGGCGGGGCCATCGGCGCCCCGATCTTCAATGCGCGCACGGGCGGGGTGGCGGGGATCGTCACGCGGCGTCGCGGGAACGTGTCGATCGTCAACGCCGCGGTGCTGCGTCCGTTCGTTGCGGTGGCGCGCCCGGCCGCCTCGCGCCTCACGCCTAACGACTCGCTCTATCGCACCTGGCCGGCGCGCGCCGTCGCCGCGAGCGACCTCACCGAGGCCGAAGGGAAGTCGTTCGACCTCGCGGGCTATCGCGTCACGCAGGCGGGCTTCGATGTCCTGGCCATGACGCCGCAGCTCCTGGCCTGGCGCCTGGCCAAGTCGGCCCCCGGTCCGCAGGTGGAAGACAACCCCTTCGAGATCGCCGCCAAGACCCCCGCAGGTCCGCTCGATCCCATCCTCGAGTGGAGGTCGTGGCGCACCTATCGCGAGGAGCGTCGCGCGGTCGTGATCCTGCAGGTCTCGCCCGACAAGGCGGCGTATCCGCAGCGTCCCGACAAGCCGCTCGATGCCAAGAAGGGTGACTTCTACTCGATGACCCTCACGCGCGATGGCACGCCGCTGGTGCCGCTCGAGAGCCAGACGATCCACGCGGTTGGGAACCTCGACATCTATCGGCGCGACAAGAAGGCGATTCCCAATGCCGGGATCTACGTCTTCCACCCCGCCGATTTCGCCTCGACGTCGGCGACGTATCAGATGGAGATCGTCGATGGCGAGGCCCGGCGCCGCGTCACCGTCACCCTCCCGGCGACGATGCTGCAGTCGATCGCCCGCGACCTGGGGCCCTGGCAGCGCTAGGTGCAGGGGCCGGGCGCCCGTTAGGCGCCCGCCTCGCCTAACGGGAACGTCAGGCGCTGAGCGCCTCGCTCGCCACGCGGGCGCACTCGGCGAGCACCGCCGCGCCCACGAAGATCGCCCCGTCGGCGGCATGGAAGCGCGGTGAATGCGCGGCGACCGCCTCGCCCCCCTCCTCGCGCGCACCGATGCGCAGGAAGCACCCCGGGATGCGCTCCATGTAGAAGGCGAAGTCCTCGCCCCCCATGTTGGTGATCCCGAACGGGACCACGGCACCGTCGCCCAGCACCGACGTTGCCGCCGCACGCGCCCACTCTGCCTCGCGCACCGGGTTCACGATGGGCGGCGTGCCATGCTCCACCGTCACCTCGGCGCGCACGCCGTAGGCCTCGCCCACCTGCGTAGCGAGGCGGGTGACTTCCTCGCCCAGACGCTGGCGCGTGCGCGGGTCCATCGCCCGCAGCGTCCCGGTGAGCGTGGCGCGCTCGGGGATCACGTTAGGCGCGACGCCGGCGTGAACACTCCCCACCGTGCAGACCGCCGGGGCGGCGGGGTCGAGTCGGCGCGCGACGATGGTCTGCAGCGCGGCGATGGCCGCCGCCGCGGCGACGACGGCGTCGGCTGACTCGTGCGGGCGCGCGCCGTGCGCCCCGCGCCCGACGAGCGTGATGCTGAAGCTGTCGGCCGACGCGGCCAGCGGCCCCGGCTCGGCGACGACCTGCCCGACCTCGAAGCGGCGGTCGACGTGCCCGCCGAAGATCGCTGCCACCCCGTCGAGGGCACCGCTGGCGAGGATGGCCGGGGCGCCAGCTCCCACTTCTTCCGCCGGCTGCAAGACGACGAGGACATCGCCGCGGGCCGGATTCCGCACCAGGTCGATCGCTGCCCCGATGGCCCAGGTGGCGTGCACGTCGTGCCCGCAGGCGTGCATGACGCCGGGGACCGCCGAGGCGTAGTCGAGCCCTGTTTCTTCCTGGATGGGAAGGGCGTCGATGTCGCCGCGTACTGCGACCACCGGCGCGCCGGGGTCGCGCCCCTTGAAGCGGGCGACGACACCGGTGTTGGCGACACGTGTCACGGTCGCCCCTAACGATTCGGCGACGGCGGCCAGGCGGTCCGACGTCGCATACTCCTTCCACGAGAGTTCGGGGTGCCGATGCAGCTCGCGACGCAGCGCCACGAGGCGCGCGATCTCCTCGTGGGTGAAGCGATCGCGCGCGCGCGGCGGGGCGTCGAGGTAGATCGGGACGCCGGTGGTCGGCGTCATGATCACGATCGGCGTCCTACTCACCAAGGCGCTCCATGCGCACGGTGAGTTCGTCGATGCGGTCCACATCGACGGTGACGCCGATCCCCGGACGGTCGAGCGGGACCTTCACCATCCCCTCGGGGGTCATCGTCCACTCGGGCGTGACCACGTCGCGTGCCCAGTAGCGGGCGCTGGGACTCACGTCGCCCGGCTTCTGGAAGTTGGGGAGCGAGGCGAGTGACACGTTGTAGGCGCGCCCGATCCCGCTCTCCAGCATCCCGCCGCACCAGACCGGGATGCCGTTGGCTTCGCAGTAGTCGTGGATGGCGAGCGACGGGCCAAAGCCGCCCACGCGTCCCGGCTTGATGTTGATGACGCGCCCGGCGCCGAGCGTCACCATGTCCTGGGCACGTGCCAGCGAGGTGATCGACTCGTCGAGGCAGACCGGCGTCTTGAGGCGGCGTTGCAGCTCGCCGTGACGGACGATGTCCTCCCAGTCGAGCGGCTGCTCGAACATCATGAGGTCGAGGTCGTCCATCGCCACGAGGGCGTCGGCAGTGTCGAGCGTGTAGGCGTTGTTGGCGTCGGCCATGATCGGGGCGCTGGGATAGGCCTCGCGCACCGCGCGGACATAGGCGACGTCCTTCCCGGGCTTGATCTTGATCTTGATCTTGCGGTACCCTTCGGCGAGCGCGGCGCCGGCCTTCTCGACCAGCTTTTCCGGTGAGGCCTGGATGCCTAACGAAATGCCGACCGGGATCGACTCGCGGGTCCCGCCGATGAGGCGGGCGAGCGGGATCTGCAGGCGCTCGGCCTCGACCCCCCACATCCCCATCTCGACCGCCGCCTTGGCCATGTTGTGGCCGCGGAAGTCCTGCTCGAGGACCGCGTGCACCTCACCGGGACTCTGGAAGTGCTTGAAGAGCACACGGGGCGCGACCCACTTCGAGATGGCCAGCCACGCCGTGTCGATGGTCTCGGACGTGTAGTTGGGGGTGTCATCGGCGACGCACTCGCTCCAGGCGACGGCGCCGCTTGCATCCCGCAGCTCGAGCAGCGCGATGCGCCGTTCGGTCATTGTGCCCGAAGAGATCTGGAACGGCTCGCGCAGCGGCAGCCGGATTTCGCGCAGGGTGATGCTCGTAAGGTGCAACATGCGTGTAAAGACGGAGGGCGAGAGGGACGAAGGAACGTCAGGGCACGGCTTCGAGCACGTAATACGGGAACGCGCCACTCGCCGGGCGTATGAAGCGCGTGACCCTGTGGCCGCGGGCAAGGAGCGCATTGAACGCACCGCGCACCGCCAGTCGCCACCGCATGGCGTCGTCGGCGCTGGCGCTCTGCACGGCGGTGAGGTCGTGTGGCACCTGCACGCGCACCGCGGGGCCGGCGGCTCCCGGGTCGAAGGCGGGGCGCCCATCGCTCGCGAGGGGATTGGCGAGCGGCAGCTCGCAATCGCCGGGGCCTTCGGCGTCGGCGGTGGGCGACGGGGTGTAGGGCTTGTTGAGCGCCCAGGCGATCACGAGGCGATCGGTCGGGAGCTCACCGTGCAGGGTGCTCCCGGTGTTGGCGCCGTAGATGTTCTCCACGTACTCCGCCGGACGGGCGCCGAGTCGGTTGATGTTGAAGTGCGCGTTGCGCGCGACGAGCGGGTCGGCTGTCCATAACATCGATTCGACGCCAAGTTTCTGGACGCTTTCGCGCTGGAAGTGCTTCAGACGGTCGCCGATGTGGCGTCCACGCGCTTCCTCGCGAACGGCCAGCATGTCCGACCAGTGAGCGGGTTTTCCGTCGCGAATGCCAGTCATGCCGAAGACGAATCCGATCATGCGTCCGTTGCCGTCGAAGGCACCGGCGGTCACGCCGCCGATCTTCTGCGACACCCGGAGGATCGCGCCGGGTACACGCTCGGAGAAGCCGCGCCCCCAGGTCTCCTCCTGGAGCTCGACGCACTCCGTGTATTCCTCGAGCGTCGCGAGGTCGCGAATCGTGATGGTGTCGAGCGGGTGGGTCATGCAGAAGCCTCGAGGGGCGAGTACACTTGCGTCAAGAAATGAACAGCCGTAGAGTCATGAACCGGACAGAATTGTATACAAAATTGGTCAGGGAGAGAAGAGCCAGCTTTTCCCGAGCGGCGGAGGATGTGTAATGGGAGCGTCGAAGAGGGGAGCGCCGCAACGGGCCGCGCGCCCGGAGCTCGTCTATCGCAAGCTGCGTGAACTCATTGTCCGCGGGCAGCTCGCTCCCGGTACCCGCATCGTCGAGACCGACGTCGCCCAGCGACTGGGCGTGAGCCGCACCCCCGTTCGCGGGGCGCTGCAACGCCTGCAGCAGGAAGGGTACATCCTCGATTCGCCGGCACTGCAGCAGTCGCGTCCCACCGTCGCGCCGCTCACCCGAGAGGACGCGCGCGAACTGTTTTCCATCGTCGCCGAGATCGAAGGGCTCGCGGCCCGCTTTGCCGCGCAGCGACCCGCGGCCGAACGCGAGAAGCTCGCCGCCGACCTGACGAGCATCAACGAACAGTTCCGCAAGGCATCCGACGCGAAGCAGCAGAATCACAACCGGCTGTGGGAGCTGGACGAGAAGTTCCATCGCCGGTACGTGGAATCCGGCGCCGGCCCCAGACTGCTTGCCTTGCACGATGCGGTCAAGCCGCAGGCCGAACGCTACGAACGCATCTACGTCTCGCTCCTCTCCCGCGATCTCTCCCCGTCGGTGGCTGAGCACCTGTCCATCATCAAGGCCATCAAGACCGGCAACTCCGACGTCGCGCAGCACTGCGTGCAGACAAACTGGCGAAACGCCGCCGATCGTTTGGGCAGCGTGATCACCAACATGGGCGAACGCGGCCAGTGGTAAGGCACGTGGAATCGCTCGGCCACCTGCTGCAACAGGGGGCCGAGCGGTTCTCCGAGCGCGACCTGCTGCGCTTCGGGGAGGAGCACCTGACCTTCCACGAGGTCGAGGCGCGCACCAACCAGCTTGCCACCGTCATGCGCGACCTCGCCGTCGCCAAGGGCGACGGCGTCGCGGTGATGCTCCCCAACGGCATCGACTTCCCCACCTGCTGGCTGGCGATCGCCAAGCTGGGGGCGGTGATGGTCCCGATCAACGTGCAGTACCGGGCCCACGACCTGGCGTACACGTTAGGCGACTCGGGGGCGTCGATCGTCTTTGTCGATCCGGCGCTGCTGGCGGTGGTGCGTGAGGTGATCCCGCAATGTCCCGCCATCCGCCACGTGCTCCCGGTGGAGCCAGGGGCAACGTGCGGCCGCGGCGAAAGCGTCCTCGCCGCCGCGGTGCGCGCCGCCACTACCCGGTTTGACATCGTCGATGTCGGCGCCGATGACCTGCTCAACATCCAGTACACTTCGGGGACGACGGGCGAGCCCAAGGGGTGCATGCTCACCCACGAGTACTGGCTGCTGTTGTCGGAGCGCTCGGCGGTGTTCACGCACCTGAGCGATGCCGATGTCGTGCTCACGGCGCAGCCGTTCTACTACATGGATCCGCAGTGGAATGTCGGGATGTGTCTCATCGCCGGCTGTCCGCTCGTCATCCTCCCGCGCTTCTCGGCGTCGACCTTCTGGCAGTCGGTGAAGGAGTCGGGGACGACGTTCTTCTATGTGCTGGGGACGATGCCGGTCTTCCTCCTCAAGCAGCCATCCAATCCGCAGGTGGAGCGCGGGCATCGTGTGCGCTTCGTGGCCTGCTCGGGGATCGTACCGCAGTTGCACGCCGAGTTCGAGTCGCGGTGGGGCGTGCCGTGGCGCGAGGCGTTCGGGATGACCGAGACCGGCGTCGACCTGGTGGTCCCGGTCGAGGATTCGGCGTGCGTGGGGAGCGGTGCCGTGGGGCGTCCGGTTCCCGGAAAGGAGGCGCGGGTCGTCGATCCCGAGGGAAACACGTTAGGCGACGAAACCGTGGGGGAGCTGTGTGTACGCGGCGCCGGCATGATGCGCGGCTACTGGCGCAAGCCCGAGGCGACGGCTGAGCGACTGCGCGACGGGTGGATGCACACCGGCGACCTGGCCTATCGTGACGCGCAGGGCTACTACCACCTCGTCGGGCGACTCAAGGACATGATCCGCCGCACTGGGGAAAACATCTCGGCGGTGGAGGTGGAAGGGGTGTTGGCGGAGCATCCGGCGGTGCGCGGCGCGGCGGTGGTGCCCGTTCCGGACGAACTGCGCGGCGAGGAGGTGAAGGCCTTCATCCAGCTGCAACCGGGACACGAGGGACTCGATCCGCAGCAGCTCGTCGATTTCGCGCGCGCGCGACTGGCGGCGTTCAAGGTGCCTCGCTTCATCGAGTTTGTGGACGACCTGCCGCGCACGCCATCGGAGAAGGTCGCCAAGCACGTGCTGCTGTCCCGCAACGAGGACCAGCGGCGCGGCGCCTATGACGCCACGACGGGAGCCTGGGGATGAGTGACACCTTCGAGTTGCGCGCGAGCGATGGAGTACTGACGGTCACCTTCAACCGTCCCGAGCGTCTCAACGCCTTCCGGCGCAGCGAGTATTACCGATTCTGCGAGCTGCTGGGTGAGATCGAAGCAGATGCGCAGGTGCGCGCGGTCGTGCTCACTGGAAGCGGACGGGCGTTCTGCGCGGGCGAGGACCTCAAGGAGCTCGATGCGCACGCCGCGGAGGACGATGGATCGGTCACGCGTGAGAACCTGCTGGTCCTGCAGGACATCACGCGGCGCATCGTGCGAAGTGAGCGGGTGTACATCGCCGCGGTCAACGGCGTGGCGGCCGGGTTTGGCGCCGAGTTGGCCTGCGCCTGTGATGTGCGGCTGGCGGGGGAGGGAGGGCGCTTTGTCTTTCCCGAGGTCAAGCGCGGCCTCTTCGTCACCAACGGAATCTCGCACACGCTGCCGCGACTGGTGGGCGACAACTGGGCGGCGACGCTCCTGCTCACCGGCGATCCGATCGATGCGACTACCGCGCTGCGCATCGGGTTGGTGTCGCAGGTGGTGCGCGGTGACGAAGTCGTGGGCGCGGCGCAGGCGATGGCGGCGACCATCGCCGCCAATGCGCCAACGGCGGTGCGCCACACCAAACGGATCCTGCGCGGAGACGTGGAGGCGCTCGAACGGGCGCTGGTGACGGAGGTCGACGTCGTGGAGCGTGTGCTCGCGTCCGGCGAGTACCTCGAGGGAGCGCGCGCCTTCGTTGAGAAGCGCGCTCCAAACTTCCGCAGCTGACCTTGACATGACCGAGCGCCGTATCGGCCTGTGGGGGGCGGTGGCGACGCTCGTGGGATACGTGATCGGGGCGTCGATTTTCGTCCTCCCGGCGGAGCTGTATCCGTCGACCGGCGCCGGGGTGATCCTCTCCTATCTCATTGCGGCGCTGCCGGCGGTCTTCACCTGTGTCGCCGGCGCGGTGGTGGGGAACGCGTTTCCCGTGTCGGGGGCGACGTATGTCGGCGTGCGCGAGACGGTCGCACCGATTGCCGCCTTCCTGACGGCGTGGCTCATCGTCTGCGCGGGGGCGATTGGGGCGGCCCTCGTCGCGTACGGCTTTGCCGACTACGTCGCCTACTTCTGGCCGACGATCAATGCGCGCACCTGCGCCCTCGTCGTCGTCGTGGCGTTCGTCCTCCTCAACCTCACCCCGGTGACGGTGACCGTGGCGGTGCAGGGGGCGATGGTGGTCTTCTTTGCGGTGGTGCTGGCCGCCTTTGCGGCTGGCGGAATGGTCGCTGGGGACTGGTCGCGCCTGACGCCGATTGCCCCGCACGGGATGGCGCCGGTGCTCACCGGGGCGGTCGCCGCGTATTTCAGTTACGCCGGGCTGCAGGTGCTCATCGAGGTCGGCGGTGAGATCAAGGATCCGGGGCGCACGATTCCGCGAGCGCTTGCCTGGTCGTTCGCCATCGTGCTCGCGCTGTACGTCTTCTTCGTGATGGCGGTCGTGCTCCTGTCGGGTGCGGCGAGCGACGCGGGGGCGAGCGCGCTGGTGGGGCGACTGGCGGAGGTGCACTTCGGCGTCGCCTTCGCCCGGGCGGTGGTGGTGAGCGCGCTGCTGGCGGCCGCCACGTCGGTGAACGGAATCTTCTTCACGCAGGCGCGGGATGTGCGAGCGCTCGCGCTCGACGGCCGACTTCCGCGTGTGCTCGCCGCCGAACGCGGCGGGATCCCGCACGCCGCCGTGCTCGCACTCGGCGCGCTCTCGTTGATCGCGACGGCAGCGGGGGCCACCATTCGCGACTATGCGATCCTCACCGCGATGTGCATGATGGTGGTGCAAGCCATGCTCGGCATCGCGGCCCTTCGCCTCCCCACGCGGGCCCCTGACGCGTGGGGGCGATCGTCGTTCAGGCCGAGTGCTGGAGTGTTGGCATTCTTCGGTTGGGGCTTGGTCGTCATCTCGCTCGCTTTCCTTGTGCTCGCCGTTGCGCAGAGCCCCAAGAGCGTGCTGTCGTTTGTCGCGGTGCTGGCGGCGGGACTGGTGGTGTATCGAATGCAGCGGTCGGCAGCGCCGGCACGCTGACTTTGTCGTTAGGCAAGGCGGCGGCGCCGCCGCCTCCACGGAGGAACCATGATGCGAATGCACGCGCGGGGACTACTGGTGGTCGGAAGTGCCGCAGCCGTACTGCTTCCTGCGCGCGCGTGGGGGCAAGAGCGCGCGCAGGACCGGCGCAAGTGGCTGGCGCCGACGCAGGCGGTGAGCGACGACCCGCGGCGCGTCCCCGCGCCACCGGGACCCAAGGGACCCGACGGGACCATCGTGCTGCGCGGCGGCCGTGTGATCGACGGAACCGGACGTGCGGCGCGCGCCGCGACGGTGGTGATCACGCGCAATCGCGTGGTCGGCATGCTGCCCGCGAACAGCACCGACTGGCCGGCCAACGCGCGCGTCATCGACGTCACCGGAAAGACGGTGCTGCCGGGGCTCATCGACCTGCATACGCACCTCACCTACTACGATCCGCCGCACTCGTCAGGCGACGACGCCAACGATCCGGACGCGACGCTGCGCGCCGCGTTGCGCCTGCGCTACTACATCGAGAGCGGGATCACCAGCGTGAAGGATGTGGCGTCGGCGGGCGACATCACGTTCCGGCTGAAAGAGTGGGTCGCGCGCAATGACCTGCCGGGGCCGCGCGTCTTTCCGGTGGGGCAACTGATCACGGCACCGGGCGGGCACGGGTCGGAAGGGCCCGAACTCAAGGCGAATGCGACGGGATCCATTCGCGCCGCGACCGGGGCCGGCGAGTGGCGCCTGGCCGTGCGCGACATGTTCCGGCGTGGTGCCGATGCGATCAAGATCGCCTCGCACTTCTCGCGCGATGAGGTGAAGGCGGCGGTCGAGGAGGCGCACGCGCTGGGGCTCAAGGTCACGTGCGACTGCGAGACGAGCTACATCCAGTGGGCGGTGGAAGCGGGCGTCGACATGATCGAACACCCGCTGCCGCGCACCGACGAGACGATTCGCCTGATGGCCGAGCGAAAGGTCGAGGCCGATCCGACGGTCTATGTCTATACACTGCTCTTCTCGCTGAGCGGTGGCGGATACTTCGGGTCCACGTCGCGTCGCTTCAACTTCAGCGACTCGCTCAACCTGGACGTGATGCGCCGCATGCAGCGCGCCGGGATCAAGATGGGGGTCGGAACCGACCTGGTGGCCGACTGGTTCCGCTATCTCCCCGGCCCGTACATCAACGAGTTGAAGTACTTCACCGCGGTTGGCTACACGCCGCTGCAGGCGCTGGTGGCCGCGACCAAGACAAACGCCGAACTGCTGGACATGGACGACAAGCTGGGGACGCTGGAGGTCGGCAAGCTGGCTGACGTCCTGGTGGTCAACGGGCGACCGGACGAGCGGCTCGACGATCTGGCCAAGGTGGAGACGGTGATCCGCGACGGCTGGGTGGTCGTGGAAAATGGCCGCGTGAGCATCGCGGGCCACACGCCCAAGGCGGGGCCTCCGCCCTTCGGCATCAAGTGATCGTACGAGACGTGACATGCTGAGGAAGATTGCGCTGGGCATTGTGGGGTTGCTCGTCGGACTCGGACTGGCGGTCTTCGGGCTGGCGGCGACGGCGCACGATGTCGGTGACGACGACGTCGCGGCTGGCATGAAGCGCAACCAGGCGCTGTACGTGACGATGCGCGATGGCGAGAAGATCGCGATCGATGTCTGGTTTCCTCCATCGCTTGCGGCTGGCGAGAAGATTCCGGCGCTCGTGCATGCCACGCGCTATGTGCGCGCCACGCAACCTGGACTGCTGGCGCGCGCGGCGATCGCGATCGGGCAGTACAGCCTGCTCGAGCCGCGGCTGAGCGGGGTCCTCGACGGCGGCTACGCCGTGCTCCTCGTCGACGCGCGCGGCAGCGGTGCCTCCACCGGGCGGCGCACGATCGAATGGTCGCCTGACGAGTTGGCCGACTACGGCGAGATCGTTGATTGGATCGTGAAGCAGCCGTGGTCCAACGGGCGCGTGGGGGCGTGGGGGGTGTCGTACGATGGCAATACCGCCGAGATGCTGGCGGCCACCGGGCGAGCGGCGGTGAAGGCGGTGGCCCCGCTGTACGACGACTACGATCCACCGGTCGACCTCGCGATGCCCGGCGGGGTGCTGCTGTCCGGCTTCTTGTCCGAGTGGGGGAACGCCAACAATCGCCTGGACGCCAACGACTACTGTGGGTTGACGGGTGCGAGTGGCCTTCGCTGCGTCGTGCAGGGATTCTTCATCAAGGGGATCAGGCCGGTCGATGCCGACACCGACGGACGCATGCTCGATTCCATCGTCGCTGCGCGCCGCAACTATGACATCATGTCGGACATGCGGGCGATGGAGAATCCGCGCGACACCTTCCCGACCTCGCGCCTGACGTTTGCCGACGTGTCGCCGTATGGCATGCGGGCCAAGGTGGAGTCGCTGGCCACGCCGATGCTGGTGCGCGTGGGGTGGATGGACGCGGCGACGGTCAATGTCGCGTTAGGGCGGTTCTTCTCGCTCAAGACGCCGCAACGCCTGGAGATCGGACCGTGGAGCCATGGCGGCGGGCATCACATCGACCAGTTCCTTCCGGACTCGACGCCGACCGTTCCCTCGACACGCGATCAGCAGCGCGAGATGCTCGCCTTCTTCGATGGGCTGCTCAAGGGCGACGGGGGCCAGCTCCCCGCGCACGAGATCCGCTACTTCACGATGAACGACGGACGCTGGCGCACGACCACGCAGTGGCCGCCGGCGGAGATGGCGCCGGTCCGTTGGTACCTGGGGGGAGGCCACACGCTGCGTCGGTCACCGATGGCGGACAGCGCGGGCACCGACCGCTACACGGTCGACACGACGCACACCACCGGTGCGCACACGCGCTGGCACACGCAGCTTGGCGGCGGAGATGTCCGATACGGCGATCGGGCGGCAGAGGATGCGAAGCTCCTGACGTACACCAGCGAACCGCTGCCGGCCGACATCGAGGTGACGGGCGTGCCGGTTGTCTGGTTGCGCGTGGCGTCGACGCACGATGATGGCGCCTTCTTTGCCTATCTCGAGGATGTTGCGCCTGACGGCAAGGTGACCTACGTGACCGAAGGGGTGCTGCGGGGGCGTCACCGGAAGGTGTCGACGGCGGAACCCCCCTATCGCACCTTCGGGCCGTATCACGCGTACACGCGTGCGGACGCGATGCCGCTGGTTCCGGGAGCAGTCACCGACATCCCGTTCGAGCTGGTCGCGACCTCGGTGCGCTTCGCGAAAGGGCACCGCATCCGGCTCGCGTTAGGCGGGGCCGACCGGGCGATGTTCCCCCTGGTGCCCGCGGGGGCGACCCCGACGTGGACGCTGCATCGCGGCGGGGCGCAGCCGTCGTGGGTGGAGCTGCCGATGCGGGAACGCCCCTAGCGTCGGGCGCCTCGCCCGCGCCGTTCAGTTGCGCTCGGCGCTCGAAATTGTATACAATTGAAGGCCCCCGAACCGCGAGCGCCCGCCAGCCGGTGCGCGTTCGGGCGGGTCGCGTGCGATGTTCGAGTCCCCCTTCACCCCACCTCCGATGGGTCTCCCCCTGCGTTCCGTCCTCGCCTGTGCGATCGGCGCTGCCTCGCTGGCCAGTTGCCGGACCGCGCCGGCTCCTGCGCCGTCGCCTGCCATTGCGTCGCAGGCCAGCCAGGACGCGCTCGATGCGCGGGCGCGGCTCGGCGGCGCCGACTATGACGTGGTGATCCGCAACGGGCGCGTGATTGACGGGATGGGCAATCCGTGGATTCTCGCCGACGTCGGGATCATCGGCGGCAAGTTCGCCAAGGTCGGCAAGATCACGGGGCGAGGGGTGAAGGAGATCGACGCCAAGGGGCTGTATGTATCGCCCGGGTGGATCGACATGATGGACCAGTCGGGGGGCGTGCTGCCGCGCAACGGGCTGGCGCAGAACAAGCTGATGCAAGGCGTCACGACGGCAATTGGCGGGGAGGGAGGCTTCCCCGTGCCGGCGTCGCAGATCCCGCAGTACTTCTCCAACCTGGAAAAGCAGGGGATCAGCATCAACTTCGGCAACTACTACAGCGCGACGCAGGCGCGCGTGGCGGTGCTGCAGTCGTTCAACCGCGCGCCGTCGCCGGCGGAACTCGATCGGATGCGGGCGAGCATGGACACTGCCATGCGGGCTGGCGCGATGGGGATGACCACGGCGCTCATCTATCCGCCCAGTTCCTACAGCACGACCGAGGAACTGGTGGAGTTGGCCAAGGTGGCAGCGCGCTACGGCGGGACCTACGCCAGCCACATTCGCGGCGAGGGGCGTGAGGTCGTGCAGTCGGTGCAGGAGCTGATCCGCATCGCCGAGGAAGGGGGACTCCCCGGGGAGGTGTTCCACCTGAAGGTGGCGTATCGCCCGGGGTGGGGTGTGCTGATGGATTCCGTGCGCCAGGTGATCGAGGCGGCGCGCGCTCGCAACGTCGACGTGGCGGCCGATCTGTACGTCTACACGGCGGGAGGGACCGGGCTCGAAGCGACCATTCCCGCCTGGGCGGCTGACGGCGGTCGCGATTCGTTGCGCAAGCGTCTCGCCGACCCGGCGATTCGCGCGCGCCTCAAGCGCGAAGTGCAGACGGGCTCGCCCGGATGGTGGAACATCATCGAGGCCGCCGGCGGCTGGGACGGCGTCGTCCTGGTGAACGCGCAGAATCCCGCGAACACCAAGTATCAGCAGAAGACGATCGCGCAGATCGCGAAGGAGATGGGGAAGGAACCGGCCGACGCGGCCTGGGACCTGGTGCTCGAGGGGACGGGGCGGGTGATGGCCATCTACCACATGATGAGCGAACAGGACATCGAGACCGCGCTGCGCTTTCCGTGGACGAGCATCGGGAGCGACGCCGGGGCCGCGCTCAATCCCGGCGCGGTGGACCAGACCGGGCTCCCGCACCCGCGCATGTACGGCAATGCCGTCCGCGTCGTGTCTCGTTATGCGCGCGACCGCAAGGTGCTGTCGCTGGAAGAGGCGATCCGCAAGCAGACGTCCTGGCCGGCGACGCGCATGCGGCTGGCGGGGCGCGGTTCGATCAAGGAAGGGAACTGGGCTGACGTCACGATCTTCGACCTCGCCACGCTGGACGACAAGGCCACCTACGACGCGCCGCTGGCGACGCCCACCGGGATCGCCTACGTGCTCGTGAACGGGGTGGTCACGGTGGAGCAGGGGAAGCACACCGGGGTGCGCGCCGGGCGCGTGCTGTACGGCCCCGGTCGCGCCGCCACGCCGTGACGCGGCGAACCACAGCAGGCAGGTCACGTTAGGCTGCTCGGGCACGAAGCTCAAACATCGCCGCGAGTGGCATCACCATCCAGGCGGGAGATCCGAACGATGTTGAACGGTGTGAGGTGGAGTCGTGGGTTCGCGGTTGGGAGTGCGGCGGCGCTGACGGTGCTGACATTGACCGCCGCGCCGGCCGCGGCGCAGAAGGGGAAGGGAAAGGGCGACGCGGCTCGTTATGCGCAGCTCGATGCCTTCGTGGCGCAGGCGATCAAGGAATGGAAGGTCCCGGGCGTGGCGCTGGCGATCGTGAAGGACGATTCGATCGTCTACGCCAAAGGGTACGGGACGCGCACGATCGGCAAGCAGGAGCCGGTCGACGCCAACACGATCTTTGCCATCGGCTCAGCGTCCAAGGCCTTTACCGCGGCGCTGGTCGCGATGGCGGTGGACGACGGCAAGATGAAGTGGGACGAGAAGGTCACGGCCTACCTTCCCGGCTTCCAGCTCTACGACGGCTATGCGGGGCGCGACCTGACGATTCGCGACGCGCTGTCGCACCGGAGCGGACTCGCGCGCGGTGACATCATGTGGTATGCCGGCGAGTTCTCGCGCGACGAGATCCTGCGCCGCGTGCGATACCTCAAGCCGAGCTGGGGATTCCGCGGGTTGTTCGGCTACCAGAACATCATGTTCCTGGCCGCCGGCCAGTCGGTGGCGGCTGTCGAGCACGCGTCCTGGGACGACCTGATCAAGCGCCGCATCTTCACGCCGCTGGGGATGACGTCGTCGTCGACGTCGGTACGTGAGCTGGCGGGGAAGGAGAACGTGGCGACGCCGCACGGCGAGGTGAACGACACGGTGGTGACGATGCCGTGGAAGAACATCGACAACATCGCCCCTGCCGGCTCGATCAACTCGAACGTGCGCGACATGGCACAGTGGCTGCGGCTGCAACTCGGTCGTGGCAAGTACGGGTCGCAGCAGCTGCTGACGACCGGGAATCATGGCGAGATGTGGATCTCCAATACCACCATCCGCATGGAAGGGCCGCTCGCCCACTACATGGCGCCGGGGGGCAACCTCTCGGCGTACGGCATGGGGTGGTTCCTGCAGGACTTCAATGGGCGCCTGGCGGTGCATCACGGCGGCAACATCGACGGCATGTCGGCCATGGTCGCGATGCTGCCTGACGAGAAGCTCGGTGTGGTGATCCTCACCAACAAGAACGGGACGCCGGCGCCCGGAGCCATCTTCCCGTACGTGTTCGACCTGTACACGCGTGACACGCCGCGCGACTGGAACGCGGAGTATCACAAGATGGTCGACCCGATGATGAAGATGGGGAAGGACGCCGAGGCGGCGGTCGACAAGGCGCGCGTGATGGGGACCAAGCCTTCGCTCGAGCTGGCGAAGTACGCGGGGATCTACGCCGACTCGATGTACGGCGACGTCACGATCGGTACGTCGGCGAACGGGTTGACGCTCAAGTACGGCATCTTTGCCGGGACGCTGGAGCACTGGAACTACGACACGTTCCGCGGGACGATGAACAACCCGTCGGCGGGGAAGCCGTTGGTCACCTTCGTGCTCGGGAGCGACGGCAAGCCGTCGGAGGTGAAGATCCAGGGCTTCGAGGATGGAACGTTCCGCGCCAAACCGCCAGCCGCCAGCAACAAGCCGGGCATCTCGCTCTCGCGTGAACAGCTGCAAGGGCTGGTGGGGCGCTACAAGCCGGAGCAGCTCCCGCTCGACGTCGATGTGCAAATTGTGGGCGATGCGCTCAAGCTCACCGTCCCCGGGCAGCCGACGTACACGCTCGTGGCCGATTCACCGACGCGCTTCCGGATGACCGGGCCGCCGGGGATGCCGGACGGATTCTTTGTCGAGTTCGAACTCGCGAACGGGAAGGCGGTGGGGGCGACGTTGATTCAGCCGGCGCCGCAGCCAGCTCTCAAACTCAAAAGACAATAGAAGACGGGAAGACGAGAGGACGAGAAAACGACCCTCGGGCGCGAGACTCGGCGCTCGAGGGTTTTCCATCTCGTCTTCCCGTCTTCCCGTCTTCCGCGTTCAGGCGAACAGCCCGACCTGCCCGCCGGTGTGCCAGAACATCACCGTTTCGCCGTCCTTGAACTTGCCGGCGCGCGCATAGCCGATCAGGCCGGCGAGCGCCTTGGCGGTGTACCAGTGATCGGTGAAGAGCGCTTCGGTGCGGGCGGCGAGCGATTGCGCCTCGCGGGAGGCGTCGCTGGGGATGCCGTACCCTTCACCTACGAACGACGCATCCGCCGCAAAGCGCGACGCGGCGCCGAGGGCGCCCGCGGGCAGGGCGAGCAGTTCCTCGATTCCGCCGCATAACGTGGTGACGATGTGCCCGATCTCGTCGACCGGGTCGTCGGCACTGATTCCGATGACGCGCGTCGGGACGCCAAACAGGGCGCAGCCGGCAATGAGTCCGGCCTGGGTTCCACCGGACGAGGTCGCGTGCACGATCACGTCGGGAACGATGCCCTGTCGGACGATCTCCCCGATGCCCAGCGCGAGGCCCATGGCGCCGAGCGGCGTGGAGGCGCCTAACGGGATGATGAGCGGCTTGCGTCCTTCATCGCGCAGGCGCCGGGCGAGCGCGTCCATGGCCGGATTGCGGTCGGTACGCTGGGCGACGTAGGTGACCTGGGCGCCGAGCAACTGGTCGAGCAGCGCGTTGCCGCTGAGGCGTTCGGGCGGAGCGCCGTTGGCGACGATGTGGCAGGCCATGCCGAGGCGTGCAGCGGTGGCGGCGGTGGCCCGGCAGTGGTTGGACTGGACGCCGCCGCAGGTGATGAGGGTGTCGATGCCATCACGTTGCGCTTGCGCGGCGACGAGTCCGAGTTTGCGGACCTTGTTGCCGCCAAACCCGAACGGGAGTGCGTCGTCGCGCTTGATGACGAGTCGCGCGCCCATGCCGATGGCGTCGCGGAGTCGCGGGGCGTCGTCGATGGGGGTGGGGAGCGCGCCCAGGGCGATGTGCGGGAGGGCGAGGAGGCGGTCGCGGGCGGCGGAGAGGGGCATGTCTTGAGACGGGAGACGGGAGACGGGAGACGGGAGAAAGGGTGGTGTTGGGTCGGGCGTCCGGCGCGGGAGGCGCGGGGGGTGCTCGTGCTGGCGCGTGGTGAGAGCGCGGGGGGCCCCCCCGACAAGAAGATGCGAACAGTTCGGCTCACTCGCACCATCGTTCCCTCCCCCTCATCATCATATTCATTCCCCGGGGTTGGTGGCGTGCTTCCACGGGCTCCGGTTCGCGCGACGCGGCGCGGCCTCCGCGACCTCTGCGGCCACGCCGCGCGCCCGATCGCTTCGCTCAGTTCGCCGCACTCAGTTCGCCGCACTCCGTTCGCCGCACTCCGTTCCACTTCGTTTCTCCAGTCGCAGAACGCGTGTCTTCCTCGATCGACGCAGAACTGTCCGACAAATGGCGACGCGGCCCCGGCATCTTCGTGGTCATCGACGCCCGCGGTCCCGCCGGGGAGCGGATTCACGCGATCCAGCACGCCTACGACCCCAAGCTGGCGAACTACCTCCCGCCGCACCTCACTCTGGCCGGGTCCTCGGGCGTCGGCCCGATCGACGCCAAGACGCCGCGCGAGCAACTGCTTGACGCGATGCGGGAGATTGCTGCCACCACGCCGCCCATGACGCTGGCGTTCAAGGCGCCGATCCGATTCATGCAGACCGATATCATCGTGCTTCCGGTCGATCACCACGGGCCGCTGCGCGACCTGCACGAGCGCATCGCGACCTGCGGACTCTCGTTCCAGCCGGCGCGCTTTGCCTTCACGCCGCACGTGACGCTGTCCTTCTTCCGCACGCTCACACCGCAGCAACGCCGCGAGCTGCTGGCGGTGCGCCTCGAGGCACCGCTCGAGGTGGACCACATCCGCTGCTCGCTTACCGACGAACCGCTTCCGCCGCGCGCGCTCTTCGAGCTGCCGCTCACCGGGAAGCGTTAGGCTCGGCAGGCCCAGACCATGACGAACGACCTGCTCCTTGCCACGCTGGCGGGCGATGCCACGCCGGAAGCGGCGCACGCCATCGTCGACCTCGCCGTCGACTACCTCGCGCGCGCTGGCGCCGGCGAGGGGGCGGTGTCGCGGGGGACACCGCCAATGCAGCTGGCGGAGCGCTTCGCCCAACCGCTGCCGCAGGACGGGATCCCGCTGGCGCAGGTGGCCGAGCGGCTGCGCGATGATATCCTGGCCGAAGGAAATCGCCTGGTGCATCCGATGTATGTGGGGCACCAGGTCTCCCCGCCCCTTCCGGTCGCCATCTGGACGGAGACGGTGATCTCCGCGCTCAACAACAGCCAGGCGGTGCGCGAGATGTCGCCCGCGGGGACGCTGGTCGAGCGGCAGGTGATGCGCTGGATGTGCGACCTCGCCGGCTTCGGCGCGACCGGGGGGGGCACCTTCACCTCCGGCGGGACAGAGGCGACGCTGGTCGCGCTCCTGGCCGCGCGCGGGATGCACATGCCTAACGCGTGGGAGGAGGGGGTGGGCGCCCATGCGCCGCTGGTGCTCTGCGGCGCCCACACGCACTACGCCGTGAGTCGCGCGGTCGGCATCATGGGACTCGGCGTCAAGCAGGCCGTGGTCGTGCCGTCGGACGGCTATCGCATGGACGCGCGACAGGTGGCGCCGCGGCTGGCGCGATTGCGCGACGAGGGGCGTGACGTGCTGGCCGTCGTCGCGACCGCTGGGAGCACGGCGACCGGCGCCTTTGACGATCTCGAGCGACTGGCCGACGCCTGCGCCGAGTTCGGGACGTGGCTGCATGTGGATGCGGCGCACGGCGCGTCGGCGCTCTTCTCGGAGCAGCATCGCCACCGGTTGCGCGGGATCGAACGCGTCGACTCGCTGGCCTGGGACCCGCACAAGATGATGTTGATGCCGTTGGCGGCGGGGATGGTGCTGGTGCGCGATGCCGCGGTGCTCGACCGGGCGTTCTCGCAGTCGGCGCCCTATCTGTTTCACCAGAATGCCGGCGCACCGTCGCTCGACCTGGGGCCGCGTTCCTTCCAGTGCTCGCGACGCGGAGATGTGGTGAAGGTGTGGGCGTCGATCCTGCGCTACGGCCGATCGGGGATCGCCGGCTTCTACGATCACCTCTGTGCGCTGACGTCGGCGTTCCACGCGATGATCGAAGCGCGTCCGAACTTCGCGGCGTTGCATCTGCCGGAAACCAACATCCTCTGCTTCCGGTACACCGGGGGCGACGCGACGGACGGTGCGGCGCGCGACGAGGTCAACCGCCTCCTGCGCGAACGCTACAATGCCTCCGGCGACGGGTGGATCACCTCCACCATCCTGGACGGACAGCGGGTACTGCGCGTGACCATCATCAATCCGCGCACGACGACAGCCCACCTGCAGCGGCTGCTGGACGGGTTGGAGGCGGAAGCGAAACTGCTTTAGGGACGGGAGACGGGAGACGGGAGATTGGGACGGCGGCAATCCAGCGGCCGTTCGCGGACGTAGCCCTGGAGAGATGCAGGGGGCTGCGCAACTGACCCCCACCCCTCGCCGGTTCAACTCCCGTCTCCCGTCTCCCGTCTCCCGTCTCAGCACTATGCCCCGTCTCGTTACGCTCGTTGCGCTCGGCGTGCTCGTCGTTGCCGGCGCGCTCACTGCTGGGTGGGATGGCGGTCCGACGGTGGTCGCGGCGGCTGCGACCATGCCCGAAGTACCGAGTGCGGTCGACGAGTCCAACGCGCGCGAGGCCGACATCGCGCTCTTCGAACGGCGGGTGCGCGAGGATCCCGAGAGCGCGGCCGATCGTGCGCGACTGGCATCGCTCTACCTCAGGCGCGCTCGTGAGACGGGGAGTGTCCTCGATGTCGATCGCGCGGTGCAGCACGCCGAGCGGTCGCTGGCGTTGCGCGAGGGGCACAACGGGGCGACGTGGGGGACGTTGGCGTCGGCGCGATTGGCACAGCACGACTTTGTTGGGGCGCTGGCGGCGGCGCAGGCGCTGGTGCGCGATGACCCCGAGTCGCCCGATGCACTCTCCCTCGAGGGCGAAGTGCTGCTCGAACTCGGACGATACGACGAAGCGGCCAAGCGGTTTGCGATCGTCGAGCGTGCGCCGGCGTCACTCACGCTCGCGCCACGCCTGTCGCGCTGGTACGAAGTGTCAGGGCATCTCGATCGCGCGCTGCTGGTGTCGCGCTACGCGTTGCGCCTGGCGACTTCCAGCGACGGCGCGAGCCGCGAGCAGGTGGCGTGGTTTGCCATGCGCGTGGGGGACCTCGCCGCCAAGCGCGGCAATCGCACGGTGGCCGACTCGGTGTACACGACGGCCCTCGCGGCGCACCCCGACGACTATCGCGTGCTGGCGGCGCAGGCGCGCCTGGCGGCGAATCATGGCGAGTGGCGCGCCGCCGTTGCGGCCGGCGAGGCGTCGATCGCCCTGCACCTCGATCCGGCGACGCTGGGGGTGTTGCGCGACGCCTGGCTCGCGCTCGGCGACACCGCGCAGGCCACCTCCTACGCCGCCGCGATGACGGCGAGTGCGCTCACACAACCCGGGGCGATTCACCGCGCGTGGGGGATGCACCTCGTCGATCATGGCGAACGCCTGGGTGAGGTGTTGCGCCGTGTGCGACGCGAAGCGCGCGATCGGCGAGACGTGTACGGGGCCGACCTGGAAGCGTGGACGTTGCACGCGATGGGGCGTGACGCCGAGGCGAGTCGTGCCCTGCAGCGCGCGCTACGCCTGGGGACCGAGGACGCGCTGCTCTGGTACCATGCCGGAATGATTGCTGCGGCAGCGGGCGACAGCAGCGGGGCTCGAGATCACCTGGCGCGCGCGCTCGCCTTCAATCCGGCGTTTGGTGTGCAACACGTGGCAACGGCGCGCGAGCTCCTGGCCAAGCTCGGCGGCGTGGCAGTTGCCGAGCCCGCGACGCTGCCATGACGCCCACTGCGAGTGGCCGTCGTCGCACGCTCGACGTTGTTCGTAGCGTACCGCGATGCTTGCGCATCGCTCGCGTCGTCGCGGTCGCGCTCACGCTGAGTGCCGCGCACCCTCGTGTCGCACGCGCCCATCCACTGCACACGACCGTCACCGACCTGCGTCGCGCACCCGACGGCATCGTCACGCTCCGCGTGCGCACCTTTGCCGATGATTTCAGCGCCGCGGTGGCGCGGGCTGATCGCACCACCGCCCGCGGCGATCACCGGGTGGACGATGCCGCGGCGCTCGCCTACGTCGTGCGCGGCCTCACGTTGCAGGTGGCGGGGCGATCGCTGGCGCTGCGACTGGTGGCGCAACACCGCGACGGCGATGTGACGTGGCTGGAGATGCGTGCCACCGAAGCCGTCCCCTCATTGCGAGGAGCGCGCATCGTCAATCGCCTGCTCACCGAGTTCCACGCCGATCAGGTCAACGTGGTAAAGGCGAGCTACGAGGGGCGTTCGTTCACCACGCTCTTCTCGCGGGGCGAGGGCGCCAAGGCACTCCCCTGAAACGCAACACGCCGCGCACCCTCGAGTGCGCGGCGCGTCAGACGGTGAGGCTGAGCGCTACAACGCTTTCTTGATCGCCGCCTCGATGTCCTGGTCGCCGCCGGCCCCGGCGTAGACGATCTTCCCCGCCTTGTTCACCACGATCACCGTCGACGTGGCCTTCACGCCGTACACGGCGTCGGCTTCGCCCTTGCGATCGTAGAACGTCTCCACGTCGAAGCCGTGCTTCTCCATGTGGAGCTTGACCCGTTGCGGCGACTGGTTGAACGACACCGCGAGCCCGAGGAACTTGACCTGCTGCCCGTACTTCTTCTTGGCCGCGATGATCTTGGGTTCCAGCGCCTTGCAGTTCTCGCACCAGGTGGCCCACACCTCGATGAGCAGCGGCGACTTGCCGATGAACGGCGCCAGATTCGCCGGCTTGCCGTCCAGTGTCTCGACCTTGAGGTCGGGAAGCGTCGAGCCTAACGGGAGGTCGATCGCGTACTGCGCGCGCGCCACGGCAGGAACCGCAAGCACGAGCGCCCCGGCAACAGCGACGGCGGCGACACGGCGCGACAACGTACCCAACGACTGGACGATCATATCAGGAGCTGCCCCATCTTCACGAGGTAGTACTCGGCGACGCCGAGCATCACGATGCCAAAGACCTTCTTCACGCGCACCATCCACAGCCCCGCTCGCGGAAGTCGCGACACCGTCCCCGACGATACCCCGACCACGACGAGAAGGGTGCACATCCCGAGCGAAAAGGCGAACAGGTAGACGAACCCCAACCACGCGCTTTTCGTTTCGGTGACCCAGGTGAGGACGGCGATCATCACCGGGGCCGAGCACGGGGCGGCGACCAGTCCCGACATGGCGCCCATCGCAAAGGCACCGCCG
>CAZLLP010000055.1:0-19855 GCA_964560345.1 uncultured Gemmatimonadaceae bacterium
GGGTGGGGCCTTTGTCGCTCCTCCCCTGCAGGGACTTGGCGGGCTAGGTCGGACGCGGCCCTTCGGGGGGGAACGGGAGCACTGCGGTGCGCGGGCGCGTCAGCTGCAAGCGCACGCTGTCCAGCTTCACGATCTCCTCGCCCGCGGCGCGGGCCATGTCGTTGGCGGCGTCACCGCGCATCTCCTTCCCCGAGGCGCGACGCTCGTCGATCTGTCCCTTGAAGGCGACCAGGCTGCGCTCCGTGTCGATGAGCGAGGCGATCACGGTGTTGAGGCGCGTGGCCTGCTCGAACTGCTGGCGCAGGTCGGCGTCGGTGAGCCCCGACGACGGATCGATGCGCACCGTGAGCGGCTGCTCCGTGCTCACGCCAGCCACCGTCAGGCGCACGGCGTACTGGCCCGGGAGCACCTGCGGCCCCGACGGGCGCGAGCGCCAGTCCCCCGGATCGGCGCTGTCGGCCGGCATGTCGCTCAGGACCTTGGGGGCGTCCATGCGCAGGTCCCACGTGATGCGATTGAAGCCCGCGCTCGCGGAGGGGCGCTTGAGCGTCCGGATCACCGCGCCGTCCTTGAGGATCTCGACTTTCACGAGTGAATCGGCGGCGGGCTTGTTGCCGAGCCAGTAGGTGACGATCGCACCGTAGGGGGCGTTCTGCCCGCGGAACTGCTTGTTCCCCCAATTCCAGTTCTGGTCCCCCTGGTTGTAGCGCACCGCGGCGCGCATCGGGAAGAGATGCGAGCCCTTGGCCGCCACCTGCGCCGACATCTGCTGCAGCGGCGTGGCATCGTCAAAGACCCACAGCGCCCGACCGTGCGTGGCCAGCACGAGGTCGTTGTCACGCGGGTGCACCAGGACCTCGTGCACGGCCACCGAGGGGAGGTTCTTCAGGTGCAACTTCGTCCACGTCGTGCCGCCGCTCCACGACACGTAGAGCCCCAGTTCCGTGCCGGCATACAGCAGGTTGGGGTTCTTGGGGTCTTCACGTACCACCTGCACGTACGCGGTGGCCGGGAGGTTGCCGGTGATGTTGGTCCACGTGCGCCCGAAATCGGTCGTCTTGTACACGTAGGGACGGAAGTCGTCCATCATGTGACGCTCGAAGGCGGAGTAGGCCGTTCCGGCGGCCGTGCGCGACGGCTCGATCCCGCTCACGACCGCATCCGGGCCGACACCGCTCACGTTAGGCGCGACATTCGTCCACGACTTCCCGTCGTCCTGCGTCACCTGCAGGTTGCCGTCGTCGGTCCCCGCCCACAGGACCCCCTTCTGCACCGGCGACTCGGCCAGCGAATACACGTTGCCGTAGTACTCGGCCACCGTGTTCTCCTTGAGGATCGGGCCGCCGGCGTCGCCTTGGCGCGACTTGTCGTTCTTCGACAGGTCACCCGAGAGCGCGGTCCACGTCTTCCCCCAGTCGGTGGAGCGATAGACCAGGTTGCCGGCGAAGTACACCACGCTCTTGTCGTGCGGCGACTGCACGATCGGCGCGTTCCAGTTGAAGCGCACCGAGTTGGAGTCGGCAGAGTAGCCGTCCATGCGCTTGACCTGCGGCGACGCTTCGCGCTGTTCGTAGGTGCGCAGGTTGGTGGCCTGGATGCCGCCCGCCTGGTAGTCGCTCAGGAAGAGGTCGGGGTTTTCCGGGTTCGACACGGCGTAGTAGCCGTCACCGTTCTGAATGAAGCGCCAGTCGGTCGACATCACGGCCGCGCCGCGCGTGCGCGATGGGCCGGTCCAGACGCCGTTGTCCTGCAGCCCGCCGGCCACGTGGAAGAACGGCTCGCGCATGTCGTAGCTGAGCTGGTAGAACTGTCCCACCGGGATGTTCTGGAACCACTCCCATGTCTTCCCCTGGTCGTACGAGACGTTCAACCCGCCGTCATCACCCATGAACAGGCGCTTGGGGTTGAGCGGGTCGATCCACATCGTCTGGTGATCGCCGTGGAAGTTGCCGGTCACCGGCTTGAAGGTGCTCCCGCCGTCGATCGAGACCATGTACGACATGCCTAACGTGTAGACGCGGTCGGGGTTCTGCGGATCCACGCGAAGGTCGGCGTAGTAGAAGCCGCGCCCCAGCGTGTGCGCGTTGTCGCTCACCTTCTGCCACGTTTCGCCGTGGTCATCGGAGCGGAAGACGTATCCTGCCTTCGTCTCGGCCACCGCATACACGATGTTGGGCGAGCTGGGGGCGACCTTGATCCCGATACGCCCCATCAGCTTGGGGAGCCCCTTGGTCATCTTCTGCCAGGTGAGCCCGCCGTCGGTGGAGCGATAGATGCCGCCGTTCTCGTCGCCCGAGCGATGCGTCCACTGCTTGCGGTCGAAGTACCACATCCCGGCGTACAGGATGTTGGGATTCTGCGGATCGATATCGAGATCCGACGCGCCGTGACGATTGTCGGTGTACAGCACCTTCTTCCAGGTGGCGCCGCCGTCCTGGGTCATGAAGACGCCGCGCTCCTCGTTAGGGCCGAAGGCATGGCCGATGGCCGCGACGTACACCTTTCGCGGGTCCTTGGGATTGATCACAATGCGCGGGATGTGCCGCGTGTCGCCGAGGCCGAGGTGCGTCCACGTGCGCCCGCCGTCGGTGGTCTTGTAGATCCCGTCGCCGAACGAGACCGAGTTGCGCACGTTCCCCTCACCCGATCCCACGTAGACGACTTCGTGGTTGGTCGGGTCGACCGCCAGGTCGCCGATCGATTGTACCGGCTGCTTGTCGAAGATCGGCGTCCAGGTGGTGCCGGCGTTGATCGACTTCCACACGCCGCCTGAGGCGCTTCCGGCATAGAGGATCGACGGGTCGCCCGCGACGCCTTCGATGTCGGCCATGCGCCCCGACATGTTGGCCGGGCCGATGTTGCGGTAGGTCAGCGCCGCAAAGGTCGACTCGGCCACGGCGTTCGCCGCGGGTGCAACGGGCGCCCGGCGCTGCTGCGCGGGGAGCGGGGAGGAGGTGAGCGACGACAGCACGACCGCGAGGGTCAACGCGCCGGTCGCGGGGACGCCGCGGGGCACTCGGCGGACTGAGAGGTGGAACATGGCGGGGGATTCCTGGGTGGTGTGGGGCATCGCCGGCACGAGGCGAATGCGCGGCGAACATACGGTGCGTTCAGGCCGGGCGGGAGCGCCGAAATCTCCGCGCACACCGTGCGGCATTCGGGCCCTTTTCACGCGTCGTTCGACTCGACATCTTCCGCGCCGCCGTCGCGGGGAACCGGCGACGCGCCATCATACGTTCACCGTCGTCACCTTCCCGATACCTTCCGAGGACGCCATGGATATCGACATGAAGAAGTACGCCAAGCTCGCGTCGCTCGGAGCGCTGGCGGTTGCAGCTGGCTGCGTGGGGCTGTACGGCTTGCTGGCGTGGGTGTCGACCCCGTCGCCGACGGGCGGCATCGACAGCGTGCACGCCACCATCGCCTACATCGGCATCGCCATCCCGATCGGTGCGATCATCGCGGTGCACGTCACCTACTCCCGCGTCCTCGCCAACTACGCCAAGGACAACGCGTAGGTCGCCGGTACGCACAACGCGCCGCGCCCTCTCAAAGGCGCGGCGCGTTTGTCATGCGGGACGCGATGCGACGAGATCCTACGAGATCCAGGTCCCGAAAAACGTCTTGAAGAACTGCAGGACAATGATGATCAGCGATGCGCCGGTGGCCAACCCGGCCACCGTGCGCATCACGGCGAAGACGACGCCACGCGTCCCGGTGGCATCGCGTTCCCGCTCCCCGATCCCCCAGGCTCCAAATGCCGAGAGCAGGGTGGATAGCGAGACCACGCGCCACCACGGCGGCTCGAACAGCAGGATCGCCGTGGTGGCGACCAGTCCACCGATGGCCATCGCCGCCAGCCCCCAGTCGGGGATGCGACGGCTGAACGACGCGAGCAGGGCCGCGAGTGTCGGTTCGTCGGCGTCGGTCGTGGCCATGGGCGATTGATCGGGAGTCGTTACCGCTTGCCGAAGCCGAAGGAGACACCGATGCCGTACGACGGATCGGAGCCGTCGAGCCCGAGCGGGATGGTGACCACCGGACGAAGGAGGACGTTCGGCGTGAGCACGAAGCTGACGCCGCCGGACAGCAGGCCATAGGTGTCGTTATCCGACCCCGAGCCGTTCCCCGGCGTGTCGATCGAGATGCGGCTGTAGACGGCCTGCAGCGACGCAAACGGAATCAGTGCGACCGACGACTGGGTCCCCAGGCGCGCGCCAAGCGCGACGCCCGCGGCGCCATCGGTGGTGTTGGCGCTGTAGCCCGAGACGCCGCCGTCAGGAAGCGACGTGTAGCCGAGCGAGGCGATGGGACAGAAGGTGACGTTCTTCTTGGCGCCGGTGATGAACGAGAGGCCGCCGTCGACACCGATCGTCTTCCCCGTGCCATCGATGTTGTCGTAGTCTTGCAGCTGCGCCGAGACGCCACCGAAGGCGATCGAGGAGCCGAAGCCGACGCGCGCATCGAGCGCCTTGGCGCCGTCGGTGAAGATGGCGGTGAAGGTGGCGTTGGCCGGCTGTACACTCAGGGAGTTGAGCCCAAGGCAGGCTTGAGCGTCGGCGCGTGAGGCCAGCGAGGTGAGCAGCGCGGTCGTGGCTAGCGCGACAATCGCAGAGCGTTTCATATCGAGTTCTCCGTTAGGGGAACAAGGGCGCGGCGGAGGTGGCCGCCCCCTGTTGGAAATCAGGGTGCGCCGAACACGAGGCGCAACCCTGCGGACAAGGAACGGGGCGCACAGCGTTGGCCATGCGCCCCGAAGTCCCTACCCGCCGGAGTTCGACTTGTTCGATTGCAGGGGTCGGTTTGTGCGACGCCTGCAATCGTATGTGTGACGCTAGATGTCGAGGTTGCTGACGAACTTCGCGTTGGCTTCGATGAACGCCTTGCGAGGCTCGACGTCGTCACCCATCAGCGTCTGGAAGATCTGGTCGGCGAGCACGGCGTCTTCCATGCCCACGCGCATGAGGGTGCGGCGCTCCGGGTCCATCGTCGTGTCCCAGAGCTGCTCCTTGTTCATTTCGCCAAGGCCCTTGTAGCGCTGGATGTTGACTGACGACCGGTCGGTGCCGCCGAGTCGCTCGGAGTACGACTCGCGCTCCTTCTCGTCGTACGCGTAAAACTCCTGCTTCCCCTTGGCCACGCGATAGAGGGGGGGCTGCGCGATGTACACAAACCCGGCCTCGATGAGCTCGCGCATCTGGCGGAAGAAGAAGGTGAGCAGGAGGGTGCGGATGTGCGCCCCGTCGACGTCGGCGTCGGTCATGATGATGACCTTGTGGTAGCGCGCCTTGTCGATCTCGAACTCTTCCTTGATCCCGGTGCCGATCGCGGTGATGATCGTCCGGATTTCCTCGTTGGAGAGGACCTTGTCGATGCGGGCCTTCTCGACGTTGATGATCTTGCCGCGCAGCGGGAGGATCGCCTGGAACTCGCGGTTGCGTCCCTGCTTGGCCGAGCCGCCGGCCGAGTCGCCCTCGACCAGGAAGATCTCGCACATGGCGGGGTCGGAGAGCGAGCAGTCGGCGAGCTTGCCCGGGAGCGTGCCGACGTCGAGCGCCGACTTCTTGCGGGTGAGGTCGCGCGCCTTGCGCGCCGCCTCGCGGGCGCGGGCCGCGGAGACGGCCTTCTCGATGATGATGTTGGCGGTGCGCGGGTGCTCGTCGAGGTAGGCCGAGAGCCAGTCGTTGACGACCGTCTTCACCGCCGACTCGGCTTCGCTATTCCCCAGTTTGGTCTTGGTCTGCCCCTCGAACTGCGGTTCGCGGACCTTGACCGAGACGACGGCGGTGAGTCCTTCGCGGGCGTCGTCGCCGGAGAGGGTGAAGTCGGCCTTCTTGAGGAAATTGCCCTTGGCGGCGAAGGCGTTGATGGTGCGCGTGAGCGCGGCCTTGAAGCCGGTGAGGTGCGTGCCGCCCTCGTGCGTGTTGATGTTGTTGACGAAGGTGAAGACGTTCTCGTTGTAGCCGTCGTTGTACTGCAGCGCGATCTCGATGCCGATGTCGTCCTTGTCGGTTTCGAGGTAGAGCACCTCGGGGTGCAGCGGCTTCTTGGTGCTGTTGAGGAACTTCACCATCTCCTGCAGCCCGCCCTTGGCGAAGAACGTCTCCGTCTTGGGTTCGTCGCCGCGCTCGTCGGTGAGCGTGATGGTGACGCCCTTGTTGAGGTACGACAGTTCACGCAGGCGATTGGCGAGCGTGGCGTAGTCGTAGCGCAACTCGGTGAAGATCTGGTCGTCGGGCTTGAAGTAGACCTTGGTCCCGGTGTCCTTCTCCTTGACCTTGCCTAACGTCTTGAGCGGGGTGGTGGTCGTCCCCCGCTTGAAGTCCATGTAGTACTCCTTCCCGTCGCGCTTGACCCACACGCGCAACTGCTCGGACAGGGCGTTCACCACCGACACGCCGACGCCGTGCAATCCGCCGGACACCTTGTAGCTGTCCTTGTCGAACTTGCCGCCGGCGTGGAGCACGGTCATCGCGACTTCGAGCCCGGGGAGCTTCTCCGTCGGGTGCATGTCCACCGGGATCCCGCGTCCGTTGTCGTCGACCGTGATCGAGTCGTCGGCATGGATGGTGACGGCGACCGTGTCGCAGTAGCCCGCGAGCGCTTCGTCGATCGAGTTGTCGACGACCTCATAGACGAGGTGATGCAGCCCGCGCGACGACGTCGAGCCGATGTACATGCCGGGGCGCTTGCGAACCGCTTCCAGCCCCTTGAGGACCTGGATGTTGCTCGATTCGTACGAATTCCCGTTGGAGGGGTTCTTGGCCATGACTGCCCGTTCTGGAGAGCGCTGTAAGGCCCCGAAGAGTCGCCGAAAGTCGGGGAAGACGAGAAGCGGGAAATCTACCCCGTGCCAACGCCGTTTTCAACCGGCGCAGTTCCCCCTAAGCAATTGTTCGATAAGAGCTTAGGAGACACGCCGAGACGCCCCGTCCCCCCTTGCGCGCGGCGCCACGACCGCTCCGTCATCTTGCCCGCTCTCGCGAGCCTAACGCATCAGCGTCCAGCGCAGCTTGAGGATCGGCTTGTCCCCCGTGATCCGGTTCACCGAGGCGAGCAGTTCGCGCTCCATCATCGTCAGCTCCGACATCCACGCGTGGTTCCGCACCGCCACGAATAGCGTGCCGTCGTCGGTGATCGACAGTGCCCGCGTCACCGCGCCAATCTCCGGCCCCACGAGATTGGGCCACTCCTCCAGGACCGCCGACTGCTTGATGCGCGCCTCCATCCCCGATCGCTTGAGGAACTGCGAGAGGAGGTCGGCCAGCCGTTCGGGGGAGTCTGGACCGTTAGGCATCGAGCACCCCGTCCAGGATCTGGCGGCGGGGGAGGGCGGTAAACTCGGCGGGGACGTCGTCGCTGCGCGGGACGACCATGATCGTCTGCCCCGCCGGGCCGCTCCCCAGCACCTCGAGGATGCGTCGCGACCGATCGACGTCCAGCTCGGCAAACGGGTCGTCGAGGAGGACCAACGGGGTGCGCCCGGCCAGCGTGTGCAGTGTCTCGCGTTCCAACAGGCGAAGCGCGATCGCCGCCGTGCGCTGCTGCCCCGCCGAGCCGAAGGTGCGCAGGGGGCGACCGCCGAGCTTGAGCGAGAGGTCGTCGCGATGGGGGCCGGCGTGCGTGAGCGTGCGGCGCAAGTCGTGCGCGCGGTCGCGCTCCAGCGCCGCCGCCAGCTGCACACGAACCGCCCCCTCGTCTTCTTCCGCACCGGCGTCGAGTGCGAGCGTGGTGTGATAGTCGAGCGTGACGCGCTGGCGCTCGCCGATCGCCGTGCACAAGGCCTCCAGGCGCGGCGCGGCCCACCGGCTCCAGCGCACCCGCTCGCACCAGAGCGTGGCCCCCGCCTCGGCGAGGGCCGGCTCCCACACCGAGACGCGCGCGGCGCCGTCGCCTCGTTTCACCGCCTCGCGCAGCGACGCGTTGCGCCTGACGAGAGCGGCGCGGTAGCGCTGCAGCGCCGTGAGATAGCGGCGCGACGTGGTGGCCAGCGTGATGTCGAGAAAGCGTCGCCGCTCGCTGGGCGACCCGGCGACCAGCTCCACGTCGCGTGGCGAGAACATCACCGAGGGGACGGCGCCGAAGGCGTCGGCCAGTCGCACGCACTCGGCGCCGTCGAGCACGACCTTCTTGCGCTTGCCGACGCGCGAGAAGCCCAACCGCACGTCATCGTAGGGCGCGCCGGCGATCCGCGCCGTCAGGTGAAAGGCCTCTGCCCCGAAGCGCACCAGCTCCACGTCGCGTGCACCCCGCACCGAGCGAAACGTGTGCAGGTAGTGAATCGCCTCCAGCAGGTTCGTCTTGCCGTGACCATTCGGGCCCACCACGACCATCCCGCTCGGTTGCAGCTGCACCTCGACACGCTCGAGGTTGCGAAAGTCGCGAACCGAGAGGGAGACCAGCGCGAGTGTCACCGGCCGGTGAACGAGGCGGCGCGCTTCTCGAGGAAGGCGGACATCCCCTCGGCCATGTCGGCCGTCCCGGAGAGGATGGCGAAGTGATTGGCTTCGAGGTTGAGCCCGTCCTGCTGCGGCGCATCGTAGCCGCGATCGACCGCCTCGATGCACAGCGCGATCGCCAGCGGCGCATTGGCGAGGATCTGCCGCATCATCTTGTCGGCCGCCGGCATCAGCTCGGCCGCCGGGAACACCTTGTTCACCAGCCCGATGCGCAGCGCCTCGGCGGCATCGATCATCTCCCCCGTCAGCAGCAACTGCAGCGCGCGTCCCCGCCCGACGAGGCGCGGCAGGCGCTGCGTCCCGCCGTATCCCGGGGTGATCCCGAGCTTCACCTCGGGCTGGCCGAACTTGGCCGCCTCGGAGGCGAGGCGGAGGTGGCAGGCCATCGCCAGCTCGCATCCGCCGCCGAGCGCAAAGCCGTTGATGGCGGCAATCACCGGTTTGGGGGACCGCTCGAACTTGTCGAAGACCGACTGTCCGTACGCGGCCCGCGCCTTGCCTTCCATCGGCGACTGGCGTTGCAGTTCCGAGATGTCGGCCCCCGCCACGAAGGCCCGCGCCGCGCCGGTCAGGATCACCCCGCCAATGTCGTCGCGTGTCCGCACCTCCTCGATGGCCCGATCCAGCTCGGCGATCGTCGCGTCATTGAGCGCGTTGAGCTTGTCGGGACGATTGACGGTGAGGACGGCGATCCGGTCGGCGACGGTGAGCGTCAGGTTCTCGAAGGACATGGGACGGACGGCGGTGAAGTCGAATCGTGGGGCGCGATGGTCGCAGTCGTGACCGTAATGGACGCGGGGGAATCTACCGCCGGCCACGCGCTCCCGCTCCGGGGACCGGGCGGGTAGCTTAGCACGCCATGCAGATCATAGAAGCGGTGCGCTGGTCGCCGGATGGTGACGCGGTGCGCATCATCGACCAGCGGCTCCTCCCCGCGGAGTACGTCGAGCGCGACCTGCGCTCCGAAGCTGAAGTGTGCGACGCCATCCGGACGCTGTCCGTGCGCGGTGCGCCGGCGATCGGGATTTGCGGGGCGATGGGACTCGTCTCGACGATTGTCCCACACGTCGCCGAGGATAAGGGGGCGTTCAGGGAACGACTGCGGAACGTCGCGAGGCGCATTCGCGAGGCGCGTCCCACCGCGGTGAACCTGGCGTGGGGGATCGACCGCATGCTGCGTCGCGCGGCGACGGTGAGGGGGAGCAACGCCGACCTGCTCGCGGCATTGCGAGAGGAAGCGTCGGCGATTCTGGCCGAGGATCGCGCGATGTGCGAGGCGATCGGCGCGCACGGCGTGACGCTCCTGTCCGAAGGGGCGCGTGTCCTCACGCACTGCAACGCGGGGGCGCTGGCGACCGGCGGGATCGGGACGGCGCTTGCCCCAGTGTATCACGCGGCGCGCGCCGGTCAGCGCGTGGCGGTTTATGCCGACGAGACGCGACCGCTGCTGCAGGGGAGCCGGCTCACCGCGTGGGAGCTGTCGCGCGCGGGCGTCCCGGTGACGGTGATCGCCGACAACATGGCGGCCTCGCTGATGGGGATGGGAGCGATCGACCTCGTGATCGTCGGGGCCGACCGCATCGCGGCCAACGGTGACGTGGCCAACAAGATCGGGACGTACGGCGTCGCGGTGCTCGCGCACTACCACAAGATCCCGTTCTACGTGGCCGCGCCGTCGTCGACGATCGATCCGGCGACTCCGACCGGCCGGGAGATCGTGATCGAGCAGCGGGCGCGCGAGGAAGTGATACGAGGCTTTGGCCCGGAGACGGCACCGATGGGGGTAGCGGTGTGCAATCCGGCCTTCGACGTGACGCCGTCGGAGCTGGTGACGGCGATCATCACGGATCGCGGGATTGTGCGGGGGCCGTTCAAGTTCGGCGCGGAGTGGGCGTCGGGCGGGGGGCCCCCCCCGTAACACAAGATCGCCCACCGCTCTCCAGCGTGCGTCATCATTTCCGTGCACGCCGCATCGTTTCCGCAGCACCCCGTCCTTGTCCCGCCGACCGCTTCGACTCGCCCCGCGCTCCCGCTCCTCGCTCGCCAGGATTCTCCCGCTCCCCCGACCGACGCCATGCGCCACGTCCTCGCGATCGACCAAGGCACCACCGGCTCCACCTGTCTCGTGGTACGCGCGGACGGCACTATTGCGGGACGAGCCTATCGCGAGATCAACCAGCACTACCCGCAGCCCGGGTGGGTCGAGCACGACGCCGAGGAGATCTTCGAGCGCACGCGCGATGCGGCGCGTGAGGCCATCGCCCGGGCCGGCGTCACGCCAGACGCCATCGGGATCACCAACCAGCGCGAGACCATCGTCGTCTGGAGTCGCGTCACCCGTCGCCCCGTTGCTCGCGCGATCGTCTGGCAGGATCGCCGCACCTCCGCGCGCTGCGCCGAACTCGCCCCACGCGCCGAAGACATCGCCAGGCGGACCGGGCTCGTGGTCGATCCGTACTTCTCGGCGACCAAGCTCGAATGGATGCTGCGCGATACGGCACTCGCCAAGCGCGCGGCCGATGGCGAACTCCTCTGCGGGACCATCGACACCTGGCTCATCTGGATGCTCACCGGCGGCGCCGTGCACGCCACCGACGCCAGCAACGCCTCGCGCACGATGCTCTATGACATCGATGCCGCGGCGTGGAGCGACGAACTCTGCGCCCTCTTCGGCGTGCCGCGCGGCATGCTCCCCGAGGTGCGGCACTCGGCCGGCGAGTTTGGTGTCACGACGAAGGAACAGCTCGGCGTCGAGATCCCCATCTGCGGTGTCGCAGGCGACCAGCAGGCGGCGCTGTACGGGCAGGGGTGCTGGAATCCCGGGGAAGGGAAGAACACCTACGGCACGGGCGCCTTCCTCCTGTTCAACGCCGGGACCGCGCGCCCCAAGGGCGGTGGCGGTCTGCTCACGACCGTCGCCTGCGACGCGCAGGGGAATCCGGTCTACGCGCTGGAGGCCGCGATCTTCATTGCTGGCGCGGCGGTGCAGTGGCTGCGCGACGGATTGCAGATCGTCGAGCGCGCGGCCGACACCGAAGCGATGGCGCAGTCCGTCGCCTCCAACGACGGCGTGTATTTCGTCCCGGCGCTGGTCGGGTTGGGGGCACCGCATTGGTCGCCCGAGGCGCGCGGCACGATCGTCGGGCTCACGCGCGGGACCACGCGAGCGCACCTCGTGCGTGCGGCGCTCGAGGCCATGGCGTACGGCACGGCCGACGTCGTCGCGACCGTGCGGGCGCAGGGCGTGGCGCTCGACCGCCTGCGGGTGGACGGCGGGGCGACCGCCAACGACTGGCTGATGCAGTTCCAGGCCGACGTGTTGCAGGTGACGGTGGAGCGCCCGGCGATGATCGAGACCACCGCGTTAGGCGCGGCGGGGCTGGCAGGGATCGCCAGCGGCGTCTGGCGGACGCCCGACGAGTTCCTCGCCTCGCGCGGCTTCACGCGCTTTGTCCCGCAGCGGGCGGCGGGCGACGTCGAGCGCGACTACGAGGGGTGGCGCCGCGCCGTGCGCGCGACCCTCTCGTGGGCCGCCGACCGCGCGTAGCCGACCGGTCGCATGTCGCTGGTCCTCGCCTTTGCCCTCACGGTCTCGCCCCCGACTGGCGACCGGTGGTTCGGACGGGACAAGGTGAAGCACTTCGTGGCCGCTGCGGCGATCCAGTCGTTGTCGTATGCGGCATGGCATCGTGGTGAGGTCAGCCGCGGCGCCGCGCTCTGGCGCGCCAGCGCCGTCACCGCGGCGGCATCGTTAGGGAAAGAGTGGTGGGACCACCGGCGAGGCGGGGTCTTCAGCCGTCGCGACCTCGTGTGGGATGCGGGTGGCGCCGGAGCGGCAACCGTCGCCATCATTCAATGGTCCCGGAAATGACCGCGTCTCCCGGCCTCTGCCACTAGATATGAACGAAGACGATGAGGTCCCGCGCGAACAGCGGAAGAACGTTCTCCTGCGCATCCTGATCAATGACATGCTCGAACAGGTGCGCGAGCTCAACCGGCACGCCGGCCCCTGGCCCTCCGAAGAGCGTGCCAATGCGGAGGCGGCTCTCGATCGCATCATGACGCAGGTGCGGCAGGAAGCGATCCGTCGCGGAAGAGACTGACGGCGTGACTGCTTGCGCGCCGCGCGGCTGACATGGCGACGGTTGGACTGTTGGCAAGCTGGGGGGCGGCGCTCTTCGCCGCCTGGGCCTTTGTCGGGGGAATGATCGGCATCACGCCGGAGCATCCCGCGCGTCGCTCCGCCGAACGCGCGCTCGTCGCCTCCGCCATTGCAGCCGCCGTGGCCACAGCGGCGCTCGTGCAGTTGCTGCTGGCGGGAGACGTGACGATCGCCTACGTGGCGCGCAGCATTGCCACCAATCTCGCCAATGGCTACCGCGTGGCGGCGCTATGGAACCTCCCGTCGGGGGCGGTCCTGCCGACAGCAACGCTCGCCGCCCTGGTCGGTGGCATCGCCACCGCGCGCGCCCGCTCATCGCTGGGTGTGGCGGCGGTCGGCGCGATCGTGATGGCGCTGGTGGCGGCCTCCCTGGCTGCCGCACCGTTTTCAACGCTTCCATGGGTCCCAACCGAGGGACTCGGCCTCTCGCCGGCGTTGCAGCACCCGATGGCCGTGGCGGGTCGAGTCGCGCTCTCGTTCGCGATTGCGGCGGCGACGGGATTGGTGGCGCTGGCGGCCGACCGGCTGGCCTCGCCGCACGCGACGGTTGGAGAGATGGCATCAGCCGCCGATGTTGACGCACCCGACCAGCACGCGACGACCTTGGTGGCGGGACTCGCCGTCACCTGCATCGCCGTGGCCATGTGGTCCACGGCACGCGGTAGCTTCGCCACCGGAACCGCAGCGTCGCCCGCGTCGCTCTCGGCGTGGGGGGGAGCGCTCGTCCCGGCGCTGGTAAGCGCGGCCTTCGCGCTGCTCGCGCGCAAGCGGGGCGGTACGGGCCTGCTCGCCGCTGCACTTGGTGCGCTCGGATTGTTGAGCGCGGTCCTCCTGGGGCGAAGCGCACCACGTGCCGGCGGCTGGGCGCTGGACGCCTTCGCGCTGCTCTCGCTGGCGGCGGCAGCCACGGGGGCAGCCGCTGCGGTCGATCGCGCGCGGGGCACCGTGCCGCGCCTGCTCGACTTCACCTCGATTCTCCTCCTGACCGCTGGCGCGGGCGCGTCGCTCTGGCTGGTGGGTGGTGGGCTGCAGTGGCTCGGCACTCTCGCGCAATGGTTCCTCGTGACGGGTCTTGCGGCCGCAATTGCGGCTGACGGCATCGTTCGGCCGGCGTCTCGCTGGCTCGTGCTGTCGTGCGGCGTGGCCGGCGCGGCGCTCGGCCTCTGGCTCGGCCCCGTCTCCGTTCCTGCGACCGGATGGTGCATTGTGGCCGGGCTCGCACTCGGCGCAGCGATTGCGGAGATCGCGGCACCGCAGTCGCGAGCGTCGTCGCTCGCGGCGGGCGTTCGGCTGCTCGCGCTCGCCCTGGCCGCCCTCGCGTCGGCGGGCGAAGGGCGTGCGACCTCATCGATGGTCGTACTGAGCGGCGGTGGGACCACGACCGTCGTCACTCGCTTCGGCGCGCCGCTCCTGCTCTCGCATCAGGGCATCTCGCGCTATCAGGACGGCAACGCGCACGTGGCGGCGCTCGCGCTCGAGCCGTCGCGCGGCGGTCGCGCGCGGGCGATTGTCTCGACCGACCGACGCGAGTACGTCGATAGCCGGGACGAGATCCTCGGCCCGCCCACTACGCGGCCGGTCATCGTCCCCGCCGGCGTGGAGGAGGTGCGCATCACGGTCGACGATCTCGATCGCGACGAGCGGGCGCAGTTGCGTCTGACGGTTGTCCCCTTCGCGTGGGCGTGGGCCCTCTCGCTCGTCGCCTTGGTGCTCGCCTCCCTCCTGCAGGTGCGCCCGCGTTCGGCACGCGCTACACTCCCTGCTTCCACTGAGACCGTCTCGGCATGACCACGCTCGTCATCGGCATCATCCTCATTGTCGGCGGGATCGCCTTCGCGGCGTTCCCATTCTTCAAGCGCCCGACGCCGGGTGAAGCCCCGGTCGCGCCCAAGGCGCCAGCGGGAGCGGCACGCCGCGCCATGAGCGCCGAATCGGCGCCCAGCCCGATCGTTGCCGAACTGGAGGAGTTGGAACTCGATCGCGCGATGGGGAAGCTCGACGAGGCCGACTATCAGCGGCTGCGGGGGGCGATCGAGGCGCGCGCGCGTGTGGCGATTCCGTCAGCTGCACCGTCGCCGGTCGCCAGCACACCCGCGCGCGCCGGCACAGTCCCCGAGGACGAGTCGGTCGCCGCGGAGCTGCCCGCCGAGGCGGTGTCGAGCGCGACCTCGCAGGCCACAACACCTCCGGCGTCGTCGCGCCCCGAACTGGAGGCCGAAGCCGAGCGGTTGATTCGGGCCCAGCGCGCGCAGGAGGTGAGTTGCGGTACCTGCGGCCCGCGCCCTGAGCCGGGGGCGCGCTTCTGTTCGCACTGCGGACGCGCCATCGGCGGTTGCCCCGCCTGCGGTGCCGCCATCAAGCAACCCGGCGCGCGCTTCTGCGACCAGTGCGGAGCGGCGTTGGTGGCCTGACGCCTACCGCGACGCACCGCACCGGTCGTCGCGCTCCGCCTAACGCTCGAGTGCCTCGAGGCGCTTTTGCGCCATGCGCAGCGGCACAAACGTGGCCAGCAGGCAGAGGAGCGCGGCGAGGCCGAAGCCGACGATCATCTCCGTGGGATCGACCGACTCGGCGGCGCCGTACAAGCGTGAACTCAGGTAACTGTACACCGGGCGCGCCTCGAGAAAGATGACGCCCCCGATCACCAGGACCGCCGTCATCATGAACATCAACCCGCCAAACGAGGTCGGGATCTGCGCCGCGTTCTCGGTCTCGAATCGCGGATAGAGCGTCCCGAATCCCACCGCCAGCCCGGCGATCGCGAAGGTCATGAGCGTGATCGTCCCGACCGAGACGGCAAACATGAATGCGCTCACCTGCAGCAGGTAGTTGGTGACCGCGACGATCGACAGCGCCAGCACGAGCAGCGGCACGGTGCCTACCCAGAACTTGGACCAGAGCAGTTCGCGCATCGAGAGAGGGCTCGAGCGCAGCAGCCACCACGAGCGCCCCTCGAGGCTCACTCCCGGGAAGAGGAAGCGCGCCGCGATCGACGCCAGTACGAAGCCCGCGAGCCCGAGGTTGAGGAACGGGATCAGGTTCACGATGAAGAAGGTGATCCCGTCGCCCGTAAGCGGGAGGAACTTGATGTTCACCACGTACACGACCACGAGCACGGCCAGCAGGATGAGCTGCGACCACTGCGTCGTGTCGCGAAAGAAGACGCGGATCTCCTTCAGGATCAGTTCGCGGCGCAATGTCCCCCACGGCGTGAGCATACGCGCCAGGAGGCTCGGCTTGCCGGTGCTGCGCACCGTTTGTTGCGCGCTCTCCTGCGCCTTGGTGAAGCCGATCGGGTAGAGCGCGCGGTGCAGCAACGCACCGAGCACGACGAAGGCCGCCGCCGTGGACCAGAGGAGGTAGAGCGGGAGGAGATCGAAGTCCCCGGTGAGCCACCCCATCAGCGTGCGCTGCAGCCACTCGCTGGGGAGCGCCGGTGACGTGGGGCCGCGCAGCACCGAGATGAACTCCACGAGCGAGCGGAATCCCTCGGGCTTGGCCAGCTTCTCCGGTCGCATCAGGCGGAAGAGCACCACCACCCCTGCGCCGGCGATGACCGTGATCACCGAGAGGATGTCGCGTGTGCGCCTGGCGGGAAAGATGTTCACGAGCAGGAGCGTGACCGCGCTCCCGATGACCGAGGGAAGGATCAGGAACGGGATGAAGGCGACAATCGCCACCAAAGGGAAGAGCGGCCCCCCGTCGTACGCGAAGCCGTAGGCGCTGAGCATGGGGATGGCCAGCAGCACCACCATCCAACTGGAATGCAGCGTCGTCTCGAGCAGCTTGGCGCCGTACAGCGTGAGCCAGTCCACCGGCGCCGAGACGAGCAGGTCGAGGTCGCGCGCGAGGAAGAAGCTCGACAGCGCGGTGATGATGTTGGACAAGAGCAGGATCGAGACGAACGACAGCAGGAGGATCCCCAGCAGCTTCCCGGCGAGCAGGGCGCCGATCTCCTCCACCCCCTTGAAGTAGGCCAGCACGCGATAGAGCGCGCCAAAGGCGAAGGCCCAGAAGCCGAACCCGATCAGCCCCAGCAGCGCATAACGAGCGCCACGCCCCTTTTCCGTGCTGGCGGAGCGCGCGCGCGCCGTCTGCCACTTGGGCGTGAGCAGGTGCCAGAGCGAGACGCGTTCGCCAGGCGCCGGCACGCGCAGCCCACCGGCCGGCGTGTAGCGCGAGGTGTCGACCGCGACGCTGGGGTGCGCCCCCGACAGGCGGCGGTGCCGCTCGACCAGTCCCGGATCGGGGCCGGCCGGGAGCGGCGCCAGCGGTTCGTTAGGCATCGAGGACCTCCACCAGTCCCCGGGCCGCGTTCTCCCCCGTCAGCCGCAGGAAGATCTCCTCCAGCCCCTCGTCGCCGCGCGCGGCGTCGCGCCGCAGGTCGTCCATCGTCCCGCACGCCCGGATCGTCCCCTTCTGGATGATCCCGATCCGGTCGCACATCGTCTGCGCGACCTCGAGGGTGTGCGTCGACATCATGATCGTGTGCCCGCGCCGCGTGTACTCGCGAAACAGGTCCTTGAGGATCTTGGCCGCCTTGGGGTCGAGTCCCACCATCGGTTCATCGACCACGATCACGTCGGGGCGATGCACGAAGGCGCTGGAGATGATCAGCTTCTGCCGCATCCCGTGCGAGTACGACTCGACGAGTTCGTCGCGCCAGTCCTCGAGGTCGAACAGCGCCAGCAGTTCGCGCGCGCGGTGCTCGACTGCGGCGCCATCTTCGCGATAGAGCCCGGCCACAAAGCGCAGGAACTCCATCCCGGTGAGCTTCTCGTAGATGAACGGACGGTCCGGGATGAAGCCAAGCTTCGCCTTGGCGGCCATCGGGTCAACGCTGAGGTCCAACCCGGCAATGCGCACGGTGCCTGCGGTGGGGCGCAGGATGCCGGCGATCATTCGCAGCGTCGTCGTCTTTCCGGCCCCGTTAGGCCCCAGGAAGCCGAAGAGTTCCCCCTTGGGGACGAACAGGTCGATGGCATCGACGGCCGTGAACGAGCCGTACTTCTTGGTGAGCCGAGAGAGTTCGATCATCGAGGGGAGGCGCTGGGCGCCCTGGGGGCAGCGTGAGAGGCGGTGTCTGGTGCGCCGGTGGGCGCGGCATGCGCCAGAGCCGTGAGATCGAGGCGGCCGATCACGCGGGCCAGCTCGGTCTGGGCCGAAAGCCCGCCGGCGAGGAGGCGGAGGTGCGAGGCGTCCGTCGGGAACTGTCCCAGCGTCGGGTCAACCCCAACCCAGCGCTGCAGCATCACCTCGGCCCACGCGTGATAGTAGAACTTGCCGTCGATGGCCACGACGCCGCTGATCGTGCGCGCCGGAATGCCGGCGGCACGCGCCAGGGCGACGAAGAGCTGCGCGTGTTCGTTGCAGTCGCCGCGCCGGGAGCGCAGCGTCCCCACGGCGCTGGGCAGTGTCACTGACGGCTCCTTGGCCAGCGAGTCGTGCACCCACGTCATGATGCGCTGCGTGACCGCGTCGGCCATGGCGTCGCGCGCCTTGAGACGCTTGGCGAGGGCGACGATCGTGGGATGCTCGACCTCCAGCAGCGGCTCGGTGCGCAGCTCGCGCGCGAGGCGCTGGCGTGTGGCCGCGCTTGGCGGCAATGGAAACGAAGGGCGCAGCGTGAGCGGCGTGTCGCGCACGATCGTCACCGTGTCGCCGTGCACCGTTTGCGAGCCGCCGTGCACCGGAAGGCGCGACAGGTCGATGCCGCGCACCAGCAGCCGCAACGAGTCGAGCGATGATACGCGATCGAGAACGCCGGCCGAAATCGCCGTCACCTTCCACAAGTCATCGGCGGGGTTGGCGCGGCGGGCGCGCAGCGGACTCGCATTGCGCCAGTTCTCGAACGCCATCTCGTAGGCGGTGCGCCGCATCGAGAGGCCGGCGGGGGCCTTCAGCGTGATCATCCGCCCCATCTCGTCGATCCACGTGTCGAAGGCGCCACCGTCGTCAGCCGCAACGCGGAATCCGCGCACGGTGTCGGCGTGCGCGCCGAGCCAGCGGCGCGTATTGGGATCGAAGGCAGCGCTATCGAGCAGGACAAAGAGCGACTCGGCGCGAATCGAGACCGGCATGGCGCGCGCCGACATCGTGGTGGGGTCGAACGTCTGGATCGTGTACTGGCGACCGACCTCGGGGGGCTCGCCTAACGCCACCGCGAGCGGGACGAGCGTGGGGAGGAGCAGGGGACCGGTGAGGCGCACCCGGTTGGTGTCGCTGGAGGCTCCCGCACCCTGCACCACGTATTCGAGGATCGAGTCGCCGACGGTACGCCCGGTGGCACGCACCGATTGCGAGTCGCTGCCGAAGGTCATCGTGAAGTCGCGCAGGGCGAGACCGCGCGACAAGCGGACGACCGACTGGGCGGTGGCGCGTTGGACCGTCCCGCCCACCGTGAGGTCGGCGACGAGATAGTCCGTCACCTGCAATCCGCCCGGGATGGTGTCGATCGTGTTGGAGGCGAAGCCGACATGCGTTCCTTCGCGTTCGACGGCGAAGTAGGTCGCGCCCGGCGCCACGCGCGCGGCGACTTCCGCCAGCTTCTCCCGCGGGGAGCGCGACCGCTCGCGTTGGACGAATGCGGCTATCCCCGCCCCCCACGCCGCCAGGATGCCGATCGCCATCAGGCCGCGGGCGTTCATTCCGTCCTCCAGGCACGCGCGATCGCGGCGCGAAAGGCTTCGGCCTCGAGGTCGTTCTCCACCACGATCGTCACGTCGGACGGGTGCGCGCGTGCGACATCGTGGGAACGCATCACCGCCACCATCGTCTGCGCCGCGTCGTCGATGTCGAGATTGCCGGCGCCCAGCCCGAACGGTGCGATTGCCAAACGGGAGATGCCGAAGTCGTGCGCGCGTTGCAGTGCGCTGGCGGTTGCCCGGCGCACCCCGTCGCGCGACACGCGTTCGGTCTCGGTGGAGATGACGGCGTGAATCATCAGGTCGGCGTGCACGGCGCCAGCGGCGGTGACCACTGCAGCCCCCACCTCCAGCGGATGCTGCAGGTGCAGCTGGCGGAGCAGGGCATCGCCCGCCGACTGCTCCAGCCGACGAATGACTGGCGTCATCGCGCGCAACTCGGCGTTCACCGGGCGCGCCACGGCGTCGGCGGCCACAAAGGCCAGGTCATCGATGGTGACAGCGATCTGCATGAGGGGAACGGGCGATGCTACGAGAGCAGCGCCATCGAGGTCTCGGGCACGTGATTGCAGTCGGTGAGATAGGCGAAG
>CAZLLP010000055.1:19865-32553 GCA_964560345.1 uncultured Gemmatimonadaceae bacterium
AGGCCCCATTGCACCTCGAGCGCGAGCAGTTCGGGGACCCTGTACGGATGCAGTTCGGCAAACGCCTTCTCGATCGCGTGCAGCACCGCCGAACGTGTCTTCATGAGGATGACCGTCTCCTGCTCGTCGGCGATCTTCCCCTCCCAGCGATACAGCGAACGCGAGCCCGGCAGGAGTGTCCCGCAGGCAATCAGCCGTCGTTCGAGCAGCGCCCGAACGAGCGCTGCCCCTTCGTCGGCAGAGGCCACGGTGGTCATCACGACGACAGCGTCGGTATGCGGCATGAAATCCGGATGGTGCGGGACACAAAGGACCGAAGGCAGGCGCCCCCGGTAGGGACAGCGGAGAGCTAGCGGAAGTCACGCGAAGTCCGCCAGTTGGCAGACTCGGCCTCGCCCGATCGAGTGGCTTGCTGCGACAACCACCTTCGGCCTATTTTCGGGACCTATGGCCTCGTCACCGGCTCCTTTAGAAGAAGCGCTCGTCGTCCGCGGAGCGCGCGAGCACAATCTCCAGAACGTCGACGTCACCATCCCCCGCAACAAGCTCACGGTCATCACCGGGCTGTCGGGGTCGGGAAAGTCGTCGCTCGCCTTCGACACGATTTACGCCGAGGGACAGCGCCGCTACGTCGAGTCGCTCTCGGCGTACGCGCGGCAGTTCCTCGGGCTCATGGAAAAGCCCGACGTCGACACCATCGAAGGGTTGTCGCCGGCGATCTCGATCGAACAGAAGACCGCCGGGCACAACCCGCGATCGACGGTCGGGACGGTCACCGAGATCTACGACTACCTGCGCCTGCTCTACGCTCGCGCCGGCACGCCGCACTGCCCCAACTGCGGACGTCCGGTGCAACGCCAGTCGGCGGGGCAGATCACCGACAACATCCTTGCCTGGCCCGACGGCACGCGTATCGAGATCCTCGCGCCGCTCGTGCGCGCTCGAAAGGGGGAGTTCCGCGAGCTGTTCGAGGCGGCGCGCAAGCAAGGCTTCATTCGCGCCATCGTCGATGGCGAACTGGTCGAACTCGCCTCCCCGCCAAAGCTCAATCGCCGGCAGAATCACGACGTCTCGATCGTCGTCGATCGATTGGTCGTGCGTGCCGACGATCGCGGACGCCTCAACGACTCGGTCGAGACCGCGCTCAAGCTCGCCGAAGGGTTGGTGGAGGTGGTGAAGCACGCGAAGGAGAAGAGCACCGAACTCTTCTCGGAGCGCTACGGCTGCCCCAATTGCCGCATCTCGATGCCCGAGATGGAGCCGCGCCACTTCTAGTTCAACTCGCCGTTTGGTGCCTGCCAGAGCTGCGGCGGGTTGGGGACGCGTCGCGAGGTGAGCGAGGAGCTCATCCTCGGCGATCCGTCGCTGACCATTCTGGAAGGGGTCATCCTGCCGTGGGGGGAACCCGACGGCTACCTGCGTCGAGTGATCCTCCCCGGGCTCGCGAAGTCGCTGGGCTTCGAGCTGAGTACGCCGTGGGCGAAGCTTCCGGAGAAGGTGAAGCGCGTGCTCCTGCACGGAAGAGTTGGAGCCAAGGTGGTCGACGAGGAAGCAGAGGAACCGAAGAAGAAGCGCACGACCGCCAAGTCTGCCGCGACGAAGAAAACTTCCGTCTCCCGTCTCCCGTCTCCCGTCTCGTGGGAAGGTATCGTCGCCAACATCTCGCGCCGCTACCAGGAGACCGACTCGGACACGATTCGGGCGGAGCTGGACGGCTTCATGGTGATTCGCCCGTGCGGCGCCTGCGGGGGGAGACGCCTGAAGCCGGAATCGCTCGCCGTCACGGTGCACCAACGCAACGTGGGCGAGGTCGTGGAGATGTCCATCGGCGAGGCGCGCCGCTTCTTCGAAGAGGTTCCGGTCAAGCAGAATGGGAGCGCCGGCCTCGATCCCGAGATCGCGGCGCCAATCCTCAAGGAAGTGCGCGAACGCCTGCGTTTCCTCGACGACGTGGGGCTCGACTATCTCACGTTAGGCCGTTCGGCCGAATCGCTCTCTGGCGGCGAGGCGCAGCGCATTCGCCTGGCCACTCAGATCGGGTCGCGACTCGTCGGCGTGCTGTACATCCTCGACGAACCGTCGATCGGGCTGCACCAGCGCGACAACGCGCGCCTGCTGGGCACGCTTAAGCAGCTGCGCGACCTCGGCAACACGGTGATCGTCGTCGAGCACGACGAGGACACGATTCGCGAGGCCGACTACGTCATCGACCTTGGTCCGGGAGCGGGGAAGCACGGCGGAAAGGTCGTGGCCGCCGGTTCGGTCGACGACATCATGAAGGTCCCGGGCTCGATGACGGGGAGGTACCTCAAGGATGAGGTACGCATCGAGATCCCCAAGCAGCGCCGCCCGGCCGATCCCGCGCGCAGCATCCGCGTTGTTGGCGCGCGTGAACACAACCTGCGCGACCTCACCGTCGAGTTCCCGTTAGGCACGTTCATCGCCGTGACCGGTGTTTCGGGCTCGGGGAAGTCGACGCTGGTGGAGGACATTCTCCACCGGTCGCTGGCGCGCCACTTCTACCGCGCGCGCGTCATCCCGGGCGAGCACCAGCGCATCACTGGGCTCGAGCACATCGACAAGGTCATCGACATCGACCAGTCGCCCATCGGCCGCACGCCGCGCTCCAATCCGGCCACATACACCGGCGTCTTTTCTCCCGTTCGCGACCTCTTTTCCGAGATGCCGGAAGCCAAGATCCGCGGCTACGGGCCGGGGCGCTTCTCCTTCAACGTGAAGGGGGGACGCTGCGAGGCGTGCCAGGGCGACGGGCTGGTGAAGATCGAGATGCACTTTCTCCCCGACGTCTACGTTCCGTGCGACGTGTGCAAGGGGAAGCGCTACAATCGCGAGACGCTCGAGGTGCGGTTCCGCGGACTCAACATCGCCGACGTGCTCGACCTCACCGTCGAGGATTCGCTCGCGTTCTTCGAGCACCAGCCGCGCATCCACCAGAAGCTGGCCACGCTCAACGACGTCGGACTTGGCTACATCCATTTAGGGCAGAGCGCTACCACGCTCTCCGGCGGCGAGGCACAACGCGTCAAGCTCGCCACCGAACTCTCCAAGCGCGACACCGGTCGCACGTTGTACATCCTCGACGAGCCCACCACCGGGCTGCACTTCGAGGACGTGCGCCTGCTGCTCGACGTCCTGCACCGATTGGTGGATCGCGGCAACACCGTTCTGGTCATCGAGCACAACCTCGACGTCATCAAGACGGCGGACTGGATCGTCGACCTGGGGCCCGAAGGCGGAACCAAGGGGGGGACGATCGTCGCCACGGGGACGCCGGAGCAGGTGGTGAAGGTGAAGGAAAGCTACACCGGCCACTTCCTCAGGAACGTCCTGAAGAGGCGTTAGGCGCCGGGCGCGGCGTCGATGGTCGGACGACGGTCAGGGTCGCCTCCCGCAGGTCAGGCGGTGGCGACGGCGCGTCCAGCAGTGGCTGCGGAACGTCGAGCAGGTATCGCTGGAAGAATGCGACCAGATACCGCGACATGATCCGTTCGATCATTGCGCCGTCCGTCGTGCCGATCATGGCCAGATTCGGGCGGGCTATCCATCGGAAGAAAGGCATGGCGATCGCCAGGTCGGCGAAGCTCCCGTGCGTCGTCCCCTGCACCTCGACGTGCAGCAGATCTGCCGAGGATCCGTAGAACACGGGGAACTGACCGTTCCCCTCCCGCGACATGAACATGAAGGGGACCTGCAGCGGATAGTCCAGGATCTGGCCGAACTGCCAGCCGTCGATGTTCACGCCGGCCTTGCAGCGCCGGTCGCGGATGCAGGTGACCCCCGCCGTCGAACCGCCGAACGACATCCCCGCCACGCCGAGTCGTTCGAGATCGAGTCGTCCGGCGAAGCGATCGCGCGTCCCGATCGCCTCCTGGTCGGTCCCCGCATCGATCGCCGTTAGGCGGTCGATGAGGAAGCGCGTGTCGTCGTACCAGACGTCGATGCTCGACATGACGTACACGCCGACCTGCGCGAAGTACTCCTCCATGTGCCGCCAGGTCGCGCGGGTGCTGTCCGGATCCGCGCGCGAATCGAGCTTCGCGGAGAGGCGAGCGACCTCCTGCTGAGCGTCCGCCGAGGGCATCGGCTTTCGCGTCCGGCTGTTGTCGCGCACCACGTGCCCGTCGGGGAAGGTCAGGCGCGACGCATCGTACGGGTGTCCGAGGCTCACCACGACGAAGCCGTGGCTCGCGAGCTCCTCCATCTGCACGACGTTCTGCCACGGCGTGGAGTTGAAGCCGTGCGAGAAGATGATCACGGGCCAGCGCGCTTTCGCGCGCGCCGTCGGCGCCTCGGGCGATGCATGAGCAGGGACGAGCGCGAGGTGCGAGAACATGAATGCCGGGAAACCGATCGCCGCCTCCGCATCGGTGTCCGCTGGCCAGAACGGGGCGCGCGGCGCCCCCGCCACGACCTCCGCGGGATACCAGACGTTGGCCAGGAGTTCGCGCGGTCTCTTCGGCGTTGGCGCGAACGGGTCCGAACGCGCGCTGTCGACGAAGGCCAGGCGCGTCGTCCCCACGCCGTACGGACCGGACGGGGGCGGATACTCGAAGATCGGGAAGCCGGCGGCGACGACTGCGCTGAGGGCAACGATGAGAAGCGCTCCGAGCACGCCGACGACGCGTCCAACCTTTCGCCACGATCGGCGTGGCGCGGCCTCCGGCGAGCGCCGGGCGGCGAGCAGTGAGAGGAGCAGGGCGAGCGCATAAGCCGGATACAGCTGCCACCGCGCCCCCTCCACGACGGCGTGCACCGCAAACAGCGCGAGCGCGAGCCATGGCAACGGGCGCATCCATGGTGGGCGCGTCGCTGGAGGTGCGTAGCGCGCAAGGACGGCGAAGGCCAGGACAGCGAGGGCCGCGATTTCGAGAGGACGCATGAGAGGTCAGGAGTTGCAGGCTACGTCCGCGAGACGGCCGCGATGGGGATGTCGTGCGCTCGGCCAAAGGAGACCCACTCGTCGACGCGCCGCTCGCGAACTTTCGCGGCGACGAGCGCCGACTCTCCGCGCGCGATCTCGAGCCCTTCTACGAGCCGCGCCATGAAGTGTGACTCGAGTGCTGCGATCGCAATCACGCCGTCGGCCGCCGCATACAGCGCGTATCCAGCGAAGCCGCCGCCAAGGACGCCCCCCGGAACGGTGAGGCCATGGGCGCGCGGCGCGGCGAGCGCCGTCGCCGCGTCGAAGAGCGCCACCTCCCGCCATCCGCCAACGCCCGTACGCTCGCGCCCGAGGAGGAGGGCGAGCGCGGCGGCCGTGGCCTCGATGCCGGCGGCGACGTCGGAGAAAAGGGTGGGTGGCATCGCCCCCGGCGAGACGAGCCCCGCTTCCGCCTGATAGGTGAGATCGTGCCCCGGTCGGTCCCCACCCGGCGACCGATGCCCGACGATCGATACCGTACACAGCCTCGGGTACCGCGCGCGCACGTTTGCCTGGGCAAGTCCGAGCCGCGCGAGCGCGGACGGGCGCGAGGAGACGATGAAGACGTCGGCGCGGTCGAGCATTGCCCCGAGTTCGGCGAGCCCCGCTTCGGTCTTGAGGTCGATCGTCACGACGCGCTGCCCCCTCGCCAGCTCCTTGTACCACGCCGCAGCCGCCGACGCGAGGAAGTCCCCGGTCGGCGGTTCGACTTTGGTGACGTCGGCCCCCATCGACGCGAGCCGCGCAGCTGCAACGGGTCCGGGAACGTTGACCGCGATGCTCACCACGCGCGTCCCGCGCAGCGGCTGGGCTTCTGATGCTTGCGCGTTTGCTGGGTCAGCCATGGCCAGGAACTTCGCGTCCGCCCACTCCGGGGAGAAGAGCTCCCGGCCCACTCCGCGGGCATGGCGCACGGTCCGCCTGGCGACGCTCGTCGCGAACGTCTCGTCGATGATCTCGCAGGACCGGAGCGCATCCCACACGACCAGCGCTGGCGGGGCCTATTCCCCTACGTGAGATTGCTCCCGAGCGTCCACGTGCTCTCTGCTTGCCCGGGATGGGCCCGCTCGCTTCAACTGCCTTTCTCATCCACTCGCCCGATTCACGGCTCCTTCCATGGTTTCGCTGCTGGATATCATCGGCCCCGTCATGGTGGGCCCGAGCTCGAGCCATACCGCCGGCGCCTGTCGCCTCGGCTTGCTCGCGCGCGGGCTCGTCGGCGGCACGCCAGAAAAGGCCTTGATCGAGTTGCACGGCTCCTTCGCCCGCACCGGCGAAGGGCACGGCACCGACAAGGCGATTGTCGGCGGGCTGATGGGTTTTCGCCCCGATGACGAACGACTGCGAGACGCGCTCGACATCATGGAACGCGAGGGGCTCGCGTACACCTTCGTGAAGACCCAACTCGGCGAGGAAGGGGAGGCGCATCCCAAGACGGTGCGCATCATCCTCGAGCGCGCGCAGCGCCAGGCCGAGATGGTCGGGTCGTCGTTAGGTGCGGGGCGCATCCTCGTGTCGCAGATCGACGGCTTCCCGGTGGAAGTGCATGGGAGCTACCACACCATCGTGCTCGTCGCCGAGGACGTGAAAGGCTCCATCGCCCGCATCGCCGGCCTGCTCGCCGATGACGGCGTCAACATCGCCACGTTGCGCCTGACGAGAAAGGAGCGCGGCGGCGACGCCTTCATGGTGATCGAAGTCGACGAGGAACCCGGCCCCGAGGTGCGCGACCATATCCGTACCCTCCCCTGGGTGAAATGGGCCTACCGCCTCGACAAAGTGGGAGCGTGATGCCCTCACCCGTCTGCTCGTCTTCCCGTCCTCCCGTCTTCCGGTCTTCTGATGTATAAGTCGCTCGCCGACGCCATCCGCGATGCCGAATCGCAGGGGACGACGCTCGCCCGCGTCGCACTCGCCGCCGAATCGCGCGACCAGGCGCGCCCGGTCGAGGAGATTCGTGAGGCGCTGTCGCGCGCGCTCGCCGTGATGCGCGGCGCCGTGAAGCAGGGGCTCACCGGCGACCTCCGCTCGGCGTCCGGCCTGGTCGGCGGCGATGCCGCCAAGCTCCGCGAAGGCCCTCCGGGGCCGCTGGCCGGAACACCGTTTCGCGACGTCCTCGCCCGCGCACTCGCCGTGCAGGAAGTGAATGCGGCGATGGGCGTGATTGTGGCCGCGCCGACCGCCGGCGGCGCCGGCGTGCTCCCCGCCGTCCTCCTCGGCCTCGCCGAAGCGAAGGGGATCGGTGACGCGGCAATCATCGACGCGCTCGCAACAGCGGGGCTCATCGGGGCGATCGTCGCCGAGCGCGCCTCGCTTTCCGGCGCCGAAGGGGGGTGCCAGGCCGAGACCGGCGCCGCGGCCGGCATGGCCGCCGGCGCCGCCACCGAGATGCTCGGCGGGACCCCGAGTCAGGCCGGACACGCCGTCGCACTCGCCCAGCAGGGGACCTTGGGGCTCGTCTGCGACCCGTTAGGCGGACTGGTCGAGCTGCCGTGCGTCTTTCGCAACGCGACGGGTGCGGCGATCGCGCTGGCCGCGATCGAGATGGCGATGGCGGGGATCACCTTCGCCATTCCCGCCGACGAAGTGATCGACACCATGGGCGAGATCGGCCGCAGCATGGACGTGCGCTACCGCGAAACGGCCGGCGGCGGGCTCGCGGCCACGCCGACCGGGCGCCGCCTTGCACGCGAGCGTCTGGTGCAGATCAAGCGCAGCGACGCCTAGGCGTTCTAGCCAGGCTCGCGCGCTCCACCGGCGCTTACGCGGCGGTGTTCCGCCGAGTCGATCGCCTGTATCTTGGACGGGCGGCGCGGTAGAGCCGCGGTGATTTCGATCGGCGGGAAACCCGCGGGGGGCACCCCCCGTAGGTGCAAGAGGCCATTCGACGCAGGGATCACATGGTAACGAAAGACGACCTCGAGTCCTTCCTGGACCGCCTCTCCTCCGAGGGGGCCAGCTACTTCGAAGCGGGCGAAAACACCTGGATCGTCCAGCCGGGCGGCGCGCTCAACCTCGACGTGGTGGTGCACTACAGCCCCCCGGTGATTGTGTTGCGCATGAAGGTGATGAACGTCCCGCAGAAGAACGGGAAGGGCGCCGACTTGAATCGTCGCCTGCTGGAGCTGAATGCGTCCGACCTCGTGCACGGATCGTACGGCATCAGCGATGGATCCATCGTGCTGACCGAGGCCCTCGAGATCTCGCACCTCGACTTCGAGGAATTCCTCGCCTCTTACGAAAGCATGACCCTTGCCCTCGCGACTCACCTCCGCGAGCTCACGTCGTACCGCGAGGACGCATAGCCCATGGGCATCTTCGATCGTCTTGCCTCACTCATCAAGTCGAACGTCAACGACATGATCTCCTCCGCCGAAAACCCGGAGAAGATGCTGAACCAGATCATCGTTGACATGCGCGACCAGTTGGTGAAGGCCAAGCAGCAGGTTGCCGCCGCCATCGCCGACGAAAAGCGGTTGCGCGACCAGTTCGAGTCGGAATACAAGCAGTCGCAGGACTGGGAGCAGAAGGCGATGCTCGCCATCAAGGAGGGGCGCGACGACCTCGCCAAGCAGGCCCTCGTCAGGCAGAGCGAGCACTACGCGCACGCGCAGCAGCTCGAGACCACCTGGCAGTCGCACCAGCTCGAGACCGAGAAGCTCAAGAACGCGCTGCGCGACCTCAACGACAAGATCGAGGAGGCCAAGCGCAAGAAGAACCTCCTGCTCGCCCGCCAGCGGCGCGCGCAGGCGCAGAAGCGCATCTCCGAGACGATGTCGGGGCTGTCCGAGAAGTCGGCCTTCGAGGCCTTCGCCCGGATGGAAGAGAAGATCGAGCAGAACGAACGCATGATCAAAGCGTCGTCGGAGATCGACGAGGAGTTCTCGGGCGATCGCCTGCAGCGCGACTTCAAGCTCCTCGAGAAGTCGTCCACCAGCATCGGCGCCGACGCGCAGCTGCTCGCGCTCAAGCAGAAGATGGGCTTGCTCCCGTCGGCGGCGTCCGCCGAAAAGCGTCAGCTCGGAGCCGGTGCGGCGCCGGCTGAAGAGACGGTTCACGCCGAGATCGAAGAGTCCGAGCACAAGCAGAACGGGTGACGGGACACACGTCTCCTCCCTTCAAGGTCGCGCCCGTCCTCGCCTCGACGGTCGCGACCGTTCTGTTGTTAGGGCTCCTGTTCAAGGCAGCAGACATCTTCCTGCTGCTCTTTGTCGCGATCCTCTTCTCGCTCTTCCTGGGCGCGGTGCGCGATGCGCTCGTGCACCGTTTGCACCTGCCGGCCTCGGTGGCGTTCACCATCGCCGTGGCGGGGACCCTCGCCGCGGTGGCTGGGTTGATCACGCTGCTCGTCCCCCCCGTCGTCGAACAGACGCAGCAGCTCGTCGGCAACCTCCCCACCTATGTGAGTGCGTGGCAGGGGTGGCTCCAACGGATGCTGCTGCGCTACCCGCGCCTCCAGGAGCTGTGGAGCGCCGAATCGGGAAAGCTGGTCGGCGGCATCGTCTCGCAGGCCGAAGGCGCCATGAGCGGGATCCTCCCGCAGGTCGTGGGGATCGGGCACGCCGTGGTGAACATCGTCTCCATCCTCGTGATGGGGATCTTCCTCGCGTTGCACCCGGCGACCTATCGCGAGTGGCTCATCGCCCTCTTCCCCCCCACGCGCCGCGACCTCGTGCGCGACGTCCTGCGCGACCTCGCGAGCACGCTCCGCTCCTGGCTGGTGGGGCAGCTGCTCGCGATGGCCGTGCTCGCGGTCCTCACTGCGATCGGGTTGTACGCGCTCGATGTCCCGTACTGGCTCACGTTCGGCGTCTTCACCGGCGCCGTGGCGATCATCCCCTTCTTCGGCACGTTGGTCTCGTCGACCATCCCGGCGCTCTTCGTGCTTGGCGGCGACGGCGTGTTCGGCGTGAGCCCGGGGACGCATGCGCTGCTGGTGATGATCCTTGGATTCGTGATCCACATCATCGAGGCCAACTTCGTCGTCCCGCTGATTACGGCCAAGCAGGTCGAGATCCCTCCCGTGCTGAGCATCATGGCGGTGCTGGTGGTCGGCCGACTGCTCGGTCCCATCGGCCTCCCGGTCGCCGTGCCGCTGCTCGCGGTGGTGATCGTGATGGTGCGCCGCGTCCTGATCAATCGCATCTACGACGCGCAGGGGACGCAGCGCGCCGGGAAGGAGCGCGTGCTCGTGCTGAGAGTCCCTGCCCCCGACGGTGGGGTGCTGGTCGCCGCCGACCCTCCCCTCGACGTTCTCCGCCTCAGCGACACCCGCCGCCCCGCCTGACGCGGGGTGCACGACGATGGCCCCGCGCGCCGCGCCTGCCACACGCTCCGCGCAGGCCTATCGGGTTGTGGGAAGACGGGATGCGCAGTACATGATCGTGCCGATAACGCTCCCTGCATCCAGCGGAGTCATCTCGTCTTCCCGTCTTCCCGTCCTCAGATGGTCTTTGAGCCCGAATTCGAGACGCTCGCCCCCGAGCAGATGCGCGCGCTCCAGGGGGCGCGGCTGCGGCAGCTCGTCGCCTACGTGCAGGAGCGGGTCCCGATGTATCGCGAGCGGCTGCGCGACGCAGGCGTTGCGCCTGGCGACATCGCCTCGATCGACGACCTCCGCCGACTCCCGATCACGCGCAAGGACGACCTGCGCGATCACTATCCCTTCGGGCTCCTCGCCGTCCCGCGCCAGCAGGTCATGCGGGTGCACGCCTCGTCAGGCACCACCGGAAAGGCGACCGTCGTGGCCTACACCGCGAATGATGTCGACCTCTTTGCGCGCGTGAACGCGCGTTCGCTCGCCATGGCCGGCGCCGCTCCGGGGATGATGCTGCATAACGCCTACGGCTACGGACTCTTCACCGGCGGGCTGGGCATTCACTACGGCGGCGAGCGACTGGGCCTCTCCGTCGTTCCAGTGAGCGGCGGGATGACCGAGCGCCAGCTCACCCTCATCACCGACTTCCGCCCCGACGTCATCACCTGCACGCCCAGCTACGCGCTCACACTGGCGTCGGAGTTCCGTCGACGCGGCGTCGATCCGGCCGACATCTCGCTGCGATACGCGGTATTGGGCGCCGAGCCCTGGACCGATGCGATGCGCCGGCAGATCGACGAGGCGTTAGGCGTGCGCAGCACCAACATCTACGGGCTCTCCGAAATCATCGGCCCCGGCGTCTCCTGTGAGTGCGTCGAGGGGCGCGACGGCTCGCACGTGATGGAGGATCACTTCTTCCCGGAGATCCTCGACCCCGACACGAGACTCCCCGTCCCCGACGGCCACGAGGGGGTGCTGGTGATCACCACGCTCACCAAGGAGGCGCTCCCCCTGCTGCGCTACTGGACCGGTGACATCACCTCGCTCGTGCGCGGGACGTGCGCCTGCGGCCGCACCCTCGTCCGGATGCGCCTCATCAAGGGACGCACCGACGACATGCTGATCATCCGGGGAGTGAACGTCTACCCGAGCCAGGTCGAGGCGGTGTTGGGACGAATCGTTGAGCTGGCGCCGCACTATCGCATCGTGGTCAGCCGCGAGGGGACGCTCGACGACATCAGCGTCCACGCGGAAGTATCGGAATCGTATTTCCGTGAGGTGGGGCGCGGCGTTCTCTCGGCCGACGTCATCGAGGCCGACCATCGCCTGCGCGCGCTCCGGGAGCGCATTGCGGCGTCGCTGCGCGACGTCATCGGCGTGGCGATGGCGGTCGAGCTGATTCCTCCCGGTGAGGCTCCCCGCTCAGAGGGGGGCAAGCTGAATCGAGTGATTGATCGACGTTCCGCCTGATGTCAGCAACTACAGCGCACGCGTCGAGAGTCGCGCGGTTGTCGATGGGTTCTCGTCGCAGTGCAAGCAGCGCGAGCAGCGTCTGCGCCCAGACGCAGTGGTGGAGTGGCGCAGCGCTGTTAGGTAGCGCGGAAGTCGTGCACCTCGCATAGGAAACGTCCCGCCGCGACACGCCGACGTTGCGATTGCGCTGGCCGCGGCTCGTACGGACGTTCCGGTACCACCGTTTGCGGAGCGCCGTTAGCTTCACCGGGTCCTCACCCGTCGACCGGCGATGCCCGAGTTCCGCCTGTACAACACGTTGTCGCGCTCTGTCGAGCCGTTCGTCCCCGCCGACGGCGAGACCGTGCGCTTCTATTCGTGCGGCCCCACGGTCTACGACCCGGCGCACATCGGGAACTTCCGCACCTTCCTGTTCAACGACCTCCTGCGGCGCGCCCTTCGACTCGAGGGGTGGAAGGTTGCGCAGGTGCAAAACCTCACCGACGTCGACGACAAGATCATCCGACGCGCCGAGTCGACCGGAAAGACCATCGTCGAAGTCACCGAGCCGATCACCGAGATCTTTCACAAGGATCGTCGCTACCTGCGCATCGAGGACGCCGAGGAGTATCCCAAGGCGACCACGCACATCCCGGAGATGATCGCCCTCGTCGAGTCGCTGCTCGAGAAGGGGGTGGCCTACAAGGCCGAAGATGGCTCGATCTACTTCGCCATCGATCGCTTCCCGGGGTATGGCAAGCTCTCGCGCCTGGACACCCGAGAGGTGAAGAGCGGCGCCCGGGTCGCCGTCGACGACTATACGAAGGAGAACGCGCAGGACTTCGCCCTGTGGAAGGCGGCCAAGCCGGAGGATGAAGCCACCGGGGCTGCCTGGGACGCTCCCTTTGGTCGCGGGCGCCCCGGCTGGCACCTCGAGTGCTCGGCCATGGCCATGAAGTACCTGGGCGAGACGCTCG
>CAZLLP010000056.1:0-15899 GCA_964560345.1 uncultured Gemmatimonadaceae bacterium
CCGGACCCTTCGCGGGTGTTACCGGACTCGCGGCCGGGGGCGAGCTTGGGCGAGGCGCGATGCGCGTCGGCACTCCCGTCTCACGCCGCCCGCCTGCCGTCCGAATTCGCGCATGCCCGCCCTCGTAGAAGTCGCCTTCAAGGGGAACCGAAAGGAGTTTTTCTTCTGGAACGGCGAAGAGCCGCTCCCGACGAAGGCGGCGGTCATCGTCGAGGCCGATCGCGGCGAGGACCTGGGGCTGGTCTATGCCACCGGGGAGCTGGTCGAGAAGCGCATCGCCGGTGTGGCGCACAAGCCGACCGAGGAAGAGCCGGTCTCGCGTGAGGTGCGGCGCCTCGCCACGCCTGACGAGATCAAGAAGGTCGCCGAGCTGCGCGACCAGGACGAGATCGCTCGCCGGAAGGCGATGGAGCGGGTCAAGGCGAACAACCTCGTCATGAAGCTCACCGACGCCGAGTGGCGGTGGGACCGGCGCAAGCTCACGATCTACTTCACCGCCGACAAACGCGTCGACTTCCGCAATCTCGTGCGTGAGCTGGCGGCGATGTTCCGCACGCGCATCGAACTCAAGCAGATCGGGGTGCGCGACGAAGCCAAGCGCCTGGGCGGAATCGGGCGCTGCGGACGCGAGTACTGCTCGGCGTCGTGGCTCCCCGAGCTGCGGCCGGTGAACCTCGGCGTCGCCAAGGACCAGAAGCTGTCGCTCAACCCGACGCAGATCTCCGGGGCGTGCGGGCGGCTGATGTGCTGCCTGCGCTACGAGCACGACTTCTACGTGCAGCAGCGCAAGCGTTTCCCCAAAGAGGGAAAGATCATCGAGACGTCGAAGGGCGAGGAGAAGGTCGTCTCCAACGACATCTTCCGCGAGCGGGTGACGCTGCGCGGCCCCGAAGGGGAGGTGCGCGTGGTGCCCCTGGCGGAGCTGCGCCGCGAGTGGAAGAACCCTCCGGCAGGGACGCAGGGACTCGACGAGGACGTCTCGGCCTATCCGTACGAGATGGTGACCGACGAAGTGCTGCGGCTGCAGGACACGTCGGAGATGCCGGCGTGGCGCCCCGACATGGCGGGCGGAGGGCTTCATCAGATCGGCGGGCCGCCGGCGCGTGGCCTCCCCGTTGTCGGTTCGCCCGAGCGTGCCGGCGGCGAGGCCACGCGTGAGGCCACGCGTGAGGGCGCGGGCGATCGCGGGCGCCGTGAGCGGGGCGAGCGCGCCGAACGCAGCGACCGAGGCGATCGTGGTGCACGACCCGAGCGCGAACCGCGCAAGGGTGAGCGCCGCGAGGGTGAGCGTAGAGAGGGTGAGCGCCGCGAAGGCGATCGGGGTCCGTCGGGCGAGCGCCGCGAGCGTCGGGGTATCGAGGGGAGCGACGCCGCCACACGCGAGCGCCGGTCGCCTAACGACCGCGGCGGCGAACGCGCGTCAGACCGCCCCAGCGACCGCTCAAACGAGCGCTCAAACGACCGCGCCAACGACCGGAACGCCGAGCGCGGCGTCCCGCGCGAGGACGCGGATCGGCGCGGGCGTGGCGCTCGCGGCGAACGGGACCCGCGTCGCGGCGGCGAACAGCCCGCGCGCCCGGCGTCCGCAGATCCCGCGACTCGCAGCGAAGGGAACGATCGTCCGCCCCGCACGATCGACGCCGCGTCGGTCGCCCCCGACCGCGACGTCCTCGACGAAACGGATGACGACGACGTCGCCGACGCAAACGAAGCGAACGACGCGATCGGTCCGACTGATACCGCTGGGCGTGAGGCGCGACTCGACGACCAGGAGCGGCGGATGCGCCGGCGGCGCGGGCGCCGTGGCGGCCGACGCGCACGCGGGAGCAACGAACGCGGCGAGTCCACCGACCGCGGCGACGCCGGCGATCGTAATCCCAGCACTGATCCAGGACCAGGAGACGGCGCGTGAGCCGATTCTACGTCACCACGGCCATCGACTACGCCAACGGCGAGCCGCACCTCGGCCACGCCTTCGAAAAGATCGGAACCGATGTCATGGCGCGCTACATGCGCCTTGCCGGCCGCGACGTGCACTTCCTCACGGGGATGGACGAGCACGGGCAGAAGGTCGCGCAGACCGCGAGCGCGCGCGGCGTCTCCCCGCAGGAATTCGTCGACGCCATCGCGGCGATCTTCCAGGCAATGTGGGCGCGCCTCTCCATCTCGTACGACCAGTTCATCCGCACCACCGACCCCGCGCACAAGGCCGGCGTGCGCGCCCTCATCAAGCGCATCCACGACGCCTCGCCTGACGACTATTACGAGAAGTCGTACGAGGGGTGGTATTGCGTCGGCTGCGAACTGTTCAAGCGCGACGACGAGATCGTCGACGGACGCTGCGTCGTGCACCCTACGCGTACGCTCGAGTGGACGGAGGAGCGCAACTGGTTCTTCCGCCTGTCGAAGTACGAAGGGTTCCTGCGTCGCCTGTTCGCCGAGCGTCCCGACTTCCTGCAGCCGGAGAGCCGGCGCAACGAGATCCTGTCGCTCATCGAGCAGGGGCTGGAAGACATCTCGATCACGCGCTCCCGTCTCTCATGGGCCATCCCCTTCCCCATCGCCACGTCGGACGGCGTGCCGCAGGGGACCTGGGTCTGGTTCGACGCGCTCCCCAACTACCTCACCGCGACCGGCTATCCCGAGAAGGGGTGGCGCGAGCGCTGGCCGGCCGACGTGCACGTGATCGGGAAGGACATCACGCGCCTGCACGCGGTGGTGTGGCCGGCGATGTTGCAGGCGGCGGAGATCCCGCTCCCCAGGCGCGTCTGGGCGCACGGCTTTGTGCAGTTAGGGGGAGAGCGTTTCTCGAAGTCGGCCGGGGTCAAGCTCGAGCTGGGCGAGGCGATCGATCGGTATGGGGCCGATGCCTTCCGCTACTTCCTCATGCGCGAAGTCCCGTTCGACGCCGACGGCAACTTCTCGTGGGAGCGGTTCGAGGAGCGTTACAACGCCGACCTGGCCAACGCGTGGGGGAACCTCGCAAGCCGCACGATCTCGATGATCGAGAAGTACTGCGGCGGACTCGTCCCCGCGGCTGGGCCCACGTCGCTGGATGAAGGAGACGCTGCCGACATCGCCGCTTATCACGAGGCGATGAACGGCGAGCACGGCTTCCTCCTGCACGAGGGGCTCAAGGCGGTGTGGCAGTCGGTGGCGCGCGGCAACGAATACGTGGACCGTCAGGCGCCGTGGAAGCTGGCCAAGGACCCGGCGCAGCGTGCCGAACTGGACTCGACGATGGCAGCGCTGGCGCGCCATCTGGCGCGTCATTGCGTCCTGCTGCACCCGTTCATGCCCGGCAAGACGATGGAGCTGTGGCGGGCCCTTGGCGCCCCGGGAACGCCGGGCGACCAGCGATTCGCCGGTCTCGCCGCTCTCGACGCGGCCGGCTGGCACGTCACCAAGCCCGCCCCGCTCTTCCCGAAGGAAGCGCCGCCCGCCTGAACGATCGCAGTCGGTTCTTAAGGACGAGCACGCCGCCCGCAGAAGCGACCGGCGTCATGTGTAGCGTGTGACCACCGCACTTGCCCACCCCCCCAGAGTGTCGTAACTCAGGAGAAGACGTCGAGCGGCCTCTGGCTCTCGTCTCGTCTTGTCGTCGTCTCGTCTTCTCGTCTTCCCGTCTTCCCGTCTTCCCGTCTTCCGCCCCTCATGAAACGTTGGACCATCCTCTTCGTCTCGCACGACACCGATGAACCGCGCAGCGTCGCGGTCTCGGCGCGCGCGCTCCGGTGGATGGGGATCGGTGCTGGCGCGGTCGCCTTGGCAGCGATCGTCGGCGTGGGCGCCATCGCCACGTGGGCCACGCAAGTGGGGCAAGGCGGCGCTCGCGCGGTGGTCGTTTCGGAGGGCGAGGTGAGGACGTCGTCCACGACGGCCGCCGAGATGGACTCGCTGCGCGAGACCGTCGACGCGCTCAACAGCGCGCTCGACACCATTCGCCGCGCGGACGCTCGCTTGAGCGCGGCGGCGGGTGTCCCTGCCCCGGACTCGGCAACGCTCCAGGCGCACGCGGCTCTTCGGGGGAGCCGGGCGGCGGCCGATTCCCTGCTGCGGCGTGCATCGCTGGTGGCCAACCGCATCGGCGCACTGGCCGATTCAGCGAGCGCGCGCGAGGCGGGACACCGCGCATCCTCCGCTTCCACGCGGGCGTCGCTTTCCCGCCGCGAAGCCGCCGCCCGGCGTTAGGCGTTCCCCGGCGGCTGCCTAGCGAGGGCCGCCGCCGCCGTTGCTTCCGCGCCCGGGCGACGAGTTGCCGACGAGACCAAACGCGAAACCCGTCACCAGCGTGGCGACCGCGGCGCTCCCACCCACCAGCCATGACTTCTTGCGGTTGAGCGACCGTTGCTCGAGCCGCGAGATGGCCCCGCGCGGAATCGTCACCGCTTCGCCGCTCCACGGGTTGGAGTAGCCCGCGCGATTGGTGACGCTGCTCACCCGCACGACGACGGCGGTGTCGTCGACGTTGGTGATGACGCCATCGACCTTCTCGATCTGCGGCCCGATGAGCGGGGCGAGGTCGATCATGCCGCGATCGGTCAGCGTCGCGCGCACGGTGACCGTCGACGCCACCTGCGGCGCGCTGATGGGACGATAGTCATAGCAGCCGGCGGTGGCCGAGAGCGCGAGGAGAACCGTTCCGAGCCGACGAAGCTGAGGCATCAGGAGGCACGCTGGTGAGGAACAGGGAGACCCGTGCGTGAGGCCGCGGGTCCGTTGGCGTGGGGAATGTGGCACGCGCGGGTGTCGCGCGTAAGCGAGCGCGCTTGCGCCCGGACGCACGACGGCCGGACGGAGGAATCCTCCGTCCGGCCGCGTGTACTGCCTAACGATCGGTTACTTCTGGCCGAGGCACGCCGACCCGTCGGTCGACGTGGCGTTGGCCGGGTCGTTCTGGTTCCTGCGCGGCTGCTGCGCCGGCGACGGAATGTTGGTGTTCGTGTTGCGCTCGCCGGTGCCGTAGAAGAGACGCGCAGGGACGTTCGTCCCGCTCACCGGCGCGATGTTCGGGTAACACGTGCGCTTGTAGTCGTTCCACACCTCAAGGTTCTGGAAGAGCGAGACGTACTTCTCTTCCATGATTGCCGTGAAGAGCGCTCCGCCTGTCACGTTGACCGCCGGAAGCGGCACGGTCGCGCGGTAGGAATTGAGGGTGGCCAGTGCCGCAGTCGCCGCCCCGGTCTTGTACTGGGCTTCGGCGCGGATCATCTGGTTCTCGGCGTAGGTGAGGATCGGCTGACGGAAGCCCGGATCGCCACGCTCGGCGCTGAGCCACGCGTACGTGCCGTCGTCCTCGGCGCCAGGATCGGCGCCGATGATCTCGCCTTCCGCCGCGGCACCCGGCGAAAAATACGCGTCGAGGCGCGGGTCGTTGCGCGACTTCATCAGGTTCACGATGTACGCGCCGACGCTGATGTCGGTCCCGCGCTGGATGCGGAACTGCCACCACTGGTTCTGCTCGCCGGTCCCACCGCTCTGGTAGGTCGTGAAGTCGTTGGACGCGTTGGAGATGCCCAAGCCGGTTTCGGTGAGCGCCTTGGCATACGCCGTCTGGTCGGTCTCTGCCACGTGCATGTAGAGACGCGCCTTGAGCGTGTGTGCCGCCTGGAGCCACTTGGCCTTGTCGCCACCATAGATGAGATCGGCCGCCCCCGGGCCGGCACCGCCGGCATTGAGGTTGGTGATCGCATTGTCGAGCAGCGACTGCAACGCGGCGTACACGGCGACCTGCTTGTCGAGCTTGGGCTCCGGCTTGTCGGCCTTCAGCGCCTCCGAGTACGGAATGTCGCCCCAGATGTCGGCGATCTGGCTGACGATCAGGGCTTCCCACACCTGGGCGATGCCGAGGAACAGCTTGTCGGACTTGGCCTTCTCCTGGACCTTGCGCAGGTCCACGAGCCCGCCGCTGTTGTAGTAGCTGTCCCACCCGAAGTCATTCTCGGTGTAGGTGTACTGGTCGAAACCCGCCCACTGGCGGCCGGTCCCGGCCATCTGCTGCACAAAGAGGGAAAGCACCCGGTTGTTGTCGCCGGTCATGTTGGCCGTGGAGAAGGCCTGGAAGCCGACAAACAACTGGTTGGCCGTGGCGTCGGACGGCACGTTGGGATTGGAGTCGAGCTCAGGACCCGTGAAGAAGTTGTCACAGGCCCCGAGAGTGGCGACGGTCCCGACGACCGTGAGCGCCCGAAGAGTGCGTCTCATGATATGGTCAGTCCTCGCGCGCATTAGCGGTTGAACCCGACAGAGATCACGATCGAGCGATTCTGCGGGGAGTTGAAGTAGTCCTGGCCGCGGCCGATACCGAGCGAGCCTTCGAGGTTCGTCTCGGGGTCGATGCCGGAGTAGTCGGTCCACAGCGCGAGATTGCGGCCGGCGACACGCAGGTCAACCGACTGGAAGCCGAAGAGGTTGCGCACCCACGGAGCGGTCATGTTGTACGACACGCCGATCTCGCGAAGCTTGATGTAGGACCCATCCTCGACGCCGGCGCCCGTCGGACCGTTGAAGTTGTTGCCGATGCCGTTGAGCCACCACTGCTGCCCAACGGGGACGGCCTTGGCCACGCCGTTAGGCGCGCCCGGGCCGACCACACCCTTCGACGTCTTCTCGATGTCGGTGCCGAAGCGCATGTCGTTGCCGGTGCAGACCAGGTTGCCGCTCTGGCTCACGCAGGTGGCGCGATTGGCCGTCACCGCATGCGTACCAAAGCGCTGCAGCGCCAGGCGCGTCCCGTTCCACACGACGCCGCCCTGCTTGACGTCGAGCAGCCCGTTGACCGAGAGCTTCTTGAAGAGCGTGAAGTTCGCGCGCAGCGACCCGTTCCAATCCGGGTTCGGGTTGCCCAGCACGCGGTTGGCGGGATCCTGGATCGGGAAGCCGTCAGCGCCAAGGTACAGCGCCCCGTCCTTCGCCTTGGCGGCGCGGCACGTGGCGTTGATGTCGACGTCCTCCACCACGTTCTCGTCGTCAGGCACGCCATAGCGGCAGCGCGCAAAGTCGGAGCCGTAGAAGACACCCACCGGCTGGCCTACCACCGCGGTCGAGACGCCGAAGCCGCCGACCACGCCGACGTACGTCGCGCCGTCGAGGCGCACGAGCTTGTTGCGGTTGCGGGCCCAGTTGACCCCGAACTCACCCTTCACGTTGCGCGTCTCGAAGGCGCGCCAGTTGAGCTGGACTTCCCACCCCTTGTTGGTGATCTCACCGCCGTTCGACGTGCGCGAGCTGTAGCCCGTCGACGCCGGCGTGGGGAGGGAGAAGATGACGTCCGACGTCTTGGCATCGTAGTACGTCAGCGTGCCGTCGATCTTGGAGTTGAACAGGGCGAAGTCGATCCCCCCCTCCAACTCTTCCGTGCGCTCGGGCTTGAGCGTCGGCGCGCCCTGGACCGTCGACGAGACCAGGCCACCCTGTCCGGCCTGCGTCGGGTTGGTCGAGCCTCCGCCGTACGCGAACGACGCCGGCGTCCCGTTGTAGCTGTCGAGGATCTGGTAGGCGAACGGTTCGCGACCCACGGCGCCAAAGGCAGCGCGCACCTTGAGGTAGCTCAGGATGCCGCGCGACCCCGACGACCCGAGCGCGTTCCAGGCGACCGACGCCTTCGGGTAGTAGTTCGTGCGGTTGGCTTCGGGGAACGTCGACGACTGGTCGACGCGCACGCCGGCCGTCACGAAGACCTGGTTCCACAGGTCGGTTTGCAGCTGGGCAAAGTGCCCGGCGATGTGCGTCTTGGACTCGAAGTTCTGCGGCTGCAGGTTGCTCGAGACCGTGTTGTTGAGCGTGAACAGCTCGGGGGAGATGTAGGTCGTCCCCTTCGCCTGCACCTGCGTCACGTCGCGCGAGTTGATGTTCTGCCCCGCCGTCAACGTGGTGACAAAGTTGGGATTCCACGACTTGGTCGCGGTCGCGATCAGGTTGTGGTCCAGCTCGAGGTAGTTGTACGACCCCTGCCAGAGCTGCCCGGTGAGGGCGTCGCCGGCGGACTGCGGCGGAAGCCCCTCGATACGCCCGTCCGAGCTGTAGTCGGCGCCTAACGTGTACTTGACCGTGAGCCACGACAGCGGCTCATAGTCCACCTGCACGTTGCCGAAGGTACGACCGACATTCGACGTGTTGCGCGCCTCGTTCATCACCCAGAACGGGTTGTCGTAGACGCGGTCGGCCAGCGGGTCGGTCGGATCAGGGTTGGGATAGCGGTACGAGCGGTGCAGCCCGTTCACCAGGTACGGCTTGTTGTTGAACTCGGGCGGCGTACGCGCCAGACCGAGCATGAGCCCATTGAGGTTGTTCCCCTTCTGCACGAGCGCCGTGCGCACGTCGCTGTAGGCGAAGTTCCCGCCCACGCGGAGCTTTTCGGTGAGCGACTGCGACGCCTTGAGGCGCAGCGTGGTGCGATCGTACCACGAGTTGGGCGAGTCGATGGTCCCGCTCTGGTCGAGGCGCCCGAGCGAGGCGAGGAACTGGCGGCGGTCATCGCCGCCGCTGATCGTCATCGCGTTGTCCCAGACATGCCCGGTGCGGAAGGCCTCGCCCCAGTGATCATACGTCGGCGTGCCGGAGGCGATCTTGGGACCCCACGAAACCGAACTCGGATAGCACCCCGGGCCACCGCACACCGAGGAGACGTTGTTCGTGCCGCGCCCGTACTGGCGCTGCAGCGGGATGGCGCGGTTGGTCTCGTCGAACGAGTAGTTGGAGCGCAGCGAGTAACGGATCGCCCCCGCCTTGCCGCTCTTGGTCGTGATCAGGATGACGCCGTTGGCCGCGCGGGCGCCGTAGATGGCGGCCGCCGACGCCCCCTTGAGGACTTCGATCGACTCGATGTCGTTCGGGTTGAGGTCCGACGCACGGTTGGCGTAGGCCGTCGACGCATCGGGGAACTCGGACGTGTTGCTCGTCGAATTGTCGATCGGCGAACCGTCGACGACAAACAACGGCTGGCCGTTGCCCTGGATCGTCTTGAGGCCGCGGATGATGATCGACGACCCCGCGCCGGGGTCGCCGGCCTGCGAGGTGATGTCGACGCCCGGCGCCTTGGCGGCGAGGGCGTTCACGATATTCGGCTCGTTGGAGTTCGTGACCTGTTCGCTCTTCACCGAGTTGACCGTGATCCCGAGCTTCTCGGCCGTCGTCGACGTGCCGGCGCCGGTGACCACGACCTCACCCAGGCGCAGCGGGTTGGTCTCGATCGTGAAGTTCTGTTCAATGGACCCGCCGCGCAGGGTGACCTGCGCACTCGCCTGCTTGTACCCGATCGCGCGCACGGCCAGCGTGACCGACTGACCCGAGACGCGTGCGGCGGGGATGACGAGCGAGTATCGCCCATCGGAGCCGGTCTGTGAGCCGACACCGAGCGTGGCGACGAAGACGGTGGCGTTGGCGACGGGGTTGCCCCCCTCACCGGTAACGCGTCCCGTGATCGTCGCGGACTGCTGGGCGGACGTCCACGCGGGGAAGAGCGCGAGGGACGACACAACGGCGAGCAGTCGCCGGACAAATCTCATACGTGGTTTCCTCCTGGGAGGGATGCGCAACGCGCGGCGTTGCCAGAGGGGACGAACGGGCGCGACGACGGCGCCCAGGGAGACGCGAGGCCCGGCAGCGGGACGGGTGGCCACCTCCGCGACAAGAGTGGGATCCCCAACAAACGAAAGCCGGTCCGTCAGTTGCAATCCCGGACCGGTGTCCGCTGGGCACGACCAGCAAGGCAGCGAGCGGTCGAGGTCGTCGCACACCGCACCGCCCCAGAGGGTCGCGAAGGACGGGCTACGTTAACGGTCCCCGGGCGCGAGTGTCAACACGCGCGGTCACTGGGGCAAATCGTCCCGTCCCACCGCGGTCCATGCCCCCATGCGATTGCACTAAGCGTGCATAAAGACCCAACCAACGAAAGAGGCGCCACCCGCTTGGATGGCGCCCCCCGATCGATCATCGTGTGGCTGGCGTCGCTACTTCGTCAGGTCGATCTTCGGTGCCTCGCGCGCGGCCGCGTTCGACACCTCGAAGTATTCCTTCGGCTTGGCCCCGATCACCTTTGCCGTCAGCACCTGCGGAAACTTGCGGATGTAGGTGTTGTACGTCTCCACCGCCCCATTCAGGTCGGTGCGCGAGACGGCGATCCGGTTCTCCGTCCCGGTAAGCTCGTCCTGCAAACGCAGGAATGCCTGATCGGACTTGATCTGCGGATACGCCTCGACCTGGATCATCAGGCCACGCATCGCCCCCGTCAGTTGCTCGTTGGCATCGGCCATCTGGCGCGGGTCGCCCTTCTGCACGGCATCGACCAGCCCCGAACGCGCCCTGGCCACCTGCGTGAAGACCTCGAGTTCCTGCTTGGCCTGGCCGCGCACCACCTCGACGAGGTTGGGCACGAGGTCGGCGCGGCGTTGCAGCTGCACCTCGATCTGCTGCTTGGCCGCATTGGCCTTCTCATCGTAGGACTGGATCGTGTTGTACCCGCACGCCGTCAACAGCAGCGGGAGAAGAGCAACGAGTCGTCGCGCGCGCATCATGCACTCCGGTTCGAGGGAAGACGAGAAGACGAGAAGACAAGACCTACTGCGCTAGGCCGGAAAGCCGCCGTCGGAGCCGACCGTTTGGGAAAACGCGTCCAGGTAGCCCACCAGTGATTCAGCAAAACCCAGGTATTGTTCCACCAGCGCGGCGGCGTCGCGCTGCGTGAGCGCGTCGGTCCCGCGGTTGTGCCGGACGATGCGCCGCAGCGACGACGCATCGCGCCCGCTCTGGGCGGCGAAGCGGTCGCACACGGCCTCCGAGTCGTTGGGCGGCTCGGTCCCCGCCAGGCGCAATGCCGCCCGCAGCAGGACGAGCATCGCACTCGCACTCTGCTCCAGCAGCGTCAACAGCGCCTTCTGGTCCCCCGAGGCCTCCAGCACCGCGTGCCGCAGGCGCAGCAGCTTGCTCATCGCCTCATGCTCGAGTTGTAGCCGCAGGTCCGCACGTTCCACCACCAGGCCGCCCAGCGGGAGCGTCCCGGCCAGCACCTTGTGGTGCGCCAGGATGTCGGCGTACTCGATGGGGAAGATGTCGGCGCTCCCCAACCACTCGGCGCGCGTCAAGGTGAGCGGTGGCGGATTGCCGGCCTCTCGCCAGGCACGCGCCACCGCCCCTTCCTTCTTGAGGTGCTCCATGGTGATGCGCTGCACCACCACGAGCACGTTGAGGTCGGAGAGCCGCGTGACGTGCTCGCCTCGTGCCGCCGAGCCGTACAGCGCCACGCCCACGAGCTCGTCGCCATAGACCGACGAGAGCTGCGAGACCAATCCATCGAGGGTCATCTTTGCCATGTCACCAACTCCCGCTGGAACCGCCGCCGCTGAAACCGCCGCCACCACCAAAACCGCCGAACCCACCGCCACCACCGCCCCCACCAAAACCGCCGCCCCCCCAATGCGAACGCCCGCGCGAATGCGACACGGCGTCAGCAATGATGAGCGCCTGCAAGCACCCGTTGCGCCCGCCGCGCCGTGACGCGTTCGCCATCGCACTGAACACCATCAGCAGCACGACAAAGACGACGAGCAGCATGATCGGTGGCACGCCGCCGCCCCGGCCACCCAGCGCCTCCACCGGCGCGGGCACGAGCGACGTGTCGAGCGCAAAGCCGAACTCCCCCTCGAACCGCTGCGCCACGCGCAGGGCAATCAACTCGAGCGCGGTCGAGTAGTCGCGTTGCTGGAAGAACGGAATCGCCTCGCGGCGAATGTCGCCCGCGGTGGCGTCGGTGATGAACCCTTCCGTCCCCTGCCCGGTCTGGATCGAGATGTAGCCGCGCCCGTCGCTGCTGGTCTCCTTCGGGACCACCAGAATGACCACACCGGCGTTGCGCATGCGATCGCCGATCTTGGCCTCGACTCCCACTTTCCAGTCGCGTCCGATGCGAAGCGCCACATCGCCGACATCGCGACCGGCCAGGTCGGGGAGGGTGACGACGACGATCTCGCCGCCAGACTTCGCCTTGACGTCGAAGATGATGCGGTTGATCCGCGCCACCGCCTCGGCCGACAGGACGTTGGCAACGTCCACCACCATGTCGGCCTGCGTCGGGCTGAAGCCGCGCGGAGGCGGCGGCAACTGGACGTCCTGAGCCGCCACCACCAGAGACGCAACGAGCGCGAGGAGGCCCCACACGGGCGATCGGTCTCCCTGACAACGTGACGCCCGGCGCTCAACAGGGAGCCGGGCGAAGTACACGCCATCTCAGAAATGGTCGCAGGCGCGCCGGCGCCCTGCGCCGGCCAGACGCCTTCGACCATTTGTGAGATGGCTTCCAGGCACTGCGGTATGGTAGCCATACGCAACCACCCGGGGTAGGGATTCAACGATCCCATCGCCGTGGGCGAGCGCGACGTGCACGTGCGCGTTCGCCGGGCCCTTCGCGAGGAAATTCGCGGGAACATTCGCGTGCGCATGCGCGAGCAGGACGACGGGCGCTGGGGCGTCGAGGCGCGGGCGACTAAGTTTCGGCGTCGTTCGCGGCCCGGCCGCGTCGTCTCACTTCACCCGTCCACACATGTCGCGCCTCCTTCCCGTCCTGGCACTCGTCGCCATCACGTCGACCCTCGCGGGCTGCGGCACCAAGTCCGGCGCCAGCGCCGACAGCTCGTCAGCTGCATCGCCCACTACGGCCGCCGCGGCCACGCCGGCCGCCACGCCCGCCACACCGTCCACCCCCGATGCGCGCGTCACCGCCGCCGACCAGAGCCGCATCAAGGGCGACAGCTCGGCCAAGCTCTGGATCATGGTCGTCAGCGATTTCCAGTGCCCATACTGCGGGCAATGGGAAAAGGAGACCGCGGCCGCCGTCGACGCCGAATTCGTGAAGACCGGCAAGGCTCGACTCGCCTTCCTCAACTTTCCGCTGCAGCAGCACCCCAACGCCCTCCCGGCCGCCGAGGCGGCGATGTGCGCCGGCGCGCAAGGAAAGTTCTGGGAGATGCACGACCGCATCTTCGAGACGCAGGCGGAGTGGAGCCCGCTCCCCGATGCCGGGACGTTCTTCTACATGCAGGCCGGCAAGATCGGCGTCGACCTTCCGACCTACACGGCGTGCATCGGTGAGCACGTCATGCGCCCGATGATCCTCGCCGACGCCGATCGCGCGACCTCGGCCGGGGCGCGCTCCACGCCGACCTTCTTCATCGGCAACCAGGTGCTGTCGGGCTCCGAGAAGATCCAGGCCTTCCGCGACGCCGTCGCCAAGGCGACCGCGGCACTCCCGAAGTAGCGCGTCGTCGCGCGCCATCGCGCGGAGCATGACGGGGTGAATCCCCTCCTCTCCCTGGCCTACGGCGCGGCGGGCGCGCTGGCGACGCTCGCCGCGCAGGTCGTCCCCGCCGGGGAGGGGAAGCTGGTCAGGTCGCTTGCCGCCAGGCGCAACCTGCTGTCGCGCTACGCGGCGTGGGGGCGCACCATGCGCGACGCGTCGCGCCCCCTCCTCTGGATGCACGCGCCGTCGGTGGGCGAAGGGTTGCAGGCGCGCCCGGTGCTGGAGCTGTTTCGCGCCCGGCGCCCCGATGTGCAGCTCGCCTACACCTTCTTCTCCCCCAGCGCCGAGGCCTTTGCCCGGCGCCTCGACGTCGACTTTGCCGACTACCTCCCGTTCGACACGGCCGGGGCGGCGCGGGCGGTGATCGCCGCGTTGCAGCCGACGGCGCTCGTCTACGCCAAGCTGGACGTGTGGCCCGTCCTTACCCGCGAGGTGCAACGCCACGGCATCCCGCTGGCGATGGTCAGCGCCACCGTGGCCCCCGGCTCCTCCCGTACCGGCGTGCTCGCGCGCGCCCTGCTGCACGACGCTTATGACGCGATGCGCGCCGTGGGCGCGGTGGGCGCCGACGACGCGGCACGCCTGCAGGCGTTAGGCGTCAATTCTGGCGCGGTGCAGGTGATCGGCGACACGCGCTACGACCAGGTGGCGGCCCGCGCCCGCGCCGTCGACCGCCGCTCGGCGCTCCTCGCCCCGCTCACCTCGGACCGCCCGACGCTGGTGGCCGGGAGCACCTGGCCTGCCGACGAAGCGGTGCTGCTGCCGGCGTGGCAATCGCTTCGCCGCGCCGTCCCCGGGGCGCGCCTCGTCATCGCCCCGCACGAGCCTACCGCCGCCCATCTCACCCCGATCGAGTCGTGGGGGCGTGCGCAGGGCATCGGCGTCACTCGGCTGGGCGCCGCCGGGCAGGAGACGGCGGAGGTGATCCTGGTCGACCGCGTCGGCGTGCTCGGCGAGCTGTATGCGCTGGCGACGGCGGCGTTCGTGGGCGGCGGCTTTCACGACGCCGGCCTGCACTCGGTGCTCGAGCCGGCCGCCTTTGGCGCGCCGGTCTGCTTTGGCCCGCGCTTCGGCAACGCGCGCGATGCCGTGCTCCTGACAGAACAGGGGGGCGGGACGGCCGTTCGCGACGGGCGTGAAGCGGCGGACGTGCTGGAGCGCTGGTTAGGCGCCCCGGGCGCGGCGCGCGAGGCGGGCGGCCACGCGCGCGCGCTGGTGGAATCGGGGGTCGGGGCGGCCGATCGCGCCTTTGCGCTCGTCGAGCGACTGATCGGCCCCCCGCCCTCCGCCGCGGGACAGCCTAACGCTTGAGCCCCGGCGGGGTCCACACCAGAGAGATCCCGATCCCGTTGCGGTCGTCGCCAAAGCGATCGGCGCCGCCAAAGTACGCCGAGCCGCGCACGGCGAGGACCCGCGTGAGCTCGAGGTTGGCGCCGATGTCGAAGTTGATCCCCACCTGCGATTCGTCCCCCTTGCAGCCGCCGCAGAAGTCGAGCGACATGCGCGGATGCACGTACGGCGTGAGGGCGAGCGAGCCGTCGAGCGGAAAGCGATGGCCGATCGAGACCCCCAACGGGACGCTCAGCATCGTGTTGTTGCCGAACGAGAATCCGGCGCCCGCGGTGAGGAGGAAGTCGAGGGGGACGTCGGCGGAAGACTTGGCGAGCTGGTACGCATACGTACCGCCCAGGAAGACCACGTTGTCGCGTCCCACGCCGTCGGGATCCGCAAACCCGACGTCGAGCGAGAACTGCGACCGAGTGGCGTATCCCTCGCGCCACTGGAAAACGACGCTCGTCCCGGCGTTGCCGCCGTCGGCGATCCCGAAGTTGAACTCACGCGACACCGTCGTGGGCACCTGGAACGACGGATAGGCCCAGGCCTGCGCGTGAGCAGAACGAGGGGCGAGCATAACGAGCGCAGCGGTAGCCGCGGCGATGCCCGCCGCTCGCAGCGTGCGGGAGAAGACGCGACGCGTCGGCGCCGACGAACGAAGCAGGGAGTGGAATCCGTGCATGACGAGTCCTCGTGCACGGGCGCGTGGAGCACCCGGAAGGTGACGGTAGATCGTCCCGCGCGAAGCGAGCTGGCAGCGCGGGCGGGAAGCGCCCTGTCATACGCCACAGGGCACCGGAAGATTCGTCAGGCAGCCCCCCCGGAAACAAGCGCCGCCAGGCGAATGACAGGGCGGCGACAGTCGTCGTCAGGCAGCGTGCCCCGGCGCACAACCCGGGTGCGCGCGCGCCGCGCGCGTCGCGCCGCGATCGGAGGATCGCGCACCGCGAGAGGACAGCCGCGCACCGCGACAGGAGAGCCGCGCACCGCGACAGGAGAGCCGCGCACCGCGACAGGAGAAGCGCAAACCGCGACAGCAGAAGCGCAAACCGCGACAGCAGAAGCGCGCAGCGCGAGAGGCGAACCGCGCACCGCGATCGGACAACCGCGCGGCGCGACCGGAGAACCGCGCACCGCGATCGGACAACCGCGCGGCGCGACAGGAGAACCGCGCACCGCGATCGGGCAGCCGCGCACCGCGATCGGGCAGCCGCGCGGCGCGACAGGAGAACCGCGCACCGCGATCGGGCAACCGCGCGGCGCGACAGGAGAA
>CAZLLP010000056.1:15999-31877 GCA_964560345.1 uncultured Gemmatimonadaceae bacterium
CGCGACAGGAGAACCGCGCACCGCGATCGGGCAACCGCGCGGCGCGACAGGAGAATCGCGCACCGCGATCGGGCAACCGTGCAGCGCGATCGGGCAACCGTGCAGCGCGATCGGGCAACCGCGCACCAACTTCGGGCAACAGCGCAGCGCGAAAGGAGAACCGCGCACTGCGATAGAAGAACCGCGCACCGCGACGGGGCACAACGCGCGTGTCGAGGGCCACCGCGTCGTCACCACACTGTACCGCACCCGCGTCCCACGAGCGTGTGCGTCTGCAATGATCGCGCGTGACGCGCACCTGCGTTCCGCGACGGTCGCCACAGGAGGCAACGCGCGAAAGTCGGGAGACACGGCGCTCGCGCCGCACCTCCCGACCGGCCGCAACGGCGACGCGGGCGCGTTACCGCACGATCTGCCCGCGAATCTCCCCCGGCGCGTTCTTGCGCGTGTGCACGTTGAGATACGCCGTGCCCGCGCGCATGCGCGTGAGCACCGAGTCAAAGGTGAACGCGCCGCTGAACGTCCCCTGTCGCGTGATGAAGCCGTAGCGGAAGACGCCGTCCACCCGTCCGATGACCGGTCCGCCAAACGTGAAGACCATGACCGGCCCCGCCGAGTTGGCGTCGCCGGCGTGGATGTGCGACGCGGTAACGGAGTCGCCGTTGGCCACGTACATCAGGAACTCGATCGAGTCCTTGCCCAGCACCGTCAGCACGGCACTCCCCGTCGCGTTGGTCACCACCGGCGTGGGACGCTCGGCGGCGCCGGTGAGCGCCAGGACGTAACGCTCCGGCTCGGGTGCCGTCGCCACGTCGTCGTCGTCGCACGCGGTGAGCGACGCGGTGGCAAGCAGGAGCAGAATCCCGGTGGCACGGGCGGACCGACGTGAAAGCAGCATGCGGGACCTCGCAAGGTGAGGAGATGTGGGAACGCGCGGCGTTCCCGGCGAGCGCTCCCCCAGGAGGCGCCGCGTGAGCGCGTCACACGCGCGACGCGGGCGCCGGAGGCGAACGGTGAATGCCGAAACTGCAATTCCCCTTTGGCCGCTGCCACGAGATTGCGGCCAATGGTGGCGACGGTGCGGTGAAAGCGGTGATCCGCACGGTGGGGGACACGGCGAGCGGGACCACGCGGGCGATCGCGGGGTATCACCGTCCGGCAGGAGACCATTGATTTCGGGGCGCTTGTCCGGAAGTCTTGTCACGGTCGAATCGCGCACTCCCCACTTCCGTCACGTCCCATGCACTGCAACGTGCTCCCCCGCTCCCGTCAGCTGCTTCTGGCTCTCGCCGGAGCGCTCATCCCCGCCCTCGCGTCTGCCCAGAGTTCGGGCGCGTCGGTGGAACAGAAGAAGATCCGGTGGTCGGGGAACTTCACCCCCGTGCAGGTGCGGTCGTCCAACGTCGCGATGCGGACGCAATCACGCATTTACGGGACGATCGCGCTGACCTCGACGGCGGAGAACAAGGATCGCGCGCAGGTCCGCCTCAACTTCACCAGTCAGAGCGGCGGCCAGTCGTTCACGGTGCAATGGGCGCTGCTGCAGGGGCGTTGTGGCAGCGGCAGCCTCCCCGTCATGCCGCTCGACATCTTCCCGGTCATCGAGGTCGGAGCCGACGGTCGCGCGCAGCTCGACACCGAGCTGTCGCTCTCGCTTCCGGAGAGCGGCGAGTATCACGTCAACGTGTACAGCGGCGGGCAGGAGCTCAGCAACGTCATCACCTGCGCCAACTTGAAGCGGTAGGCCTGCGCTGATGGCGCTGCGCGCCGGGTGAACCGCCGCACATCGCCCAACACACGCGAACCGGGCGCGTCCTCTTGCGAGGGCGCGCCCGGTTCTTTGTGCACATCGCTGTCGACCTACACCGGCAGAACTACCGCTGCGGCTGCGCGGTGCGTCCACGCCGCTTCCCCGCCTCGATCGTGGCGAGGTTGGCCGACGCGTGCGACACCATCGACGAGATGTACTTGTCCGGTTGGCCAACGCCGCCGAAGGTGTAGATCGGGAGGCGGAGGATTTCCAGTTCCTTGGCCGGCACCGGGAGGTGACGGACCGTTCCGGCCTGCAGCTTGTCGAAGCGACGGCCGTCCATCAGTTCGGTCCCGCTCGTGTTGAACAGTTCGACCGCGCGCTCGTAGTACAGGTAGTCGAGCAGCTTCGCCGCGCCGTCAGCCGCCGTCGCCGGCGAGAGCTGTCCGCGTGTAACGCGCGTCTTGTTGATCAGGCTTGCCGCCGTGGCGAGGCTGCCGCCCGTCCGGATGAGCCCTTCGGCCCACAGCAGGTCATTCTCGGCCTGCAGGACGTACGGCACCGGGCCGGTGGCCGCGCTGGGCGACGTACGCGCATGGAAGCGATAGCGCTTGTGCGAGTACGGGCTCTGCATGTAGATGCCGCGGGCCGGATCGCCGATGACGGCGCCGTGGAACTGGAAGTCCGAGGCGAAGCGCGCGTCGGCCGAGGTACCGGCCGGCGGGATCGTGCCGGTGAACTTCGCCGGCGAGTTCGGATCCATGAGATTGATGAGGCGCATGTCGACGCGCAGCCACGTCGGCTCGTTGCCGTAGAACGCGATGTACGAGTACCAGTTGTTGTTGTCGCCCACGACGGTGAAGTCGTACGGCGCGCCGGCACCCGCCGTCCCGCTCAGCCCCTTCTCGGCATACGACACGACCTTGGCCCAGTTGACCGCGGCGTTCTCGGCGGGTGTTCTCGCCGTGTAGGCCAGCGTGCGGGCGGCCATCGTGTTCGCCATGCGGGACAACATTCCCGACGTCATCGGACCAGCGGCGATCGGGATCACGCTCACGTCATACGTGTCGTTCTTCCCATTGAGGCCGGCGATGAGCGCGTCCCACTTGGCCATCGCGGCGGCCGAGACTTCAGGATACTTCTTGAACTCGGGCGTTGAGCCGGCGCTCTTCTCGTCGACCACGAAACCCTGGTCAAAGAGGATGGCGATGTTCGCGAGCGAGGCCGCCTGCGTGAACTGCGCCAGCGCCTTGTACTTCGCCGTTTCGCCGTTAGGCACCTCCACGCCATTGTCGATGGCAATGAGGACGTCGTTGGCGGCGCCGAGCGTTCCGTAGTTGAAGTTCCACGGGCTCTCGGTCACGGCACGGTCACCACCGGCCGAGTTGTTCACATACGGCGCTCTCGGCTCGAGGTTGTTGAACCGCATGCCGAAGTTGCCGAAGTTGGCCGAGCCGTTGTCGGAAGTGACCGACAGCATCATGTACGGCTCGAGGTACGTCGCCGTCAGGTACCACGAATTGACGGTGGAGACGGCGATGTTCTTCACGTCCTCTCCCGACGCCAAGGCGCGCTTGATGTCGGGGTTGTTCGGGTTCGTCACGTCGAGATCCGCACAGGCACTGGCAGTGAGCAGCGCCGCGGTCCCGAGGACGAAGCGGTAAATGCTTCGGGTTCGCATCAGTGTAAGGGCTCCTCGTGCCAGGTTAGAACTGCAGCTCGACCTGACCGGTGAAGGTGCGGAAGTTGGGATAGCGGAAGCCGTCGATACGGAAGTTGAAGTCGCCACCGGCGGTCACTTCCGGGTCGAAGCCCGTGTACTTGGTCCACGTGAAGACGTTGCGCCCGATGAAGGCCAGCTTCATCCCCTTGATCTGGCGGTTGAGCCCAAAGCGCGCGAGCGTGTTCTGCCCGACGTTGTAGGCAACCGACAGTTCGCGCAGGCGGGCGTATGAGCCATCCTCGACGAAGTGGTCGTTGGCCACGAGGCCGTTGTACAGGCCCGCCGAGTAGAAGGCCAGCGGACGGCGCTCGGCCAGCGGGCGACCCGCCTGATCCTGCGTTCCGTGCCGCTCGTCCTGGTACATCCACTGCTTGGTGAAGTTGTAGATGTCGCCGCCGCGCACGCCGTCGAGCAGAGCGTAGAGCGTGAAGCTCTTGAAGCGCACGTTGTTGGCGAAGCCGAAGCTGAAGTCGGGGTTCACGTCACCAATGGTGTGCTGCGTCTCGCCCTTGGCGTTCACGTAGGCGATCGGCGCCTCGGTGGTCTTCCCGAGGTTCGCGGCGCGCACGAGGTAGCCGTCGGAGTTCACGACGTAGTCGGCCGCGTTGGCGTTGGCGTTGGCCGGGTTTTCCTTGAGCTGCGCGAAGCTGCGCACCCACTTGGTCCCGTAGATCACGCCGAGCTTCTCACCCGACTTGTAGTAGAAGACGTCCTGCCCCTGGGCGCCCGTCGCATTGCGGCGGAACGGCGCGGCGTCCATGCGATCGATCTTCTGCCGCGTGTTGTCGCCCGTGAGCGAGAACGAGTAGGAGAAGGCGTCGGTGTCCACGACGCGCGTCTGCAACGACACTTCGTACGTCTGCGCGCTGACGTCGGCCGCGTTTTGCACCTGGTTGAGGAAGCCGCCTGACGCCGCCAGCGAGAGCGGGATCGACAGTAAGGCGCCCTTGGTCACGCGATCGGCCTTCACGAGCTCGAGGTCGAAGCGATCGAGGAACTGGATGTTGATGCCGTACTCGTTCTCGGTCTGGATCGCCGGCTTGAGGTTCGTGTTGCCGAGCTGCTGCTTGGAGATCTGACCGCCGGCCAGCGAGTAGGTCTCGTACTGGTCGGAGAACGCCGGACGAAGGCCGGCCGTCCCGCGCGCCGCGCGGATCTTGAGGTCCTGCACGCCCGGGATCTTGAAGTCCTCGGAGAGGCGATACGCCAGCGCGACGCGATAGAAGTCCTGCCAGCGCTGGTCCTTGCCGAAGAGCGACGAGCCGTCGCGACGATAGAGCGCGTCGACGATGTAGCGATCCTTGAAGTCGAACGACTGCGACACGAAGTAGTTGACCGTGCGCTGCAGGTCGAGCCCCGAGTTCACCGCCACCTGCGTCGGATCGGCGGCCGCGAGATCGGGCACGTCGGTCACGTTCAGCTTGGTGCTGTTGGCCGTGAAGTTCGTGTTGTCGAGGTTCTCCAGCAGGTACGTGACGCGGGTCGTGGAGAGCAGGTTGTTGAAGAGCAGCTTCTTGGTCGTGGCGTTGAACTGGAGGTTCTCGGCGACGTTGTTGAAGGTGCGCTCTTGCAGCTGACCGTTGCCCGCGACGCCGCCCTCGTTGAGGTAGCCGCGGAAGTTGTACAGGCGGTCGCGCTGGTTCAGGCGGTCGGTCCCGTAGTTGGCGTCGAGGTTGAGCCAGTTGAACGGGCGATAGCGGAACGAGAACGACCCGAGCAGGCGCTCACGGCGCAGGTTGTAGTCGCTGTTCCTGAGGCCGTACAGCGGGTTGCCGCGCGCGTTCTTCGCCTTGAGGTCCGGCAGGAGCGGATAGTACGGAACGTCGCTCACCGGGTTCGGGTGCACGAGGTCGAGATCGGGGGGCGCCTGCAGCAGCGCGAACCACCCGTCGGTGCTGCCCGGATCGTAGTCGTTGCGGTTGAGGCCATAGGTGAAGCTCGCCGAGAAGTCCGCCTTGCTGCCTAACGCCTGGTCGACGTTCATGCGGAGGTTCTGGCGACGCTGCCCCGAGGTGAACGGCAGGATCCCCTGGTTGTGGTCGGTCGTGAACGACGAGTTCAGGTTGGTGCTTCCGCGACGCAGCCCGAGCTGGAAGTTCTGCAGGTAGAAGTTGCCGTCCTGGAGCCAGCTCTTGAGCTGGTTGCGCCAGGCGTCGGGCCCCGTCGACGGATACGGATTGTCGGCGATGCCGTCCGGATCGAGGAGGCGCTGCGTGCCGGCGGCGTTCGTCTTGATCGAGCCGTCGGTGTTGAGCTGGAAATTGTGGTGCTGGCTGAGCGGGACGAACTTGTACACGCCCGACTGGCCATACTCGCTGCGGCTGCTGAACGAGATCTTGTTGTCCTGCAGGTTCTTGCCGCGCTTGGTCGTGATGGCCACGACGCCGTTGGCGGCGTTGGAGCCGTAGAACGACGCCGCGGCGGCGCCCTTGAGGACTTCGACCGACTCGATGTCGTTGGCATCGATGTCGGCGAGCGAGTTCTTGGTGATCACGCCATCGACGAGGATGAGCGGATCGTTGTTGCCGACCGTGAGGTTGGTCGAGCCACGCAGACGGATCGACGGGGCAGCGCCGGGGTTGCCTGTGCCGATCGCGATGCGAGCGCCGGCGACCTTGCCGGCGATGGCGGCGATCGGCGACGACGCCGGAACCTGCTTCATCTGCTCTTCGGAGATGCGCGACACCGAGAAGGCGAGCTTCTTGGTCGACGTCGCGTCCGCCACACCCGTCACCACCATCTCTTCCAGGCGGAACGGGTCGGTCTTGAGCTCGAAGTTCTGCGTCTGGACGCCGGTCGTCAGCGTGATCTGACGGCTGACCGGGGTGAAGCCGATGAAGCGGGCCGTCAGCGTGACGCGCTGGCCATTGGCCTGCGACTCAGGGACGGAGAACTGGTAGACGCCGTTCGCGCCGCTGGTGGTGCCGGCGTTGAGGGACGGGATCAAGACGTTGGCGCCGACAATCGGCTGCCCTTCGGTGTTCGTGACCCGTCCAGAGATGGTGGCGGCCTGCGCAAACGCTTCTGCCGACACGCCCATGAGCAGGGCGAGGGCGAAAACGCGCGCGAAGACGCCCTTCATTACTGGCAAGCTTCGCATGTGACCTGGGGATGCGGGTGTGGGGGGAGCTGCGGTGCACTGGTGAAAGCAGAACCGCGGTGACGAAGAAGTCCGACGCAGGGCCTCCGGGAACGGGTGAACCCAATCTACCCGCCCATTAGGGCAGGTTTTGGGACGACACGAACCTTGGGGGGTGCAGAGCGAGCGTCAAGAGGGTTCTGCACGATTTCGGCGGCGGCTTATCCCGCGAAGTGGCAACGACTTGCGCACCGAATTGTATACAATGCGACGCGGGCATTCCCCGATGGCAAACGTCACCCTGTATGACAGGTTCGCACTCCCTACCTACCCGGACGGTTGGGGCGGCCACGCGGACGATTTCCCCCACGCCCATAGCTCTCGTCCTGTCAGCGACTTGCGGCCAATCGCCCCTGAATCAGGCGAGGGACGGCGCGATCTCGTGCGTCAGGGCTCCCGCGGGTAGACGAACTCGATCGGCAGCTGCACGAGCTGCCGCACCAGCGCCCCCTGGCGCCGCGCAGGGATGAATTGCGCCTGCGCCAGCGCTTCGCGCACCGACAGCGAGAACAGCGGGTGCGTCGATGCAATCACGCCGATCGTCCCGGGGATCACCGCGCCACTGGTGTCGACCACGAACTCGGTCAGCACGCGCCCTCCTCGCCGCTCGCGGTAGAGCGAGAGCGGATACTCGGGCGAGAGCGCCCCTTCCACGAGCACCGCCGCGGAATCGACCTGCGAGGCGGTGAAGGCCTCGCCGCGACGCACCATCCCCTCCAGATCCACCGTGGCGCGCGCATCGACGGTCGCCTTCTCGTCGGGTACCCGGCGACGGCGCGAACGCGCAGGGCTCGACCAGATCGCCACCACGCCGCAGCGATCGAGGTTGCGCGGCCCCGCAAACTCGGCGGGCACCGACGCGGACCCCGAGTACACCTCCACCCCCTCCACCATTCCGGGGTCGATCGACTCGAGGTCGAACTCACCGGCCGCCGCCGCCATCCCATCGATGAACACGAGCGGCGGACAGCTCGACCCGCGGATGCGCACCGCCTTCTGGATATTCCCGATCGGGCGAATCTTGACCCCCGGAATCTCCCGCAGCAGGTCGGTGAACGAAAACGAATGCGTGCGCTCAATCCGTTCGCGCGAGACGAAATGGCCGATTTTTCGGTCGCGACGCTCGTAGAAACCGGCCAGGCGGTACTCGAAGGCATCGCGCCGCGCCAGCACGGACACAGGGGCGAGCCGGGTGACGACCTGTTCGAGTTGGATCTCCACGTCGACCAGACCGGTCGCCGGAACCTCGACATCCATCACGGTCGGGCGGAACCCAAGCCGTCGGATGCGCAGGCGCAGGTTTCCCGCCACGAGGCCACGCAAGACGTAGCTCCCATCCTCGCCCGAGATCGCGCGCGCACTTCCCCCCTCGACGGTCACCTCGGCGCCGGCGATCGACAGGCCGAGCGTGTCGCGCACGACACCGCTCACCGACGCGCCCTGCCCCTTGACGGGAGCGGCCAACGCCAGCAGTGCAGGAAGCGCCAACCAGCGCGCCCAGCGGGCAATTCGTCGTGAGACTCGCAGTCGAGGGAGGGACATCGTGGCGAGGTCGGTCTCCGTTCAACGATATGTCGAGCGCCGCGGCCGCGATACGGCCGACGACCGCCATACCGCGGCACAGCGCCCGCTCGTCGCTACCGACTGAGACCGATCGCCGACATCCATCCTGCCAGCCCGGGATAGCGAGGATCGATCCGGGCCAGCGCGAGCGCCGTCGAGCGCGCCCGTTCGATGTCGCGCAACAGCCCGTAGGCCAGCGAGAGTTGGTACAGCGCCGCGGTGTTCGTGGCATCGAGTTGCACCGCCTGCTCGAGGAACGGGAGCGCACCGCGCACGTCCTTGCGGCCGATCAGGAGCTGCCCGAGCGCCAATGCCGCGGCGCTCGACGGCTCCAGCTGCAACGCCGCGCGCAGGACGCGCTCGCCCTGGCTGCTGTCCCCTTGCTGCAGTAGCGCGCGCGCCAGCAGGCGTTGCGGATACTCGGCCATCGGCTGGTCGCGCACCAGCCCGCGGTACTCCTCGGCGGCCGAGTCGGGAAAAGCACGGCGCTCGTAGTCGGCCGCAACCTGCAGTTTGGCCTCCTCCCACCTTAGCCCACCGCGCGAGACGAGCAGCGCGAGGCTATCGACCACTCCCGTCGGACGATAAGTCGCGCGGTAGTCCCGCTGCTGCGACGCGGCGACGAAAGGCCAGCGCGTCACCAGGGTCTGCACGGTGTGATACGCGATGCGTTCGTCGAACGAGGTGAGCGCCGCGCCCTGCTGGTAACGCTCCCACGACTTGAGGCGCCTGCGATCGGCACGCCGGCCGAGGAACGCTGCCGAGTCGAGCGCGTCGAAAAACACCTGCGCGAGGAGCGTCACGCCAGCGCGCGTCGGGTGCACGTGCTCGATGAAGAGTTCGTGCCCCGGGAGGCCCCCGCTCGCGCGTTCAAAGCGCTCGGCGACCGGCACATACGTGGCGCCACCTGCCTTGGCGACGTCGCGCACGGTGCTCGCAAAGACGCTCGGCGCGCGGAATCGCACCACGTCGAGGTCGCGCGCACGGGGAAAGTCGCTCCGCGCGATCGCCGAGTCGTTGGCCGCCAGGGCCTGCTGCGCGCGGCGAAAGACCGAGTCGGCGCCGGCGTTGGAGGCGGTCGCGAAGGGCGCCTGATCGCGCACATTGCTCACCGGACTCCCGACAAACACGGGGATGCCGCCATGTCGAAAGGTCTCAAGGAGCGCGGACAGATTCCCGGCGAACTGCTCGCGCCCCCGCGCAAAGGCAGATCCGTCGAGCGGGACCTCGCGGTCACGCGCCAGGATCTCCATGAAACTCGGGGCCGAATCGGCGGGCGCAGAACCTCGGCGACTGAGCGCGCGTCGCAGCGCCATGCCGAGCCGCAGCCGCTGCAGCTGCAACGATGCCCGGACGAGGACCGGGGCCATCCCACCGCCGCTGGTCGAGGCGGCGCCGAGCACGCCGTAGTACTCGTTATGCCCGGCATAGATCAGGACCGCATCCGGCTGCGCGTCGGCAATCTCGCTCGCCAGGTCACGAAGCGTGACGCTGTTGGTCGCCGCGATCCCCAGGTTGACGACCTCCACCGAGTCGTCGGGAAGGACGTCGCGCAGCGCATCGCGCAGCAGGCGGGAAAAGGTGCCATTGCGCGGATAGGGAAATCCCGCCGTCGTTGACTCGCCCAGGACGAAGAGGCGAAAGCCATTCGACGGCTTGCGGCTGGCGAAGAACTCCGGCGGCGGCGCGGGCGCCTGTTCTGACGCCGGGAAGTAGCGCTCGCCGACGCGAGGGTTGGCCACCAGGAAGCGCCCGTCACCCAACGCCGCGGGGACAAAGAGCGGGAGCGCATCGCCCGGTCGAGCGATACGCAGCGCGAGCTCGGCCCCGCCAAGCAGCAGGACGGGGAGCGACAGTGTGATCGCGAGAAAGAACCGGCGGCGCGACGGAGTCAACGTCGCCGGCGACGTGCCGCCCGACGCGGCGCCTCGCTTCCCCTTCTTGCTCAAAAGATCGAATAGATGAAGGGAGCTAGCGCCGATCCCTGTACGGCCACGAGCAGTGCCCCCGACAGCACCAGCACGACCACGATCGGGAGCAACCAGAGCTTCTTGCGCTCCAGCATGAAGGCCCACAGTTCGCGCATCACTTGCAGCATGGCATCTCGTCCCCGCCGTTCAGAACTGCCGTTCCATGCGCCGCCACGCCACCTCTTCGTCCTGCGGCGGACGCACGATCCAATAACTCGTCGCGTGTGCATCTCGCGCCAGCGGCGATCGGCCGAACGTGCGCCTGACCATCCCGATAGGCGTCAATACGAGCCAGTACAGCGCGCTATAGAAAAGTGGGGCCGTGATGCGCGACAGCGCCACGCCGACCGCCATCCACCCCCGCTGCACGGGCCCGAGTCGCGACGGCACCGCCAAGCCGGCAACGGCGAGCGTGACCGCGACGGCGGCCAGCACCAGCATCGTCGACGGTCGCGCGCGAAGGTACGCCACACCAGCGAGCGCAGCAAAGCCGCCCGCGACCACGAAGGCAAATCGACGCCCCTCGGCGGCGCTCAGTCTGCGAGGAGTGTCGTGTGCCATTTGGAGCGATCGACCGGGGGTTGTTCGCGCTTGTGCAGGAAGAACGGCGGAATGGCCAGCGCATCGAGGTCGGTGCGCATGAAGCAGGCGTAGGCGTCCGCAGGCGAACAGACAATCGGTTCGCCGCGCACGTTGAACGAGGTGTTGACCAGGACAGGGCAGCCGGTGCGACGCTCGAAGGCGACGAGCACGTCGTGCAGCCCCGGCGCTCGCGTCGCCGTCACCGTCTGCAATCGTGCCGAATAGTCGAGATGCGTAACGGCCGGAATGTCCGATCGAGGCTGGTTGAGGCGATCGATGCCCCATGCCTCGGTCGACGCGGCGGCGATGCGGCGCTGCTCGGCCACCGGCGCGACGACGAGCATGTACGGCGACTCTCCCTCGACGTCGAAGTACTCGCGCGTGCGCTCGGCCAGCACCGCGGGGGCAAATGGGCGAAAGCCCTCGCGAAACTTGATCTTCAGGTTGAGCTTGGCCTGCATCGCGGGATCACGCGGATCGGCGAGGATGCTGCGTGCGCCTAACGCGCGCGGCCCGAACTCCATGGCTCCGTCGCACCATCCGACCACCTCGCCGGTGGCGAGCGATTGGGCCGTCCGATCGATGAGCGCCGCACGCGGCAGCTCGTGCATCACCGCGCCCTCGCGCTCGAGCGCGGTGCGAATCTCGTCGCCGCTGAACGCGGGGCCAAGCAACGCGCCACGCATGCCGTCGTGCACACCATCGGCGTGGCGCGCGCCGCGAAAGTAGCGATGCCAGGCCAGCAGTGCGGCGCCGAGTGCCCCGCCCGCGTCGCCGGAAGCCGGCTGCACCCAGAGGGCGTCGGCCACGCGCTCGCGCACCAGCCGACCATTGGCCACGGCGTTGAGCGCCACGCCGCCCGCCAGGCACAGGCGGCGACTCCCCGTCACCTGCAACGCGTGGCGCGCCATGCGACGGACGACCTCCTCGCAGACTTCCTGCACCGAGCGCGCGAGGTCCATCTCGCGCTGCGTGAGCGACGACTCTGGAACGCGCGCGGCGCCGCCGAACAGCGTGGCAAAACGGGCGTTGGTCATCGTGAGCCCGCCCATGTAGTCGAAATAGCGTTGGTCGAGCGTGAACGAGCCATCGTCGCGCAGCGACAGCAGGTGACGGTAGATGGCCTCGACGTACCGCGGCTCCCCGTATGGGGCGAGCCCCATCAGCTTGTATTCGCCCGAGTTGACCGTGAATCCCGCATGGTAGGTGAACGCCGAGTAGAGCAGCCCTAACGAATCGGGGAAGTGCTGCTCGCGCAGCATCGTGAGTCGCGCGCCATCGCCGTGGGCGATGCTGGCGGTGGCCCACTCGCCCACACCGTCGATGGTGAGGACGGCCGCCTCGGGAAAGGGCGAGGGATAGAACGCGCTTGCCGCATGCGACTCATGGTGTTCGGTAAAGAGCACCCGCCCGGTGTACCCACCGAGCGCCGCGCGCAGTTGCGGCTCGAGCGTCAGCCGCTGCTTGCTCCACAGCGGCGCGGCGTGCAGGAACGAGCGGACGCCGCGGGGGGCAATGGCGAGGTAGGTCTCGAGCAGGCGATCGAGCTTGAGGAGCGGCTTGTCGTAGAAGGCCACCGCATCCAGTCGCGAGGCCTCGATCCCCCCCTGCCGCAAGCAAAATGCCGCGGCGCGGGAGGGGATGGATTCGTCGCCCTTTCGGCGACTGAACCGTTCCTCCTGCGCCGCGGCGACGATCTCGCCATTTCGGACGAGACATGCGGCACTGTCGTGATAAAACGCGGAGACGCCGAGGATCCAGGTGTCGGACATGGCTCCCCGTCGCCGGTCCAGCCGGCGTTAGGCCTGCGTGGCCTTCTCCGTCACCACCCGCACGTGGTTGTCCACCACCTGCAGGAAGCCCCCTTCCACCTGGAACGTCCCCTTGGAACCGTTGGTCCCCAGGCGCAGCGTCCCCTTGCCCAACAGCGTCATCATCGGCGCGTGCGACGTGAGGATCCCCACTTCGCCGTCGAAGGCGGGGGCGGTCACCGACTCCGCCTCCCCCTCGAACAGCGTGCGCTCCGGCGAGATCACCGAGACCTTGAGCATCGTTAGGCCTTGGCGATGCGCTCGGCGTTCTTGACGATGTCGTCGGCGCCGCCGCACATGAAGAAGGCCTGCTCCGGATACTGGTCGAACTCGCCGGCGCAGAGGCGCTCGAACGAGGAGATCGTCTCCTCGAGCTTCACGTACGCGCCCTTCATCCCCGTGAACTGCTCGGCCACCGCGAACGGCTGCGACATGAAGCGCTGCAGGCGGCGCGCACGACCCACGACCTTCTTGTCGTCCTCGGAGAGTTCGTCCATGCCAAGGATCGCGATGATGTCCTGCAGTTCCTTGTAACGCTGCAGGATGCGCTGCACTTCGATGGCGACCTTGTAGTGGCGCTCCCCGATGAACTGCGGATCGAGAATGCGCGACGACGAGTCGGTCGGATCGACGGCCGGCTAGATGCCAAGCTCGGTGATCTTGCGGTTCAAGACGACCGTCGCGTCGAGGTGGGCGAAGGCCGTGGCCGGCGCCGGGTCGGTCAGGTCGTCGGCCGGAACGTAGATGGCCTGCACCGACGTGATCGAGCCGTTGCGCGTCGAGGTGATGCGCTCCTGCAGGTCACCCATCTCCGTGGCCAGCGTCGGCTGGTACCCCACGGCGCTCGGCATGCGGCCGAGGAGCGCCGACACTTCCGAACCCGCCTGCGTGAAGCGGAAGATGTTGTCGATGAAGACGAGCACGTCGGCGTTCTCGCGATCGCGGAAGTACTCGGCCACCGTCAGCCCCGAGAGGCCGACGCGAAGGCGTGCACCTGGCGGCTCGTTCATCTGCCCGTAGATGAGGGCGACGGAATCGAGAATGCCGGCTTCCTTGAACTCGAGATAGAGGTCGTTCCCTTCGCGCGTGCGCTCACCCACGCCGCAGAACACCGACTTGCCGCCGTGTCCCTTGGCGACGTTGTTGATGAGCTCCTGGATGACGACCGTCTTGCCCACGCCGGCGCCGCCGAAGAGCCCGATCTTGCCGCCCTTCACGAACGGGGCGATGAGGTCGATGACCTTGATGCCCGTCTCGAAGATCTGCGTCTTGGGCTCGAGGTCGACGAAGTCCGGACGCTTGCGGTGAATCGGCCAACGCTCGACCGAGGCCGGGATGTCGGGGCCGTTGTCCACCGGCTCGCCCAGCACGTTGAGGATGCGGCCTAACGCGGCAGCACCCACGGGAACCGAGATCGCCGCCCCGGTGTCGATCGCGTCCATGCCGCGCACGACGCCGTCGGTGGTCGACATGGCGACCGCGCGCACCTGGTTGCGTCCGATGTGCTGCTGCACCTCGGCCACCACGCGAATGGGCTGACCCGAATCGGTCTTGCCGCGAATCTCGAGCGCGTTGTAGAGCTCAGGCAGGTTGTCGGTGTCGAACTCGACGTCGACGACTGGGCCGATGATCTGGACGATCCGGCCGATGGTCTGGGGAGCGGCGGGTGCGGACATATCTCTAAAAGAAGACGGGAGACGGGAGACGGGAGACGGGAGTTCGACTGCTGAGGGGCAGGACTGGATCGCGATGCGGGCTTCGGACTCCGGTTGACTCGAATCGCCGCGCAGCGGCACTCCCGTCTCCCGTCTCCCGTCTCCCGTCCATGCGCTATTCCAGCGCCGCCGCCCCTCCGACGATTTCCGCAATTTCCTGCGTGATCTGCGCCTGACGAGCGCGGTTGTATGTGCGGCGATAGACGGACAGCAGCTCCGTCGCGTTGTCGGTGGCGTTCTTCATGGCGGTACGCCGGGCGATGTGCTCGGCCGCCGCGGTTTCGACCAGCGTGCGATACATCGTGTTCCGCACGTACGACGGGAGCAGCTCGGTCAGGATCTCCTCCGCCGACGGGTAGAGCAGGTAGTCCGGCGCCGGGCCCGTGCGCTTGGGCGGGATGACCGGAAGGACCTGCGTCGTCGTGGGCGGGCAGGAGAGCGCTGACTTGTACGCGGCGTAGACCACGTAGACCGCGTCGAGCGAGCCGTCGATGAAGCGCTGCATCAATCCATCGACCAGCGAGGCGGCGTCTCCGGCGGTGGGACGATCACTGATGTCGATGCGCGCGGTGGCCAGCGGCTGCCCCAGGTACCGGAAGTAGCCGATCCCCTTGCGCCCCGTGATGTGCAGCTCGGGCTCGATCCCCTCGGCGCGCAGGCGTTGCAGCTGCGCGCGCGTCTCCTTGATCAGGTTCGAGTTGAACGCGCCGGCAAGGCCGCGGTTCGAGTTGATCAGGATGACCGCTGCGGTGCGCGGCTTGGCCGGCTGCCGCAGCAGCGGAAAACGCTCCGCCAGCTCGGGGGTGTACAGCGACGAGATGACATCGGCGAGGGCGTTGGCGTAGGGCCGGGCCGCCTGCACCCGGTCCTGCGCGCGCTTCATCTTCGACGTCGAGACCATCTCCAGGGTGCGCGTGATCTTCCGGGTGTTCTCGGTCGACTTGATGCGCGCCTTGAGTTCTCTTCCTTTGGCCATGACTTAGAAGACGGGAAGACGGGAAGACGGGAAGACGAGGGGCGTCATTATCTCGCGACCTTCTTGAAGGCCTCGATGCCCTGCTTCAGTGCAGCTTCGATGTCCTTCGACAGCGCCTTCTCCTTCTTGATGCCCGTGCCGACCTGCGGGAACTGCGCGCTCATGAACTCGAGGAAGCCGCGCTCCCACTCGCGCACCTTCGACACCTCGACGTCGTCGAGGAAGCCGTTGGACACCGCGTAGATGATCATGACCTGCTGTTCGACCGGCATCGGCGCGTACTGCGGCTGCTTGAGCACTTCCACCGTGCGGGCCCCGCGATCGAGCTGCTTCTTGGTCGCCGCGTCGAGGTCCGACGCAAAGGCGGCGAACGCTTCGAGTTCGCGATACTGCGCCAGGTCGAGGCGATGGCGTCCAGCGACCGAACGCATGGCCTTGATCTGCGCCGAGCCGCCCACGCGCGACACCGAGATACCGGCGTTGATCGCCGGACGGATGTTCGAGTAGAAGAGGTCGGTCTCGAGGAAGATCTGCCCGTCGGTGATCGAGATGACGTTCGTCGGGATGTACGCCGACACGTCACCAGCCTGCGTCTCGATGATCGGGAGCGCGGTGAGCGATCCCCCCGGCTTCTTGATCACGACGCCGT
>CAZLLP010000057.1:0-31775 GCA_964560345.1 uncultured Gemmatimonadaceae bacterium
ATGGAGAACGTCCGCGAACTCATCACCTCCGCGGCCGAAACGGTCATCGACGACGGCGGGGAAGTGGGGCTCACGCCGCTCGACCACTTCCTGCAGCGGGCGACGCTCGTCGCGGGCGTCGATGCCCTCGACCCGAACGCCGATGCCGTGGTCCTCATGACGCTGCATAACGCGAAAGGCCTGGAATTTCCCGTTGTCTTCATCACCGGGCTCGAGGAAGGGCTCTTCCCGCTGGCGCGCTCGCGCGAAGAACCGGCGCTGCTCGAGGAGGAACGGCGCCTGTTCTACGTCGGCATCACGCGCGCCGAGGAAGTGTTGTTCATCACGCACGCCCGCAGCCGTCGCCGCAATGGCGAGATGATGAACTCGATTCCGTCGAGCTTTGTCCGTGACCTCCCCAAGGAACTGGTGAAGTCACGCGCCACCGTGCGACTGCGCGGCAGTGGACGGTTTGGGGATGTCGATGGGAGCTACGGGGGCGCGAAGTTTGGCGACAGCGGTTCGCGCTTCGGCGAATCGGGGCGTCGCTTTGGGGAAACCGGTCCGCGTGGCGATTGGTTCGGCGACCGCCCCACGCCGTCGGAGCGTCGCCCGGGGACCCCGGTCACGCGTCCCACGCCGCGCGATGTGCCGGTGGAGGAGGAATCGCAGGACACCCCGCTCTTTGCTCCTGGCGTGCGGGTGAAACACGCCAAGTTCGGCGATGGTACCATTGCCGAACTCTCCGGCACCGGACGCGACGCCAAGGTCACGATCGATTTCGACGATGAGTCCGTCGGGCGCAAGCGCCTGGTGGTTGCCTATGCCGGCCTTGAACGCGGGGTGGAGTGAATGTCGGTCACCAACGATGACGTGCGGCACATCGCCGCACTCGCTCGCCTCGGACTCGAGCCGGACCGCGTGACGCTGCTCGCCAGCGAGCTGAATGGAATCCTGGCGCACATGGACGTGCTGACCGCAGTCGACACTTCGGCCATAGATTTGCACGCCCGTGCCGAGGGGGAGGGAATGCCGCTGCGCCACGACGAGGGGCCGTCGGTCGCCCTGAACAGGTCGCGCGAGGCGTTTGCCCCCGAGACGCGCGATGGCTTCTTCCTCGTACCGCGCCTCTCGACGCACGAAGATGCGTCGGAGGAATCGTGAACCAGCAGTTATTGCGGCTGACGGCGGCGGATCTGCGCGATCGCATCGCGGCCGGTGATGCGTCGGCGCTGGCGGCGACGGACGCATCGTTTGCCCGCGCGACGGAGGTGAAGGCCGGGCGCGATGGCCTCAACATCGTCCTCTGGCACGACCAGGAATGGTCGCGCGCCGAGGCCGGGCGCGTGGATTCGGCGGTCGCAGGAGGCAACGCGGTGGGATCGCTCGCGGGCGTCCCCGTCGTTCTCAAGGACAACCTGGCCACCGAGCACCTCCCCACGACGTGCGGCTCGCGCATCCTCGAGGGCTATGTGTCGCCCTACGAATCGACGGCAGCGCGACGGCTGCGAGCGGCGGGTGCCGTCATCGTGGGCAAGTCCAACATGGACGAATTTGCCATGGGGTCGTCAACCGAGCACTCGGCCTACGGCCCTACGCGCAATCCGCTCGCCCCCGATCGAGTTCCTGGAGGCTCGTCAGGCGGTTCGGCGGCGGCGGTCGCTGCCGGTCTCGTCCCCATCGCGTTAGGCTCTGAGACGGGCGGTTCGGTGCGCCAGCCCGCGGCCTTCTGTGGCATCACCGGGATCAAGCCGACGTACGGCCGCGTGAGCCGCTTCGGCCTCGTCGCCTTCGCCAGTTCACTCGATCACGTCGGGGTCTTCGGTCGCACCGTGGATGACGCCGCGATGGGATTGCAGGCGATCGCCGGCGTCGATCCGCACGATGCCACCAGCGTCGACGTCGCGGTCCCCGACTACCGCGCGTGCGCCGACCGTTCGATGCTGGGCGTCGTCATCGGTCGCCCGATCGAGTACTTCCCCGACACGCTCGACCCGCGCGTGCGCGCCGCCTGCGATCGCGCCCTCGACGCGCTGCGTGCCGCCGGGGCCGAAGTGCGCGACGTGTCGCTGCCACACACGGCGCTCGCCATCCCGGCGTACTACATCGTGGCGCCCGCCGAGGCCTCCTCCAACCTCGCCCGCTTTGATGGCGTGCGGTACGGATTGCGTCTGGCGGGCGAGGGGTTGCGCGGGATGTACGAATCGACACGCTCCCGCGGCTTCGGCGCCGAGGTCACGCGCCGCATCCTGCTGGGAACGTACGTGCTTTCCGCCGGCTACTACGACGCCTACTACCGCAAGGCGATGGAAGTGCGGCGCCTCATCGCCGGCGATTTCGCCACAGTCTTCGCGTCGGGGGTGCATGCGCTCCTGACGCCCACAACGCCCACCCCCGCCTTTCCCATCGGCGCGGTGAGCGATCCGTACGAGATGTACATGAGCGACATCTTCACGGTGACTGCCAACCTCGCTGGCGTCCCGGCCATGTCGGTCCCGGCCGGCTTTGTCGATGGGCTCCCGGTGGGCGCGCAGCTCATGGCCCCGCACTTTGGCGAGGACACCATGCTCGGCGTGGCCTACGCCATCGAGCGTGCGTTAGGCGTGGGAGGGGCGCAATGACGCACCCGATGCCGCATCCGCGCTACGAGCTGGTCATCGGGTTGGAGGTGCACGTCCAGCTCAAGACGCGCACCAAGATCTTCTGCGCGTGTCCCACCGACTTTGGCGCCCCGCCCAACGCCAACACCTGCCCGGTGTGCCTGGCGCTCCCGGGAGCGCTCCCGGTGTTGAACGCGCACGCGGTGGAACTGGCGACGCAGGCCGCGCTCGCGCTCGAGTGCACGGTCCACCCGGTCTCGGTCTTCGCGCGCAAGAACTACTTCTATCCGGACCTCCCCAAGGGCTACCAGATCTCGCAGTTCGACCAGCCCATCGCCACCGCCGGGCGGCGGGTGATCGGGACGCGCGAGGACGGCACGCCGCACGTCATCGGGATCACGCGCGCGCACATGGAAGAAGACGCCGGCAAGTCGGTCCACGATCGCTTCCCTGGTGTGTCGGCGATCGACTTGAATCGTGCGGGCACGCCGCTGGTGGAGATCGTCTCGGAGCCCGACATGCGCACCCCGGCGGAGGCGCGCGAGTATTGCACGCGCCTGAAGGAGATCTTGGAGTACACCGAGGTCTCCGATGCCAACATGGAAGAGGGGAGCCTGCGCGTCGACGCCAACGTCAGCATTCGTCCGCACGGCAGCACGACGTTAGGCACCAAGACCGAGATCAAGAACATGAACTCGTTCTCCGGCGTCGAGCGCGCCATTGCGGCCGAGTTCGAGCGGCAGGTTGCGCTGGTCGACGCTGGGGAACGAGTGGTGCAGCAGACCCTCTTGTGGGACGCCAATCGCCACGAGGTGCGCCCCGCCAGGAGCAAGGAAGGGAGCCACGACTATCGCTATTTCCCCGAGCCCGACCTGCCGCCGCTCGTGCTGACGGCTGCCTATGTCGAGGCCCAGCGCGCGGTCCTTCCGGAACTTCCGGCCGCGCGGCGCGCGCGTTTCGTCGAGCGCTATGCGCTACCCGTATACGATGCCGGCGTGCTCACCGCCAATCGCCCGTTGGCCGACTACTACGAGTCCGTGGCCACCACCCTCGGCGACGGCAAAGTGGCGGCAAACTGGGTGATGGGCGAGGTCCTGGCCTACCTCAATAATGCGGGGCTGGCCATCGGCGACTTCCGCGTCGCGGCCGCTGACCTGGCCGCGCTCCTCACGCTCGTGCGGGACGGTACGGTGTCCAACAGCGCCGCCAAGAAGATCTTTGCCGTCCTGACGCAGGAAGGCGGGGCACCCAAGGCGATCGCCGAGCGCGAGGGGCTCCTGCAGGTCAGCGACGACGGGGCGCTCGCCGCATGGGTCGACGAGATCTGGGCCGCACACCCCGACGAGACGCAACGACTCGCCGCCGGCGAAAAGAAGCTGCTCGGTGTGCTGGTCGGCGCGGTGATGAAGCGGTCCGGCGGGCGCGCGGACCCGCGCAAGGTCAACCAGTTGCTGGCGGCAAAGCTGGCGACGTGAGCGCGGGATCGAGAGCCGGCTCGGGGAAGAGCGGGATCGCGAGCATCGCCGCATGACGCAGCGACGACGACGGCATGCCGAAGTGCCGATCGGCATCCTCGAGCAGTCGGTCCTCGCCGCCCAACCGCAGCGCCTCGCGCCGCACGCGCTTCGCCAGCCGCAACCGCAGGTCACCCGACGGGTCGAAGGCAAACGGTTCGGCCGAATCCATGCGGTTCAGCAGGTCAACCACGTAGTCGAACGATCGCGTGAGGTAGGCCCCCACCTGGTCGTTGGGCAGGTCCCAGCGCGAGTGCTCGCTCGCCAACTGGAAGATGCGCTGCCACGACTCCATGTCGGTCACGCGCACCATGCCGCGGAAGATGCGGCGATTGGTCGGCGTGCTGAAGATCGTGGGGCTCAGGATCCGGTCGAGGTGCCCGTCGCTTCGGGTGTGATCGAGCAGGATCAGTTCGCGGGCGCGCCGCGCCGAGCGTTCGCTCAGGTGCGTCTCGAACCGATTCTCCCAGTAGCTGTGCCCCAATGCCGCCGTGCTCGAGGTGACGGCGAGTTGCCGGGGGACGAAGTAGTTGTGCGCCACTACGTCGGCCGCGAGGTGCGCCAGGTAGCCTAACGAAAAGGCGCGCAACGGCTCGTCGCGCGCCTTGTCGAGGATCTCGAAGCCCACCATCCACGAGTGACAGTGCCGCCCCGCCGCCGCGTACTTCTTGGCGATGCTCGTGTCGGCGGCGATGGAGCCGTAGAGGAAGTCGTACGGAAAGGCGCGCAACAGCTCGGCCACCGACGTCGGCAGCAGGTGCAGCGCGCGCAGCAAGGCCTCGCCGATGTAGACGTGCGTGCCCGGCGTCCAGGCGTGCGCCGTGGAGGGGAGGAAGACGAGCAACGCCAACGCCGCAAGGAGCGTCGCGCCGGATACGAGGCGAGGCATGGGGAGGACCGATGTCCCGGGCCTAACGATGTGTGCCGGCGCGCGGGCGGATGCGCGGCGCCTCCACCTCGCCCTCGCTCTCATCCGCCTCGTCCTCCGCCTCGTCGTCGTCGATGGCATCCTCGCCGTCGTCGTCGCGTGCCCGGCGCGCCAGCCCTAACGAGCGGCGTACCGCCATCCCAGCCGCTTTCACGCCGCGCATCAGCGAGGCCGCGCCAATGACGGCGCCTTCCGCTTCGCCCTGCGCGATGTCCACCAGCGCATCCAGACGCGCCAGGCGTCCCTCGGCGATGTCCATCGCCGTTCGGAACCGTTCGCTCGCCTCTTCGATCGTGTCGCTGGCCTTGGCCACCGGCGCCTTGAGGCTCTTGGCCATCGTGCGTACTTCGCCGGTCACTTCGCGCACTTCGGCAATGGCACCACGCAGCGGCTCGTAGGCGTTGCGGATGAGTTTGGTCAGCTCGTCGATGCTCTTCTTGAGGGCGTACAGGAGCAGCACGCCCATCACAAGCATCACCAGCACCAGCACCGACACCAGGCTCTGGGCCAGGTTGGCCATGGTGTCGATCCAGCTACGCTCGACGACGATCCGCGTTGCGGCGGAATCGGCCGCCGCTTGCAGCAGCAGGAAGAACGAGGGCGCCAACGACGACATAGGCACCACGCAGGTCAGGGAAGTGGGGGTCCGCACGAAACCGTCCCCCTCGCATCGTACCATGTGGAAAAAAGCGAAGTCAAGCGACGGCTTGAAGATGCTAGTCAGGCGCGGGCATTATTCGCGCACTCCAACTGCGACGCGAATGTCTTCTGTGCAGTACATCGTGGAGGGCGGTCACCGCCTCTCCGGCAGCATCGAACCATCCGGCAACAAGAACGCCGCCCTCCCGATAATCGCCGCCGCGCTCCTGACGGAGCACGAAGTGATTCTCGAGAACGTCCCGCGCATCCGCGATACCGAGACGCTCGTGCAGCTGCTGCAAGCGGTGGGTGCCCGGGCCGAGTGGCGTGAGCGGAACACCCTCGTGATCGAGGCCAAGGAGATTCGGACCGACGAGCTCGATCCGGAGCTGTGCTCCAAGATCCGGGCCTCCATCCTCCTGGCCGGTCCCCTGCTGGCGCGTTGCGGCCACGTCGTCCTTCCGCCCCCCGGCGGCGACGTCATCGGCCGTCGCCGCGTCGACACGCACTTCCTCGCCTTCGAGCAGCTTGGAGCGACGGTCTCGGCCACCGACCGGTTCGAGTTTCGTGCCGCCAAGCTTCGCGGCGCCGACGTCTTCCTCGACGAACCCAGCGTCACCGCCACCGAAAACGCGCTCATGGCGGCGGTCTACGCCGAGGGGACCACGGTGCTGCGCAATGCCGCGTCGGAGCCGCACGTGCAGGATCTGGCCAACTTCCTCGTGGCGATGGGCGCAAAAATCGAGGGGATCGGGACGAACACGATGACCGTGCACGGCCCCGCAACGTTGGGAAGCGCGCGCCATCGCATCGGCCCGGACCACATTGAAGTCGGATCGTTCATCGGCCTCGCCGCGGTCACGCGCTCCACACTGCGCATTACCCGCGCCGGCGTCGAGCACCTCCGCTCCACGCGCATGGGCTTCGAGCGCCTCGGCATCCACTGCGAGGTCGACGGCGACGACCTCATCATCCCGGCTGAGCAATCGCGGGTGATCAAGTCCGACCTCGGCGGACACGTGCCGAAGATCGAGGACCAGCCGTGGCCTGCGTTTCCGGCCGACGTCATGTCGATCGCGATCGTCACCGCCACACAGTGCGAGGGACTCGTGCTGATGTTCGAGAAGATGTTCGAGTCGCGCTTGTTCTTCGTCGACAAGCTCATTGCGATGGGGGCGCGCATCGTGCTGTGCGATCCACATCGGGCGCTGGTGGCCGGACCGTGCCAGTTGCGCGCGGCGCGTGTCGAGTCCCCTGACATCCGGGCCGGCATGGCGATGCTCCTGGCGGCCATGTGCGCCGAGGGGACGAGCACCATCAACAACGCGTCGCAGATCGAGCGCGGTTACGAGCGCATCGACGAGCGTCTCAACGCGTTAGGCGCGCGCATCACCCGCGTTCCTGCGCGGGCGTGACCGTCGTCGGGCACATCGGCCCGCCGGGGGCAGGGCACAGTCGCCCCGATCTCGAACCCGTCCCAGGATTCGATGCGCTCGGCGTGATTGCGTTCACGACAACGCGCGACCGGGGCGATTTCGCCCTGCAGTCGCGCGAGCCAGCGGCCGACGTCTTCGGTCGCTGGCAGGCGCTTCGGGATGAACTGGCCCCGCACGCGACTCGCCTCGCCTTTGCCCATCAGGTGCACGGCGACACGGTTGTGCTGCACGAGGGCGGGTGGAACGGCTGGCTGCGATTGCCCTCGGCCGACGGGCATGTGTCACTGTCGTCGGGGACTGCGCTGGCCGTGACGATCGCCGATTGTGTCCCGGTATTCATCGCACATCCGGGCGGAGCGACCGGGATTGTGCACTCGGGGTGGCGCGGGACGCTCGCCAACATCTCGGGGCGCGCCATCCAGTCGATGGTGGCCGGCGGACTCAAGGCGAGCGAGCTGTCGGTGCACTGTGGCCCCGCCATCTGTGGCGATTGTTATGAAGTGTCGCCGGACGTGTACGGCCAGCTCACCGGACGCACCGTCCCGCGTCCGACACCTGTCGATCTTCGAGCCCTGATCGCCGATGACGTGCGCGCGGCCGGTGTGGTCGATATCAGCGTCAGCCCGTGGTGCACGCGCTGTCATAACGAGCGATTCTACTCGCATCGGTGCGGCGACGATGCGCGTCAACTCGGTGTGATCGTTCGTGCCTGAGCGCTGTCCGTCCGGTTGACCTACCTAGGTTCGGGCCGTACATTCACCTTGCTTCGCGGGGAAGGCACCCGTGATCCGGAAATGTGGGGGAGGGTTCCCCCGCATTTTTTTGTTCTTGGGCCGGTTTTTTCGACGAGATATGCTTCAGGCGCTGGAAAACTTCGTACGCGAAGAGGTTGAGGCGCTCGGGTTCGATCTCGTCGAGTTCCGGCGCGGAGGAACCGCGCGCCGTCCGTTGCTCGATGTCCGCATCGATCGACGCGATGGCACGAAGGTGACCATTGAGGATTGTGCCCACGTCTCGCGGGCGCTCGAGCCCAAGCTCGACGCCGGGGGGATGGTGGGCGATCAGTATGTGTTGGAGGTGTCGTCACCGGGAGTTGAACGCCCGCTGCGGCATGCCGCGGACTGGCGTCGCTTTACCGGTCGCCGGGCGTCGGTCTCGAGCGCCGCTGTCGGGGGGCGTATCGAGGGTGAGATCGTGGGGCTGGAAGGGAACGAGGGCGCCGAAGTCGCGTGCCTTCGGGACCAGCGTGGTGTGGAGCATCGGGTGCCACTGGCGGACGTCAAAGAGGCACGACTCGTGTTCGTCTGGAACAAGTAGAGGGTCATCGAATGACCGGAACCGCAGAGATTCTCACCGCAATTCGCGAGCTGTCCAACCTCAAGGGGTTGGACGCAACGGAGTTGCATGGATTGTTGCAGGACGGCATTCATGCCGCCCTCGCCAAGAAGCACGGCGCCAACGTGCAGGCCGAGGTGGAGATCGACGACAAGAAGGGGGACATCCGGATCGTCCTCCTCAAGACCGTCGTCGCCGAGGTCACCGATCCATCGCGCGAAACCTCGCTCGAGGAGGCGCAGTTCGAGGACCCGGAGTTCCAGGTCGGCGACGTCATGGAGATCCCGGTCGACTTCGCCGAGTTCGGGCGGAGCGCCGTGCAAGCGGCCAAGCAGCGCATCATCCAGCGCGTCCGCGAAGGCGAGCGCACCAAGATCCGCGACGAATTCGCCAACCGCGTTGGCGAGCTCCTGTCGGGCGAAGTGCAGCAGATCGAGCGCGGCAAGCTGGTGATCATGCTCAACAAGTTCCGCGAAGCGGAGGCGATCATGCCCTACCGCGAGCAGAACCATCGTGATCACTACCATCAGGGCGACCCGATCCGCGCGGTCCTCAAGCGCGTCGAGGAGACCCCCAAGGGGCCGCGCCTGATTCTCAGCCGTGCCGACCCGCTCTTCGTGAAGGCGCTCTTCAAGCTCGAGGTCCCCGAGATCCAGCAGGGGATCGTCGAGATTCGCGCCGCCGCGCGCGAAGTGGGGAGCCGCACCAAGATCGCCGTCTGGTCGCGCGACGACTCCATCGATCCGGTGGGGGCGTGCGTGGGGCTCAAGGGCGCCCGTGTGCAGGCCGTGGTGAATGAACTCAGCGGAGAGCGCATCGATATCGTGCCGTGGTCGGCCGATCCGGAGCGCTTCGCCAAGCTCGCGCTCGCGCCGGCCAAGGTCGCCCGCGTCTTCTCGGATCCCGAGGGGAAGGCGATCCAGGCCGTCGTCGACGAGGACCAGCTTTCGCTGGCCATCGGGCGCAACGGACAGAACGTGCGCCTGGCCTCGGAGCTGACGGGATGGAAGATCGACCTGTACTCGAGCCGCGAGTGGCTGGAGCGCAGCGAAGGGCCGATCTTCGCGCCGCTCCCCGAGGAGCAGGATGCGGCCGATGTGAAGCTGTCCGAACTCGGCGGGATGCCTCCGGCGACGGTGGCCATCCTCGAAGAGGGGGGCTACCGTACGCTGAACGACATCATCGATCTGGAGCGCGAAGATTTCCTGAGACTCCCCGGCATCGCGCCGGAGGAAGCCGACCGTATCATGGGAATCTTGAACGAGCTTACGACCGACGAAGAAGGGAACGGCGACGGCTCGGCGGGGGCGTGATCGGTTGACGCCCACGACGCGCGCGGAGCCAACACGGATGGACGCGGCCACGCAACGACGACTGCTCGGGTTACTCGGGCTCGGCGTGCGTGGACGCGGCGCGGTCGTAGGAGTGGAACGCGTGCGTGAAGCGGCGAAGAAGGGAACGCTGGCCGTTGCCGTCATCGCCCCTGACGCCTCGCGTCATTCGCTGGACAAGGTCGTGCCGCTCCTCGAGGCACGTCGCATTCGGATCATCGAGGGGCCCTCGGCGGAGGTGTTAGGCAATGCCGTGGGGCGAGAGGCGACGGCCGTGGTCGGGGTCACCGATCGCTCGCTGGCGTCGGGCGTGCTCGCGCTGTTCGGCGCGGGCGTTGATGGGGACACGGGTCCGGCACGGGCCCGCTAGGAGGATCGTTTGAGCAAGCTTCGCGTACACGACATGGCAGGGGAGTTCGGGATTTCCGCGGACGAAGTGATCGGCATGCTTCGATCGATGGATGTGCCCGTTCGCAGCCACTTGACGGTGCTCACCGACGACCAAGTAGCGCGCGTGCGCGCTCGCTGGGAGCGGGAAAAGCGCGCACGTCAGGAGAAGCCGGCCGCCGCGCCTGCCGCGCCGCGTCGGCGAAAGGGAGCGCCCGCCACCACGGCGCCGGCCGCCGCCCCCGCCCCTGAACCCGCGGTGGCCGCACCCAGCGCCCCCGTCGAAGTCGCCCCACCGGCTCCTGGCGCCGCTGCCAAGGGCGGGGTGCGACGCCGTCGTGCCGCTGACGTCGCCGCCGCCGCCGAAGCGCTCGAACACGCCGCCGAAGACGCCGCCGCGGCGGCCGCTGCCGCCGAGGAAGCCGAAGCGGCGAGCGCTCCGCCGGCCGAGGTGATCGAGCCGGTACGCGTCACGCCGGTCGTGCCAGTTCCCGTGCAGCGCGAGGAAGTGGTGGCAGCGCCGTCGCCGACCGTCGAACACGAACCGCATGCGGTCGAGGACCAGGTCCCCGAACCGCCGCGCGCGATCGTCGAGCCACCGCCGCCGCCCCCCCCACCGCCGCCAGCACCGGTCGCGCCCCCGGCGCCGCCGATGCCGCAGCCGCAGACTTACTCCACCGGTCCGTCGATCCCCGATCGTCCGCGCCCGCGTCCGGTCGTTCCGGGTGCTCCGCGTCCTCGTCAGGGACAGGGCGGTGGTGGCTTCGAACGTCCGCGCCCGGTCGCGTCAGCGTCGCCGTCAGGTTCCGTCGGTCTTCCGCCGCGCCGCGACGATCAGCAGCGCAAGCCCGGTGGTCAGCAGGGCGGTGGCGGCAGTGGGCCGTCGGGTGCGTCGCAGTCGCAGCAGCAGCAGCGCGGCAAGAAGAAGGGGAAGCGCGGGGCGGTCGATCAGGAAGAAGTGTCGGCGAACATCTCGCGCGTCATGGGCGCCATGCGTGGCGCTGCTCCCAAGCGTGGCGGTCCGCGCCGCGATGACGGTCGCGAAGAGATGGAGGCGATGCGCCGCGAGGAGGCGGAGCGCGAGAAGAAGACCGTTCGCGTCAACGAGTTCATCACCGTTGGCGAACTGGCCGAGATCCTCAAGCTGTCGGCCAGCCAGATCGTCGCCTTCGCGTTCAAGAACCTCGGGTTGATGGTCACCATCAACCAGCGCCTCGACTTCGACCAGATCGAGCTGATCGCGGGCGAGTTCGGCTTCCAGGCGGTCCGCGAAGCGGAGTATGCGGCCGACATGGGCGAGGAACGCGCGGCCGACAAGCCCGAGGACCTCGTCTTCCGTCCCCCGGTCGTGACCATCATGGGCCACGTCGACCACGGCAAGACGTCGCTGCTCGACTACATCCGGAAAGCCAACGTGGTCGCGGGCGAAGCTGGCGGCATCACGCAGCACATCGGCGCGTACCACGTCACCCTGCCTAACGGCAAGCAGATCACCTTCCTCGACACCCCGGGCCACGAGGCGTTCACCGCCATGCGTGCCCGCGGCGCCAAGGTCACCGACATCGTCATCCTCGTGGTGGCGGCGAACGACTCGGTGATGCCGCAGACGATCGAAGCGATTTCGCACGCCAAGAACGCCGGCGTGCCGATGATCGTGGCGATCAACAAGATCGACCTCCCCGACGCCAACCCGATGCGCGTGATGCAGGACCTCCTGCAGCACGGTGTCGTGCTCGAGGAGTTCGGTGGCACCACGCTCTCCACTCCCGTGTCGGCCAAGAAGGGGAACGGAGTGCCGGAGTTGCTCGAACAGGTGCTGCTGCAGTCCGAAGTGCTCGACCTCAAGTCCAACCCGGACAAGCGGGCGACCGGCGCGGTCATCGAAGCTCAGCTCGACCCGGGGAAGGGGCCGGTGGCCACCATCCTCGTGCAGGGCGGGACGCTCAAGGTCGGCGACGATTTCATCTGCGGCCTGCATTCCGGGCGCGTGCGCGCCATGCTCGACGAACGCGGCAAGCCGGTGAAGTCGGCGGGGCCGGCGATCCCGGTGCAGGTCCTCGGTCTGGCCGGTGTCCCGATGGCGGGCGATCAGTTCGTCGTCGTCGAAGACGCCAGCCAGGCGCGCGAAATCGCCCAGCGGCGCGAGCGCCTCGATCGCGAGGCCAAGAGCCGTCGCACCACCAAGGGCGTGGTCTCGCTCGAGGACTTCATGTCGCAGGCGGCGGCTGGGCAGAAGCGCACGCTCAACCTCATCATCAAGGCCGACCAGGGCGGTCCGGCGGAAGCGCTCGCCGACGCCCTGCAGAAGCTGTCCAACAACGAAGTGCAGGTCGACGTCGTGCACCGCGGCGTGGGTGCGATCACCGAGGGGGACATCCTCCTCGCGCGCACCTCCGGCGCGATCATCATCGGCTTCCATGTGCGTCCGGACAACAATGCCCGGGCCGCGGCGGAGCGCGAGGGCGTCGACATCAAGCTGTATCGCATCATCTACGAGGCCGTCGCCGACGTGCGTGCCGCCCTCGAAGGGATGCTGCGTCCCGAAGAGCGCGAGGTCGTCCTCGGCGAAGCCGAGGTGCGCGAAATCTTCAAGGTCTCGCGTATCGGGACGATTGCCGGGTGCTCGGTGCGCTCGGGGATCATCACGAAGGCCGGTCGCGTGCGCCTCATTCGCGATGCGATCGAGGTGTACGACGGCACGCTGTCGTCGCTCCGCCGCTTCAAGGACGACGTGAAGGAAGTCAAGGAAGGCTACGAGTGCGGCATCGGCCTCGAGAACTTCAACGACCTCAAGGTCGGCGACGTGATCGAGTGCTACAAGACCGAGGAAGTGGCCCGTACGCTGCAACCGGAGTCCGCGGGCGCCTAACCACGGCGCCTGACGTCAGCGGGCGCTTCATCGCGCCCGACGCCGATGGGCGCCTTAGGGCGCCCGCGGCACATTGTTCGAGTCCCGTTGGTGTGGCGCGGTCCTCATGCTCGCTGCACCGTGTTGGAGTAAACACCATGGCGAATGATGGACGCCGACCCGATCGGGTCGCAGAAGCCATTCGCGAAGAAGTCGCGCGGTTCCTCGCGGAGGGGGTCAAGGATCCCCGTATCACCGGGCTGGTGACGGTGACCGCGGTCGACGTCACGCGCGACCTGCGCCACGCGCGCATCTTCGTGAGCATTCTCGGTACCGACGCCGAAAAGACCGCAACCGAGGAAGGGTTGCATTCGCTGGCGTCGCACCTGCGGAGCCGGCTGGCCAAGTCGCTGCGCCTGCGCGTGGCGCCGGAGCTCGAGTTCGTCATGGACGCGAGCATCGCCCACGCCGCGCGCATCGAGTCGCTGCTGGCCCAGATCAAGGACGGCACGCTCGCTCCGCCCGATGCGAGCGATCTCGACTGACGCCTTCCTCCTCGTCGACAAACCGGCGGGGATGTCGTCGCACGACGTCGTGGCGCTCGCTCGGCGCGCGTTAGGCACGCGCAAGGTGGGACATGGCGGGACGCTCGATCCCTTTGCGACCGGGCTGCTCGTCATCCTCGCGGGACGCGGCACGCGACTGCTCCAGTTCGTCCCGTCGGAGCCCAAGGTCTATGAGGCGACGATTGCCTTTGGCGCCGAGACCGACTCCGACGACCTGACCGGCACCGTGGTGCGCGAGGCAGCGAGTCCCTCCGTGGACGCGGTGCTGGCCGCGCTCCCTTCGCTCACTGGCGAACTCGATCAGCTCCCCCCGGCCTACTCGGCCAAGCATGTCGGTGGCGAGCGCGCGTACGAGGTGGCGCGACGCGGAGAGGCGCCTGCGCTCGTCCCCTCGCGCGTACACGTCGATGCGTGGGAGGTCCTGGAGGTGAGTCCGGATGCCATGCGCGCCCGCATCAGTTGCGGAACCGGCACCTACATTCGCTCGCTCGCGCGCGACCTGGGGCGTGCCGTCGGATCGGCGGCGCATCTCGCCGCGTTGCGTCGCGTGCGGGTGGGCCCCTTCGACGTGCGCGACGCGAACGACATCGAGGCGTTGCGCGGCGGCGCGCTCCACGTCCGCGACCTGCGCGAGGCGTTAGGCGACCTGCCGCGCGAGGTGCTCGACGACGAGGGCGTGCGCCGGGTGCGGCATGGCATGATGATCGATGCGACCGTCGCCGGCGCGCGTGCCGCGCTCCTCGACTCGCAGGGCGAACTCGTGGCCGTCGCGGGGCGTGACGGCGATCGATGGCACCCCGATGTGGTCCTCGCCACGGCCTGACATGCCGAGTCCCGACACTGCGCTCCCGCCCGACGTGCACGACACCGTCGTGACGGTCGGAACCTTCGATGGCGTGCACCGCGGCCACCAGGATGTGCTCGCGCGCCTGGTGCAGCGGGCGCAGTCGCTGGGGACGCGTTCCGTCCTCGTCACCTTCGAGCCGCATCCCCTCGAAGTCGTGAATCCGGCGGCGGCGCCGTCGCTGCTCACCGTCGGCGACGAGAAGCTCGAGGTGCTCGCCGAGAGCGGGGTGGATTACGTGGCGATCGTCCCGTTCACCCGCGTCCTCGCCGCCTTCGACGCCGAGCGTTTCGTCGATGAGGTTCTCGTGCGCCGCTACCGCGTGCGTCACCTCCTGATGGGGCACGACCACGGGTTCGGACGCAATCGCGCCGGCGATGAGAGCGTGTTGCGAGCGCTGGGCGAGGGGCGTGGCTTCACCGTCGAAGCAGTCGATCCGGTCATCGGCCCGCACGGACAGCCGGTGTCGTCGACGGCCATCCGACGAGCGGTCGCCGGCGGTGACCTCGAGCGGGCGCGCGAAGGGTTGGGGCGGCACTACGCCGTGGGCGGGCGCGTGATCCGGGGTGAGCAGCGAGGGCGTATCCTGGGCTTCCCGACGATCAACATCCCCCTTCCGTCGCCGCGAAAACTCCTGCCGCCCCAAGGGGTATACGCCGTCCGGGTGCAGACGCCGCGCGGTCCGTTTGGCGGGATGCTCAACCTCGGGCCCAGGCCGACTTTCGGCGACGCCGACGTCACGCTCGAGGCCCATCTGTTCGACGCGGAGGGTGACTTCTATGGCATGCGGGTGCGCATCGACTTCCTGCGCCGGCTGCGCGACACGGCCCGATTCGACACCCCCGAAGCGCTCGTCGAACAACTGGCCCGTGACGAGCGCGCCGCGCGCGAAACACTCGCGCTAACTTCGTGATACTCTCGCACTTCGGTTGACTCAGTGGTACCGAAAGTCTAACCTTCCAAGCTTCCCGGACTTCAACCTTTTCCAGTTCCGCCGAATGTCGAATCTGAAGTACCGCGTGGCCCTGATCATGGCGCTGGTGGCGGCGTCCGTGTGGGCGCTCTTCCCGCGGACGGTGGTGGAGCGCGTCAAGCGTGATGGCGGTTTCGCCTATGACACGGTAAAGCGCGTCCCCCTCAAGCGTGGTCTCGACCTGCAGGGGGGGATGCACCTGGCCCTCGAGGTCGATGAGTCCAAGCAGGCGGTAGCCGACAAGAGCGACGCGCTCGATCGCGCCCTCAAGGTCGTGCGTACCCGCATCGACGAGTTCGGCGTTTCCGAGCCGGTCGTACAAAAGGTCGGCAACGACCGCATCATCGTGGAGCTGCCTGGGATCGACGATCCCAAGCGCGCCGAGGATGTGGTCCAGAAGTCGGCCTTCCTCCAGTTCCAGATCACCGACGAGACGCAGGCGCTCGACAAGGTCATGCCGCGTCTCGACCAGATCATTCGCGAGAAGGGCGGAAGCGCTGCGACGGTCGCCTCTGGCGATACGACAAACAAGACGCAGGTGGCGGCGCTCCCCAACCTCTTCACCAAGGGCGACAGCGCGGCCAAGGGCGACTCCACCAAGCGAGACAGCTCGGCGGCGGTGACGCCGACCACCGGTGGCCCGCTCTCGAAGCTGGTGCAGAGCGGCCAGTTTCCGGGCGAGTACATGGTGGCCGAGCGCGACGTTCGGACGGTGGAGGCGTACCTCGCCATGCCCGAGGTGCAGGGAGCGCTCCCGCCGGGCAAGATGCTGCGGTGGTCCGGCGACACGATGTCGTTAGGCGCGCAGTCGTTCCGCCCGCTGTACGTCGTCGACGCGCGCCCGATCATCACGGGCGAGTACCTGCAGAATGCCAAGCCGAACAACACGCCGATCGAAGGGACCGTCGTCGAGTTCGAACTGAACAACGAAGGCGGGCGCCGCTTCCGGAGCGAAACGGGGAAGCACGTCGGTGACTACATGGCAATCGTCCTCGACGAAAAGGTCATGGGACGCCCCCCGGTCATCCAGAGCGCCATCGGCACGCGCGGGCAGATCACCATGGGCGGTCGTGACCTGCAGGACGCGCAGGATCTCGCGCTGGTTCTGCGCGCGGGCTCGCTCCCGGTGCCGCTCAAGATTGCCGAGGTCCGGCAGATCGGTGCCTCGTTAGGACAAGACTCGATCTCCAAGGGCGGGCTGGCGATGGTCATCGCCGTCGGCCTGGTGATCGCAATCATGATCGGGTACTACCGCTTCTCGGGCATGCTGGCCGTCGGCGCCCTCATGCTGTACATCCTGTTCACGATGGCGATCCTCGCCGGCTTCGGCGCGGTCCTCACGCTCCCGGGCCTGGCCGGTCTGGTCCTCACGGTCGGTATCGCGGTGGACGCCAACGTGCTGATCTTCGAGCGCATCCGCGAGGAACTTGATCGCGGCAAGACCGTGCGCACGTCCATCGACGAAGGCTTCAAGCACGCCTGGAGCGCCATCCTCGACACGTCGGTCACGACGATCCTCGGCGGTGCGGTGCTCTACCAGTACGGCACGGGTCCGGTGAAGGGCTTTGCCGTCACCCTCATCGCCGGGATCACCGCGTCGCTCTTCTGCGCCGTGTTTGTCACGCGGACGTTCTACATGATCTGGCTCGCCCGCTCCAAGAACGTCCAGACGCTGAGCATCTGATGATTCGCATCTTCCATAACACCAACTTCGACTTCATCAAGTGGTGGCGCCAGGCGGCGATCGCCACGGTCGTGTTCATCCTCCTCGGCCTTGCCTCGTTCGCCTGGCTTGGTGGCGTCAACTACTCGATCGAGTTCACCGGCGGTACGCTGATGCAACTCGAGTTCACGCAGCCGCCAAACCCGGCAGAACTGCGTGAGGTCGTCGACAAGGCCGCGCCTGGCTCCGAGATCCAGCAGTTCGGGACGAATCTCGAGTACACCGTGCGCGCCCGGGGCGAAGCCGCGTCGAGCGCTGAACCCACGACGACTGAAGGCGTGGCGAAGTCCATCACTGCCGCCCTCAACGCCAAGTACACGGCCAACGGCTATCGCGTCGCGCGCGTCGAGGCGGTGGGCCCCAAGGTCGGTGGCGAGTTGCGTCGCGGAGCCGTCACGGCGATGATCCTCGTCTCGATCGTGACGCTCCTGTACCTCGCGTTCCGCTTCGAGTGGCGTTTCGGCGCCGCCGCGGTGCTGTCGACCGCGCATGACGTGCTCGTCACGTTTGCCTTCATCAAGCTGTTCCACATCGAGGTATCGCTGGTCGTCGTCGGCGCCATCCTCACCCTCCTTGGCTACTCTGGTAACGACACGATCATCATCTTCGATCGCGTGCGCGAAGACCTGCGGAAGTCGCGGAAGGAGCCGCTGTACGACACGCTCAACCGCGCGATCAATGAGACGCTGCCGCGGTCGATCCTGACGCACACCACCACGCTCAGCGCTACGCTCGCCCTTCTGCTCTTTGCCGGCGAGGTGTTGCGCCCATTCGCCTGGGTCATGGCGTTCGGCGTCTTCGTCGCCACGTTCTCATCGATCTACGTCGCTGGCCCGCTCCTGCTCTGGATCGAGCGCAAGTTCCCGCGCGCCGTGACCGACAAGGCCCACGCATCGGCCGCGCAAGTCCGCGCCGAGTCCGCGAAGTCCCCGGAGTCCAAGCCCGAGCGTCCCGCTCGACCGTCAGGCAGGGCCACGCAGCGTCCCGCGACGCGTTAAGCCACCGACCGAACCGCCGCGAGCCTCTCGCGGCGGTTCTTCGTTCGTCCCATGGCGCGATTCATCGATAGTCACGTTCACCTCGCTGACCCGGCCTTCGACGACGACCGCGAGGGCGTCATCGAACGCGCGAGGATCACCGGCGCCCGCGCGCTCGTCAGCATCGGCGAGTCGTTAGGCTCGGCGGAACGCTCGGCCCGGATCGCCGCCGCGCACCCGGGTTTCGTGTACTTCACCGCCGGGGTGCACCCGCACGACGCCGCCGGCTTCGATCCCATCGCCGACCCGGTCCGCATCCGCGAGTTCATCGCGCAGGGCGCGGTCGCCGTGGGCGAGTGCGGGCTCGACTACCACTACGATCACTCGCCGCGCGAGCTGCAACGGCGCGCCTTTGCCAGCCAGCTCGCGATTGCCGCCGACACCGGGCGCCCCGTCGTCGTGCACACGCGCGAAGCGGTCGACGACACGGTGGCGATGGTGCGCGAGGCAGGGAAGGCCGGAATCACCGGTGTCCTCCACTGCTTTGGAGGCCCCGCCTCGCTGGGAGAAGTCGCGCTCGACGCCGGTTGGTCCCTCTCCTTCAGCGGCATCGTCACGTTCAAGAAGTGGGACGATGACGCGCTCCTGCGCCTGCCGAGCGACGATCGGATCCTGATCGAGACGGATGCGCCGTATCTCGCACCCGTCCCGCATCGTGGCAAGCGAAACGAGCCTGCGTTTGCCACGCTCACGCTTGCGCGCGTGGCGCAGGCGCGCGGCGTGAGCGCCGACGCGCTCGGCGAGATCACGTGTGAGAACGCCGTGCGCTTCTTCGGGCTGGCGACCGCGAGCGACGCACCGTAGTATCGCCGCGCGAGGACGACACGGACGCTGACATCCGACCTCGCGCGATGTCGGTAGCACCGCACGTAACGCCACTCCCGTCCCTCGTCCCTCGTCCCCCGTCTCCCGTCTCAACTCGAATGTCCGCGATTCCTTCCGATATCGAAATCGCCCAGGGCGCAACGCTTCGTCCAATCGTGGATGTTGCCGCGGAGCTCGACCTCACCCCCGACGATCTCGACCTGTATGGGCGGTACAAGGCCAAGATCCCGCTATCCGTGACGGAGCGTCCCGCGCGCGGGCGTCTGGTCATCGTGACGGCGATCAATCCCACCGCGGCCGGGGAAGGGAAGACCACCACATCCGTCGGGCTTGCGCAGGCGCTGCGATCGCTCGGCAAGCGCACCTCGCTCTGCATCCGGGAGCCAAGCCTGGGTCCCGTCTTCGGTGTGAAGGGCGGGGCCCCGGGCGGCGGATACGCGAAGGTGTGGCCGATGGAGGACATCAATCTCCACTTCACGGGCGACTTCCACGCGATCTCGCCGGCGCACGCGCTGCTCTCGGCGATGCTCGACAATCACCTGCAGCAGGGGAACGCGCTCAATATCGATCCGCGTCGCATCACCTGGCCGCGCACCATCGACATGAACGATCGAGCGCTGCGTCGCGCGGTCATTGGGCTCGGCGGCCCAGCCGAAGGCGTGGTGCGCGAAGAGCGCTGGGTGATCATACCGGCCAGCGAAATCATGGCCATCGTGGCGCTCTCGACGTCGTTCGCCGACCTCGAGACGCGATTGGCGCGCATCATCGTCGGCTCCACCTATGGCGCTGACCGCAAGCCGGTGCGTGCGGGCGACCTCAAGGCCTCGGGCGCGATGGCCATGCTGCTCAAGGACGCGATCCGTCCCAACCTGGTGCAAACGCTGGAGGGCGGGCCTGCGTTCGTGCATGCGGGCCCGTTCGGCAACATCGCCCACGGTTGCAACTCGATCCTCGCCACCCGCGCCGGATTGGCGTTAGGCGACATCGTGGTGACCGAGGCGGGCTTCGGCTCGGATCTCGGCGCCGAGAAGTTCTTCGACATCAAGTGCCGCATGGGCGGGCTCAATCCCGAGGCGGCCGTCCTCGTGGCGACCATTCGCGCGCTCAAGATGAACGGCGGCGCGGACAAGAAGGACCTCGCCCGCGAGGATCTCGCCGCGCTCGAGCGCGGACTGCCGAACCTCGAGCACCACATCGCGAACGTGCAGCAGTTCGGGCTCCCCGTGGTCGTGGCGGTCAATCGCTTCGGCACTGACAGCGACGCAGAGCTGGCGATGGTCACCGAGTGTGCACGTCGCGCTGGCGTTCGTGTGGCGCTCAATGAGGTGTTTGCGCGGGGCGGTGCCGGTGGGGTGGAACTCGCCAACGAAGTGCTCGCCATGCTCGACGAGGGGAAGGCGAACTTTGCCCCGATTTACGACGCCTCGCGTCCTATTCGCGAGAAGATCGAAACGGTCGCGCGTCGCGTGTATGGCGCCGACGGCGTCGACTATTCGGCCAAGGCCGAGCGGTCCATCGACTATCTGCAGTCGATCGGGATGGGAGAGACTCCCATCTGCATGGCCAAGACGCAATACTCCCTCACGGACGACGCCTCGAAGCTGGGACGTCCCAGGGGATTCCGCATCACGGTGAATGAGGTCTATCCTGCCGCCGGCGCCGGCTTCGTGGTGGCGCAGTGCGGCGATATCATGACGATGCCCGGACTTCCCAAGACGCCGGCGGCCGAACGCATGGCCGTCGGTCCTGACGGCGCAATCGCCGGGCTGTTCTAAAGGAGGAAACCAAGGTGAGCGTGAACTATCTCCACACCGACAGCGCCCCGGCCGCCATTGGCCCCTACTCGCAGGCCACGGTGGCTGGCGGATTTCTCTTCACCGCCGGGCAGATCCCGCTCGACCCGGCGACGATGAAGGTGATCGACGGTGACGTGGTCGCCCAGGCCGAGCGCGTGCTCGCCAATCTCGAGGCCGTGCTGGCGCAGGCGGGTTGCAGCTGGAAGGACGTCGTGAAGACCACGGTCTTCCTGCACGACATGGCCGATTTCCCGCGCGTGAATGAAGTGTACGCCAAGGCGTTAGGCGAGGCGCGCCCCGCGCGATCCACGGTGCAGGTCTCTGCGCTTCCGCGCGGCGTCCTGGTGGAGATCGACGCCATCGCCAAGCTCCCGTAGTCGCGATCGCACCTTCAGCTCCGCAGGTCCCGATGTCCGATGACCGCGCACGGATTTTCCGCTTGACGCACTACGCCCGCTGCGCGGGTTGAGCCGCCAAGATGGGTCCGGGTGACCTCACGCAAGCGTTGGCGGCGCTCGTCCCGCGGCACGACGCCCGAATCCTCATCGGTCACGAGACCTTTGACGACGCGGGGATCTTTCGGCTGTCCGACGACCTCGCGCTGGTGCAGACGGTCGACTTCTTCGCCCCCATCGTCGACGACCCGTACGACTTTGGTCAGGTCGCCGCGGCGAATGCGCTCTCGGACGTCTACGCGATGGGCGGCGAACCGCTCACGGCGCTCTCCATCGTGGGCTTCCCCACCGGCAAGCTGCCGTTGGAGGTCCTGTCGCAGATCCTGCGCGGCGGACAGGACAAAGTGCACGAAGCAGGCGCGGCCCTTGTCGGCGGGCACACGATCACCGATGACGAAGTGAAGTTCGGCCTCTCCGTCACCGGGCGCGTGCATCCCGATCGCATCCTGAGTAACGCCAACGCCCGGGTCGGCGATCGCCTGGTGCTCACCAAGCCGATCGGCACCGGGCTCGTTGCCACGGCGGTGAAGCGAGGGAGCGCGACCGCCGATCACGAAGCGGCCATGATCGCCTCGATGAAGCGCCTGAATCGCGATGCGGCGGTCGCGGCGCTCGCGATCGGTGTGCGCTGCGCGACCGATGTCACCGGCTTCGGCCTGCTGGGGCACGCCTCGCACATCGCCCGCGCGAGCCAGGTCTCGTTGCGCCTGTATCCCGACGCCGTCCCGGTGCTCCCGGGTGCTCGCGAGGCGTTGGCGGCCGGCGTCCGCACCGGTGGCGCCGAGCGAAACGAGGCCTTCCTGGCGCCAGACGTCGACTGGGGCGCAATCGGCGACGAGGCGCGCGCGCTCCTCGTCGATCCGCAGACCTCCGGGGGCCTCCTTGTGACGGTCCCGGCCGACCGCGCCCCGGACTATGTTTCCCGCGTCGAAGGAAGCGTCGTCGTGGGTGATGTGCTCCCGCGCGGGGAACACCTCATCACCCTCGCGGGGTAGTACGGCCTCACGCGGCTGCGCCCTCTCGATCGGGAATTCGCGACATCGGGATTCAAGGGGGGCGGATGGGGCCTGGTGGCTTCCGTCGTCTTCAAAACGGCTGTGACCTGACTGCGTCGGGTTTGGTGGGTTCGATTCCCACACGCTCCCGCCAACTCACTACTCCTCGGCCTCGCTCCGTGCAGTTGCGCGCGCTTCGCTCCTCCGGTGGTGCACCGGATCGTTGCTCTTGGCAACACAGCCGTCGTGCCACCACGCTGACGCTCCTGGTGAGCGGCATGATGTGCGTGTCAGCCGCTGCCCGCCCGTTACGTGCGCAACAGGCGGATTCCGCCCGCGCCGGCGTGCGCACCCGCGCGGACACGGCACGCGGCGCCCAGGCGACGCAACCCGCTCCCGCCCGTCAGCGTCGCCCAACCGTTCGCGACTCGCTCGCGCCGCCCGTCTCGCCGGGAAAGGCCTTTCTCTTCTCGCTGGCACTCCCGGGGCTCGGACAGTCCAAGCTCAATCGCCCCACGGCAGGTGGGGTCTACTTCGCCACCGAGGCGGTCTGGCTGGCAATGCTTGGCAAGGCGGCGCATGACCTGCGAGTCGCCAAGGCGCACGCCTCGGACGTCATCGTCGACACGTATGCGGTCGACCCGACCACTGGCGCCCCGATCATCACTGGCGGCAAGTACGTGGTGAAGGACACGCTCCGTTCCAAGTACGCCGAACCCGTCGATGCCTCCGGGAGCAACTCGACGCAGCAGCAGCGCAGTCGCGTCAAGGCGCGGCGCCTGCACTTCGAGGATTGGATCGCGATGCTCGCCTTCAACCACCTGTTTTCGGCCGCCGACGCCTTCGTGTCGTCGCAGCTATGGGACCTCCCCGCGCAGGTCGAGATGCGGGCGCTCTCCCGGGGGACCGGGATCGGGCTCTCGATCCCGTTTCGTTAGGGACGCGGCGGCTCGCGCCGCAGCAGGTCCGACGATGGTCCGGTGAGCGAGATGCGAAAGCGTCGTAGCTCCACCGCGTCCTCGGCGATGCGCAGGAACGTCGAGTCGCCGAGCCACGTGCCTGCGTTGGCGTACACCCCGCCCGAGGCTGCGCGCTCCACCTCCGGGACGTGCGAGTGGCCGAAGATCAGCAGCTGCAATGCGGGCTCCTGCTCCAGGTCGCGCATCGCGACCTTGTGCAGCCCGCTGCCGCCGTCCTTGGCCCGGTAGGTGCGGCTCGCGTGCGAGGAGCCTAACGCGATTCGCGCCGCAAAGTCGGGATGCAGCCACCTGAAGGCCTTGATCGCCACCGCGTTGCGCAACACCCGCCGCAGCGCGCGATACTTCCGGTCCTCCTGGTCGCGCAACCCGTCGCCGTGGTCGATGCGCGTCACCCACCCCGCGATCTCGCCCCGCCAGGTGCCAAGCACGTAGTCGACGCCGACGTCGGTGCGCAGGACCTCGCCCCCCCAGCAGTCATGGTTGCCGGCGATCCAGACGATCTGGACGCCGTCGTCGGCGAGATCGGCGAGCGCCGCGAGTACGCGATAACCGGCCCGCGGGATCACTCGCTTCCACTCGAACCAGAAATCGAACAGGTCACCGTTGATCACCAGCGCCTTGGCGTCCCGGCGAATGTCGCGCAGGAAGGCCAGGAGCAGTCGCTCGGCGTCTCGGTCGGCGACGCCCAGGTGGGCGTCGGAAATGACGTAGCACGGGGATGGGAGCACGCGCCGAGTATAGGCGGGTGTCGCTCCCTTTACAAAGGCTGTCGGAGCACGCATCTTCGCGCCGACTGCGACACCCAGAAGGGGGACGGATGGCACAAAGCGCGCTCGGACTCATCGAGACCAAGGGGCTCGTCGGGGCGATTGAAGCGGCCGATGCGATGGTAAAGGCGGCAAACGTGCGCCTGATCGGCAAGGAGAAGGTGGGAGGCGGCTACGTCACCGTCTTCGTGCGGGGCGACGTGGGCGCGGTGAAGGCCGCGACCGACGCCGGTGCCGCTGCCGCGGAGCGGGTGGGCGAACTCGTCTCGGTCCATGTCATTCCGCGTCCCCACGCCGAACTCGAACTGATCCTCCCCCAGGGAGCGCTGGGTGACGCCGGCTGAACGCGGCTGGTCCCTTGATGCACTCGGTCTCGTCGAGACGCGTGGTCTGGTAGGGGCCCTCGAGGCGGCGGACGCCGGTACCAAGGCGGCCGACGTGCGCTTGTTAGGCACCGAACGCGCCGACGCCGGCCTCGTCACCGTCAAGTTCCTGGGCGAAGTGGCGGCGGTGAAGGCGGCGGTCGACGCCGCCGCCGCGGCGGCGCAGCGCGTCGGCCAGTTGGTCGCCGTTCACGTCATCCCGCGTCCACACGAAGACCTGGGACCCGTCGCCGAGGACGATGAAGCGAGCGATGCTCCGCTGACGCGCGAACGCCTCGACCGGGAGCACCTCGAACAACTCAAGGTCGTCGAACTGCGGTCGCTCGCGCGGCGCATCGACGCCTTCCCGCTCAAGGGGCGCGACGTGGCGCGCGCCGGCCGCGATGAACTGCTCGCCGCCTTCCGCGCCCTGAGTAACGCCTGAGCGCTCGGCTCCCATGGACGCCGACCTGCGCAGCATTCAGGAAGCGCGCGACCTCGTAGCCCGCGCCGCCGCGGCGCAGCGCGAATTCGCCACCGCCTCGCAGGAGCAGGTCGATCGCGTGGTGCAGGCGATGGGGGGCGCCGCCTCCAGTGCCGCCGAGTCGCTCGCACGCCTCGCCGTCGACGAGACGCGCATGGGCGTCTATGAGCACAAGGTGATCAAGAATCGGTTCGCGTCGGACATCCTGCTCGAGTACATCCTCCCGATGCGCACCGTCGGGGTCCTTCGCGAGGATCCCGTGCGACGTGTGCGCGAGCTCGCGGTCCCGATGGGTGTGGTCGGCGCCATCGTCCCGACCACCAACCCGACGTCGACGGCCATCTACAAGGCGTTGATCGCCGTCAAGGCGCGCAACGCCATCGTGATGTCGCCGCACCCGCGGGCGGTGAAGTGTACGGTGGAGGCAGGGCGCATTCTCGAGTCGGCGGCGCGTGCGGCCGGGGCGCCGGAGGGATTGGTCAACGTGATGACCACGCCGTCGCTCGAAGGGACCAACGCCCTCATGCGCCACCGGGATACCGCGGTCCTCCTGGCCACGGGCGGCTCGGACATGGTGAAGGCGGTCTACACCGCCGGCAAACCCGCCTATGGCGTGGGACCGGGCAACGTCCCCTCGATCATCGAACGCACCGCCGAGCTCTCCAAGGCCGTCGCCGACGTCGTCGACGGCAAGACGTTCGACGCCGGCGTCCTGTGTTCGTCCGAGAACGCGGTGGTGGTCGATGCGCCGGTGGCTGCACGCGTGCGCGAGCTCTTTGTGGGCGAACGCGCGCACTTTTGCAGCGAGAGTGAAAAGCGTCAGCTGGAGCGCTACATGATCCCCGCCAGCGGCAAGGGGATCAACCCGGAGGTGGTGGGGCAACCGCCCGGCGAGATTGCGCGTCGCGCCGGCTTTGAGGTGCCTAACGGGACCAAGCTCCTCGTCGTCGAGTGCACACGCGTCGGGCGCGAGGACCCGCTGTCGCGCGAAAAGCTCTGTCCGGTGCTCGCCTTCTTCGTCGAGGAAGGATGGGAGCGGTGCTGCGAGCGTGCCATCGAGCTGCTGCGCTACGGCGGCATGGGGCATTCGTTAGGCATTCACTCCCGCGACCAGGCGGTGATCGATCGCTTCTTCCACGAGAAGCCGGCCTTCCGGATCATCGTGAACTCCAACACCGCCATCGGCGCCGTCGGCTACACCACCGGATTCGCGCCAGCCCTCACCCTCGGCCCGGGGTCATGGGGGGGAAGCATCACGTCCGACAACATCACGCCCATGCACCTCCTGAATGTGAAGCGCATGGGCGAGGAGATCCGTCCGTATCGGGATCCGTTGCGCGACCTTGGTGGCTCGGCAAGTCCTGGGACGCCGCGCGCCACCGTCGTCGCCGATGCGACACGAGCCGCGTCGTTCGACGTCTCACGCATTGTGGACGAGTTCATGACGTCGTTCCGCTACGGTCGCACATGACGCCAGACGAGCGTGAACGACTCGCCGCCCTCATCGCTGCCGAGATCGAGCGATCGTTTGGGCAGGGCAGCCGAGCCCCGGCGACGACGCCTTGGCTTCCGACTCCGGTGCGTCCGGAGCCGCCGGGCGCTCCCGGCGAGCCGCCGGTATGGAGCGGGGCCGGGCAGCCGTTAGGCGACCTGGTTCCGGTTCGGCGTCCGGCCGCGCCCGCCCATCGGAGTGACCTCGGAGAATCGACGGCCGCCATTCGCGTGGCCGCAGCGGGGAAGGGCGCGAGGATTGTCACCACGCCCAGCCCGGGCGGTGGGCGCGCACGTGGCGTGCACTCGGCGTCATCGCGACGACGAGCCGCCGGACGTATCGAAGTCCCGATCGGCGTCTCGCGTCGTCACGTGCACCTGTCGGAGGCGCACATCAAGGCACTCTTCGGCGTCACCACGCTCGACGTGCATCGGGTGATCAAGCAACCAGGCCAGTTCGCGGCCAGGCAGCAGGTCGCCGTCGTGGGTCCCAAGGGAACGATCGAGGCGATTCGGGTGGTCGGACCGCCGCGGGGAGAGACGCAGGTGGAACTGGCCCGCAGCGACGCCGCACGCCTTGGCATTGAGCCGCCGCTCGCCGCCAGCGGTACGCTGGACTCGTCGTTAGGTGGTGTGACGCTCGTTGGCCCGCACGGACGCGTTCAACTAACGCGGGGCGTCATCGTCGCCGCCCGTCATCTCCACCTGTCACCGGTCGATGCCGACCGCTGGGGGCTCTCCGACGGCGACCGCCTTGATGTGCGATGTGGCGCGGGCGCTCGCGCCGTCACCTGGCACGACGTCCTTGTACGCGCCGGTACGGCGCACGCCACCGAGTTCCATCTCGACGAGGACGAGGCGCTCGCGGCGGGCGTCGAGACCGGCGGCATCGCCCGCATCGTCGGATGGCACGAGTCTCGACCTGGTCGGCGCGTCCTCATCACCGAACAGGAACTGATCGCACGTGTGCGACGCGGCGAGGCGCTGCCTGATAATGCGCTCCTCACCCCCGGGGCACGGGACCGCGCGCGGGCGCTGGGACTCGACCTCGTATGACCACGCCACGTCCGCACTTCGACGTCGAGCTCCGCGTCCGCTACGCCGAAACCGATCAGATGGGCGTGGTGTATCACTCGGAGTATCTGGTCTGGTGTGAGGTCGGTCGCACGGAGTACATCCGGGCGCTCGGACTCCCATACGCCGAGATGGAGCGCCGGGGCGCGATGCTCGCCGTCGCCGATGCGTCGCTCCGGTATCACGGGTCGGCCAGGTACGACGACCTGGTTCGCGTCGAAACGACGCTGACCGAGGTAAAGTCGCGCGCCATCACTTTCGACTATCTCATCCGACACGTGCAATCCGGCGCCCGGCTCGTCACCGCCCGCACCATGCTGGTCTCGCTCGATCGCAACGCGCGACCGGCGCCCATCCCCGCGGACGTTCGCGAGATGCTCGAGCGCGCGATGCGCGACGGCGTCTGACCGTGAGCGAACCTTCGATGCGCCCGGGCCAGACCGCGAAGCACGTCGCGACGCTGCTGGCGCTCACCCTCGCCAGCGCCTGCGCCCCCAAGGTACGCCCCCTCGTCGGCGTGCCGTTCCCCCAGCGACTCCCAGACACCTCGCTCCCGGCCGGGCACACCCGGCTGGTTTTTCGGTGGGAGTATGGCGATCCCATCTTCTCGGCGCGTGGAGAGGGAGTGGCGCGCATCGCCCCGCCGGATTCCGTTCGCCTCGACTTCTTTGCCGACGGGAATCTTGGCGGAGGCTACGCGATCCTGATCGGCGATCGCCTGAGCACCCCGGCAAACGACGACGCGGTGCGCTATCTTCCCCCCGTGCCATTGCTGTGGGCCGCGCTCGGTCGCTTGCAGGTTGTCGGCGCCGACACCGTGGCACTTGTCGCTGCCGATACGTTGCGTGCCGATATCGGTCGCTCTCCGGTGTGGCGGGTGGCGTTCAGTGGTGCATCGCTCGTGTCGCTCCAGCGAGTGGAAGGCAACCGCCTGCGTGAGGCCGTGCGCCGCGACTCGGCGGTGATCAGCTTCCGCAACTACGGCTCGCGCCGTCGCCTCACTCTCACCCTCGTTCGACGCCTCGCCGATCCGCCGTTTGATGAAGCGATTTGGCATCGTTAGTCTCGTCCTGGCCCTGACCGTCGGGCTTTCCGGGTGCCTGTATTCGCTCTCGGGCGGAGGCGGGCTTCCCAAGCATGTGCGCACCGTCGCCGTCATCCCGTTCGAGAACGAAACGGCCAACCCGGAGCTCACGGGCGAACTGCATCAGGAACTGCGCAAGGCGCTGAGCGATCGCCTGGGCCTTCGCGACGCAACCGAACAGAAGGCCACGGCCGTCGTCTCGGGGAAGATCACGAGTTTCGAGGCCGACGTCCCCGTCTCGTTTTCCGCCGATCCCACGCGCGCGACCTCGGCTCGCCGTCGGCTGCAAATGCGGGTCGACGTCACGATCGTCGACAATACCACTGGCCGGGTGCTTTTCCAGCGCTCCGGCGTCAGCGCCGAGGGCGAGTACGCCGAGCGCGAGGAAGCCGCCGGTCGCAAGCAGGCTATCCAGCGCATCGTGAACGAGATCATCGAAGGAGCGCAGTCCCAGTGGTGACCGCGCGACGGGGGGCGGGGAAGCTGGGGTGCCTCTTCTCGCTGCTCATCGTGGTCACGGTCGTCTACTTCGCCGTCAACATCGGTGAGGTGTACTGGCGATACTATCAGTTCGAGGATGCCATGCAGCAGGAGGTCCGTTTCGCCGGAACGCGAACGGACGAGGTGATCGTCCGTCACCTGCGCGCCAAGGCCGACTCGCTGGGACTTCCCGAGGATGCCGGGCGTGTGCGGGTACGCCGGTCGCAGCGCGCCATCAGCATCTCCGCAGAATACTCCGAGCACGTCGAGCTTCCGCTCTTCGTGCGCGAGTTCCGCTTCGAACCGCGCGCCGACGGCGGCCTGTGAGCTCGTTCGATCCGTCGTTGCGTATCCTGTCGGTCGCCGAAGCACAGGCGTGGCGGCAGGCGCAGCAGGGCCGTGTCGTGTTTACCAACGGCGTCTTCGACCTGCTGCACCCCGGACACGTCGACGTGCTGCGTGCGGCACGCGAGCAGGGCGATGCCCTCATTGTCGGCCTCAATAGCGACGCGTCGGTGCGTCGCCTCAAGGGTCCCGAACGTCCCGTTCGAAACGAGGCCGAACGTGCCTACGTCCTCGCGGCCCTTCGCTGCGTCGATGTAGTGACCGTCTTCGAGGAAGACACGCCACTTGAACTCGTTCGCGCCGTCCGCCCCGATGTCATTGTGAAGGGCGGTGACTACACCGAAGACACCGTGGTTGGCGCACCGGAGGTACGTGCGCGGGGCGGTTCGGTGGTCATCGTGCCGCTCACCCCAGGTCAATCCACGACTTCCATCATCGAGAAACTGCGTGCCCAACGACACACTGCCGCGCCGTGACCGCCTGGCCAGCGCCCTTCGCGCCGTCTCGCTCGAGCGAGGCGCGGTTCGTAGCGCCGAGGGATCCTGCCTGGTCTCTTTCGGGAATACGCGCGTGTTGTGCGCCGTCACGGTTGAGGACTCGGTCCCGGGGTGGCGAAAGGGGAGCGGTCAGGGCTGGATGACGGCCGAGTATGCCATGCTACCGCGGGCCACCAACACGCGCACGCCGCGCGAGCGCGCACAGCTGGGCGGCCGCACGCAGGAGATTCAGCGCCTGATTGGTCGGAGCATTCGCGCGATGATCGACGATTTCTCCTTCGGCGAATACACACTGCGCGTGGATTGCGATGTGCTGGACGCCGACGGTGGGACGCGCACCGCGTCGATCACCGGCGCGTGCGTCGCCGCGATGGATGCGTTTTCGTGGATGGTGCAATCGGGACGCATCGCGTCGTCGCCCGTCAAACGGCGCGTAGCGGCCGTGAGTGTCGGGCTCATCGGCGGAGAACCGCGCCTCGATCTCGAGTACGTGGAGGACGTGAAGGCCGACGTGGACATGAACGTTGTGATGACCAGCGAGGGGCGATTCGTCGAGGTGCAGGGGACCGGGGAGCACGCGGCGTTCGACCGCGCCGAACTGGACCTGCTTGTCGCGCTTGCGGCTGACGGCATTCGACAGCTCGATGCGTTGCAACTGGCGGTGCTGGCCGCCCCGCGCCCCTGATGCGGCTCTTGGTCGCGACCCGCAGCCTCGGGAAGCTGCGCGAACTTACCCCGATGCTGCTCGCCGCGGGGTACACGCCCATCGCTCTCGAGACGGCCGGCATCGCCGAGGCGCCCGCCGAGGACGCCATCGAGGCGCACGAGACCTTTGAGGGCAACGCGCTGGCCAAGGCGCGGCATTTTCACGCGATCAGCGGCTTGCCCACACTGGCAGACGACTCGGGGCTCTGCGTCGACGCGTTAGGGGGGCGACCGGGAGTGCGAAGCAAGCGCTGGTCGGAACGTCCCGATCTCGTGGGGCAGGCGCTCGACGATGCGAACAACGCAGCCTTGCAGAGCGCGCTTGCGTCAGCGCTCGCCGAGCACCCGATTGGCGCGACTCGCGCGGCCGGGTACGTCTGCGCGGCAGCCTACGTTGATGACGACGGCGAGCTCGTGCGGCGTGGGGAAACGCGGGGGCAGATTGTGGAGACGCCGCGCGGGGAGGGGGGCTTCGGCTATGACCCGTTCTTCCTGTCGGATGAGTTGGGACGGACCTTTGCGGAGGTGTCGCGAGAGGCCAAGGCCGAGGTGAGTCATCGGGCTCGGGCCGTACGGGCGATTCTCGCGGCGTTGGCGGGGAGACGTTGACATTGGGCTGCGCTCGGCTACAATTCCGTCTCCCCAGCGGGGCGTAGCGTAGCCCGGTATCGCGCCTGCTTTGGGAGCAGGAGGTCGCCGGTTCAAATCCGGCCGCCCCGACTTCGCAGGGTACCCGTCCGATAGTGGTCGGTCGAAGCGCCAGTAGCTCAGTTGGATAGAGCGGCAGCCTTCTAAGCTGTAGGTCGGGGGTTCGATTCCCTCCTGGCGCACCAGCAGTGCGAGCTTTTGTCGCTCCGTTAGCTCAATTGGCAGAGCAAGCGACTCTTAATCGCTAGGTTGATGGTTCAAGTCCATCACGGAGCATGAAGGAAGGCGGGCTGCCCAAACGGGTAGCCCGTTTTCTTTTGGGGATTGTTGGGGTGGGTGGTGGATCGGGGCGGGGGTTGGCTGTGGCGAAAGCTATCGGCGGGCCCTTGCGTGAGAGGAAGCAAGGGTGTATTAATTCTTTCTCCCCGGGAAAATGCCTACCCAAACGGGTGGGTACGGGGAAATGAAGAAAGAGCCTTGACGAAGCGAGTTCATCGCGGTACTATTCAAGGCTGTCGCAAACGCGACAACGAACTGCTGATTGAAAATCGAGTTGAGCGTGAAGTGTGCGAGGCGGACTCGTTGATCCGAAGCTCTTCAGGGCTTCGGTGAGAGTTTACTGAAGTACATAACGTGATTCGGACGGG
>CAZLLP010000058.1:0-22066 GCA_964560345.1 uncultured Gemmatimonadaceae bacterium
GGCGTTGGGCCGAGGCAGAACGGACAGACCAGGGTCGCGGGGGCCGGGCAGTCGGCGCAGGTCCAGGCGATCGGTTCGTTGCGCGCCAGCACGCGAACGGCCGTACGGCCGGGCGAGCCCTCTCGGCCGCCCAGCGCGACGGCCTCCAGCGTCGTGGTCGAGCCGAAATCATAGTCGTGGCTGAAGCGCAGTCCGGGCCGGAGGACCGTGACGCCCTTCTGGGTGTCGGCGGGGGTCCTGGTGGGGTCGCCGGCCAGGATCACGAGGTCGGCCTGCTTGCCGGCGGTGATGCTTCCGGTGCGGTTGTCGATGCCGAGGACCTTGGCGCCGTTGAGTGTCATCACGCGGACGGCTTCTTCGGGGGTGAAGCCGGCTTCCACGAGCAGTTCGAAGTTGCGCTGATCGCCGTAGCCGGCGATGACGTGGAGGCAGCATGGATCCGACCCGGCAGCGAGGAGTCCGCCGGCCTTCGCGAAGGCGTACTCGAAGTCCATCGTCTTGCGCAGCACGTCGCGGTTGGCCGCGTCCTTGGCGTTGCGGCCGTTCTCGTACCACCTGGAGACCGCCGCCGCTGCCTCCGGGATCAAGGCATCGAGGACGCGCTGATCGGGCGTGAGACGCGACGGAGTCGACGTTTCGTAGACGGCGAGCGTGGAGGTGAGCGACACGCCGCGCTTCACCATCTCATCAATGGTCCGCTTGACCTCCGGATTGTCGCCGCGCACCTCGGCAAAGACGAGCGAGTCGCCGACGGTAGGGCAGGCATCGGGCTGCTTGTTCTTGTAGAACTCGGTGTTGGCAAAGAGGCCGTGCTCGAGGTTGTCGATGCCTAACGCCACCGCCTCGCGATACCCCACCGAGCACAGGTGCGCCGTCACCTTCACTCCGTGCTTGTGCGCTTCCTCGATGGCGGCGCCGAGCGATGCGCGCGAGATCTGCGTGTAGGCCTTGAACCAGCTCACCCCTTCCTCCGACCAGTAGCGCACCAGGCGGCGCGCTTCGTCGGGGTTGTTGAGCTGGTGCATGGCGCCCGGGCCCTGTCCGGGGCCTTGCAGATAGGGGCCGGTGACAAACAGCTCCGGGCCGGCCAGCAGCCCCTTTTCGATCGCGGCGCGGAGATTGAGCTCCTGGTACGAGTCGACGCTCCCCGCGGTGCGGATGGTGGTGATCCCGTTGCCGAGGAAGAGCTTGGGATAGGACTGGAGCATCATCTTCATCGAACCGCCAGCGGCCGACGAGTAGTACATGTGGTCGTGCAGCCCGACGATCCCCGGGATGACGGTATGACCGGCGAGGTCCATGACGCGTGCACCCGCGGGGATCGGCGTCGTGCCGGCCGGGCCAACGGCGCGAATCCGCTCCCCTTCGATGACGATCACCTGTCCGTCGCGCGCGGGGGTCCCGGTGCCGTCGACCAGACGAACGTTCGTCAACGCGACGAGCGACGTGTCGACCGAGACAAACTGGCGAACGGCAGCGCTGATCGTGCGCGGCTGCGCCGACGCCATCGGCGCGGCGAGCGACAACGCAGCAGCAACGGCTGGGACAAACGTGACGAAGCGCATGAGGGCGTGACCTGAGGGGAGAGACATGAGGGGGGACGGCGCGTATCGAAAGGAAGAAGCGGTCGATCGACGTTCAGCGTTGCACGGACATCATCCCCATCATCCCGGTCCCCAGGTGTTCGGCGATGTGGCAGTGGAACATCCACGCGCCGGGGTTGGAGAGTTCGAGGAGGAGATCCATCGTTTCGCCCGCCGGGAGGACGGCGGTGTCCTTCCAGACGAGATTGTCGTTGGGAACGCCATTGCGCGAGATCACCAGGAAGCGCTGCCCGTGGAAGTGAATCGGGTGGGCCATGGCGTGGGTCACGGCCGGGTCGTTCCGCAGGCGAATGCGCGCCACGTCCCCCACGCGGAACTGCCAGTGGATGTCCATGTTCTCGCGCCCCGCCTCGTCGCGAAGCGTCCACGTGACTTCCTTCCCGCTGATCGCGGCGTTCATCATCGGCATGGCGTCATTCCAATCGAGCGGGACGGCCACGCCGACGAGCATCGCCACCATCGCCGGGGAGAGTCCCGTCAGCCGCAATCCGAGCGTGAGCGTATGGTCCACCGGGCGCCAGAAGTGGCGGCGCATGGGGGCCAGCTCCTCCTGCACCTCCCGGTTGGCGCGCAGGCGCCCGAACGACTCGGCGAGGTTGGGCGTGGCCGGCACGTCCTCGACGGTCACCACCCCCATCGTGTCGACCGCGGGGGTCACCGAGCCGCGCATGTGGTCGAGCCACTGCACGCTGTTCACCACGGGAAAGTGGCCGGCCGAATCGAAGCGCGCCTCGACGATGTAGCGCTCGGCCGGGGCGATGACCACCGACTCGACCCACTCCTCGCGCTCGAGATCCCCCAGGTCAGACCCCACCAGCTTGAGGCGGGCTCCGGGGATGCGCAGGTTGAAGATGCGGGCGTTGGCCACGTTGGTGAGGTAGAAGCGCACCACCGCCCCGCGTTGCAGCTGCAACCGGTACGACGGCTCCCCATTGACCAGCAGCAGGTTGCCGAAGCGGCCCATGAGGGCGTGCGAGGGGGCGTCGCCGCCAAACGGATACGCCCCGTCGCGCCCGGCCAGGAAGTCGTCGAGCGCCAGGATCTCCTCCCGGTGCACCGGGACGCGGGCGCGGGCGCGCCGAGCAACGAGGAGGTTGCCGTAGAGCCCCAGCTCCTGCTGGATGTCCTCGCGCACGTGCGGGTGATACCAGTAGATCCCCGCATCGGGAAAGCGCAGGCGATAGGTGAACGAGTCGCCAGGGGCAACGGGCGCCTGCGTCACGCCGGGGACGCCGTCGGAGGCGTTGTCGAGGCGCAGCCCGTGCCAATGAATCGTGGAGGGGAGGTCGATCGCGTTGCGAAATCGCACGACGACCTCGCCCCCCTGTCGTACGCGGATGAGCGGGCCGGGGTACTGCCCGTTGTAGCCATACATGACGAAGGTGCGGGAGCCGATCGTGCGCCGCACGAACCCAGCCGTCAGATGCAACGTATCGCCATCGCGCAGGTCGACCACGCGGCGGGCGATGGCGTCGCGCACCTCTCCGCCGGTCGTATCGGGGCGCCACGGCGCCGTGGTCGGGGCGGGGTGCGCCATCGCGCTGGGGGCGATGCGCGGATCGTCAGGCGGGGGGGGCCATTCCCCGCCGTGGTGCGCATGATCGTCGTGCGGCGCCTCGGTGCCGGTCGCGGCCGGAGCGCTCCCGGTCGACATCGCCCCCATCGCGTCGCGGTGCGCGAGCAGGAGCGCCGACGGCGAAGTGGCGCGCATGACGAGTCGCCCCGTGCGCGTGGTCGCCGTGGCCGACCGCTCGGCGCTGATGATGACGCGAAAGCGCTCATAGGGGAGCTCGCCTAACGGCGTCTCGCCGTTGTGCACCACGGCCAGTCGTCGCTCCTGTCCCATGGTGACGTCGTAGCCCCACGCCACGTAGGCCTGGAAGTCACCTAACGACCGCGGCGGGGGCAGCGAATCGATGCGCGCGACCAATCGGTGCCGCAGTCGCCCATCCGGCGACACCGCCACCCCAAACGGGGAGCGCACGGCACGTAGCTCCAGCATCCCGTTCGCCCGTGCGAGATCGGGGGTCGGGACGAGCTCGGCACAGAGTGGAGAGGCGAAGGGGGCGATCCCGCTGGGGCAGAGCGGCTCGGCTCGCGGCTCGGCGCGCGGCTCGACACGCGGCGCATGTTGGCCCCCCCCAAGGCGAGGGACAGCGAGCGCGAGCAGGAGCAGAAGAACGGCGCGTCGACCGCGACGCAGGGGCTCGACAGCCTGCACGCGCGTGGTAGCCTTCATGGGATGAAGATGCGACGTGGGTGGGAGGCTCGCCAGCAGCGCACGACCGGGGGGATTCGAGCGGCGATGTTCGGCGTGGCGCTCACCTGCCTGACGACCGTCGTGGCGTGTGATCGCACGCTCAACATTGACGCCCCGCCCCCGGACGTGACGGCAGACGTGGCGGATTCGATGCTGACGCTCCCGCCGTCGGTGGTCGAGTCGCAGATCCGCTACGAACTCTCCCCTGCGCTGCAGGCGCTCGAGCGGGCTGTCCCGAGGACGTTCGGCGACATCAACACGCGACTGGACGTGCAGAGCAACAAGCGCGTCCATATCGCCTTTGCCGCCAGGCGATCGCCCTTTGTGATCTCGGTCGATTCACAGCGGGTGACGGTCTCCAGCGTCATCGAGTACGAGGGGCGTGGCTGGTACAAACCGCCGATCGGCCCTGAAGTCAGCGCGGCGTGCGGAACTGGCGACGTCGACAAGCCGCGCGCGCGCGTTCGCATCGAGAGCACGCTGCGCCTGCAGGAGTCGTGGGAGCTCGCCGCGCGCTCGCGCGTGACGCGCGTGGTCCCCTACACCACGCTCACGCGCGACAAGTGCGCCGTCACGATCTTTCGCATCGACGTCACCGACCGGGTGATGAAGGCCACGCGCGACGTGCTGGAGAAGCAGGTGCGCACCCTCGATCGCGCCCTGGCCAATGTGAACACGCGGGTGCGCTTCGAGCGCTGGTGGCGCGACATCTCGCGCCCCATCCGCCTCACCGATTCGATCTACCTCACGATCAATCCGCGCCGGGTGCAGCTCGGGCGGATCGACATCGACAGCGGCTTCGCCGTCGCGCACCTGCGCCTCGAGGCGTCGCCGCGCATCGCCACCGGCAACCGCCCCAACGACTTCGAGCTGTTCACGCCGCTGCCGTCGCTCACGCCCGCCGCGCTCAAGGGGACGGGGCTGCGCGTGTCGTTGCAGGGGACGTTCGGCTACGACGTGGCGACCAGCCTGCTGCGCAAGGCGCTCGTGGGCAAGTCGCTCAAGTGGGCCAATCGCGTCATCACGCTGCGCGACGTCACGCTCTCCGGCATCGGCGGCGGACGGGTGGCGTTAGGCGTGCGCTTCGACGGCGGTGCGCGGGGGTTGGTCTACCTCACCGGGACGCCGATGTACGACAACACCGCCGATCAGCTCCTCATCCCCGACCTGGGCTACGACCTGCGCACCACGTCGCTCCTGGTGAAGGGGCTCGCCTTCCTTGGCGACAACCAGATTCGCGACCTGCTGCGCCAGAACGCCCGATTCCCGCTGCAAGGGCACTTCGACCAACTGCGCGAGAAGGCCGTAAAGGGGATGAATCGCGACCTGGCCGAGGGGGTTTCGCTCGTGGCCTCGCTCGACAAGGTGCAACACGTGGAAGTGCTCGCGCGACGCGAGGCGATCAACGTGCGCGCCGACGCCACCGGCGCCATCCGGCTCGAAATCGCCCGTGCCATCACGGTCAAGCGCCCCGTCGGCAAGGGGCGCCCCTAACCTAACGACTGGCGGGGGCGCCGGGCGCCTTGTGCACCACGCCGACCTTCATCACGAAGTCCACGCGCTCGAGGCGACGCACGTCGTCCAGCGGATTTCCCTCGACGGCGATGAGGTCGGCGAACTTGCCGGCGCTGATCGTCCCCAACACGTCCTGTGCCCCGATGAGCGTGGCCGCGCTCGACGTCGCGCTCACGATCGCCTGCATCGGCGTGGCGCCGAGCTGCTCGACCATCAGCGCGAACTCCTGCGCGTTGCGCCCGTGGATGTCGCCGGTGGCATCGGTCCCGAAGGCGAACCTCACGCCGGATTCCCACGCCTTGCGCAAGCGTCGCCGACGCTCGGGTTCGATGGCCTTGGCCTTGGCGATCGAGTTGGCCGGCACCCCCTTTCGCTCGCCGTCGCGCACGATCTCATCAAGGATGATGAGCGTCGGCACGAGATAGGCGCCGCGCTCCTTCATGATCGCGATCCCGGCGTCGTCGATCAGCGAGCCATGCTCGATCGACGCCGCACCGGCGCGCACCGCCGTCACGATCCCTTCGGCGCCATGCGCGTGCATCATGACCTTGCGTCCGAGGCGCGCGGCTTCTTCCACCGCCGCGTGCAGTTCCTCCTCGCTGTACTGCGAGTGGTTCACCGCATCCCCAACCGACAGAATGCCGCCCGTCGCGGTGATCTTGATCTGGTCGCTCCCGAACTTGACGTTCTGCCGGACCGCCTTGCGCATGCCGTCCACGCCGTCGACGATCATCCCGGTCCCGGGGATCTGGATGAGCGGGCTCCAGCCGTTCACGTCCGCATGGCCGCCCGTGATGCCAAGTGACGGTCCCGCCGCGAAGATGCGCGGCCCCGGCACCACCCCGCGTGCGATGAGGTCGCGCAGCGCGATGTCGGCGTAGTTGGTGGCCCCTGCATCGCGAATCGTGGTGAAACCGGCGTCGAGCGTCTTCTTCGCATTGACCACGCCATAGATCGCGGCGTGTGCACCCGTTTCGCGCAGCACCGCCATGTCGCCCCCGTCGTTGTCCGACGAGTTGATGTGCGTGTGCGTGTCGATGAGTCCGGGGAGGAGCGTATGCCGCGGGAGGTCGATCACCCGGGCCCCGCGCGGGATCGCCACCGACGACGCCGGGCCCACGGCCACGATGCGCTCACCCTGCACGATCACCACCGGCTGCTCGATGGTGGTTCCGTCGCCGACGATGAGGCGCTGTGCTCGTACGGCGACCGGCGATTGCACCTGCGCCGGGAGCGCACGGTCGCTGGCGACGAGGAGCAGGGCGGCGATGGCGGTGACGGAAAGACGGCGCATCTGGCGAGGCGGTGAAATCGTGGAGGGGGAGCACCGGCATCGACAGTCGCCGGGCGGGGGAAGATCCCTCGGCGGGGCGCCCGCGTCGAGGGGAGAGGTGAAGCGAGGAGCGCCGCCGGCCGACACTCTTGGAGGCCGCTCATGAACTCGATTCACATACCGCTCGTCTCCCATGACCCTTGCACCTGCCGCCCGCAACCTGGGCGGACTTGATCGCTTCGAATCCGTGGACGTGCGGCAGGTGTTGGCGGCGATGAGTGAGGGGGTGGTAGTGCAGCACGCCGACGGGTCGATTCGCGGATGGAACCGTCGCGCCGAGGAGATCCTTGGCCTCACCGGCGAACAGCTGGTCGGACGCAGTTCGTTCGACCCGCGGTGGCGCACCGTGCGCGAGGACCACTCCCCATTTCCCGGCGAGGAGCACCCGGCGATGCAGGTGCTGCGCACGGGCCGGCCGGTGTGGGGAGTGGTCATGGGCGTGCACACCCCCGATGGCCGCCTCTCGTGGCTCAACATCAACAGCGCCCCGATCTTCGAGGACGGGCGTGACGCCCCGTCGGCATCGGTCACGACCTTCACCGACATCACCCGCCAGGTGCAAGCCGAGCGTGTGTTGCGCCAGGCGAAGGAGGTCGCGGAGGCCGCCAATCACGCCAAGAGCGACTTCCTGGCGCGCATGAGCCATGAGCTGCGCACGCCGCTCAACTCGGTGATCGGCTTCGCCACGCTCCTCCTGTCGCGGCGCACGGGCGAGGACGACGCCGACCGCGCCTACCTGTCGCGCATCAGGGCCAACGGCACACACCTGCTGACGATCATCAACGACATCCTCGACCTCTCGCAGGTGGAAGCGCGTCGCGTCACGCTGCGCCGGGAGCCGGTGGACCTCGAGGCGCTCGTGCGGGAGACCGTCGCACAACTCGCCGACCAGGCGCAGCAGCGCTCGGTGCGACTGGACGTCGAGATGCCCGCCGTGCTGCAACCGTGCCCCGGCGATGCCGACCGCCTGCGGCAGGTGCTCGTCAACTTGTTAGGCAATGCGCTCAAGTTCACCCAGCAGGGGCGCGTGGTCGCGCGCGTCATCGCCGACGCCGACGGTGTGCCGCGCTGCTTCGAGGTGGAAGACACGGGGATCGGCATCGCCGCCGAGCGCCTGATGGCGATCTTCGAGCCGTTCGAGCAGGCTGAAACGAGTACCGCGCGCCGCTTCGGCGGCACGGGGCTAGGGCTCGCCATCTCGCGACAACTATGCGAATTGATGGGATACTACCTGAACGTGCAGTCCGTCGTTGGTCAGGGCTCGCGATTCACGGTCACGCTCGCTCGGCGTGGCGCATTTCCGGGTGCGGGCGACGTCGCAGATGATGCACCAGCCGAGTGAACGCATGCTGAACGCTGCTGCACGCACGCTGGACACGTGACGACGAGCGACCGCGACTTGCGGCCGTTTCGTTTCTGGTGCATTAGGGGAAGAACTTCCGGTGCCTCCGTGTTGGTGGGGAGGCGCCTCCTGAGGGCACGATCGCCCTTACCTACCCCCATAGGTTCCGGAGGACGCATGACGAGTCGTCGTTGCGCTGGTCGCAGGTTCGCCGTTCCGCTCGTGGTGGCGTTGTTGCTGGCGGTCCCCGCTGCACGAGTGCATGCACAGGAGCGCGGCAGCCTGACCGGAAAGGTGACCGACGCCGAAGCGGGGACGCCGCTCTCGGGGGCGTCGGTCTCCGTCAGCGGTACCACACTTGGCGCGATCGCCCGCGCCGATGGATCGTACCGGGTACAACTCCCGCCGGGGCGCTATGAAGTGCGCGCACGACTGCTGGGCTACGAGGTCTCGCGCGATTCGGTGACGATTGCGTCCGGCGCGAGCGTGACGAAGAACTTCACGCTCACCAAGGCCGTCAACAACCTGGAGCAGGTCGTGGTGACGGGGACGCGCCGCCAGGATCGCACGGTGGTCGATGCCCCCACCCCCATTGACGTGCTATCGGCCAAGGACATCAAGTCGAGCGGTCGTACCGAGACGGCGCAGATCATCCAGATGCTCGCGCCCTCGTTCAACTTCCCGCGCGCGTCGGTCTCCGACGGCACCGATCACGTGCGCCCCGCCACGCTGCGCGGACTTGGACCCGACCAGCTCCTCGTGCTGGTGAACGGAAAGCGCCGTCACACCAGTTCGCTCGTCAACGTCAACGCCATCGGACGAGGGTCGGCCGGCGTCGACCTCAACGCGATTCCGGCGAGCGCCATCGATCACATCGAGGTGCTGCGCGACGGCGCCTCGGCGCAGTACGGTTCGGACGCCATCGCCGGCGTCATCAACATCATCCTCAAGAACGACGTTCCCACGGACTTCGCGACCACGGTGGGACAGACGTCCGAAGGCGATGGGACGGTGAACCAGTTCTCGGGGAGCCACTCGCTGCATTTCGGCGACGCCTTCCTCACGCTCTCGGGCGAGTTCCGCTACCGCGACAGCACCAATCGCTCGTTGCCGGACACGCGCCAGCAGTACTTCGCTGGCGACGCACGCAACAGCAACACGCCGCTGCAGAACCACTGGCAGGGCGACGCCAAGACGACCGACTTCGGCGCTTTCCTGACGTTCGGCAAGCCGCTGGGCGCCAACGCCGAGCTGTACGCCTTTGGTGGCGTGACGCAGCGTGACGGCAAGTCGGCGGGCTTCTTCCGTCGTCCGCTGGACGATCGCACCGTGCGCGCGCTCCACCCCGATGGTTTCCTCCCGCTCATCACCTCCGACATCATCGACTATTCGCTCGCCGGAGGGCTCAAGGGGACCAAGCGCAACTGGAACTACGACCTGAGCGTGGTGCACGGCTACAACCGGTTTGGCTTTGGCGTCGAGAACTCCAACAACGTGTCGCTGGGCGCCGCCTCGCCAACGGTGTTCGACGCGGGCGGTTTCAACTTCTCCCAGTCGAGCCTCAACTTCGATCTGCAGCGGCAGGTGCGCACGATCCTCCCGCAGCCAGTGAGCGTGGCGTTAGGCACGGAATTCCGTCGCGACAACTACCAGATCTTTCAGGGGCAGCGCGAGTCGTGGGTGGATGGCGGCGTCGCCGTGCTCGACGGCCCCAACCGGGGGGCGCGTGCGGCGGCAGGATCGCAGGTCTTCCCCGGCTTCCGACCGACCGACGAAGTCAACGAGAGCCGCACCAACCTGGCGGCCTACGTCGACTTCGAGACCGGCTTCGGGAAGCGCCTGACGGTGAGCGCCGCCGCGCGTGCCGAAGATTATTCCGACTTCGGCGCGGCGACGACCGGGAAGTTCACCTCGCGCATCGAGATCGGACGCGGACTCGCGCTGCGTGGCGCCATCGCGACCGGGTTCCGCGCGCCGTCGCTGGCGCAGTCCTGGTTCTCGTCCACCGCGACCAACTTCATCGGATCGCCGCCAGTAGCGGTCGACAACAAGACCTTCCCGGTTACCACGGCGGTCGCCAAACTGCTGGGCGCCTCGCCGCTCAAGGCCGAGAAGAGCGTGAACATCTCGTACGGGGCGACGTTCGCGCCGGCCCCGGCGTTCTCGCTGTCGGTCGATTTCTATCGCATCGATGTCGATGATCGCGTGGTGCTCACCGGCAACCTGATCACCGCGCAGACCGTCGCCCTGCTCACCGCCAACGGCTACCCTGGCATCGGCGGCGCGCGCTACTTCACCAACGCGATCGACTCCCGCACCGACGGGGTCGACGTCGTGGCCAACTATGGCGTGCAAGTGAGCAAGCACGGGACGCTCCGCCTGGGGGCGGCGTACAACAACAACATCAACCGGGTGGTGAGCGTGAAGCCGACGCCGGATGCACTGTCGTCGATCGGCGAAGCCATCTTCGACCGCACCGCGCGCGTGACGTTCGAGCGCGGGCAGCCGCGCAGCAACACGCGCTTCACGGGCGACTATGGATTCAAGAAGCTCAACACCATCGTCCAGGTGCAACGTTATGGCTCCATCGCGTCGGCCGCGTCGGTCACCAACCGCGCGCTCGATCAGTACTTCACCGCCAAGTGGCTCACCGATGCCAACGTGAGCTACCAGCTCACCAACCAGATCGGCTTCACGCTGGGCGTGGACAACCTGTTCGACGTGTATCCGGACGAGCTGCTCCCGGCCAACTCGAACTCGCTGATCTTCCGCTACTCCGGCGCCACGCCGTTCGGGTTCAACGGGCGCTTCATGTTCCTGCGAGCGAGCTACCGTCGTTAGGCGCGGCGCACTCGCGAGAGGGACGCCCGCACGCCGCCCTGGCGTGCGGGCGTTTGTGCAGGCGCGGGGCGTTAGGCATTCGGTTGCCGCGGCGATTCGCCGCAGCACGTCGCCTCGCCGATCGCTCGTTCTCACGCTGCCACGCCGGCCCAATGCCTGAGGTCGATTGCCGGAAGTCGAGGCGATGCCGCCACGGCGAATTGCACGAAGCTGTAGCGCTGCTGCCGCGCGCCTGGGCAGCAATTGCCGCCAGTGACCTCCATCATTTCGATCGTGTGATGCGGACGCAGGCGAGGGTGTGATGCACGCCCGCAGGCGGCATCGGTTTCCGCACGCAGGCGGAAGATTGCGCTGCTTGACCGCGCTCACGGGCGCACCAACATTGGGCTTCCGTCGCGCTGGCCATTCCGGCCACGGCGCCTTACGAGTCCGAGGCAATACGAATGCACGGTAGACGATTGATGCTGACGGCGGCTGGCGCGCTGGCCCTGTGCGGCTCGGCCACCTCGATGCAGGCGCAGGGGTGGGGGGGCTACACCGGCGCCTACACCGAGCGACAGGTGAGCGCCTACGGCTGCTCGGCATTCGGGACGAAGAAGTGGTGCACGCCGTCGTTCTGGACCTTTAGGCTCTACGACGTCAACCCGGGGGACCTGCTGTATGCCTACGTCCTCCCCGGCGTCTGCAAGGAATCCAACGGCGGTCCGCTCACGCCGCCACCAGGATATGCCGGGACCAACCAGAATTGCTGGGGCGGTCTCTCGATCCCCGGCGCGCCGGGCTGGGCACACGTGCACTGGTCCTTCCAGGTGAGCACCACGCGTGGCACCTGGAGCTTCTGCGACTTCCAGACGAATTGTGCCCCCACGCCGCCGTTGCTCGGCCAGATCCAGCAGATTCGCGGCGCGTACCTCGTGTCCAAGGGCGACGACATCCAGCACTGGGACTACACGTACTCCGTGACGCCGGAGCCGGTGACGATGGCATTGCTCGGCACCGGGCTGTTTGGGGTCGGGGGCGCCGCGTGGCGTCGCCGGCGCAAGGAAGGCACGCGACCGGTGGCGTAGGGGAGGACGTCAGCCGGGTGCGCGTGTCGCGCGATCCGGCACCGGCGCGGTGCTGAAAACGAAAGCGGCGCTCCATGGATGGAGCGCCGCTTTCCATTTGACGTGTGCACATCCCGCACAACTGGGGCGGCTGGATTCGAACCAGCGACCTCCTGATTAACAGTCAGGCGCTCTGCCAACTAAGCTACACCCCAAGACTGCCCGGCCAGCTCACACCGGCGGACAACGAATTATCGCCGGTCTCGCGCCTCCGGCGCAACTCGTCCCTTCCCCTACGCCATCGGTTGGGACTCTCGGACGGCGTTGGCGCGCATTACCTGCAGGTTGGAGACTCCAAACGCCGAGAGTCTACTCCCCGCATGGCCCGTCGATCCGCCAAGCGCCCCGCTCGCCGAACGCCCCGCGCGCTGAGCACGCGCGTGACGCCACTCGCACGCCTGCACGCGATCCGTCATCGCTACAGCACCGCGGAGACAGACGAGAAGCTCGCGCTCATCGCGCGACTCGAGCGCACCCCGCCGCGCTCGGCGCGCGGACTGGTGGCCTACCACGACGACCTGCTCTTCCTGCGAGCCTTTCCCGACAATCTCCGCGTCCTGACGGCGGCGGTGCGCGGGCTCGCCCACACTGCGGCCAGAGTGCACGCCCTCGCCCCTGCACAGCGCCGGCGCCTGGATGACACCGGCATGGCCGGCACCACCACTCGACATGCGTTCGCCTTCGGCATCGCCCGCTGGCTCATCGCCAACGGTGAGGACGCCGAGATCGACTGGGAGCAGTTTGAGCAACCGGATCGCCTCGATCCGCTCCTGCGTCTCTCGCTCACGCAGGCCGAGGCCGACGCCTTCGACTCGGGTGAGATCTCGACCAGGGAATGGCTCGCGCAGGCGCGCGGAGGCGGCAGGCGTGGTGCATTGGCATGGATCGCCCACCCTCGCGGACGAGAACGCGCCCCGGCCGGCGCCCCCGACGACGCGGTCGTGCGCCTGTTGTACGAAAGCCTGGAAATTCCGATTCGCTGGCGCCTCGGCGCGACCCACGCGACGTCAGGCAACGCCGTCGCCGGGGTCACTCCCACATTCCGGCAGGCGATGCGCCCGAGCCCGGCCGATCCGATCGCGTGGATCGACGCACCGCTGCCGACGATCGAGCGCCTGACCGCGGCCAAGGCGGCTCACTGGCTCGATGCATCGCGCGCGGCGCTCGCCACACGCTGTCGCGAAGTGCACGCCATCACCTACGCCAACCTCGACGAGATCTATCGCGCCGACCTGGGCGAGGGAGCCGCACTCTGCCTGATCGGGGCCGCGCGCGACGATCGCCTCACGCTCGAGGCCAACTACGGCTACGTCCTCTTCTCCAACGGCGTCCCGGTGGGATACGGCGGCGTCACGCCGCTCGCGTCGCAGGCCAACACGGGCGTGAACATCTTCGACGCCTTTCGACACGCCGAGGCGGCGATGCTGTTTGCGCAGGCGCTGCGCGCCTTTCGCACGCTGTTCGAGATCACGCGGTTCATCGTGAACCCCTACCAGTTTGGTGCAGGGAACGACGAGGCGCTGGCGAGTGGTGCCTTCTGGTTCTACGACCGCCTCGGCTTCCGCCCGGTGCAGCCGGCGGTGGAAGCCCTCGCCGCACGCGAACGCGCCCTGCGTGTCGCCAGCCGCACACACCGCACGTCGGCGGCCACGCTGCGTCGACTGGCCGCGGGCGACCTGGTGCTCGAACTCCCCGGGGCCGCCGACACGACGCTGTTCGAGGAACGATGGCTGGTGACGCTCGCCCGTGCGGTGACCGACACGCTCGCCGCCCCCGATGCCACCGCACGCCTCACGCGACGCGACGACCACCTCGACGAGGTGGCACGGGCGCTTGGCGTGCGGCAGTGGCGCACGGCCGATGCCGACACGCGCTTCGGCATGCAGCGCCTCGCCCCGATCGTCGCGCTGGTCTTGGGTGCGGTGACGCAATGGCCCTCGCGCGAACGTCGCACGCTGGTGCAGCTCTTCAAGGCCAAAGGCGGAAAGCAGGAGCGCGGCTTTGCCGTGGCGGCGCAGGCGCACCGGCCGTTGTGGGAGGCGTTACGGCGATACTGCCTCGCCACGGAGCACGCGGGGACCTGAGCGAGCGCCGGCGCCGAGCGAGCGGTCAACTCGCCGCGATCTTCCGCCTCACCCGCTCGATGGCGCTCATCAGGTCGGCCACATCGAACGGCTTGGCCAGGAAGACGACATTCGCCACCGCATCATCGTCATCGGCGGGGCTCCCCTGGCCGCTGGTGACGACGACCGGGAATCTCGGTCGAATGGCGTGAACCGCCGCTGCCAGTGTCTCGCCCGTCATGCGCGGCATGGTGCGATCGGTGATCATCAGGTCGAAGGCATCGGGAGTGGCGCGGAACCGTTCGAGTGCATCGAGCGGCGAGGTGAGCGACACGACCTCGAAGCCACGCCGCGGAAGCACACGGCGCAGGAGATTGACGATCGCCGGTTCGTCGTCGACGACCAGCACCCGTCCCGACCCGCGCGCGGGTTCGGCCGCAGGCTGAGCCGGGACATCGACCGGGGTGGCGACGACGGGAAAGACGACGTCGAATGTGGTCCCGGCGCCGGAGGTGTCGACGCGAATGCCGCCGCCATGTGCCGTGACGATGCCGTGCACCACGGCGAGCCCCATCCCGGTCCCCTCGCCGATCGGCTTGGTGGTGAAGAACGGCTCGAAGATCTTCGGAAGCACCGCAGCCGGAATGCCGTCTCCTGTGTCGCGGACGATCAACCGCGCGTAGAGCCCGGAGTGTACGCCATAGCCGCGCGCGCGTTCGTCGTCGAGCGCCACCCGATCGAGTGTGATTTCGAGTGTCCCGTGCGACTTCTTGCGCAGGACGTACTCGGCGTTGGTCCCCAGGTTGAGCAGCACCTGCGAGAGCTGCGACGAGTCGCCGATGACGACGAGCGATCGTGGCGACACCGATTCGCGCAATTCGATGGTCGACGGGAGCGATGCGCGCAGGAGGCGGAGCCCTTCCTCGGTCACGGCTCGCAGGTCGATCGGCTGGTGCGCGATCTCCGCCTTGCGGCTGAAGGCGAGAATCTGTCGCACGAGGTCGCGCGCGCGCCGCGAGGACGTGACAATGTGCTGCAGCCCTTCGGCGTTCTCCGTTCCCGGGGTCGCATCGGCGAGCAGCAGCTCACCGTAGCCGAGGATGGCGGCCAGGATGTTGTTGAAGTCGTGCGCGATGCCGCCGGCCAGGCGACCTAACGACTCCATCTTTTCCGACTGGCGTACTCGCACTTCGAGCTCGCGCGTCGCCGTCTGGTCGCTCCCCTCGAGCAGCAGTTCGATCACACGCCCGTCGGTGTCGCGCACCGGCACGATGCTGAACCACCCGTATCGCGTCTGCCCGCCGGCCCCTTGATAGACCACGTCGCCCGCCGAGGCCTGCCCCGACGCCGCCTCGGTGATGGCGCGGCGAAGCTGCTCTTGCACCTGCGGGTTGCCGGCGAAGGTGGGGAGTTCCCAGAACGGGACATTGAGGACCTGTTCACGATCGAGCGCCGATGACTTGATGGCGCGTTCGCCGACCTCCTTGAGGCGTCCCTCGGTGTCGAGGATCGCGATCGAGCGTTCGGAGCGATCGAAGATGAGGCGTAACCGTTCCTCGGAGCGGCGCAGCGCTTCTTGCGCCTGACGACGATCGGTCGCGTCGCGGGCGATGACCACGAACCCGGTGAAGAGTCCGGCATCGTCATACGAGGGGGCCGTGACGGCGTCGATCCAGCGTTCGCGCCCGCCGGCCGTGAGCGCGTACTCGTACCGCACCGGCGCCCGCGTCTCGGCCGCGGTGCGATGCACGCGCGCGACGAGCGCGCGAAGTTCGGACGGGAAGTTCAGGTCGTCGATGGTCGTTCCCACGACCTGCTTGAGCGTGCGCCCCAGGGAGCGCAACACCCCCGGATGTGGCAACCGGTAGCGACCTCCCGGGTCCAGGCGCACGATGAAGTCCATCGCGTTGTCGACGATGGAACGCAGTTCGCGCTCCTGCGCCCGGCGCGACTCGTCGGCCCGCGAGCGTTCGATGAGGAGCGCCGTGATGTGCGAGGCATCGACGAGCAACTCCCACTCTTCCTCGTTGGGGAGTGCCGGCGCGGTGCGATACACCGCAAAGGTGCCCAGCACGTCACCCGCCGACCCGCAGATGGGATGCGACCAGCAGGCGCACAGGTGGAAGGGGGCGACGAGCGCGCGATAGTTCTCCCACAGCGGATCGGTGGCGATGTCGCCGACGATGACGGGCTTCCCGGTGTATGCCGCCGTGCCGCAGGAACCGGCCTTCGGTCCGATCTCGAGGCCGTCGATCAGGCGAACGTACGCCAACGGGAGCGAGGGGGCCGCGCCGTGTCGCACGCGCGTGCGTGTCTCATCCAGGAGCAGGACCGAACAGAGCGACCCTGGACTGATGCGCTCGACCCACTCGGCGACGCGGAAGAGGATGTCGGGGAGCGCGCCCCCCAGTGCCACGGAGTGCAGGAGCAGGCGCAGCTCGTGCAAACGTGCGTGTTCACCCGCGATCGACATCGTGGGTGCCACCGCAGCGCCTCGCGCCGCATCATCTCCCGATTCGCTACCCGCCACCACACCGTGTTGCGACACGTTCGCCTCCCCAGGAGCTCCAAGTCGAGCCGACACCGGTCGCGATCAGCGTCACCGCAGAAGCTACGGAGCCACGCGGCCATCGCGCAATCGAACTTTAGGTCGCCCTTCCAACGCGCCGCAACATGAGAACTTCTTCATGATCGCCGCGCAACTCCCCTTGGGTGACGATCAGCGCTCGCATCCCGATACGACGCGCGCGCCGATCGGTGCACGTTGCCGGAAGACAGCACACCACACTCGCCAGCGCGCTTCGGAGTTCGCCAGCGCCAGTCAGCGTGCGTGGAGGAGAGACAGCAAGGTCCTGCGGGCCTTGCTGTGGCACTGGCGTCTACGGCGCCGCGCGCTTGGTGAAGTGCTTGCGATACTTCGCGAGCTTGGGGGCGATCACGAAGGCGCAGTACGGCTGCCGCGTGTGCTGCCGGTAGTAGTCCTGGTGGTACGCTTCGGCCGGATAGAAGACAGGAAGCGGGGCGACCTCGGTGACGATCGGCGCGGGGAACACATGCTCGGCCGACAACTCGTCGATGATGGCCCGCGCGTCGCGCGCCTGCTCCTCATCGTGGGTGAAGATCACCGAGCGGTACTGCGGACCGACGTCGTTCCCCTGCCGATCGTGCGTCGTCGGATCGTGGATGGCGAAGAAGACCTCCAGCAGCGTGCGATACGACACGCGCGCCGGGTCGTACGAGAGCTGCACCACCTCGGCGTGCCCCGTCTCCTTCCCGCACACCTGTTCGTACGTCGGGTTGGGAACGTGTCCGCCGGCGTAGCCCGAGACGATCCCGGTCAGGCCGTCCACTTCCTGATAGACCGCCTCCAGGCACCAGAAGCAGCCGCCGCCTAACGTTGCCTGCCGGGTCTCGTTCGCCACGTTCGTCACGCTTGTCCTCAAGGGTCGGGTCCTGCCGAATGAACACGGGAAGCGGGGGATTCGCTCCCGCGGGGCATCGTACCGGACCCGCGGGTGCTGCCGGGGGTACCTTCTCGCGCTACCTTACCTCGCATGGCATCCAAGATCCGCTCCTTCTTCGGCACCCCCCCGCGCTGGCTCGCCCGCCACATCGGCGGGGCGACGGTCGCGCTCGGCGTTGCCGCGGCGCTCTCCATCAGCGCCCCGCCGGCGCAGGCCCAGATGGTCTCGCGCCTGCTGGTGAAGACCGCCGAGCGCACGATTGCGCTGGACGGCGTCGGCTACCAGCGCGGCAACGCCGCGGCCGACGTCTGGGTGGTGGAGTTCGCCGACTTCGGCTGCGGCTACTGCGAGAAGTTCTTCCGCGAAACGCAGCCGGTCTTCGACTCGCTGTACATCAACAAGGGGCGCGTCTTCTGGAAGTTCGTCCCCTTCACCATCGGCATGTTCCCCAACTCGGGGCACGCCGCCGAGGCGTCGATCTGCGCCGCCGAGCAGGGGAAGTTCTTCCCGATGCACGACGTGCTGTACGACAAGCGCAAGGAGTGGATGAAGGCCGCCAACCCGCGGGCGCAGATGTCGACGTACGCGACGCAGGTCAAGCTCGACATGACGCGCTTCACCGCCTGCATGAAGGGGAAGGCGGTGAGCGAGCAGCTGCAACGCAACAACATCCTCGCCCGGTCGCTGTACATTCGCGGCACGCCGACCTTCTTCATCAACGGCGAGGTCGTTCCCGGGGCGCTCCCCACCGACGTCTTCGTGAAGGGGATGGACGCGGTGCTCAAGGAGTACGGCGGCAAGGGCGGTCGCTAACGCCCCGGGAAGTACCACGCGGGCCGTCGCACTGGTGCGACGGCCCGCGTGTGTTTGGTGGAGGGCATCTCCCCTGCTCGCCTACTGCCCGGCCCCCTTGAGCTTGCGATCGAAGTAGGCCGCAATCGCCGCGTTCACCCGCCGCTGGTTGGCGTGCCGCATCCAGTGATGCGTGTCATCGACGATCACCATCTCCTCGTATTCGACCCCCTGCGCCGCCAGACGGCGCGCCAGATCGACGGTTTGCGAGAAGCGCACGTTGCGGTCATCGTCGCCGTGAATGAGGAGGACCGGCGACCGCCACGTCTTCACACTCGAGACGGGCGAGGATTGCCACGCCACCTCGAGCGCCTTGTCACGATCGGTGGGCTCGAAGCGCGAGGCGCCGCTCATCGCCGACTGCAACGCGGCCCCGGCCCCCGAGGCCGACGCCGTCATGTCGTGCACGCCGTGGATGTCGACGCCGGCGGCAAAGAGGTCGGAGTTCCTGCCTAACGCCAGCGCGGTGAGGTAGCCGCCGTACGACCCGCCGTAGATCCCGATCTTGGCCGGGTCCACCTGCGGCAGCGTGCGCAGGTACACCGCGGCGGCCTTCACGTCGCGGTATTCGCTCGCCCCGCGCGCGCCGGCGTCGGCCGGCTGATGGAACTCGTAGCCGTAGCCGATCCCGAGCCGGTAGTTGACCGACAGCACCACGTAGCCGCGCGATGCCAGGTACTGGTTCATCGCGTAGGCGTTGGTGTAGTAGTCCGAATAGTGCCAGCCCAGCAGCATCTGCCGCGGCGGACCGCCGTGCACATAGACGATGGCCGGACGACGCGCCGCCGCACCACCACCACGCGACGCCGGCCCGGCATCGAACAGTTGGGCCTGCACCACCACCCCATCCTCGGCGGTGTAGGTCACCGCTTTGGGCGTGACCAGGCGCGCCCCGGGGAAGTCGGCGGGGATGCGGTCGGCAGCAAGCGTGCGCGCGGCGCCACCGCCTAACGGCGCGACCGTCGGGAGGGGGGGGCGCTGCGCGGTGGCGGCGAGATAGGCCACCGTCGCCCCGTCGCCGAGCACCACCGGGGTCCACTCGAGCCCCGTGCCCTGGGTGAGCACGCGCGGCGCGGCGCGATCCACCGGGACGGCGACGACGTGGCGACGATGCAGGTCGTCCGGCGTGCTCCCCGTGTTGCCCGCAAAGACCAGCGTCTTCCGGTCGGGAGAGAGCCGGATGTACTCCGCCATGTAGTCGCCCGGCGTCAGGAGCAGCGGCGTTCCTCCCGCCTCGGGGATGGAATAGAGGTGCGGCCATCCGTCCATGTACGACAGGAACACGATCCGCCCGGCCGCGGCCCAGTGCAGGTTGGTCCCGCCGTGCGTGTTGGGAACCGAACCACGCAGCGTGTTGGGCGACGTCCAGAGATGGCGCGCCTCGCCCGTCCCTGCATCGGCGGTGTAGAGCGACCACGCCGTCGGGCGCTGCTCGAGGATGTTCTGCGCCGGCCCGCCGGCGCCGGGGCGCCGGACGAAGACGATGCGCGTCCCATCGGGGGACCAGCGCGGCGACCCGTCGCGATTGGTCGATGGTGCCACGTAGGTCAGCGGCGATTCGGGACCGTGGTAGATGCCGATGTAGGCGTGATCGCCGCGATTGGAGACAAACGCGAGGTGATCGCCGTCCGGACACCACTGCGGGTCGCTGTTGTTCCCGCGCGCCGTGAACAGGCGCGCGGCCGGCTTGGACCCGTCGATGGGGACCGACCAGATCTGGTTGTCGCGCTCGAAGGCCACCACGTCACCCTTGGGCGAGACGGCGGGGGAATCACCCTCTCCCAACGACCTGGGCTCGCCTCCCTCGAACGGGATGCTCCAGATCTGCACGCGCACCGGCTGCAACGTCCCCAGCGGGTTGACGGGGAGGGCGTCGTCGAAGTTGGAGCCATGGTCGCCGCCCCGCACGTATACGACGGTGCGGCCATCGGCCGTCAGCTGCACCGAGGTGAGTTCCTGCCCGTCATCCTGCGTGTAGTTGGTGAGGCGGCGCGGCGTGAAGTCGGGGCCTTCGGCCACATACAGGTTGCGCACCCCGGCCTCGTTGAACGCCCAGACGATGCGGTTGGCCCGAGACGCGGCGTTGAGCTCGGAGGGAAACGGGTAGTGCGTCAATCGCTCGAGCGAGACCGCGCCGGCCGGCGGCTGCGCGGCGATGGGATGGGCGAGGACGACCGGGGCGACGAGGAGGGCGCACGCGAGGCGCAGGCGACGCATGGGTGCTCGGGGTTGGGGTAAGGGTCCGGGAAGCTACGGTGCAACGCCGTTCACCGTTGCGGTAGCGGGGGGCGCGACACATCGTCCGGCGTTCGCCCCCCTCCCCCTCCGCTGAATCGCTCGTGCCCTGGCTCCCGTCACCCCGCGTCCTCTTTCTCCTGCTCGCCGCGACGCTCGCCGGCCAACTCCACCTGCCGGAGACCGGCAGGCGACCGGCGAGGCCGGGCGCCACGATCGCCGTAGCCGATACCATCACAGTCGACGGCTCCAACGGGGTGATGCCGTTGGCGGCCGCGCTGGCCGAAGCCTACCAGCGCGAGTATCCCGGGACGGTGATCGCACTCGGACGCGGACTGGGGAGCGGCGCGCGTCTCGCGGCGCTGCGCGAGCGGCGCATCGACATCGCCCTCGCCAGCCACGGGCTCGACACCGCGGCGTTGCGCGCAGAGGGATTCACGCCGCATCGCGTCGCCACCACCGCCGTGGTCTTCGGCGTCCACGACGCCTCTCCGGCGCGCGCCATCACGTCGGCGCACGCGTGCGCCCTGCTCACTGGGAGCGCCCCGTCGTGGAACACCGTCACGGGGCGCGCCGAGTCGGTCGCCATGACGGTGCACGCGCGGGCGGAGAGCGAAGTCGACATGGAGGTCCTGCGCCGCGGCATCGCCTGCCTAACGAACTTGCCGATGGCGCCGCACGTGCAGGTGGCCCCCGATACTGACGCGATGCGTCGCGCGCTCCTCGCCTCGCCCGGAGCCATTGGCGTGACCACGGCCACGGTGGTCGAGCAGGAACGGGGGCGGCTGCGGACGCTCGCGCTCGACGGCGTCGCCCCAACGGCGGAGGCTGTGTCCACCGGACGCTATGCGCTGGTGCGCGACTCGTACTTCATCGCGTCCGCAACGCCGTCGGCGGCGGTCGCGCACTTCATCGCCTGGGTGCGTTCGCCCGCGGCCCAGCCGGTCCTCGCCGCCAACGGCGCGGTCGCGCCCCGTTAGGCCCCCCTGGTGACTCCCCGGCGTGGTGAACGCCGGACGTCCGCGCGTTATCGTTAGGCTCGCGCCGGGCGTCAGCGCTCGGCGGGCGCCGGCTCGTCGAGCAGCCGGCGCACCGCCAGCTCGAGCGACGCCGGCGCGAGCGGCCCGATCACCGCGTGGCGCACAACGCCGTCTCGATCGAGCAGGAACGACGTGGGATAGCCGCGAACGCCGCCGAAGGCCCCCTCCTCGCGCGCCCCGACAATCGCGACCGGGTACGTCACGCCGCGCGAGCGCACGTAGTCGCGCACGAGTGGCGCGCCCCCGCGATCGACGCTGAGACCCAGCAGGACGAAGCCGCGGTCACGGTGTCGGGCGTACATCGCCTCGAGCAGCGGCATCTCGACGCGACACGGGCCGCACCACGTCGCCCAGAAGTTCACCAGCACCACCTTCCCGCGCAGCGACTCGGCGCCGAGCGTGTCGCCGGCC
>CAZLLP010000058.1:22076-30633 GCA_964560345.1 uncultured Gemmatimonadaceae bacterium
TCCCCCCGGATCGAATACCGGCGACCGCCCCCAGGTGCGGGAGTAACCGCGGAAGCGCCCACAGGACCAACACCACCGTGAGCACGTTCCACGGCGAGAGCCATCGCCGCCAACGTGGCGGTGGCGCCGAAGCCCCTGCACCGGGCGGCGGTTCAGGTGGTCCCTCGCGTGCGTCGGACGGGCTGTTCATCATCCCGAAGCATATCCACTCGCCCCCAAAAACGTCCGGGGCCACTCATCGATCGAGTGGCCCCGGAGTCTGCGACTGGTGATGCGACCGGTCAGCCGCTACCGCGGCTCGTTCTGTTCCGTGTCTTCACCGGCGGGACGACGCGGGGGGCCGTTACGGAAGCCTCGCGGACCTGCCCCATCCCGGAGGCCGCGCATTCCACGGCCACCCTGCCCAGGCCCGAAGCCACGCCCGTCACGAGCGTCCGGACCGCGCTCGGCCAGGTTCTTGTCGAGGATCTTCTGCTGATCGGGGGTCAGCACCGAACGCAGCGTCTCGACGGGCGACCGCTTGCCGCGCAGCGAATCGAGCTTGGTGCGCGTGGTCGTCAGGCGAGCCGACGCAGCGTCGAGCGCCTTCTGGTCCCCATTGAGCCGCGCCAACTGCTCATCGGTGCGGGCCGAGAGCATCTCCATCATGAGCGGCTTGGTCTCGAGCAGGTGCTTGGCCTGCGCCGAGCGCAGCGCCTTTTCCTGGTCGGTGGAGAGCGTGATGCCGCGCAGGAAGCCCTGGCGCCCCGGACCAAAGCCACGCCCGGCTCGCATTCCCGGCGCGCCTTGACGGAAATCGCCGCCCGGTCCGCGCATCCTGCCGTCGCGCATCATGTCACCACGCATGGCGCCACCGCGCATCGCGGGGGCCGGTCGCTTCGTGCTGTCGGCCACCTGCGCCACGGCGGTGGTCGCCGCGAAAAGAGTGAGCGCCGCCGTGGCGACGCCGAACTGCCGGATCGTGCTGTTCATATTGCCTCCGAATACGATCGCCGGCGCCGATGCGCCAAGGCGATAGGGTGTGTGAATGCCTCACCCTGTTTGATGCCGAGCAGGGGGCGACGTTAAGGGAGCGAGAGGTGAGAAAAAACTTCACCAATCCAACTAGCGATAATCGTCGAGTCACTACAGCTTCTTTTCACGGCGGCAAACCGTGGTATGGCCCCTCCCCAGAGCGCGCCTCACGGCATGACTCTCGGTCGTACCAGGAAGCACCACAGCACGAGAACGCTGAAGCGCAGGCCATAACCGTCGTCGCTTCAGGCGCACAGGGGGTGAAGCCGAAAGGCCCGCCCCCTGTGTCGTGCCGGTAGACGAGCTGCCCGTCGTTCCGGGAGACCATGCGACCGCTCGCCATCGCCTTCTTTCTCCTGTTGCACGCGCTGGCGCACGCCGGCCCGGGGACCTGGGCCGCCGGGCGGGCGTCCCCGTGGATCGTCACGCCGCTCTGGCTCTGCTCGATGGGGGGATTTCTCTTCGCCTCGTTCGCGCTCTTCGGCGTGGAACGGCTGCGACGGCACGCCGAGATCGTCACGTTCGTCGCGACGATGGCCTCGGCGCTCCTGCTGCGGCTGGCGGGAATCGGGCTATGGTCGCTGCTAGGTCTGGCGATCGGGTTGGTGTTCTGCGCGTTGGTGCGCTGGTGGGCGAGATGTGCGCATCCGGAGATTCGCACGCCGACGTTCAGCACCGGCGAGTTTGCCGTTATTCCGGAGCGCCTTCCGCTCAGCCAGCGCCTCGGCGCAGGCGTTGCCTACGTGATGCTCGCGCTCACCGCCGCCCTCATCGTCACTCGCCCAATGCACATGTCGTGGGGGACGACGCCGAGCGAGCGGTTGGCGGCGGTTCCCGGGATGGCGTTCGAGGAGCCGCCCAAATACCGGCTCGATCACGGCGTCACGGTGCACGCCCCCGCGGAGCAGGTATGGCCCTGGTTGGCGCAAATCGGCCAGGATCGCGCGGGTTTCTACAGCTACGACTGGCTGGAGCGTGCGTTCGGCGACGACATTCATAACGTCGATTCGCTCGTCCCGGCGTGGCAGCATCGCGCGGAGGGTGAGCTGGTTCGCGCGACGCAGCCCGACTACCTGGGCGGGCGTTTCGGATCGGAGCTCGGTTGGCGCATCTCGCACTGGGATCCGCCGCGGTCTCTGACGTTGGAGAACTGGGGGAGCTTCGTGATTGCCCCGGTCGATAGCACCACCAGCCGTTTGCTGGTGCACACACGAGGCCCCGGCCGGCCGTCGCTCGCCGCCATCCCGTTGGCAGCGCTCGGGTTCTATCTCCTCGAGCCGGCGCATTTCATCATGGAACGCGGCATGCTTCTGGGGATCAAGTCGCGCGCGGAACAGGCGACACCGATCGCCCGCTGAGCGGCGATCGGCGCCGTACACGGCGCCATATTGCAGCTGGCGAAATAGCGGCGCCGACTGGTGCCGCGTCTCCGCTCGTCCCTCTTGCTCTTCCCTCCCCGTTCGAGGTCGCATGGACGTCGCAACAGTTCGCGCGTGGTGGTGGCATCGTCAGGGACTCGACGGCTCGCTGGCCGGGGCCTCGCCTGCCGAGGTCCTCGTGCGATCGGGGTGGGCGCGCTCGGTGGCGGGAGTCGGGCCGTACCTGACGCTCTTTGCGCGCGCGGGGACGTCGCGCGCCGACGTCGATCGCGCGGTGGAAGCGCTGGAGATCCACGAGCTCCCGTCGGCGCGCGCCTGCACCTACGTCCTCCCGGCACAGGACTTCGCGCTGGGGCTCACGCTCGCCGCCGATGCCGGCGGCAGCGACATGAAGCAGGCGATCAAGCTCGGCGTGACCGAAGACGAGATCTCGGCGCTGTGCGACGCGGTGCGCAAGGCGCTGGCCGGCCGCACCCTCTCGCCCGACGAGATTCGCGAGGCCACCGGGACGGCGTCGCGTTCGCTGGGCGAAGCGGGAAAGCAGAAGGGGATCGCGACCACGCTGCCGCTCGCGTTAGGCCGGCTGCAGGAAGACGGACACATTCGGCGCGTCCCGCTCAACGGGCGGCTCGACCAGCAACGCTATGCCTACACGCTGTGGAAGCCGAACCCGCGCGCCAAAGGGCCGCGCACCGCGGCCGAGGCGTATGTCGAACTCGCGCGGCGCTTCTTCACCTGGGTCGGCCCCGCCACGTTAGGCGAGTGGCAATCGTTCTCGGGGCTCGGCGTCAAGGCATCGCGCGACGTGACCGCCTCGCTGGGGCTGGAGCCGGCAGCACCCGGGAGTGATCGGCTCCTCCTGCCGGACGACGTGGCCGCCTTTCGTGCCTTCAGGGCGCCGAGCGCGCCGCAGTACGCCCTGGTGAGCAGCCTGGATGCGATCGGCGCCACGCGGCGCGAGATGCGCACGCTCATCGACGACGTCGATCTCACACGCGAGGTCGTCAGCGACAAGACGCCGGTCGCGATGAGCGCCTTGTCCGATCTCCCCAGCCACGCCATCCTCGACCGAGGGCGGCTGATCGGATTGTGGGAGTACGATCCCGATGCCGGCAAGATCGTGTGGGGGACGTTCGGTGTCGCAGCCGACGCCGCGCTGCTGGCCGCGATCGCACGCACCGAGTCTTACGTGCGCGACGAGTTAGGGGATGCGCGGTCGTTCTCGCTCGACTCGCCGAAGTCGCGGGCGCCGCGGTTGGCGGCGATCAGGGGAATGCGCTGAGAAGACGGGAAGACGGGAAGACGAGAAAACGACCCTCGCGCGCGGCACTCGCGTTGTGCGCCTCCGAACTCGTCTTCCCGTCTTCCCGTCTTCCGCCCTAATACCGCCAGCTCCGCAGGTCCGCCCCCGCCGGTGCCGTGCGCCGCATCCGCTCGACCGCCCAGGGGAGCACCATCTGCGTGTAGCGCAGGCGCGAGTAGGCGTTGGGGCGCGTGTGGTCGCCATTCCAGCAGTGCTCGTCCCGGTCGCCGTAGTCCACCACCGCCTCGGCCTCGGGCTTGGTCTTGAGGAACTTCTCCACCTCGTAGACCGCGTTGTTGAGGTAGTAGTTGTCCATGTCGCCCACGTACAGGCGCAGCTTGCCGCGCAGCTTTGGCCCCAGCGTAGCCCAGTCGCGCTGAAGGATGTAGGAGAGGTCGTAGTTCTCCTTCCAGAACGCGGCCGTCACCGGGTCGATCTTCCCGCTGACCTTGTCCCAGATGCGGCGCGGATAGCCATCGGGGCCCACCGGCGAGAAGACGCTTTCCCAGACGTCCCACTGCTCGCTCGATCGCCCCTTGGTGCCTAACAAGAGCTCGTAGCGATTCATCTCCTCGAGTGTGGCGTCCACGTGACCCAGCCAGTTCCGGTGCCCGGGGCGCGGCGTCCGCTTCCAGCGGGCATCGGTGTAGTAGGCGTTGGTGTCGCTGTAGATGTTCACCACCGTGTAGTGGCGGAAGTCGATCGGATCCGGACAGGCGATCCAGGCGCCGTTGTATTCCTCCGGATAGAACATCTGCACGGCCATCGACTCCCACCCGCCGGTCGAGCCGCCGAAGACAAAGCGCGCCCATCCGGCCCCTAACCCGCGAAAGCGCTTTTCAATCTCGGGGATCAGTTCGTACTGGATGGCATCACCGTACGGGCCGTTGTTGGCCGAATTGACGGCGTACGAGTCGTCGTAGAAGGGCGTGGCGTGCTGGATCTGCACCAGGAGGACCCGCGGGAAGCCGGGCCCCGTCCAGTCCTTGAAGAGCTGGTACGAATACTCCTGTACCACGCGGTTGTAGCCCGACATCGAGAATCGCTCGCTGTAGTCCGGGGCGAGGTTCGGGTCTGGCGGGGTCTCGCGCCAGTTGTCGGGGGTGGTGGAGAAGTGCCCGTGGTTGATCACCAGCGGGTAGCGCGCATCCGGGTGCGACTCGAACCCCTCCGGGAGGGTGACGAAGGCCGCGAGGTACATGTCCCGCCCCCAAAAGCGCGACAGCTTCTCGCTGCGAATGCGCACGTGCTTCACGTACTTCGTCTCGGTGAACGGCGGGATAGGGAGGATGACCTGGTCTATCGTCAGCCGCAACGTCTCGCCGCGCGCCGCATCGACGCGCACCGTCTGCACCGCCGAATAGAGGTTCCCCGGCTTCACGCTCGGGTGCTGCCCTTCCCCCTGGTCGGGGGGGAGCGAGACGGTCACGCCGTCGCTGCGCTTGAAATCCTCATAGCGGTTGAGGAAGGCCTGCACGCGATAGCTCCCGCTGGGCAGCTCGCGCAGCGAGTGCAACGGGTAGCCGAAGGCGGCACCGTCGATGATTCGCGTCTCCCCCGGCTTCCAGCCAGTGACGTCAACGCCGAAGCCGGGCTGCGCCCCGCGCGCGTAGGTGATCTGGTGTCGCGGTTCCGCCGAGGAGTCGGTGGAGAAGACGACGATGAGTCGCCCGTCGAGTGCCTTGGCCCCGCCCGGAATCCCGCCGGGAATCGTGGCCGGGAGGGTGACGGCGACGCGCAGCCGCGACGCCGGGGACTGCGCGTGCGCCGGCGGCGCTACCGTGCCGACGAGCGCCGGTAACGCAACGAGCGACAGGCGCGTGAAGAACAGCGAGCGCGACACGACGCTCGCGCCCCGTGATGGCGATGACTGCATGAGAGTTCCTCGGGTGGACGTGCGGCGCCAACGTGCAGCATCCCCTCTCGGCCGTCAAATCACCTGCGGTGCCCTCACGACAAGCGCGACGATTCAGCTCGCGGGCGCCACGCGCTCGGGGAACCCTTCGTCGTTCCAGATCCAGCGCGACCCGTCCGACGCCTCGACCCCCTCCGCGTCGCGCCAGCTCTCGGGCATCGGGTGCGGCATGGCGACGATGGCCTCGGACGAGATCTCGAAGAGGACGAAGTCGAGCTTTCCGCGCGGTGGACGCCCGACCTCGATACGCACGCGCCACCCGCCGCTCCATTCGCGATGGAATCGGATGGTGGTGTGCTCGTCGGGGATGCGACGCGCCAGCTCGCGGTCGACCAGTTCGCGGGCGACGGGGGCGAGTTCCTGGAGGTCGGTGAGCGGGCGCGGGCGGTCGGTGGAGGTCATGCGAGCGAGGGAGCCGAAATCGAGAAACAGCACCGGGGTGCTGTTCGCCACGCGCCCAAGCTAGCGCACCCGAGCGAGCAAGGGGACGCGCGATGAGGGCCGTGGCTTCCATTGCCCTGCTCTCCACGCCAGCTTCGCAGCGCGGCGCCACCGTCCGGCGTAAGGACGGGGACACACACCACCTTCCCCCCAGCTCTCTTCGATGCACCTGTTTGCCTTCAAGCCCGGCGTCTCGCTGGCCCCGGGCGTCGTGCTGTGCTTACTCGCCGCTGCCGTCCCGCTCACGCTTCGCGCCCAGGAAGTGACTCCAGCGGGCGCCAATCGCGACCTTCGCACCCCTCGCGCTGGCCAGGCGCACGGCATCACCAAGGCGCCGGTCATCGATGGAAAGCTCGATGATGCGGAGTGGAAGGACGGGCAGCCGTTTCGTGGCTTCGTCCAGCGCGAGCAGAGCGAGGGGGCGCCGGCGACCGAACGCACCGAGGTCCGCTTCCTGACGGACGGTGAGGCGCTCTACATCGGCGCCTGGCTGTACGATCGCGAACCGTCGGGGATCGTGCCGGGCGAGAAGGTGCGCGACGTGACGCTGACCAACAGCGACTACATCGCGATCATGCTCGACACGTACCGCGACAAGCAGAACGGCTTCCTGTTCGCGACCACGCCGGCCGGGATCGAGTACGACGGGCAGATCATTCGCGAGGGCGAGGGGGGCGGGGTCATGCAGTCCGGGCAGAACCGGATGCAGGCCGGATCGATGGGGGGCTTCAACCTCAACTGGGATGGGAGCTGGCGGGTCGCCACGTCGAGCGACTCGCTGGGGTGGTACGCGGAGTTCCGCATCCCGTTCTCGACGCTGCGCTACGGCGGGGCGGCGATGCAGACGTGGGGGCTCAACATCGCGCGCATGATCCGGCGCAAGAACGAGGAGTCGTTCTGGTCGTTCGTCCCGCGTCAGTTCAACCTGTATCGCATGTCGATGGCGGGGACGCTGGAAGGGATCACCGTCCCCGTGCGTCGCGTGGCCACGGTCACCCCCTACGTGCTGGGATCGGCGACGCGCGACTTCGTGACGCAGACCAAGTCGAAGTACCCGGCAGAGTGGGGGGCCGACCTCAAGTACGGCCTCACGCCGAGCCTCACGCTCGACCTGACGTACAACACGGACTTCGCGCAGGTGGAGGTGGACGAGCAGCGCACGAACCTCACGCGCTTTCCCCTCTTCTTCCCCGAGAAGCGCCCCTTCTTCCTGGAGAACGCCGGCGTCTTCTCGGCCGGAACGCCGCAGGCGGTCGACCTCTTCTTCAGCCGCAAGATCGGCATCGACAACGGGACGCCCGTCCCGATCATCGGCGGCGGCCGCCTCACCGGCCGCATCGGCAGCACCACAGTGGGCGCCATGCAGATCTTCACCGACGACGCCCCGGGCGGGACGCTGGCCGGGCAGTCGTACACGGTGCTGCGCGCCCTGCGCGAGGTCTCGCGCCGCTCGCGCCTCGGGGTGATGGGGGTGCAGCGCATGACCACCGACAGCTCCGGCAGCTACAACCGGACGTTTGCGGTGGACGGTCGCGTGGGACTCGGCGATGCGTGGACGATCGACTGGTGGGGGGCGACGACGAAAACGCCCAACCGTGACGGCGACGACCTGGGGTACAGCGCGCGAGCCGCGTACACGACGCGCGACTGGAACAACAGCATCCGCTATCTGGAGATCGGCGAGAACTTCAATCCCGAGGTTGGCTTCTTGAGCCGCCCCGCGGGCTATCGGTTCTACGACATCAACTTCATGCGCTACGTGCGCAAGCAGGAGTGGTCGTCGTGGTTCCGGCAGTGGAACCCGCACGTGAACTATCGCGGCTATTACGGGCTCGACGACTTCTACCAGAGCGGGCAGTTCCACATCGACTTCAGCGAAGTCGAGTTCTCGAACGGCGGTCGCTTCGGTCCCGAGGTGAATGTCTACCACGAAGGATTGCAGCAGGACTTCGCGATCGCCGACGACGTGATCCTCAAGCCGGGGAGTTACGACTGGACGACGATCGGCCTGGACTGGACGACGGACCCGAGCCGTTCGCTATCGATGGTGATGCGCGGCGACTTTGGCCCGTTCTACACGGGAACGCGCAACGGCGGCACGCTGACGCTCACCGCGCGCCACGGGGCGACGATCTCGTCGTCACTGCTGCTCGACTACCAGGACGTGAAGCTCGATGAAGGGGCGTTCACGCGTTCGCTGGTGGGGCTCAAGGCGGCGTACTTCTTCACGCCGCGCGTCTTCATCCAGACGCTGACGCAGTTCAATAACCAGCAGAAGATCTGGACGGCGAACGCGCGCTTCGGCTGGCTCAACACCGCCGGCACCGGGTTGTTTGTCGTGTTCAACGACGGCGAGGTCGCCAACTCGTTCTTCAGTTGGGAGCGGCCGCGGTCGCGGTCGCTGGTGGTGAAGTATACGAAGCAGTTTGGGACGGGAACGTAAGGGCGAGACGGGAGACGGGAGACGGGAGACGGGAGTGCGCGCGGCGTAGCCGCGCGCGGTGC
>CAZLLP010000059.1:0-30211 GCA_964560345.1 uncultured Gemmatimonadaceae bacterium
CCCCGGGACCCCGAAGTCGGCGCTGGTGGAGTACATCCAGGGGTGGTTCAAGAGTCACCAACCCGCCGCATGACGTCTCGCCTGCGTGAGCTCAGCGCCGACGTGCGCGAGCTCGAGGCGACGCTCCGCGAGGGGGGCGGCGCCGACAAGATTGCGCGACAGCATAAACAGGGAAAGCTGACGGCGCGCGAACGCATCGACGGGTTGAACGATCCCGGTGCGCTCTTTGTCGAGATCGGGCTGCTGGTGGCGTACGACGAGTACGACGGGCAGGCGCCCGGGGCCGGGGTGGTGACCGGCATTGCCCACGTGCACGGGCGCCCCGTGGTGGTGGTGGCCAACGATGCGACGGTGAAGGCCGGCTCGTGGTGGCCCGAGACGATCAAGAAGATGCTGCGGGCGCAGGAGATCGCGATGCGCTGCCGCATCCCGATCATCTACCTCGTCGACTCGGCTGGCGTGAACCTGCCGTATCAGGGGGGGGTCTTTCCCGGGCAGTACGGCGCGGCGCGACTGTTCTACTACAACTCGATCATGCGGCGGTACCTGCGTGTGCCGCAGATTGCCGCGGTGATGGGGCCGTGCATTGCGGGCGGGGCGTATCTGCCGGCGCTGAGCGACGTGATCCTGATGGTGAAGGGGACGTCGTTCATGGGGCTGGGCGGGCCGAACCTGGTGAAGGGGGCGACGGGGCAGACGATCGACGGCGAGACGTTAGGCGGCGCGTCGGCTCATACGGAAGTGAGCGGCGTGGCGCACTACGCGGTCGATGACGATGCGGCGTGCCTGGTGAAGATTCGGGAGTTGGTGGAGCGATTGCCGAGAGGGGGCGCGGGGGGCCCCCCCCAACATCAGAATACCGCTTCCTCGCCAGCCGACGCTCACCATTCGATTGCCGCCCGTACCGAATCCGCGGCACAGGGACACGCCCTCTACGACCTGCTCCCCGCCGACCACCGCATGTCCTACGACATGCACACGGTTCTTCGCGCCATCCTCGACGACGGCCAACTCGACGAGTTCCAGCCCAACCTCGCCAAGGAGATGATCTGCGGCGACGGGCGCATCGAAGGCGTGCAGGTCGCGATCATCGCCAACCAGCGCGGCCTCATCAAGGGACGCCCGGGCGAGAAGCCGCGCTTTGGCGGGATCGTCTACGCCGAGAGTGCCGAGAAGGTCGCCTACTTCATCGATCGCTGCGACCGGCAAGGGATCCCCATCCTCTTTGTGCAGGACGTCTCTGGCTTCATGGTCGGAGCCGAGGCCGAGCACGAGGGGATCATCCGCGCCGGTGCACGTTTTGTCGAAGCGATGGCGTGCGCCCGCGTCCCCAAGTTGGTGCTGACGGTGAATCACGCCTCCGGCGCCGGCTACTACGCCATGGCGGGACAGGGGTTCGACCCCGACTTCATCTTCTCGTGGCCCACCGGGCGCATGGGCGTGATGGAAGGGGAATCGGCGATCCAGGCGGTGCACGGCAACGCCATCGACGCCGCAAAGAAGGCCGGGACGCCGCTTGCCCCCGAGGTGCAGGCCTCGGTGGACGAGATGCGCGCCGACTACGAACATCAACTCGATGCGCGTTATGCGGCCGCCCGCGGCTTCGTCGACGCCATCGTCCACCCGGAAGAGACGCGCGCCGTGTTAGGCGTGGCCCTTCGCGCGGCGCTGCACAACCCCGGTCCGCACATCGGGGCCTTCGTGCTGCCGCCCCAACCGGAGATTGCACGGTGAAACAGCTCGTACGTGTCGCGTCGGGACAGGGCTTCTGGGGCGATTGGCTCGAGGCCCCGCGGCGTCAGGTCGAGGGAGGGCAGGTAGACTACCTCATGCTCGACTACCTGGCCGAAGTGACGATGTCGATCCTGCAGAAGCAGAAGGAGCGCGACCCCAAGATGGGCTATGCGCGCGACTTTCTCGGCGCGATCGAATCGGTGCTGCCGGGGATCGTCGATCGCGGTGTGAAGGTCATCGCCAATGCCGGCGGCGTGAATCCGCGAGCCTGCGCCGACGCGCTGCTCGAGCTGGCCGACCGCAAGGGGGCGCGCGGGAAGCTCACGTTAGGCGTGGTGACCGGGGACGACCTCCTCCCGCGCCTGGACGAGCTGATGGCGCAGGGGCACGCGCTGGCCAACATGGACACCGGCGAGCCGCTCTCCCTGGTGCGCGACCGCGTCCTCTCGGCCAACGCCTATATCGGCTCCGAGCCGATCATCGAGGCGTTAGGCGAGGGCGCCAACATCGTCGTGACCGGGCGCTCGACCGATACCGCGCTCACCATGGCCCCGTTGCGCTACGAATTTGGCTGGGGGGCCGCCGACTGGGATAAGCTCGCCGCCGGGATCATCGCCGGGCACATCATCGAGTGCGGCGCCCAGTGCTCGGGGGGCAATTGCCTCAAGGACTGGGACACGATTCCCGACGTCTGGAACGTGGGCTACCCGATCGTCGATGCGCGCCCCGACGGGACGTTCGAGATCTGCAAGCACCCCAACACCGGCGGGCGCATCGACGTCTCCACCGTCACCGAACAGCTGGTGTACGAGATGGGGGATCCGCATTCGTACATCACTCCCGACGTGGTCGCGGACTTCACCTCGATCCAGCTCGAGCAGGCGGGGGAGAATCGTGTGCGCGTCTTCGGCATCAAGGGGCGCCCGTCCACCGACAAGCTCAAGGTGTCGATCGCCTACCGCTCCGGCTACAAGGCGGTCGGTACGCTCGTGTATGCGTGGCCCGACGCACTGCGCAAGGCGGAGGCAGCCGACCAGATCCTTCGCCGCCGACTGGAGTACCTCGGCCTCACCTTCGACACTGTCGTCACGGAGTTTGTCGGCGCCAGCGCGACGCACGGCCCGCTGTCGGGTGATCATCACGATGCCCCCGAGGTGCAATTGCGTGTTGGGGTCCGCGGACAGGACAAGGCGATGGTCGAACGCTTCACGCGCGAGTTGATCCCGATGGTGCTCAATGGGCCGCCAAGCGTGACCGGCTTTGCCGCCGGTCGCCCGAAGGTCGAGGAGATCGTTGCCTACTGGCCGGCGCTCGTCGACAAGACCGTCGTCACGCCGCAGGTGGAGGTGGTGCGATGAAAGTCCGCCTCCTCGACCTGGCCCACGCGCGGTCTGGCGACAAGGGTGACACCGCCAACGTCGGTGTCATCGCGCTCAAGCCCGAGTGGTATCCGCTGCTGGCGCGCGAACTCTCGGTCGCGCGCGTGACCGAGCACTTCCGCGGCGTGATCACCGGAGGCGTGCAGCGCTACGAACTGCCCAACCTCAAGGCGATCAACTTCCTGCTGCACGGCGCGCTCGACGGGGGCGGTACGCTTTCGCTCAAGACTGACGCACAGGGCAAGGTCTTCTCGACCGCGATGCTGCGCATGGTGCTCGACATTCCCGACGCCGAGGCGCAGGCGTTGGGCCTTCCGGCCGCACCGTAGCCGGCGGTCGGGATATGACGATGAGTACCCTGACCAAGGTGAAGCTTGGCCTCACCCTCATCGGGTTGATCCTGTTTGCCTACGGCGCCCGGATGGACGAAGCGTCGATTCGTTCGATCGGCATCGGCTTCGTGGCGGCGGCCTGGGTGATGCGCTTCATCAAGCCGAAAGGGAGCGCGGCGCCTCCGACGGAGTAGGTCGCGGGTGGCAGGTTGCAGAGGGAGCGACACCATGCGCTGGCGTCGTTCCCTCGTCGCGTAGCGTCAGGACGCGTTCGCGAGCGAGCCGATGTGGTCAGCCGATGTGGTCAGCAGATGCGCGGGAGCTGCTCGCCGATCTGCATGGTGATCACGCGGCTCGCACCGATGCCGGTGCGTCCGATGAGCATGCCGGGATGGGCGTCCGTCACCTCGCCGATGATCGCGGCGTCGCGCCCCAACGGATGCGCTCGCATCGCCGCCAGCGCCGAGTGCGCCGAGTCTCCCGGTACGATGGCGATGAGCTTTCCTTCGTTGGCCACGAAGTAGGGATCGAGGCCGAGCAGCTCGCAAGCCGAGCGGACCTGCGGCTTGACCGGGACGGCATCCTCGCGCACGACCATCCCCACCTTGGCCTCTCCGGCGATCTCGTTGAGGGCCGACGCCAAGCCGCCGCGCGTGGGGTCACGCAGCACGTGGACATCGGGCACGGCGGCGAGCAGGGCGGCGACCATGGTGTGGAGCGACGCACAGTCGCTCTCGATGGTCGTCTCGAACTCCAGCCCTTCGCGCACGCTCATGATGGCCATGCCGTGGTCGCCTAACGTGCCACTGAGGAGGATGGCGTCACCCGGCCGGGCGCGTTGCGGCGCGACGTGCACGCCGTCGGCGATCACCCCGATGCCGGACGTGTTGATGTAGACACCGTCGCCGCGCCCGCGCTCCACCACCTTGGTGTCGCCGGTGACGATCGTGACGCCTGCCGCGCGCGCCGCCGCCGCCATGTCGGCGACGATCTGGCCGAGCGAGGCCATCGGGAATCCTTCCTCGAGGATGAACCCGGCCGACAGATGCAACGGCGTGGCCCCGCTCATGGCGAGGTCATTGACGGTGCCATGCACCGCCAGGGCCCCGATGCTGCCGCCGGGAAAGAAGAGCGGACGCACGACGAACGAGTCGGTGGAATACGCCAGGCGACCGGCCGGCACGTGCACCACGGCGGAGTCGCTCATGCGATCGAGCGCGGCGTTGGAGAAGGCGGGCTTGAAGATGTGCTCGACCAACTCGGCGGAAAGGGTGCCGCCGCCGCCATGTCCCATCACGATGGCGGGATAGTCGCGCAGGGGGAGGGGACAGGTCCAGGCGGCGATGTCGACGCTCATGCCCCGGCCCGCTCCAGCGTGACAAATCGCCCGTAGTTGTAGTACGCGGCACACGCCCCTTCGCTGGAGACCATGGTGGCGCCTAACGGGGTACGCGGCGTGCACTCCTTGCCAAAGGCCGGGCACTGGTTGGGCTTGATGGACCCCTGCAGCACCTCGCCCGCGTGGCACAGGGACGACTCGACGGTCCTGATGTTCCCGACGTCGAACCGCGGCTCGGCGTCGAAATCGCGATAGGCGTCGGAGAGGCGCCAGCCACTCAGGGGAATCGTCCCGATGCCGCGCCAAGCACGGTCGGTGACCTCGAAGACCTCTTCGAGCAGCGCCTGCGCCGCACGGTTGCCATCGAAGGTCACGACGCGTTCGTACGCGTTCTCCACGCGCGCTTCGCCAGACTCGAGTTGGCGCACCGTGCGGCGAATCCCCTCCAGCACATCCAGCGGCTCGAAGCCGGTGATGACGATCGGTACGTGATGCGTCGAGGCGAGCGGCGGGTACTGCCAGAAGCCCATCACGCTGCAGACGTGCCCGGCGGCAAGGAAGGCCTGCACGCGATTGCTGGGGGCGCGCATGATGGCGTCGATGGCCGGTGGGACCAGGACGTGCGACACCAGCATCGAGAAGTTCTGCAACCCTTCCTTCCGGGCCAGGTGCACCGCCATGGCGTTGGCGGGCGCCGTCGTCTCGAAGCCGATGCCGAAGAAGACGACCTGCTTGTCCGGGTTGGCCCTCGCCAGCTGCACGGCGTCGAGCGGCGAGTACACGACGCGCACATCGCCGCCTTCGCTCTTGACGCGGAAGAGGTCCTTGTCGCTCCCCGGCACCCGCAGCATGTCGCCAAACGACGTGAAGATCACCCCGGGGCGCGCCGCAATCGCCAGCGCCTTGTCGATCACCTCGAGCGGGGTCACGCACACCGGGCATCCCGGTCCGTGAATCAGCTCGATCTCCGGCGGGAGGAGCTGGTCGATCCCGTTGCGCAGGATGCTGTGCGTCTGCCCGCCGCACACCTCCATGATGGCCCACGGCCGCGTCGTCACGGCCCGAATCTCAGCGGCCAGGCGTTGCGCGATGGCGCCGTCTCTGAACTCGGTGAGGTACTTCATGCGAGCGACGGTGGCACGGGACAGGCGTCAGGTCCCGTGTAGGCCTCGTCAGGCACCTCGCCGAGTTCCTCCTCGAGAATCCCCAACTCGCGAAAGTGGCGGAGCGTCTCCTGTGCGGAAGCCTCATCGATGCGCGAGATGGCAAAGCCGACGTGCACGATCGCGTAGTCGCCGACCACGGCGTCTGGCAGGTAGGCCAGGCACACCTGCTTGTGGATGCCGCCGAAGTCCATGCGGCCCATGCGCGTGCCGCCCGACTCGGTGATTTCGACAATGCGTCCAGGAACGGCGAGGCACATGGGAGGGGTCCTGAGAAGGGAACGACGTGGATGGACTATGCGGAGGCGTTCGCGAGCGCGGAAGGCGCAGCGGCGTCGGCCGACTCGCTCGCCGATTGCAGCGACCACAGCACGACCCGGTTGTTGCCGGAGTCAGCAATCGCCAATCGGTCGCGGTGCATCGCGATGCCGTACGGCCAGCAGAGCGTGTCGTCGGCGACCGCCTTCCAGCGATTCTCCCCGGCGGCATCGAAATCGACCTGGCCAATCACGCCGTCCGCTGGAGGCTGCGCCCCGGCTCGCGGGGGCGTGCTCCACGTCAGGATGCGATTGTTCGCCGTGTCGGCGACAACGAGACGCTGGCTGTCGGCCGCGATCCCATACGGGAATCGCAGTCGGTGCGCCCCCTGCTTGCGATGCGGCAGTTCCTCGTTGGAGGCGAAGTCCTTCTGTCCGACGACAAGCGTGGCGGGGGCGTCGGCGGCCGGGCGGGGCGTCCAACCCAGCACGCGATGATTGCCAGCATCGGCGATGTAGAGCGTGTCGACGTCGCCGGCGACGGCATGCGGCCAACGAAACGAGGCGTTCGTCGGTGCTCCGCCGCGGTTCTCGCTGTTCTCGCTCGCGTCAGGCTGGCCGAGAATGACCTGCGGCGGCTCGCCGTGCAGCGGGAGCGACGGCCAACCGAGCACTCGGCGGTTGCCCGTGTCGGTGATCCAGAACCACCCCGCCGCCTCGCCGATCCCGTAGGGCCAGTAGAGCGAGTGCGCAGTCACCGCCTCCCCGCGATTGGGCTCTCGCTCCATGAGCGACGACTGGCCGATGACCACCTGTGCCGGTGCGAACGACGTGGTGGGGATGCCGTCCCAGATCAGGACGCGGTGATGCCACGCATCGGCGACGACCAGGTGCCCGTGCACGACGGCGACCGCGGTCGGGAGGTGCAATCCGCGCTCCACGCTGCGCCCGCCTGCTGCCGCCCCTTCGCTCTCGAAGTCCGGTTGTCCGATCACGACATCGGCGGGGGCGCCATCAACGTCGGGAATGCGGTGCCAGATGAGGATGCGGTGGTTGCCGCTATCGGCCACGATCAGGCGCGTGTCGTCGATCCAGACGCCGCGCGGCGCGTACATCTGCGACGCGGTCGGTCGCGCCGAGGGGAGCGCGAGGCCAAACGCCGACTCGGCGCCGAGCCTGACGAGAGGCTTCACGCCGGCCTCACGAAGACCACGCCGTTGTCGACGCGCAGCGGCACCGGTTCGAGCTGCGCCTGCGGTGCCGTGAGGCACTCGCCGCTCAGGCAGTCGAAGCGGAAGCCGTGCCACGGACAGGTGATTGTTCTCGCCTCGCGATCGATCGTCCCACCGTCGATCGGGAGCCCCAGGTGTGCGCACTCGTTGCGGAAGGCCTGGATGTGCGCATCGAGCCGGATGAGGACCAGGCTCTTGCCGTCGGCCAGTTCCATGCGGCTCGGCACTCCATCGACGAGTGACTCAACGGTGGGGCCGGCGATCCACCCCGCATCGCGCCCCGAGCGCTGCAACGAAACGAGCGGCATCACTTCCGGTGTCGGATCGTTGGGGACGACCTCGATCTTCGTGATCTCGGGGACCTGTTCGCGCAGGGCATCCTCGACGCCGGTGCGCAACGTGACGGCCGACATCGAACAGCCGTTGCACGCGCCGGAGAGGCGCACGAAGACGGTATCGTCGCGCACATCGACCAGCTCGACGTCGCCGCCATGCGATTGCGTGTACGTTCGCAGCCGCTCGACCACTGCCGAGACGCGGGTGCGCACGTCGGCCTTGATGATCCCGTGCATGGCAAAGAGCGCGTACACCGCGGGATCATCGACCAGCGCCATGAGTACCTCGCGCGCGGCCGGATCGGCCTTCATCGCACGCACGATCTGCACGAGTCCCGCCTTGTGAAACGCCTCCACCGATTCCTTCAGCGCAAGCGCACGCTTGCGATGATCAATCGGCATGCCCCGCACGTCGGTGAGCGCGGTCTCGACGGCACGCGCCAGCTCGCCAAGGTCGGGCGCTTCAGGAACCGTGGTCACGGGAGCGGGCTGGCTGGGCGCGGACGTGCGCGCGGCTTCGGTGGTCATGGGGCGAGTTACTCCGTCACCTGGAAGGCCTGGCGCTGCTCGAGCGCCTCCTCGGTCTTGATGCGCAGCACCGCGCCAAAGGCCTCACGTGCCAACCGGCTGAGCAACTGCTCCACGTTCTCGCCAGGCTTGCTGCTGACGGCTGGCGCCAGACGGCGGCCCAGCGCCTGCAAGATGAAGGCGGATCCGGCGACGTTGTCCAGCAGGAAGTCGCCAAAGAGTGCGACGACAAACTCGTCGAGCCACACCCCGTCCGCGTTGGGATCCTCGCGCAGGCGCGCCAGGGCCGGCACGGGCCCACCACAGCGTTGTTCAACGCGATCGACAAAGCGCTCGATCGCAGCGTTGAAGAAAAAGTCGAACTGCTGGCGCGCGTGCAGCTCCATCACGCCCCCTCGATCGGCAGCTCGACGCCGGTCGCGTCGGCCCCCACCCCGGCCGCCATCTGCGCATTGATCCGCTCCACCTGCTCGAGCAGCGCCGCCGCGGCATCGTCCTCGCCGTGCCAGCTCAGGAGTTTGCGCGCTTCGGTGAGCTTCTCGATGGACGGGCCAAACATCCCGAGGTGCGCCAGCGCATTGGCCTGATTCGCGAGCAGGCGCGCATAGCCCACCGGATCGAGCGCCTTGTTGCGGACCTCGAGCAACGCTTCGTAGCCGTTGACCGCCTCGATGAGGTTCTCCTGCGGGTGCGACGACGGGAGGTACTGCAGCGCGTTGGCCATGTTGAGCATCGCGCTGCTCCACTGGTCCGGATGCGCATCCCGCGTGTAGACCTTGAGCGCTTCGCGAAACGACTGGACGGCGACCGCGAGGCGGATCTTGTCGCCCGCCGACGTCATCGGCATCGAGATGTAGGCAAGGCCCAGGTTGTTCTGGACCAGGGCATACTGCTCGGGACGATCCTCCAACGTGATGCCGGCGTGCAGGGCCTCCTGGTACCAGTTGACCGCCTCGACGAGACGCTGCCGCTGCGCGCCGGCACTTTCGTGCAGCGCCAGCGCGAGGTTGAGCGCCAGGTCGGCGCGCAGGTTGGGAAGCTGCGCATCGTTGGCGAGGTGCAACGCTTCCTGCCACGCCCCGATGGCCTCGTTGGCCGACGGCAGCACCTGCGCGCGTTGCGCCTGCAGTTGCGCGGCCAGCACCGGCGAGTTCGCGCGCGACGCCGAGATCCCGATAGCGAGGATGGCGGCCGCCGGTTGCGGTTCGTCCCGCTCCAGGTGCCATGCCGCCTGCGCGAGGTGCACGACCGCGGCCAGCTCGCCGTCGAGTCCTGCGGCCGACGGCGCGTGGTCGGAGGCGCCCTGCACGAACGCGGCGAGTTCGGCCAGCGCTCGCACCTCGGGGCTCGTCGAGCGTCGCGCGGTCTCGAGTGCGCCGGCATCTCCCGCGATCACGAAGCGATTGTACGCCGCCACGTCACTGTCCTGCGCCGGCAACGCACTGAGCGCCTCGTCCCGCTCGTCCATCAGCGCGCGTTCGAAGAAGCGCCACTCTGCGGGCCACTCGTCAGGCATCGCGCCCTGCATGAGCGACGCGCGTGCGCGCCCCGCGCTTGGCGAGTCGCTGGCAGGGAGGAGGAGGAGACCGGCGGGGAAGGGGAAGATCCCGATCGGTTGTGGACGCGTCAGCATGAGGGAGACTCGCGAGGGGAACGACGGAGCACGACGTTAGAGGGCGAGCGGGGGGCGCGGTAGGTCGCGTGACGCCGCCCCGACGATCCAGCGCGCCGCGATCTCGGCGTGCCGCTGCGTGGGATAGTCGGCGATGCGATGCGTCACGATGTAGTCGTCGCGGTCGGGGATCATCGTGACCTCGAGCAAGACCACCCAGCGCCCATCGTGTTGCTCGATGATCGCGCGAACGGCAATCGCCTGATCGGGGAATGGATGGTTCGACACCCTGACACCGTCACGCAGCCCCGATGAGGGCGACGCGTAGCACCCCCTGGCGCTCATCCCAGATGGCCGCGCGCGGCCCGACGACGTTCGCGTCGTCCAGTACTTCGCGCACGAGCACCGATCGATCGCCAGACAGGTTGCGCTGCTTGAGCACCATCCCCCCAGCGGCCGCGCCGCGCGTGGGCAGGAGCCACAGCTCGCGATCGCGCTTGAGCGCGAGCACGGTGTCGCCCGGAAAGTAGGCGCGCGCCACGTCCGCCTCGAGCACGAGGTAGCCGTGACTGGTGAAGAGCACCTCAGGCGACCGCATGCGCCCCACCTTGCAACTGACGGAGCAGAAGGTCGGCCAGTTGGTGCATGCTGCGCTCGACGGGCGGCGAGAGCGCCTCGCCAATCACGAGGCTTTGCGCCTCGATCAGGTAGACATCGATGCGCGACGGATAGTCGCCCTTGAGCGCCCAGCGCGCGAAGGCCAGCGCGTGATCCCACCGGAAGGCGTGCAGGTTCACGCCGGCGAGTGGTGGCAGGTGCTCCACGTCGCTCCCCTGGAGCCTGAAGAGCGCTCCCGGCTCGGAGCCGGACGTGCAGGCGTCGACCAGGATGACATGCGGAATGCCGCGCATCTGGAAGGCCACGTCCATCCCGCCGGTACCACCGTCGGCGCACAGGACGCCAGCCGGCAATCCACGCTCCCACAGGTGCCTGACGAGCACCGGCCCGACGGCATCATCGCCACGCAGGAGGTTCCCGCACCCGATGATCAGGGTGTGCGTGGCCACCGATGAAAGCGTGCGAGCGGGCCCGGTGGACTCCACCGGACCCGCCGCGTCGTGATCTGTCACGAGAGTGACCGGTTCACGAGACCGCTCCATGAATCAACCCATCTCGCCGATGCGGAAGCGCGAGAGTTCCTTGCCGCTCTTCTCGTCGTAGGCGTGGACGGTGCACACCAGGCACGAGTCGAACGAACGCGCCACGTGTCCCATCTCCACCGGATCGGTAGGGTCGGTGATCTGTGCGCCGATGAAGGCCTGCTCCATCGGGCCCAGCACCCCCGTGCGATCGCGCGGGCCGATGTTCCACGCGGTCGGCGTGATCACCTGGTAGTTCTCGATGCGCCCGTTGCTGAGCACGATCCAGTCCGACAGCGCACCGCGCGCCGCTTCGGTGGCGCCAAAGCCGCGTCCCTGCTCATGCTCGACCGGCTTGGTGTAGAACCGATCGTGCAGGTCGATCTGGTCGAGCCACTGGCGCGTGTACTTGAAGTACTTGGGCGCCTCGTGCATGCGCGCCATCACGCGCGTGAAGATGCTCGGTCCGTGCTGCTGCACGATGTCGCGGAAGAGCGGGTCGTAGTCCTGGTGCGCGGCGGCGTTCGGCTTGCCGGCGATCACCTGGCGCGCGAGCGGCCCGACCTCGAGCGGCTTGGAGCCCTGCCCGGGGACGTCGTAGCGCGGCGACTTGGCCCACGAGTACTTGTCCTGCTTCTTCCCCTCGAGCGGATCGATCGGATCGGTCTCGCCCTGCCACGGGTGCAACGACTTGTCGCCGCGGTAGAACGAGTGCGCCGTGTCCTCACGCACGTTGAGGTGATCGAAGTCGTGGTACCCCTTGCCGTCGTACACGCCCGAGCGCGTGATGAGCGCATCGTTGCGCCCGTCGACGGTCGGATGATCGTACAGGTCGGGCTTGAAGAACGTCCCCGTCGCCAGGTACGAGCCCACGCCGCCGCCGTACTTGTGCAGCCCGGTCGCCAGCGCAAAGCGGATGAAGAGCCCGCAGTCGGAGTTGCGCTGCGCGTCGTTCTCGTCCGCCCACGCCAGCATCTCGTCCCAGCTCTTGATCTCCAGCCAGCGCTCGATGGAACAGCCCAGCCACTGCTTCTCCAGCCACTCACGCTTCCACATGTCGAGGATGGCGATCGAGCGCGTCACGTCGGAGAGCGACGGGGCGCACATCACGCCGCCGGGGATCATGAAGGACGAGTGCGGCCACTGCCCGCCGAAGATGGCGTACACCTCGACCGGCTTGGCCGAGAGCGTGACGCCGGGCTCGAAGCTCGTCCCGACAAACGGGGCAAAGCGACGGACCACTTCGTCGTACTCGGGGAGCTTCGCGTAGTTCTTGTTGGTGAGGTCGATCGCGAACAGGGCGTAGAACCAGCGCGGGATCGACAGCAGCGTCTCGCACGCCTGCGCGATGTTGCGAATCAGCGTCGCGTTATGCGGGACGAGCGTCTTCCACGCCGTATCCAGCGCGTAGACCGCCTTGGTGAGATGGCTTCCGCCGCAGATGCCGCAAATGCGCGGCGTCACGATCAGTCCCGCCTGCGGATCCTTCCCGCGCAGGATGATCTCGAAGCCGCGAAACATGCTCGCTTCGGTCCAGGCGCTGGTGACGACACCGTCACGCAGCGAAATCTTCAGGTCCAGGTCGCCCTCGACGCGTCCGAGCGGGGAGATCCGCATGTCGGACGGCATGGGCATGGTCGTCGTGGCCATTACGTATGCTCAGGGTCGAGGGTGATCAGACGACGAACATGTCTTCTTTCGCCCACTTGGGCGCGGCGATGCGCGCCGCCGCCGCGTGGGCCATGTACGACACATGGTCGGTCCCGGACGGCACTTCCTTCGGGATCGTCCCGCTGATCTTCTGCGTCTTGAAGACCGTCCCCGGCTTGAGGTCGTGGAACGGGAACTCGGGCTCGGTGCACCCGGTGCACGGCATCCCGGCGCGCGTCTTGGACGACTGGCGATTCCACAGGATGCGGTTGCAGGGCGAGTGCGTCATGGGGCCTCGGCAGCCGAGCTCGTAGAAGAGGCACCCTTGCCGCGTCCCCTGGCCAAATTCCATCGTCGACTGCTTGTACTCGAAGTACTGCACGCGCGTGCAGCCGGTCTGCGTGAACGTCTTGAAGAACGTCACCGGACGCTGCAGGTCGTCGAGCGCGATGTCGCCGGCGCGGCCGGCCGCGATGGCGACGAGAATCTGCGTGACCCAATCCGGGTGCGCGGGGCAGCCCGGGATGTTGATCACCGGCAGTCCCCATTTGGACTTGAACTCGGCGCCCAAAAAGCCGCCGTGATTCCGCTTGAGGTACTGCAGCCCGACGTTGTCCACCGGGTTGGGCTCGGTGGCCGGGATGCCGCCCCAGCACGCGCAGTCGCCCAGGGCGACCACCGCGCCCGCCTGGGCGGCGAGTTCGCGAACCCAATCCTTCATCGGACGGTCGGCGAACATGTTGAAGCGTCCCGTTCCGTTGGGCCCGAGGATCACCGTCCCCTCGAAGACGAACAAGTCGAGCTGCTTCCGCCCAGCGGCCAGATCGTGCAGCAACCGCTGCGCGTTCTCGCCCATTTCCATGCCCAGCGAGGGATGCCACAGCAGGTCGATGCCGAAGTCGGTCACCAAGTCGCATGCGCTCGGCTCTTCGGCGTTGAGGAACGACATCGTGTTGCCTGAACACGCGCCGCCCTGGAGCCACAACACGGTTGCCATTACGAGTCTCCTTCCCCGTGTAAAGGGTGAGTCAATCGATCGGCGCCACGTTGTCGCCCAATGACCGCAGCGACAATAGCAAGAACTAGGTAGCGTTGCCCCCGGAAGCGGTGCGCGGGAGGAGAATCAGCCCGCGTTGAGCCGCCACGCGCAGCAGTTCCACCTGGTTATGCACGCCGAGCTTCTGCATCAGGTTGGCCCGATGACGGGTGGCGGTGTGCGGCGAGATGTTGAGCTGCTCGGCGGTTTCCTGCGTCGTGTGCCCCGTGGCGATGAGCTGCAGCACCTCGCGCTCGCGTGTGGTGAGCTGCGAGGGGTTGGTTGCCGCCGCGTGCACCTGCGAGCGATCGATGGCGGACGCCACGTAGCGCTGCCCGCGCAGCACCGCTTCCAGCGCGTGGAACAGCTCATCGTCCATCGCGTCCTTGAGCAGGTAGCCGTCCGCCCCCTCGTTCATCGCCTGCGCCACGAAGTGCGCCTCGTCGTACATCGACAGGATGAGCACCTTGGGCTTGATGGGGAGCGTGCGCAGGCGACGCAGCGTCTCCAGTCCGTCCATGCGCGGCATCGACATGTCGAGGATCACGACGTCGGGGCGCTGCTGCATCGCTTGCACGATCGCCAATTCGCCGGTCCCCGCTTCGGCGACCACCCGAAAGCGTCCGTCGGTGTGCAGCAGGGCGGCAAGGCCGCGGCGCACCAGCGCGTGATCGTCCACCAGGAGGATGCGATGTGGTGTGGCCATCAGCGCGGCGGAACCTTTACGAGGAGCGTCGCCCCCTGACCCGGAGCGCTCATTACCGCGAACGCGCCGCCGAGCATGCCGACGCGTTCCCGAATGCCCAGCAATCCCAGCCCTCCGCTCGCCGCTGACGGATCGAAGCCGCACCCGTCGTCGTGAATCCGCAGGTAAAGCATGCGCTCGCAGATTCCTAACGAGATCTCCACCTGCGTCGCCTCGGCGTGGTTGGCCGCGTTCGTGAGCGCCTCTTGCGTGATGCGAAAGAGCGCCGTCTCCATGTCCGGGGCCAGTCGTGACGGGAGGCTGGCCAAGTCGAGCGCGACCACGAATCCCGAGCGATCGCCGGCTTCCTGCGCCAGTTGCTGCAGGGCGGCGTGCAGCCCCAGTTGGTCGAGCGTCGGCGGGCGCAGGCGACGGGCGAGCGTGCGCAGGCGCGCGGTAGCCTGATTGACCTCGTGGCGCAGTTGCGCCAGCGGCTCCTTGATCGCCGGCAAGGTGTCGGGGACCGAATGCGCCATGGCCTGCAGCGCGAGCTTTACCCCGACCAAGGCCTGTCCCGCCTCATCGTGCAGCTCACGGGCGATGTGTTGTCGCTCCGCCTCGAGCCGGTTCACGTGATGTGCCGACAGCGTGCGAATCTCCTCGTGCTTGGCCGCCAGCGCCCCCACCAGTCGCGCGTTCTCGATCGCCACCGCGGTGGTGTTGGCCAACGATTCGAGGAAGGCCGCATCATGCCAGGTGAACGGTTGTCCCCCTTCGCCGCGATACAGCTCGAAGAAGCCGAGCACCGCGTGTTCGCTGTTCTTGATCGGTACGCAGAGTGCGTAGCGCACCTCCGCCCGAAGCTCCTGGTCGGACAGGCGATCGTCGGGATACTCTCCCGCGAGGTAGGGGAACTCGTTCTCGAGCACATAGCCCGGAATCCCTGCCTGACGAGGCCAGCGACGCGGTGCATCGTGCCAGGCCCCGTGTCGCCAGCGTGCGTGCGACACCATCACCAGGTCGTGGGTCTCTTCATCACGTTCGGCCAACCCCGCGCGCCCTCCCTCGGCATTCAGAAAGCGCGCGGTGTGCTCCACCATGTCGCGCACGAGCGTGGCGGGGTCGCGCTGCTGGTTGACCGCGGCGCTGAAGGCCAGCAGTGCCTCCATTCCGCGCGTCCACTCGCCCAACTGGTCGAGCAGGATCGCCCGATCGAAACCGACGACAGATTGCTGCGCGATCGTCTCGAGGAGTCGCACGTCGAGCGGGCCGAAGCCGCTCCCCAGGCGCCGATTGGCGGCGAGGAGGACTGCGACGGCCTGCCCCTGGTGATGCAGCGCTGGCGCGACGACCACCTGTCGCGCCCCGAACTCCTCCAGCGCGACGCCGGCTCCGGCAATCAGCGTGGCGCCGTCATTGCCGCTGTACAACTGGCGACGTTGCGCCACCCACTCGATCAGCGCTCGCTGCGAATCGTTGGGCTGTTCGCTGGTGATCCCCACCCCGTGGCGCGCCGTCGCCGCCACGTGCACCTGGTCATTCACGATCATCGCGACCGTCGCCCACTCGCAGCGCATGGCCAGCGTGACCTGCTGCGCCAGGGCCTGCGCGAGTTCGCGTGCATCCGGTTCCTGCGCCACCGCGCGCGCCGCCGCGTGCAACGTGTCGACCGCCGCATGCGCCCGATCGCTGGCGTCGCCCGGCGCGGGCGGCGTCGCTCCCCCCCCCGACATCGACATGCCGGGGGAGACCGTCATGTCGGCGCGGGGACCTGACGCGTCGATTGCCACGCCGCGCGCCGCGACTGCAGGAGTGACATCCACTCTGCCATGCCGGTGCCACGCTTGGACGACACCTCGAGAATGGTCATCCCCGGACGCACCTCGTTGATCGCCGCATGTGCCGCCGCGCGATCGAATTCGCACGCCTCGGCCAGGTCCATCTTGGTGATGAGCGCGACGTCGGCCGAGTTGAACATGGTGGGATACTTGAGCGGCTTGTCCTCGCCTTCGGTCACGGAGAGGAGCGCGACACGCAGCGCTTCGCCCAGGTCGTAGCTCGCCGGGCATACCAGGTTGCCGACGTTCTCGATGAACAGGAAGTCGAGCGACGCGAGATCCCACTCGCCCAGAAAGTCGCCGATCATCTCGGCCTCGAGGTGACAGCGTCCGTGCGTGTTGATCTGCCGCGCCGGTGCGCCGCTGCGTGCAAGGCGCTTGGCATCGTTGTCGGTCTCGAGATCGCCCACCAGCGCCGCCGCGCGAACGCCTGCGGTCACCAGGTCGGTGAGCGTGCGTTCGAGGAACTGCGTCTTTCCCGTCCCCGGACTCGAGACGAGGTTCACGACATAGACGCCCGCCTGTTCGAACCGCGCACGCAGCGCGCGCGCCAACTCGTCGTTCTTCTTGAGAATGCCGGCGCGAACTTCGACGATGCGCGTCTGGCTCATGACTGGCTCATGATTCGATCTCCAACGAAGCGATCTCCATTTCGCGCCCCTGCCGGATCTCGCCGCACGGCGTCTGGCAGGTGGGACAGCGAAAGCTCTGCACCCCCGGCAGCTCGACTTCCTTGAGGCAGTGGGCGCACCACACGATCAATGGTAGCTCCTGGATGTCGAGGCGCGACCCTTCGAGGGTCGTCCCCTTGGTGGCCAGGTCATAGCAGAAGAGAAGGGCGCCCGGCTCCACTCCGGCCAGGCGCCCCACCTTGAGTTGCACCGCCACCACCCGTTGCGCGTTGGCCCGCTGCGCCGCTTCCGTGGCCTGCTCGACGATTCCGTGGGCGAGCGAAAGCTCGTGCATCGACCTCTACTTGAGAGATTGCCCGTAGGCCTTGGCCACCCGGAGCAGGAACTCCAGGGCCCGGTTGACGTCGGGATCCTTAAGTTCGCGCATCAGGCCGAAGACTCCAAGCTGCCGCGCGGGATGTTTGTGCGATTTCGCCTCGTCGTACGATTGGGCCGCCGAGCGACCGATCGAACCGAGCACCGCCACCGTCTTGGGTTCGAGCATCCCCGAGGCGATGAGCGTCTTCCCGGCTTCCACCAACGGCGGCATCGCCGTGAGCACCTCGCGCACTTTCTGCACGTCGATGTTGGGGACCACGCCTCGCAGGTCATCGGCGCCCTGCGCCAGCGCCTGCGCAATGTCGTCGCCGCGACGCAGCCAGCCGTCGAGCGCTTCCAGCGTAAAGACCGCGAGCTCGAGGCGCTCGATGAGTGCCTTGATCGAGCCGATGGTCTTCTCGTCGCCGAGCTTTTCCAGGATCCCCGACTCCATGAGGCGCGTGAACGCCGGATTGTCGGTGGCGTCGGCCAGCTTGGCCCCCGCCCGGGCGAGCTTCGGGAGCTTGTCGACCACTTCCGCAGTCCCGGCGTCACCGGCGAGCTTGCGCAGGTCGGCCATGCTTGCGGCCACCGAATCGGCCACCACGTTGGCGCGTCCCAGGAATCCGTCGAGCGCTTCGGCGACGAAGGCGATGACGTCCAGGCGGTCGAGGAGGCGGTTGAGCGCCTCGACGGTCTTCTCCTCGGAGAGGCGGGCCAGCAACTGCTCTTGAGCTGTAGTGCTCGGCGGGGGGAGGGTAATCCCCATCGTGGTCCTCCAGGGTCGGTGTTCGGACGGATGCGGGCACACAGTATGGTCCGCCGCCTTCAGGCGTTATGGCATGAACATGCTATTCCGACGTCCCCAGTCCCGTCGCCAACGTGGCGCACATGACCGCCGGCCCCGTTACGCCCGTGATGGCAATCGTTAGGCGACGGATTCGTGTCCGTGGGGTGGTGCAGGGGGTGGGCTTCCGCCCCTTCGTGCATGGCCTGGCCGTACGGCTCGGCATCGGCGGCCACGTGGGCAACGATGGCGCCGGCGTCTTTATCGAAATTGAAGGCGACGCAGCGCGACTCGACGCGTTTCTCGCCGAGCTGCACCACCAGGCGCCGCCGCTCGCCCGGGTTGAGTCGATCGACGCCGAGACGATCGAGGCGCGCGGGGAGACGCGCTTCAGCATTCTGGCGAGCGAAGTCACGCCAGGAGCCGTCACGCCAGTCGCTCCCGATGTCGCGCCCTGCGCCGACTGCTTGCGCGAACTCTCCGATCCCGGCGACCGCCGCTATCGCTACCCCTTCATCAACTGCACAAACTGCGGGCCGCGCTACACGATCGTGCGAGACGTCCCGTACGATCGTCCGCTGACGACGATGGCCGACTTCGTCATGTGCCCGGCCTGCCGGCGGGAATACGACGATCCGTCGCACCGGCGCTTTCACGCCCAGCCCAATGCCTGTCCTTCGTGCGGGCCGCGGCTCGGGTGGCACGCCATTGGCGATGACGCGGTTTCCATTGTGGGTGAAGCGGCGTTGGGGCGCGCACTCGACGTCCTGGCCCGCGGCGGGGTGGTGGCGGTGAAAGGGGTGGGGGGCTTTCACCTCGCATGCGATGCGACCAACGAGCACGCCGTCGGCCACCTCCGCGCTCGCAAGCACCGCGCAGAGAAGCCGCTCGCACTTCTTGCAGCCGATCTCGGCGTGGTGCGTCGATTCGCGCGAGTGTCCGTAGCCGAAGCGGCGCTCCTTACGTCCCCCGAGCGTCCGATCGTTCTGCTCGAACGTGTGGACGCTCCGGCGCTGGCGATCGCTGACAGCGTTGCTCCTGGGCAAGTCACCCTGGGCGTGATGCTCCCGCCGTCACCGCTGCATCACCTGCTGGCCGCCTTTGGAGTCCTCGTCCTCACGTCGGGAAACCTCAGCGAGGAGCCGATCGCCCGCGACAACGACGAAGCGCTGTTGCGACTCTCCGCGATTGCCGATGGCTTTCTCCTGCACGATCGCCCGATCCACGTGGTGTGCGACGATTCGGTCGTGCGTTTGCATGAGGGGCGCGAACTCCCGTTGCGTCGCTCGCGTGGCTACGCGCCGTATCCGGTGCGTCTTGCGCGCGCCCTTCCATCGGTTCTGGCCGTGGGCGCCGAACTCAAGGCGACGGCCTGCCTCACGCGCGACCGGTACGCCTTTCTCACGCCGCACATCGGCGACCTGGCCAACCTCGAGACCATGGAGGCGATGCAGCGCGCTTGCGATCACCTCGAGCGCCTTTTTCGTGTCGCCCCAACGCGCATCGCCTGCGACCTGCACCCGGGGTATCGCTCATCGCAGTGGGCACGGCAGCTTGCCGTGTCCCGCGGACTCCCGATCGTCCCGGTGCAGCATCATCATGCCCATCTCGTCGCACTCGCCACCGAGCATGCGCTTGCACCTGACGAACAGCTGCTCGCCTTCGCCTTTGACGGCACCGGCTATGGCACCGACGGGACGATCTGGGGCGGGGAAGTGCTCCTCGGCACCGCCTACGGCTTCGAGCGCGTCGCGCATCTCGGGACTACGCCGCTCCCCGGAGGCGACGCCGCCGTGCGTCACCCCGCGCGTGTGGCGCTGGCCCAACTCTGGGCTGCCGGGCACGCGTGGGACGGCACCGCGTCGGCCTTTGCGCTCACGTCCGAGGAACGGCGGATCCTGCGCACCCAGCTCGAGCGCGGGCTGAACGTCGCGACAACCTCGTCGATGGGGCGCTTCCTCGACGCCGCGGCGTCGTTGGCCGGCGTGCGCCACGCCGTGACCTACGAAGGGCAGGCCGCCATCGAGTTCGAGGCGCTGGCCTTGCGCGCGCGTCAGGACGTGACGCCGTATGAGTTCCCGATCGTGACTGGTGACAATGCACCCATTCAGTTCGACGGAACCGCGGTCCTTCGCGCCATCGCCGACGACGCAGCGCGCGGACGCGCCATCGGCGATATTGCGCGGGCGGTGCACGCCGGGCTCGCCGAGACCATTGTCGCCGTTGCCAAGATGGTGCGCAACACGCGGGGGATCACGCGTGTGGGACTCACCGGCGGTGTCTTCCAGAACGTGCTGCTCCTGTCACTGGCTTCCGCGCGCCTGCGCGAGGCCGGCTTCACGCTGTACACGCATCACAAGGTGCCACCTAACGACGGCGGACTCGCGCTCGGACAGGCGATGGTCGCTGCCGTGGCCAAGGACCTGTCATGAACCTGGCTATCCTGACGTTCGTCGGCGTGGGCTTTCTCGTCGGCTTTCGTCATGCCTTCGAACCGGACCATCTGGCCGCCGTCACCACGCTCGCCACGCGCGATCGAGGGCTCGGGCACGCCGCGAAACTGGGCGTCGCCTGGGGGATCGGGCACACGGCGAGCGTCGCCATCGTCGCGATCGCCCTCATCGTCCTGGGCGTTCACGTCCCCGATCGCTTCTACCGACTCGCCGAGATGGGAGTGGCGCTGCTGCTCGTCGTGCTTGGCGTCTCGACCTTGCTGGCCGAGGCCCGGCGCCATCGCCGCACCCTCGGACTCCCGCACGCGCACGCCCATGCAGCCCACGCGCCGCACTCGCACGATCCCGCCATCCGGACGGTCACCCGCTCGCTCTGGTTTGGCGTGGCGCACGGAATGGCCGGCAGCGGGGCGGTGGTCGTCCTCCTCGTCGCCGCCGCCTCGACCACGCAGGCCCAGTTCGGCTACCTCGCCGCATTCGGCCTGGGCACCGTGGCCGGCATGTCGACGGTCTCGTTCCTGACCGGCGCCGTCTCCGGACTCGCCGCGTCACGCAGTGACCGCGTGGCGCAGCGCATTCGGGTGGGCGCCGCGCTAGCCTCGTCCCTCGTGGGCGTGATGCTTGGCTGGCGCACCTTCTTCGGGTGATCGGCTGAAGGGGTCTAGCCGGAAATGGCCCCCGCGCAGAACAAGGAACGGCGTTCGGGAGCGGAAAAGTCGGGATCGGGAGCCGGCTCGGTTAGATTCCTCTCCCTATGACCAAGCGCCCCATCCCCGAACTCCTCGCGCCGGCCGGCTCCATCGCCGCCGTGCGGGCCGCCGTCGCCAACGACGCCAACGCCGTCTACCTCGGAGCCGAGCGGTTCAATGCCCGTGATGAGGGGGCGCAGCTCTCCCTGGACGAGCTGGAACAGGCGTGCCTCATTGCGCACGCTGGCGGGACGCGGGTCTACCTCACGCTCAACATCCTCGTCAAGCCGGCCGAGTTGCATGACGCGCTCACGCTGCTGGGCGAGGCGATCGACCGCGGCATCGACGCGGCCATCGTGCAGGACCTCGGGCTGGTTCGACTCATCCAGCGCGTGTATCCGGGCTTCGAGATCCACGGATCCACGCAGATGACGGTGCACGACGCCGACGGGGCGCGCCTCATGCGCGACATCGGCATCGAACGCGTGGTGCTGGCGCGGGAAAACACGCTCGATGACGTGCGCGCCATTCGCGCCGCCGTTCCCGATCTCGGGCTCGAGACCTTCGTGCACGGCGCGTTGTGCATCTCGTACTCGGGGCAGTGCTTCATGTCGGGGATGATCTCCGAGCGCAGCGCCAATCGCGGCTCGTGCGCGCAGTCGTGTCGCAAGGACTACGTCCTCAACGACTCGGCGACGGGGGCCGAACTCGATCGCGGCTACCTGATCTCTGCCAAGGACCTGGCCGCGCATGACCAGATCGCCGAACTCGCCGAGATCGGGATTGGCTGCCTCAAGGTCGAAGGGCGCAAGAAGAAGGCCGAGTACGTGGCGACGGTCACGCGCACCTATCGCGACTTCCTCGACCGCGTTGCGGCTGGCGAGGACGTGCACGCGACCGACGAGGAGGTGCGCCCGCTGGTCCAGATCTTCTCGCGCGGGTTCACCAGCGGAATGTTCACCGGTCGTGCCGGACGCGACTACATCACGCGTGCGCAACCCGACAATCGGGGTCACGAGATCGGCGTCGTCGTGGGCCGTGACGGTCAGGACCTTTTGATCGAGGTTTCGCATCCGGTCCTCCCTGGCGACGGGCTTGGCTTCGAGCCGCCGGCCGGCACCGCGGGACGCCCCACGGGGTTCGCCGTCACCAAGGTGCGTACGTTAGGCGAGCGTGGGTCCCTGATCCGCCAGGCGATCGCCACGCGTGAGTGGGTGAACGCGGGGTGGCGCGTGGTGCGCAGCGCCGAGGCGGCCTTGCTCGAGCGCGCGCGGGCGTCGTTCGCCGCCCTGCCAATTCCGGTGCGCGGGCGCCGTCAGCGACTCGACGTGCGCCTTTTCGGGAGCGCCGGTGGTCCGCTCAAGGCGATCTTCACCGCCGGTGAGGAAGTCGTCGAGCGGCGCAGTGACGCATCGCTCGCCCCGGCCACGCAGCGCTCGCTCGACTACGCCAAGCTGCGCGAGCAGCTCGGGCGGCTCGGCGAGACGCCGTTCACGTTAGGCACGCTCGACGTCACCGGGCTCGGCGAGGGGCTCTTTCTCCCGGTGAGTGAAGTCAACCGCCTGCGCCAGGGCGCGGTCGATGAACTCATGGTGCGACGCGACTGGGCGCGCGTGGCCGAGGCGGCGGCGCGTGATGCGCGCATCGCCCAGGCGATCGCGACGCCGCCAATGACCGACGGGCCGCCGTCGCGCACAGGCTTCACGCTGTCGGCCGAAGTTGCGACGATTGACGACGCACGGGCCGCGGCGGCCGCCGGTGCCACCGAGATCGTCTTCGACCCCTTCCTCCGCCATCCGGTCCCGCCGGCATCGCGCGTGGCCGCACTACGGGACGAACTGGCCGCGAATGCGGTGACCTTGCGCCTGCGCACGCCGACGATCATTCGCCCCGAGGAACGCCGCACGCTCGACAAGTGGCTGGCGTTGCAGCTGCCGATCCTCACCGGGCACGCGGGACTGGCGGTCGCGCTGGCCAGCGAGGGACGGGACGTCGCCGCCGACTACGCGATCAACGTCTTCAACGCGTATACCGCCGCCGAGTTTCTGGGGCGCGGTGTGGCGCGTGTCGCGGCCTCGGTGGAGCTGACCGCTGAGGAAATCACCCAGCTCGTCGCGCCGTGGGCAGGACGGGGATTCGAGGTCGTGGCCTACGGGCGTCCCGAGGGGATGACCATCGAGCATTGCGTCCTCTCCGCCGCGTACGAGCGCGAGGCGACCACCTGCCGCGACCTGTGCGTGCAAAAGCACCCGGTGGTCGAACTCACCGATCCCGCCGGCTACACCTTCCCGGTCGCCACCGACGCGGCGTGTCGCAACCGCCTCCTGCACTCGCGCCCGATCGAAGGGTCGGAGTTCATCCCGCGCATCTGGGGGGCAGGGGTTCGCAGCTATCGCCTCCTCTTCAACCTCCTGGGCGACCCGGTGGGTGAGGTGGTCGCCGAGTACGCGCGTCTCCTGTCCGCGCTCGCGCGCGGCGAGGCCGCGCCGACCCTCGCGGTGCGCGAGCGGCTCGCCAATCAGTTCACCCGCGGACACTTCGCGCGGGCGGTGTAGCGGGCGGTGTAGCGGGCGGTGTAGCGGGCGGTGTAGCGCGCGAGGTGTCGCGGGCGTGTGGTCGTGCGGATCCTGTGACGCCCGCCGCTGGCTCGTCAGGCTGGGCGTGTAGCGTCGAGACGCAGACGGAGCTCGAAGAGCAGGATGGCCGGCGTGTAGGGCTTGGCCAGCACATGCGCGCCCGTCAGCTCCACCTCGGCGACCTCGGTCGAGTCGCGAGGATAGCCGGACATGTACAGGACGTGTAGGTCCGGCCACCGCTCGCGCAGGCGGCGCGCCAGCTCCGCGCCCCCCACGCGCGGCATGACGATGTCGGTGATCACCACATCGACCGGCGCCGTGCGCGAGGCCATGAGCTGCAACGCCGCGTCGCCGTCCGCGGCGTCCAACACGTCGTAGCCGGCGCGACGCAGCACACGCGCCGTCGAGGCCCGCACGTCGGCGTCATCCTCCACCAGCAGGATCACCTGTGGAGCCCCGCCCGCCGCGAGCGCGTGCGCCTCGTGCACGGGAGGGGTGCGCACCTCGTCCAGCTCCTCGGTCGTGGGGAACCAGAGGCGGAACGTCGTCCCCTCGCCCTCCAGGCTGTCGACGACGATCTCGCCGCCGGTCGAGCCGACGATGGACTGGCACGTCGCCAGCCCGAGTCCGGTGCCACGCCCGGGCGTCTTGGTCGTGAAGAAGGGCTCGAACAGTCGCTCTCGCACGGCATCGCTCATCCCGACCCCGCTGTCCTGCACCTCGAGCACCACGCCGGAACCCGGCGCCTGGCCGGCCGGCAGGTGCAAGGCGCTCCCTCGGTACGTGCGGAGCTGCAACTCGCCCCCGCGTGGCATCGCATCGCGCGCGTTCACCGCCAGGTTCACGATCACCTGCTCCAACTGCGCCGGGTCGGCGAAGAGCAGGGGAAGATCCTTCCCTAACGAGATGCGGAGCGTGATGGTCTCGCCCAGCAAACGCCGCAGCATGGTCGCCAGGTTGCCCACCAGCGAGTTGGCGTCGATCACACGCGGACGGATCACGTCGCGCCTCGCGAACGTGAGCAGCTGGCGCGTGAGTTCGCTCGCGCGCGTCCCGGCACGACGGATCTCCTCGAGATCGGGGGCGATCCCGTGCTCGTCAGGCAGCGCCTCGCGCGCCATCTCGGCGCTCGTCAGGATCGAGGTGAGCAGGTTGTTGAAATCGTGCGCGATGCCGCCGGCCAGGCTCCCAATGCTCTGCATGCGGTTGGCGTGCATCAGCCGCGCGTCAAACTCGGCGGGGTCGGTGGAGACGTGCGGCGCGTCCGGGCCGGGGCTCCCACCAATCAGCAGCGCTGCGAGTCGCGAGGGCGGGGGGACGTCGATCGGACCACCAGTCGTGGCGCTCGGCGTACCGATCGGCTGTGGGGTGGTTGCTGCGTCGAGCGCCTCGCCCGGCGTCGACACCTTGATGGGCGACGCGGCCGTCTCGACGGCGCTGGATCGCCACAGCACCACCGCCAGCAGCAGCGACACCAGGCCCAGGATCACCCCCAGCACGCTCGGTAGCGCAGCGTCTGCACTCGCGATCGGCACGACCACGGCGCGCACGACGGAAAGCGCCGCCAAACCGGCGCCGCCGCCACCGAGTGCGGCGAGGAACCATCGCCGCGGGCGATGCGGCGCCGGTACGTCGAGTGTGCGGCGCAGCGCGTCTCGCGTGGCGCGCGTGACAAGGAGCCCGCCAAGCAGGACGCCTAACGTAGCGGCCGTGCCGAGGGCGACTGAATCGATCAGGGCATCCGTCATGCTATGTGGGGCCGCGCCAAGCGCGGAGCCGCCGCGCGCCCCGGGCTCCTCGCCCACGGCTGCGTCGCAGCGGAATGGAATGGCATGATATGACGTGGTTCGGGTGATGGTAAGGGGAGGGCGCCCCCGAAGATTCCGGGCATGTCCCCGATCGTTTCTCCTACAGCCGAGATGCTGCGCCGCTTTGGGATTTCCGCCTTGCGTCCCACGCAACGCGCCGCGTTCGATGCCATCGCGGCTGGGCGGGACGTGCTCGTGATCCTTCCCACCGGCGGCGGGAAATCGCTGTGCTACCAGCTCCCGGCCGCGTGCGGCCTCGCGCCAGCCGTCGTCGTGTCGCCGCTGGTGGCCCTGATGAAGGACCAGGTGGATGCCCTGCGCCGTCGCGGCCTGCGCGCCGCCCAACTGTCGGGGGCGGTCTCTCAGCGCGAGCGCGACGACGCGTGGCGCGCCCTGGACGATCACGCCATCGACCTCCTCTATCTCGCCCCTGAAGCGCTGGCGTCGGCACGCACGCGCGCGCGACTCGCGGGCGCCGATCCTCGCCTCCTCGCCATCGATGAGGCCCACTGCATCTCCGAGTGGGGAGAATCGTTCCGCCCCGCCTACCTGGGGCTCGGCGCGGTCCGCGACGCGCTCGGCGCTCCACCGACCGTCGCCCTCACCGCCACCGCGACCCCCCGAACCGCGCGCGACATCGTGGCGCGATTGGCGTTGCGCGACCCGTTGACGCTGTCGGGGGGCTTCGATCGCGCCAACCTCAGGCTGCGCGTGCAACGCGTCACGAACGAGCAGGCGCGCCTAACGTCGCTGATCGCGCTCGCCGTCAACGCACCAGGACCCGCGGTCATGTATGCGCCCACCCGCGGCGGCACCGAGCGCCTCGCTGCCGCCATTACGAGACGCGGTGTGCGCGCGGCGCCGTTTCACGCCGGACTCCCCGCGAGCGAACGCGCACGGCTGCAGGATCGCTTCCAATCCAACGACATCGCCGTCATCGTGGCGACCAACGCGTTTGGGATGGGCGTCGACAAGCCGGATGTGCGCCTTGTGGCCCACGCCGAGCCGCCGCTGACGCTCGAGGCGTACTATCAGGAGGCGGGACGAGGAGGGCGCGACGGCGGCGTTGCGGACTGCGTCGTCCTCCTCGCGCCTAACGACCTCTCGCGTGCGCGGGCACGGCTCGCGGCGTCGCGGGTGTCCGCCTCTCTCGTTGCCCAGGTGGTATCGGCGCTCGGCAACGCGCGTGTGATGGAGCACATACGCGGAAGTGAACGCGAAGCGGTGTCGCGCCTCGCGCACGCAGTCGCCGCCCCTGGCCGCGACGTCGCCACGGTGCTGCGCCTGCTGTCCGAGGCGCGAGCGCTCGCTCCCGGCGGGCGCGACGGAACGTTGCGCATCATCGCCAGCAGCGCGCGATTGGACGGCGACGCGTCGCTCGACTCGCGCGACGTCGCGGCGATCCGCACGCTTGTCACCGCCCGCTCGTCGGGTGGGGATGGTACCATGCTCCTGTCGCTGCGGGCACTCGCCCAGGTGGCGCCCGATGGTGACGTCCCGCGCTTTGTCGCCCGCCTGCACGCGCGCCAGGTGGCGGTCTGGCGTTCGGCGAGCGCCCCGTGGCGACTCTCGCGCGGCCTCGCGACGGGTGAGGCGGCGACACTCGCCGCACGGCATGCAACGCGACAAGCGCGCGATCTGTGGCGCCATGGACAGGTGGCGCGACTGGTCGAGACTACGCGTTGCCGGCGACTGGTCCTGCTTCGATATTTCGGCGACGCCGGCCCGGCAGGACCGTGCGGGGCGTGCGACGTCTGCGGCTTCAGGGCGTGACGCTCTCCACACATCGGTCGTGTGCTGGCTGGACTATCTCGACCTAACGCCGCCCACCGCAAGGCGCCGCGGCCCCACGACATAGATCGACTCCGACGGCATGGACGACTCGCAGTACTTCTCCGAGCAGCACTATCAGGTCCGCGACATGGTCCGGGCCTTCGCGCGCGACGAAGTGGCCCCCGTGGCCGCTCGCTACGACGCCATTGCCGAGTTCCCCTGGGAGAACATCGCCAAGATGGCCGAACTCGGCCTGCTCGGTGTGCCATGGGACGAGGAACTCGGAGGAGCGGGGCTCGATCTCACCAGCTACATGATCGTGATACATGAGCTGGCCAAGGTGGATGCCTCGCACGGACTGACGGTCTCCGCACACACCACGCTGGGCACCTCGCCCATCGTCTATTTTGGCAACGATGCGCAGCGCACACGCTACGTCCCGCTCCTCGCGTCAGGGCGCGTGATGGGCGGCTTCGGCCTCACCGAAGAGGGGGCCGGAAGCGACGCCGGCGGGACGCGCACCACCGCGGTGAAGAAGGGTGATCGCTACATCCTCAACGGGTCCAAGCGTTTCATCACGCACGGCGGCGTTGGGGAGATCTTCGTCGTCACAGCGGTCACGGACTCCTCCAAGGGGACGCGCGGCGGTATCTCGGCGTTCATCCTGACCAAGGGGAACGACGACCTTGCTCGCGCACAGGAATACGGTATCGGTCACGCCCCCGAACTCGTCCCCATGCCCGGCTTCAAGTCGGGGCGCAAGGAAGACAAGCTCGGGTGGCGCGCCTCTGACACGCGCGAACTGATTTTCGAGGACGTCGAAGTCCCTGCCGAAAACCTGCTCGGCACCGAAGGCGAAGGTTTCTCGAACTTCATGCGCACGCTCGACGCGGGGCGCATCGGAATCGCCGCGCTCTCGTTAGGAATCGCCGAAGGGGCCTTCGAAGAAGCGCTCAAGTATTCGACGGTGCGCAAGCAGTTCGGCCAGCCCATCTCGTCGTTCCAGGGGATCTCGTTCCAGCTTGCCGACATGGCAACCGAGATCGAGGCGGGGAAGCACCTGGTCTATCATGCGGCGTCGATGCTCCAGCGCGGACTGAACGTCACCAAGCCGGCGGCGATGGCCAAGCTGTTCTGTTCCGAGCTCGCCATGCGCGCGACCATCAAGGCCATCCAGGTGCACGGCGGCTACGGCTACACCAAGGAGTACCCGGTCGAGCGCATGATGCGTGACGCCAAGATCTGCGAGATCGGAGAGGGGACGAGCGAGATCCAGCGCCTCGTCATCGCCAGGGAGCTGCTGAAGGACGTCACCGCGTGACCTTTTCGCGTCTCGCATCACGGCTCCGACTCCCGCTCGGCTTCGTGGTTGGGGGGTTGTACCTCGCCTTCGCCCGCCCCAGCCGTGAGACGCTCCTCGCCGGAGCGATCGTCGCCTTCGCCGGAATCCTCGTCCGTGCCTGGGCCGCCGGACACATCATCAAGAACGACCGGCTCGCCACCACCGGGCCGTACGCGCACACCCGAAACCCGCTGTACTTCGGGAGCTTCCTCATCGCCTGCGGCTTTGCCATCGCCGCGCACTGGGCGCTCCTGATCTTTGTGGCGGTCTTCTGGATCCTCATTTACGGCCCGACCATTGCTCGGGAGCGGGCCAAAATTCTCGAGAAGTTTCCAGACACCTATCCGGATTTCGAGCGTAATGTCCCGGCCTTCTTTCCCCGGCTCACCGCGTGGAAGGGGACGGGCGGCGCCGAATCGGCCCCCTTCAACGCCAGCCTCTACATGCGGCATGGCGAATGGCGGGCACTGTTAGGCTATCTTGGAGGCATGACGTGGTTGGTCTTGCGGCTGCGGGGAGTGATCGGATGAAGCAGGGGGCGCGCGTCGCCACCTGGGTTCGCCGCGTCTCGTCCAGGGTCGCGTCGTTTTTCACGCGGACGCGCGCGCGACTCGTGCGCGTCCGGTTGTTCACGCCGAGTCCGGCGGCGCGCGTGTCGCGCCAGTCCGGGTCGGCCGGTGCTGTGGTGCGTGTCTCGAGGGTGACTCCTCGGCATCGCACGTCGGGTCGCATCATCCACGGGTTCACGCCGTTTCCGTCCGCGGCGACGCGGAACCCTGTGGTGACGACCGCGACGTGGTCGATCGCACGTGCCGTCAGGCCATGCCATCTGTCCATGCGTCGCCTCGGGCTCGCCGTTCGCCCGCGGAACGCATCCACCCTCTCATGCGTCCGCCCTGTCGTTGGTCTCGAGTCGCGAGGCCGGTGGCGAGGGGGGACTTCCGATGAAACGCGAGATACTCATCAGCTCGACGTCGCGGGAAATCCGCGTCGCCATCATCGAGGACGACCAACTCGTTGAACTGCTCGTCGATCGTCCGGAAGCTCGACGGATGGTCGGCGACATCTACCTGGGAAAGGTCGAAGCGGTCCAGCCGGGAATTCAGGCCGCGTTCGTCGACATCGGGACCGAGAAGAGCGCGTTCCTTCACGCCTCCGATCTGGTCGTCCCAGGTGCCGAGGACGACGACGAGGAAGACGGCGAAGAGGGTGAAGACGGCGAGGAGGCAGAGGACGCCCCGCGCCGCTCTCGGCGCGCCAAGGCCCCGCCCATCCAGGACGTCATCAAGAAGGGCGACACCCTGTTCGTGCAGGTGTCCAAGGAGCCCATCTCCACCAAGGGGCCCCGGGTCACCGCCGAGGTGTCGTTGGCCGGCCGCTTCCTGGTGTTCATGCCGCACGCCTCGCGCGTGGGGGTGAGCCGCAAGATCGGCGACCGCAGCGAGCGCGCCCGCCTGCGCGAGCAGGTGGAGGCCATCCTCCCCCCCAAGTCCGGCGGTGTCATCGTCCGGACGGTCGGAGAGGACGCCACGCCC
>CAZLLP010000060.1:0-2139 GCA_964560345.1 uncultured Gemmatimonadaceae bacterium
GCGGCGAACGGACGGGAGAGTAACCGTGGCCACGAAGCGAACGATCGAAGTCGCTCTCTCGACGACCGGACTGGATCGCGAAGGGCGGCCGCAACGCGTCCCGCTCGTCGTGAACGACAGCGGACAGGTGACAACCCTCGAGGCACCGCCGGCGCTCGAGCCGGAGCTGGAAGGGGAGCACATGCTGATCAACATCGGGCCGCAGCACCCCGCCACGCACGGCGTGTTGCGCCTGGTGCTGGAGCTCGACGGGGAGACCGTGGTGCGCTGCATTCCGCACATCGGCTACCTGCACTGCGGCTTCGAGAAGATCGGCGAGTATCGCCAGTACAACCAGATCATCCCCTGGACCGATCGCGAGGACTACCTCAACTCGCCGGGGAACAACATCGCCTTCGCGTTAGGCGCGGAGCGGTTGTTCGGCGTGGATATTACCGAGCGCTGCACGGTGCTGCGCGTCATCGCGCTGGAGCTGTCGCGCATCATCTCCCACCTCGTATGGGTGGGGACGACGTGCATCGACATCGGCGCGTTCACGCCGTTCCTCTGGGCGTTCCAGGAGCGCGAGAACATCTACAACCTGCTCGAGGGATGGGTGGGGGCGCGCCTGACCACCAGCATCTCGCGTGTGGGCGGGATGGCGGCCGACATCCCCGATGGGTGGATGGACGGGCTCAAGGGGTTCCTCAAGACGTTCCCCAAGACCATTGCCGAAGTCGACAAGATGGTCACGCGCCACGGCATCTGGGTCGGACGCACGATCGGCCTGGGGATCATGACGCCTGACGAGGCGCTCAACTACGGCCTCTCGGGGCCGATGGTGCGCGCCTCGGGGGTGGCGTGGGACATTCGCCGCGACTTCCCTTACCTCGACTATGAGACCTACGACTTCGATGTCCCGGTCGGGGTGAATGGCGACGTGTACGATCGGTTCCTCGTGCGCATGGAGGAGATGCGGCAGTCGGTGCGCATCCTCGAGCAGGCGGTGCAACGCCTCCCCGACGGCCCGCTCAACGTCGATGATCCTCGCCTCATCCTCCCGCCCAAGCACAAGGCGACGAGCGAGATGGAGTCGATGATCCATCACTTCAAGCTCGTGATGGAAGGGCCGCGTCCGCCGATCGGTGAGGTGTATGTCCCGGTCGAAGGGCCCAAGGGAGAGAAGGGCTACTACTTCGTCTCGGATGGCACGGCCAAGCCGGTGCGCTGGCGCATTCGCCCGCCCGCCTTCGTGAACCTCAGTGCGATCCCGAAGATGGTCGAGGGGCACCTCCTCTCCGACGTCATCGCGATCAACGCGAGCATCGATATCGTCATGGGAGAGATCGACCGATGAGCCACGGACCTTCTGCGGCCGGCGGCGCGGTGCTCAAGCCGTCTCACGGCCACCACGATGAACCGCACGTCCCGGTGTTCGTCGGGGAGGCGCGCGTCAAGCTCGACGCCATCATCGCACGCTATCCCACCAAGCAGGCAGCACTGCTGCCGGCGCTTTGGATGCTGCAGGAAGCGCGCGGCTGGGTGAGCGAGCCGGGGATGGCGGAGGTCGCCTCGCTGCTCGACATCACGCCGGCCTACGTGAAGGGCGTGGTGACGTTCTACACCATGTACCACCAGCACCCGGTCGGGAAATACTTCATCCAGGTGTGCACGACGTCGCCGTGCAACGTGTGCGGGGCCGAGGATGTGGTGAAGGCCTTCCTGGACAAGACCGGCTGCGGCGAGTTGGGGGTCACCTCGGACGACGGACGCTACACCGTGATCGAGGTCGAATGCCTCGGCGCCTGTGGCTTTGCGACGCCCGTGATGGTCAACAGCGACTTCCTGGAGTCGATCACGCCCGAGACGGTGCCCGACGTCCTCAAGCAGTACCAGTAGACACTCGTCCGCTCGTCTTCCCGTCTTCCCGTCTTCCCGAGATATGGGTTACCCGCACCAGCCACACCCCCGCGAGACCGTCGTCCTGTCGAAGTACTTCGGCGATGCCGAGGCACGTTCGCTCGATGGATGGAAGAAGCGCGGCGGCTACAAGGCGCTGGAGATGGCGTTAGGCATGGACCCGGTCGCCATCCAGAACGTCGTGAAGGAATCGGGGCTCCGCGGTCGCGGCGGCGCCGGCTTCCCCACGGGGCTCAAGTG
>CAZLLP010000060.1:2149-29673 GCA_964560345.1 uncultured Gemmatimonadaceae bacterium
CGGAGGTCACCGCGTCCAAGCTGATGGGTCGTGGCGGCGCCGCCTTCCCGACGGGACGGAAGTGGGCCGCGGTCGCTGCCCAGCCCGCCCGGCCGCACTACCTGGTCTGCAACGCCGACGAGTCCGAGCCCGGCACGTTCAAGGACCGAGAGATCATGCGCTGGACGCCCCATGCCCTCATCGAGGGCGTGGCGATCGGCGCGTATGCGATCGGCGCCGAGACGGCCTACATCTACATCCGCGGCGAGTTCACGGAGCCCATCCAGCGCATGGAAGCGGCGCTCGATGAGGCGCGCGCGGCCGGTGTCATCGGCCCCAACGCGATGGGAACCGGCAAGACGATCAACGTCTGGGTGCACAAGGGCGCCGGCGCCTACATCTGCGGGGAAGAAACCGCGCTGATGAACTCGATCGAAGGGCGCCGCGGTAACCCGCGCATCAAGCCGCCCTTCCCGGCGGTGGCGGGACTCTTCGGCAAGCCGACGACGATCAACAACGTCGAGACGCTGGCCGCGGTGCCGCACATCCTGGTCAACGGCGCCGACTGGTACAAGAAGCTCTCGCGCCCCGACAACCCGAAGTCGACGGGGACCAAGCTGTGGAGCGTGTGCGGCAACATCCAACGCCCCGGCAACTACGAAGTGCAAATGGGGTTCCCGTTCGGCGAGTTCCTGCACGAGAGGTGTGGAGGGGCGCTCCCCGGCCGCAAGCTCAAGGCGATCATCCCCGGCGGCTGCTCGGTCCCGATCATCACGATCGAGGAGGCGGAGCAGGGGCTGATGGACTATGAAGGGATGGTCTCCGTTGGCACGATGCTCGGCTCCGCCGGCTGCATCGTGATCGACAGCGCGCAATCGATGCCCAAGCAGATTGCCCGCCTCGCGCGCTTCTATGCGCACGAGAGCTGCGCGCAGTGCACGCAGTGCCGCGAAGGGACGGCGTGGACGACGAAGATCCTCGAGCGCATCGTTGCCGGCGACGGCACGGCCGAGGACCTCGACACGCTGCTCGAGATCGGCGACAACATGACTGGCAAGACGATCTGCGTGCTCAGTGATTCCTGCGCCACGCCGGTCTCGAGCGGACTCAAGCGGTTCCGCCACGAATTCGAAGCCCTCATCACGAAGAAGACTGTGCACGCTGTCCCTGCCGTGGTGGCCTGATGGCAGACACCCCGCTCGTCAATCTCACCATCGAAGGGCGCCCAGTCGCCGTCGCTCCGGGGACGACGATCCTCGAGGCGGCGAAGTCGGCCGGCGTCCTGATCCCGCATTACTGCTACCACCCGGGACTCCCCGTGGCCGGCGTCTGCCGCATGTGCCTCGTGGAAGTCGAGAAGTTCCCCAAGCTCGCCCCGTCGTGCGCGACGGCGGTGGCGGAGGGTCAGGTGGTGCACGTGCACTCCGAGAAGGCTCGTGAGGCACGCAAGGGCGTGTTGGAGATGCTGCTCATCAATCACCCGCTCGACTGTCCGATCTGCGACCAGTCCGGCGAATGCGAGCTGCAGGACTACACCTACCAGGAAGGACGCAACGATTCGCGCTATCGCGAGCCCAAGCGCTTCAATCCCGTCGACGATTTCGGCGGCGATGTGCTCTACGTGCAGAACCGCTGCATCCTGTGCACGCGTTGCGTCCGCTTCATGGACGATGTGGCGCACGACACGGTGCTGAACGTGAGCGAGCGCGGCGATCGCGCCTTCATCGGCAAGTTCGAAGGGAAGGACCTGACGCACCCGTGGGCGGCGAATGTCGTCGACCTGTGCCCGGTGGGGGCGCTCCTGTCCAAGGACTTCCTCAACAAGGCGCGTGCGTGGGAACTCGATCGCACCGCGTCGGTGTGCACCGGCTGCTCGCAAGGGTGCAATATCATCGTCGAGACGCGTGACAACACGGTGATGCGACTGCGTCCGCGCTCCAACGAGAGCGTGAACCAGTTCTTCATGTGCGACCACGGGCGCGGCAACTATCGCTGGCTCAACCGGCGCGATCGCCTCGAGTCGCCGAGCATCCTCGGCGCAGGCGGACACGCCACGGTCGACTGGGAAGTGGCGCTCGAAGGGGCGGCACGCGTGCTCAAGGGGAAGAAGGTCTTCGTCCTCGCGTCGCCCAGTCTCTCCAACGAGGCGCTGTATCTGTTGTCGCGCCTGGTGAAGAAGTCGGGCGGTGTGGGTGCCTATCGAGTGGAGCAGGGCGAGGTCGCCGCGCTCCCCGGGGCGCCCGATCTCGCGCTGCGCGCCGATCGGGCCGCGAACGCCACCGGCGCCAAGCTGCTCGGCTTCACGCGACACGAGTCGCCGCTGGAGCTGCTGCAGCCAGGCGATGCACTCGTGGTAGCCGATCAGGATCTCTCGCCCAGCGATGTGGCGGCAGTGAGCAAGGCGTCGGTCGTGGTGGTGGTGGGGACGGCAATGCCCGCCAACCTTCCCAAGGCCGACATCATCCTCCCCATCGCCAACGTGGTGGAAGAAGAAGGGACGTTCACCAACCTGCGTGGGCGCGTGCAGCGCTTCCTGCAGGCCAAGGCGACGCCCGGCATGGCGCGTCCGAGCTGGTACGTGCTCTCCGACTTGTTAGGTGCCATGGGTGAGAAGGCCGAGTACTTCACGGCGGCCGACGCCTTCGCTGCGCTCGCGGGCGCGGAGCCGGCCTTCGCCGGGTTGTCGTTCGACACGTTAGGGTTGCGCGGCTTGCCGGTCGTCGACGCTGCCGCCTTCGCGGAGGCGACGCGATGAGCGCACTCCTTACCATGCCGGCGCTGTTGCAGGCGGTCGTCGATCCGCAGGCGGCTCCGAACTTCTGGCCGTGGCTCCTCGCGACCGCGCTCAAGCTGCTCGTCTTCTTCACGCTCTACATGGTGATCGTCGCCTACTCCACGCTCGCCGAGCGCAAGATCTCGGCGTGGATCCAGGGGCGGCACGGTCCCAATCGTGTGGGTCCGCGTGGCTACTTCCAGCCGCTGGCCGACGGCGTGAAGAACTTCATGAAAGAAGAGACGCTCCCGCCGCACGTGAACAAGGCGCTGTTCATCATCGCACCGATGCTGTCGTTCGTTCCGGCGCTGATGGTGTGGGCGATCATCCCGTGGGGCGCGGCGTACGCATCGCCGTGGGGACGGATCGACATGGTGCTCGCCGACCTCCCGATCGGCTTCCTCTTCACGCTCGGTATCGGTTCGCTCGGCGTGTACGGGATCGTGCTCGCCGGCTGGGGGTCGAACAACAAGTACGCGCTGCTGGGCGGACTCCGCTCGAGCGCCCAGATGATCTCGTACGAAATCTCGATGGGGATGTCGCTGATCCCCATCTTGCTCCTGGCGGGGAACGTCACGCTGCGTTCGATCGTGAACCAGCAGGCCGAGATGCATGCGTGGAACATCGTCACGCTGTCGGTCGCGTTCGTGACCTACCTCATCTCCGCCTTCGCCGAGACCAATCGCCTTCCGTTCGACCTCCCCGAGGCCGAGTCGGAACTGGTGACCGGGTACCACACCGAATACTCGGCGATGAAGTTCTCGATGTTCATGATCGCCGAGTACGCCAACATGCTGACGCAGTCGGCGATGCTGGCGACGCTCTTCCTGGGCGGCTGGGACATCCCCTTCATGACGGCCGACAACACGGGGGCGGTGAGCGGTCCGCTCGTGCTCCTGTCGGTCATCATCATGATGGCCAAGACGCTCTTCTTCATGTTCTTCTACATCTGGATCCGCTGGACGCTCCCGCGCTTCCGGTATGACCAGCTCATGTCGTTAGGCTGGAAGCTCCTCCTCCCGCTGGCGCTCGGCTACATCGTCATCGTGGCGACGCTCATGCTGGGGCTGGACGCCATGGGGATCCAGCGCGGGCTGGTGTACGCGGGGATCTTCCTCGCGGTGAATGCGGTGATCCTCTTCGGCGCGTTCTCGATCTTTGATCGTGGCCGCGTGGTGAGCCCCGCCTACGGGCGCGCCTCGGCCGAGGAACTGGCCCGGCTCCGCGGCATCACCGCGGCGCGCGCGAATCTCTCGACCCAGGCAGGCGACTAATGGCCATCAACGTGAAGGTCGTGGACCGTCCCCTTTCGGAGACGAGCTACGTCCGGGCGACGCTGAAGGGGTTGGGGCACACCTTCAAGCACCTCATCGATCCGCACAAGGTGACCACGCAGTATCCCGAGCAGCGCGAGAGCATCTCGCCGCGCTGGCGCGGGACGCACCGCATGCTCACCACCGAGGACGGGAAGGCGAAGTGCGTGGCGTGCGGGCTCTGCCCCACCGTGTGCCCCGCCAACTGCATCAAGCTGGTCCCTGGTGAAGACGAGCAGGGGAACCGCTATCCGCTCGTGTTCGAGATCGACGAGTTCCGCTGCATCTTCTGCGGTTACTGCCAGGAGGTCTGCCCCGAGGAGGCGATTCACCTGGGGCGGCACTACGAGAACGCCGAGTATTCGCGCGAGGGCTTTGTGTACGACCTCGAGCGCTTGATGGCCCAGACGCACCCGGTGTGCGAGATGTGGGACCCGGCCGACCCGAAGGGCGAGTAATGCCGAACTTCTTCTACGAACTTCACTTCTATCTCTTCGGGCTGCTCGCGATCGCCTCGGCGCTCGCGTTCGTGACCCGGAAGAGTCCTGTCGCGGCGGCGCTGTGGCTGGTGCAGACGATGTTCTGCCTGGCGGCGCTCTACGTCATGATGGACGCGCACTTCGTGGGCGCGATCCAGGTGCTCGTGTACGCCGGCGCGATCATGGTCGTGTTCCTCTTTGTCGTCATGTTGCTCAACCTGGGGCATCCGGACGAGCTGTCGGACCTGCGTGGCAAGTGGGGGCGCATCGCGGCCGGCTTGTTAGGCATCGCGCTGCTGGCACAGGTGATGGCGCTCGGGCGCACGCGCCCCGAGGCGTCCCTGGTGCAAAGTGACTTCGCGCGCGTGGAGAGCCTCAAGGACCTCAAGGCCGTGAGCGCGATGGCCAAGCCGCTGTTCAGCGACAATCTCCTGGCGTTCGAACTCACCGGCGTCCTGCTCCTGGTGGCGATCGTCGGCGCCGTCGTCCTCGGCAAGCGGAGGGCCTCCGTATGATGGTTCCCGAAGCGCTCGCCCTCTCGGCGGTGCTGTTCACCATCGGCGTGATCGGCGTGCTCACACGCCGCAACGCGATCATCATCTTCATGTGCGTCGAGTTGATGCTCAACGCCGTGAACCTGTCCTTCGTCGCCTTCTCGAGACTTTACGGGATGACGGGGCAGGTGTTCGTGGTGTTCGTCATGACCGTCGCCGCGGCTGAAGCGGCGGTGGGGCTGGCGATCATCATCTCGATCTTCCGCCACCGCCAGACGGTGGACCTCACGAACATCAATCTCCTCAAGGGCTGATGCTCCTCCAGGAAGCGGCAGCCGCCGGAGCGCACCCACTCGCCGGAACCGCGGCCGAGTGGATCTGGCTCGTCCCGATCCTCCCGCTCATCGGCTTCGTCATCAACGGCCTGCTGGCGCTCACCAGCGTGGCGAAGACCGGGCCGAAGAACCCGTCGGAACACCACGCGCACCACGATGATCATGGTGCAGCGCATGGACACGGGCACGACGATCACGGCCATGGGCACGGGCACGACGACCACCACGCACCGCCGCGGCACAAGCATGCGGGGATCGTGAGCATCGTGGGTCCCGCCGTGCTGGCCGCGGCATTCGCACTCACGGCGACGATCTTCTTCGCGCTGAAGGGTGCGCACGCCGAGCATCCATTCGTGAAGACGCTGTTCTCGTGGATGGCGGTGGGCGACCTCCGCATCGACGCCGCGTTCCAGGTCGACCAGCTCTCGATGGTGATGGCGATGGTCATCACCGGCGTCGGGACGCTGATCCACCTGTTCTCCGTCGGCTACATGCAGGACGACCCGGGGTACCCGCGCTACTTCGCGTACCTCAACCTGTTCGTCTTCTTCATGCTCATCCTGGTGCTTGGCGCCAACTACCCGCTGCTGTTTGTCGGGTGGGAAGGGGTGGGGCTCTGTTCGTACCTGCTGATCGGCTTCTGGTTCTCGGAGAAGGCGAACGCGGACGCGGGCAAGAAGGCGTTCATCGTCAATCGCATCGGCGACTTCGGCTTTCTGGTCGCGATGTTTCTGCTCTTCTCGAACCTCAAGACGCTGGACTTTGCCGGGGTCAACGCCGCGGCGGCGCAGTTTGCGCCTGGCGGGGCGCTGGTGACGGCCATCTGCCTCTTCATGTTCCTGGGGTGCACCGGCAAGAGCGCGCAGATCCCGCTCTACGTCTGGCTCCCCGACGCCATGGCCGGCCCGACCCCCGTCTCGGCGCTGATCCACGCGGCGACGATGGTGACCGCGGGCGTGTACCTCATCGCCCGCAGCGCGGTCCTCTTCTCGCTGTCGCCGGTGGCCTCGCTGACGGTGGCCTTCGTCGGCGCGCTCACGGCGCTCTTTGCCGCGACGATCGGCCTCAAGCAGTGGGACATCAAGAAGGTCCTCGCCTACTCCACCGTCTCACAGCTCGGCTACATGTTCGTCGGGGTGGGTGTTGGCGCGTATGCCGCCGGGGTCTTCCACCTGGTGACGCACGCCTTCTTCAAGGCACTGCTCTTCCTTGGTTCGGGCTCGGTGATTTATGCCATGCACCAGGCGTATCACCACACCGGGAACCACGACGACGCGCAGGACATGCGCAACATGGGCGGTCTCCGGAAGTACATGCCGGTCACGTTCATCCTGATGTGGATCGCGACGCTGGCGATCGCCGGCATCCCGCCGTTTGCCGGGTTCTTCTCCAAGGACGAGATCCTGGGCTCCGTCTTCGCCCGCACGCATGGATCGACGCTGGCCGAGGCGAGCTGGCTGGGCATTCCGGGGAGCGCGCTGCTGTACGCGATCTACGCGATCGGGCTCGTCTCGGCGCTGCTCACAGCGATCTACATGACCCGCATGATGCTCTACACCTTCCACGGCCCCAACCGGAGCGGTGAGAAGGAGCAGGGGCACCTGCACGAAGCGCCGTGGATCATGACCGGGCCGCTGGCCGTGCTGGGCGTGCTCAGTGCAGCTGGCGGTTGGCTCAACTTGCCGACGTTCTTCCCGGCGGGGCCGATCCAGGCGCTGCATCACTGGCTCGAGCCGGTGACGGGGGAGGCCGCGCTGCGGGTGACCAAGGGGCAGGAAGCCCACCTCGAGCACAGTACTGAGTACGTGCTGGTCGGGATCGCGATCGCGATTGCCGCGATCGGCATCGCCTTCGCCATTGCGCGCCTCAAGCCGTCGGCGCTCGTCCCCAAGAACCAGTCGCCGGCGTCCGAAGGGATCGACCGGGTGCTGGAGAACAAGTATTTCGTCGACGAAGGCTACGACAAGGTCATCGTGCAGCCGCTGACGGGCTTCTCGCGCGCCATCCTGTGGAAGGGGATGGACGCCGGGTTGATCGACGGGTTGTTCGTGAACGGCAGCGCGCAGTTGGCCCGTGGAATTGGCTGGGTCGGCGCGCGCGTGCAGTCGGGCCAGGTCGGAACGTACGCCTGGGTGCTCATCATCGGCGTCGTCGCGGTACTCGGCGCTTTCTCCCTGCGATAGACCGATGCAAGCCTTGCTCGAATCGATCGGGTACAACTCCTGGGTCCTCCCGGCGCTGCTGATCATTCCGGTGATCGGTGCGCTATTGGTGTGGCTGCATGGCGCGACGCTCAAGGGAGCGACGGGCGATGCACTCGCCAATGCCGAAGGGACCGCCCGGGTCATCACGCTCGCCTGCTTCATTCTCGAGTTTGTCGTGTCGATCGGCCTCTGGTGGTCGTTCGATGCGACGTCGAGCGGATGGCAGGCGGGTTTCGACGCCCCGTGGATCGAGGCGTGGGGTTCGCGCTTCTCGCTCGGCATCGACGGGCTGTCGCTGATGATGGTGCTGCTCACCACCTTCCTCATGCCGCTCGCCGTGCTCGGCGGGTGGACGAGCGTCAGCAAGAAGGTGCACGCCTATCACGTACTGATGCTCCTCCTCACGGTGGGGATGCTCGGCGTGTTTGTCGCGCGCGATCTCTTCCTGTTCTACGTCATGTGGGAAGTGATGCTGATCCCGATGTACTTCATTGTCGGCATCTGGGGCGGCGAGCGACGCATCTACGCGTCGTTGAAGTTCTTCATCTATACGATGTTCGGCTCGCTGCTGATGCTGGTCGCCATCGTGTACCTCGGCTACCAGGCGGGACTCTCCGACGGACGGCCCAACTTCTCGTACGACGCCATCATGGCGATCAACGGGTTGCAGCCCAAGGTCGCGTTCTGGCTCTTCCTCGCCTTCTTCGTGGCCTTCGCGGTGAAGGTCCCGATGTTCCCGTTCCACACGTGGCTCCCCGACGCCCACGTCGAGGCTCCCACGGCGGGGTCGGTGATCCTGGCCGGCATCCTCCTCAAGCTCGGCACCTACGGCTTCCTGCGCCTGGCGATCCCGCTGTTCCCGGGGATTGCGATGCATGAGACCGTGCGCACCGTGATCATCGCGTTGAGCGTGATCGGGGTGATCTACGGATCGTTGGTCGCGCTGGTGCAGCCGGACTTCAAGAAGCTCGTCGCGTACTCCTCGGTGGCGCACCTTGGCATGGTCATGCTCGGCATCTTTGCCATGACCACCGAGAGCGTGCAGGGGGCGCTCATGGTGATGATCGGCCACGGCGTCTCGACCGGTGCGCTGTTCTTCCTGATCGGCATGATCTACGAGCGCAAGCACTCGCGCCTCATCGCCGACTACGGCGGCATCGCCAAGGTCGTCCCGATCTTCGCCACTGCGCTGACCGTCGTCGCGCTCAGCTCGATCGGGCTCCCGGGGACCAACGGCTTCATCTCCGAGTTCCTGGTGATGGTCGGCTCGTTCAAGACCGTCCCGTGGATGACGACCATCTCGGCGTTAGGCGTGATCCTGGCTGCGGCGTACATGCTGTGGGCGGTGCAACGCATCCTGTACAATCCGCTGGACAAGCCGGCCAACGCGCAGCTGACGGACCTCAACTGGCGCGAGATCACCCTGCTGGCGCCGCTCCTCTTCCTCATCATCTGGATGGGCGTGTACCCCAAGCCGGTGTTGACCCGCATGGAAGCATCCGCGGCAAAGTTCGTCCAGCAGGTCGAGTCGCGCGCCGCGGCGCAGCAGGCCGACATGAATGTCGCGACGGGAGGGAACTGAGATGCACTACGATCTCTCGATTCCCGCCCAGCTCACGATGGCGCTGGGACCGGATCTCCTCCTCCTCGGTGGGGCGATGGTGCTGATGCTCGCCGCCGCCTGGGGCCCCGATTCCATCGTCCGGCAGCGCAGCGTTGGGCTGGCGTGCCTCGGGCTCGCGGTCGTCGTCCTGATCGCGGTGGTGTTCACCGCGACGCGCAACCCGACCGCCGGCGCCGGTGTGATTGCCGTTGACGGCTTCCGTTGGGCGTCCGACGCGCTTTTCCTTCTGGCTGCGATCATCGCCATCGCCCTCTCGGTGGACTACAACGCGAGGGAAGGGATCCTGGCCGGTGAAGCGCACGTCCTCACCATCTTCGCCACCGGCGGGATGATGCTGATGGCGGCGTCGCGCGACCTCATGGTCCTCTTCCTCGGCATCGAACTGATGTCGATCGCGGTCTACGTGCTGGCCGGCCTCAACCGCCGCAGCGCACGTGCCGCCGAAGGATCGCTCAAGTACTTCCTGCTCGGCGCGTTCTCCACCGCGTTCCTGCTGTACGGCATCGCCCTCGTGTATGGCGCGACCGGGTCGACCAACCTCGCCGACATCGGGCAGCGCATCGCGTCGCTCGACCTGGCCAAGTCGCCAATGCTGCTGGTCGGCATCGCGCTCTTGCTCGTCGGCTTTGGATTCAAGCTGGCGGCGGCACCGTTCCACATGTGGGCCCCCGACGTCTACGAGGGAGCGCCCACTCCGATCTCCGGCTTCATGGCGGCCGGTGTGAAGGCAGCCGCATTCGCCGCCTTCCTCCGCGTCTGGCTCGAGGCCTTCCCCGGCGTCTATGCCGAGTGGCACAAGGCGGTTTGGTGGATCGCGGCGGCCACGATGGTCATCGGCAACATCATCGCGCTGCAGCAGAAGAATCTGAAGCGCATGCTGGCCTACTCCAGCATCGGCCACACCGGCTTCATCATGGTCGCGCTGGCCGCGGGGACACCGCAGGCCGCCACCGCTTTCCTGTTCTACCTGTTCGCCTATACGCTCGCGACGATGGGTGCCTTCGCGGTCCTCATCGCTGTCGGACAGTCCGGCGCGTCCGGCGAGCGCATTGAAGACCTGCACGGCCTGTGGAACTCGAACCCCGGGCTGGCGGTGGCGATGATGGTCTTCATGCTCGCGCTGCTTGGCTTCCCGGTCTTCGGTGGGATGGGCTTCTTTGCCAAGTGGTACGTGTTGCAGTCGGCGATTCAGGCCCCCGCGCCGCAGATTCGCCTGGCCGTGGTCCTCGTGCTCACCTCGACGATCTCGGCGGGCTACTACGTGCCGGTGGTGATGGCGATGTTCATGAAGCCGCGCGCCGACGACGCGCCGCGCATTCCGGCCATGCCCGGGCTCACGAAGCTGGTGGTGGGAGGGGCGGTGGCACTGATACTCTTCTTCGGGGTTTATCCCGATCCGATCGTCCGGTTGGCCAAGGCCTCCAGCTCGCTGGGAGCACCAGCGGCACCGGGGGCCAAGGCGCCGAGTACGGCGTCGACCGCCGGACAGTGATCACATCGGGGCCGCCATGCGGCCCCGACTCGTTTACGGCAGCTTCATCTCGACATGGCCATCAACGCAGGGATCTTTCGGCAGTATGACATTCGCGGCGTCGTCGGCGACGACCTCACGACCGAGGCGGCCGAGGGGATCGGACGCGCCTACGCGGCGCACCTGGCGTCGCGCGGCATTCGCGGCAACGTCGCGGTAGGACGCGACAACCGACCGCACGGCGGGGCGCTGCGCGATGCGCTGGTTGCCGGGCTCACCAGCGCCGGCGTCGACGTCATCGACATCGGCATTGTGCCCACGCCATTGCTCTACTGGAGCCTGCATCATCTGCCCGTCGTTGGGGGCATCCAGATCACCGGATCGCACAATCCCCCCGAGTACAACGGCTTCAAGATGTGCGTGGGCACCGAGTCGTTGCACGGCTCGGGCATTCAGGGGCTCCTGCGCTTCATTCGCGAGGGGAGCTTCCCGCAGGGGCAGGGACGCGTGTCGCACGATGAGGTCATCGCGCGCTACATCGACGACATCGTCGACCGTGTCGGTCCGCTCTCCCGCCCGCTCAAGGTGGTGATCGATGCCGGCAATGGGGCGGGCGCGCTGGTTGCCGAGGCGCTCTTCTCGCGCCTTGGGGTCGAGGGGAGCTACCTCTTCTGCGAGAGCGACGGCACGTTCCCCAATCATCACCCCGATCCGACGGTGGTGGAGAACCTGCACGATCTCATCGCCGCGGTGCGCATGCAGGGAGCCGATCTCGGCATCGCCTTCGACGGCGACGCCGATCGCATCGGACTCGTGGATGGAGACGGGACCATCATCTGGGGCGATCACATCCTGATTCTCTACGCGCGCGACGTGCTCGCGCGCACCGGAACGGGACAGCCGATCATCTTCGACGTGAAGTGCTCGCAGGCACTCCCCGACGCCATCACCAAGGCCGGGGGAACGCCGGTGATGTGGAAGACCGGACACTCCCTCATCAAGGACAAGATGAAGGAACTCCACGCACCGATCGCCGGCGAGATGTCGGGCCACATGTTTTTCGCCGAGAGTTTCTATGGGCACGACGACGCGCTATACGGCGCGGCGCGCCTGCTGCGCATCGTGGCCGACAGCGGCCGTTCGGTGCAGGACCTCCTGTCGGACGTGCCACCGTATTTCTCGACGCCTGAGATTCGTGTCGAGTGCGGCGACGAGCGCAAGTTCCCGCTGGTTGAAGCCGCCGCGAAACATTTCAAGGCCACGCACGACGTCATCGACGTCGACGGGGTGCGCGTCCTGTTTGGCGACGGCTGGGGGCTGATCCGGGCTTCCAACACGCAGCCGATCCTCGTCACGCGCTATGAAGCGCTCACCGAGGGGCGATTGCAGGCCATTCGCGACGAGATGGAGGGGTGGCTGCGGTCGCAGGGAGTGACGCCCTAACGTGAGCCGCCGTCGCTGGCTCGTCGGCGCGGTCCTCGCGCTCGCCGCGCTCCTCCTCGTGGGGCGCGTGGTGGCGGGCTGGTATGTGGACTACCTCTGGTTCGAGTCGTTAGGTGCGACCGAGGTCTGGCGCGCCCGCGCGATCGACCTGCTCATCCTGCGCGGTGGCGCCTTCGTCGTCGGGACGCTGTTCGTCTTCCTGAACCTGTGGGCGGTGCGGCATTCGGTGGTGTCGCTCGTCCTCCCGCGCCGTGTCGGCAACCTGGAAATCGGCGAGGAAGTCCCCGGTCAGTACTTGATGGCAGCGGTCGTGGGGCTGTCGCTCCTGATGGGACTTCTCCTCGCACTCCCGCACGGTGACTGGACGTCGGTCGAGCTCGTGCGACACGGCGAGGCGTTCCGGGAAAGCGATCCGTACTTCCAGTTCGACCTCGCCTTCTGGCTCTACTGGCTCCCGCTCGAAGCGGCGTTGCACCTGTGGTCGCTCATCGCGCTCCTCACGGTCACGCTGGTGGTCGTCGTGCTGTACGCGCTCACCCCGTCGCTGCGATGGGATGGCGGACGGTTGCGCGTCACCTCCTACGTGCGGCGTCACCTCTTCGTGTTAGGCGCGGCGCTCCTGGTCATCCTCGGCTGGAGCTACCGCCTCGACGCCTATCGGCTCCTCCTCGAGGGGAGCGGCGCACAGGCGGCGTTCAATGCGCTCGATCATCGCGTCGGCATTCCCTCAAACCTCTTTCTCGCGTTGGGGACGGTGGCGGCAGCCATGCTGCTGCTCTGGTCGGGGTGGTTCGGGCAGCTGCGGCTCGCCTTCGCCACCGTCAGCGCCGTCCTGTTGCTCGCGTTGTCGTTGCGACAGCTCCTTCCACCGGTAGCCGAGCGATTCCTCACGCCCACCGATCCGGAGCAGCGCGACGCGCCGTACTTCAAGACGCGAGCCGGCTACACACGCCGTGCCTACGATGTCGATCGCGTCACGCGTCCCGACTCGGCGGTGGCGGGCACGCCCACGATGGGGGCGTTGCGCGGCGCGGCATTGTGGGATCCGCCGGCCCTCGAGCGGGCGCTCGCGCGCGAGCGTCGCGCCGGTCGCCCGTTAGGCACGGCCGGCTGGGAATCGCAGGACGGGCGGCTCCGCGCCATCATCGTGGAGCAACCGAGCGGCCCCGAGGCCTCAGATCCGTTGGCGCCGTGGGGCGCCGCCCGCGTCGAGGCCGATCTGGCGACGGAGCAGGGGACCCCGGTCGCCGACGGCAGTGCACAGGGCGAGATCGGCCTTCCTCCGGCCGTCGTCTTCGACTCGGCGCCCGGGTACAGCATCGTGCTCGACTCCACCGGTCGCATCGCCGCGCCGCTCCTCTCGTCGTTCGCGTCGCGCCTCGCGCACGCCTGGGCGCTGCAGAACCCGCGGTTGCTCGACGGCACGCCACGCACGCCCGGACGCGTGATCCTGCATCGCGACGTGCAACGCCGCGTGCTGCGGCTCTTCCCTCTCTTCATGCAGGGGGCGCGCGTCACGCCCATCGTCCATCGCGATTCGCTGTACTGGGCCGTGCACCTCTACTCCGCGTCGCAGTTCTATCCGCTCAGCGATCCGCTGCGCATGTCGGGGGAGGAGGTGCGCTACTACCAGCACGCCGCCGTGGCAGTGGTCAATGCGCACACCGGACGCGTCTACGCAATCGCCGACGCGGCGCCGGACGCGATGACCAACTCCTGGATACGTCGCTTCCCGATGCTCTTCGTCGCCGCGTCCGCGGTCGATCGCCAGCTCACCGAGCGCATCCCGCCGCCGGCCGAGGCGGCATACCTGCACGCGCGGCTCTTCGCGTTGCTCGGCCCGCGCGGGGAGAACGGTCCGCCGTCGCGACTCCCGAGACAGACCGGGGGCGACACGCTCTTCTCACTCCAGACGCAGGCTCCGTTCGCCGACTCGGCGACGCGTCGACTCTCGTTCGCCTATCCGGTGCTGGATGCGGCAGAGCGCGTGCGCGGGATTGTCATTGCCTCGGGTGGTGCGGACTACGACGTGCGGTGGGAGCCGGCGGTCGATCCTGCACCGCGCTGGGGGACGATTCTCGATCGGCTCCACCGCGCCATCGATTCGGCGTCGCAATCGATCTCGGCGCAGGAATCGCCGCTGGTGCGCGGCCCGGTGCGAGTCTTTCCAACCGGCGACGGGCGGGCATATGTCCAGACCGGATACGTCTGGCGCACCGATGGCACCCCCGCCGTTCGCCTCGTAGCCGTGATGGTTGGCGACACCGTGCGGACGGGCGTCACCATCGCGGCGGCGGCAGGGTTGCCGGCCCCGGTGCTTCCGGTGACGCCGCTATCGCCGGCCGAGTTTCGCGCACGGGTCGATGCGCTCTACTCCGAGATGCGCGAGGCACTCAAGCGCGGCGATTGGCTCGCCTTCGGCACCGCATACGAGGCGCTGGGACGTGTGTTGCGCTCCACGCCGTCAAAGCCTTGAAGACCCTCCGGTGCCTCCGTACCTTGCGCCCGTTCCTAGGAAGACGAGAGGACGATAAGACGGGACCACGAGTTCACGACCCCGAGGTACTGGAACTCGGCTCCGTGCGCTCCCCCCGACTCGTCTTCTCGTCTTCTCGTCTTCCAGTGACACACTGACCGTTGGAGATCGCGTGAACATTCACGAATACCAGGCAAAGGAGATTCTCCGTGGGATCGGTACGCCGATTCCCCCGGGTGAGATCGCCACGACGCCTGACGAGGCCGAGGCGATCGCTCGCCGTATCGGCAAGATGGTGGTGGTGAAGGCTCAGGTGCACGCCGGTGGCCGCGGCAAGGCCGGCGGCGTCAAGCTCGCCAAGACGCCCGAAGAAGCGCGAGAGAAGGCGCAGGCCATCCTCGGGATGCAGATCAAGGGACTCACGGTCGAGAAGGTGCTGGTGACCGAGGCGTCCGACATCGCCACGGAAGCGTACGTCGGCATCATTCTCGACCGCGCGAGCAAGAAGCCGGTCTTCATGGTGAGCCCGGCCGGCGGCATCGACATCGAGGAAGTCGCGGCGTCGACCCCCGAGAAGATCCTCAAGCTCCCGATCGACACTCGCTACGGACTGATGCCGTTCCAGGCGATGCGCCTCGGTTTCTTCCTGTACGACGACCTCGCCAAGGCACGCGCGGCGTCCAAGATCATGCAGCAGCTGTACACCGCGTTCATGCAGAGCGGCTGCTCGCTGGCTGAGATCAACCCGCTGGTGGTGACGCCGGCCGGTGAGGTCATCGCGCTCGATGCCAAGATGGTCATCGACGACAACGAACTCGATCGCCGCCCGGCCATCGCCGCGCTGCGCGACGAGACGGCCGAAGAGCCGAGCGAAGTGCTGGCGCGCAACGCCAACCTCACCTTCATCAAGCTCGATGGCAACGTGGGCTGCGTCGTCAATGGCGCCGGCCTGGCTATGGCCACGATGGACCTGGTGAAGTACTACGGTGGCGACCCGGCCAACTTCCTCGATATCGGCGGCAGCTCCAACCCGGAAAAGGTGGTGAACGCCCTGCGCATCATCACCGCCGATCCCAACGTGAAGGCGATCCTGTTCAACATCTTCGGCGGGATCACGCGCACCGATGACGTGGCCAACGGCATCGTCACGGCGACGAAGGAGAATCCGCTCAAGGTGCCGATCGTCATCCGCCTCACCGGCACCAACGAAGAGATCGCGATGAAGATCCTGACGGAGAATGGCTTCTCTGCTTCCAGCGACATGGACGAAGCGGTGAAGAAGGCGGTCGAACTCGCAACTGGAGGACAGGCCGCGTGAGCGTCTTCATCGGGAAGGACACGACGCTCGTCGTGCAGGGGATCACGGGCCGCGACGGCTCGTTCCACACCAAGCAGATGATCGAGTACGGGACTCGCGTCGTCGCCGGCGTGACGCCGGGGAAGGGCGGGCAGAAGTTCGAAGGGACCGTGCCGGTCTACAACACCGTGGCTGATGCCGTACAGGCCACCGGCGCCAACACGTCGGTCATCTACGTGCCGCCGATGTTTGCAGCTGACGCCATTATCGAGGCCGCTGATGCTGGGGTGCAGCTCATCGTCGCCATCACGGAGGGCGTCCCTGTCCTCGACATGACGCGCGTGTATCCCTACGTGAAGGACAAGGGGGTCCGCCTCCTTGGCCCCAACTGCCCCGGGCTCATCTCGCCGGGGGAGTCGAAGGTCGGGATCATTCCGGGGCGCATCTGCACGCCCGGGCCGGTGGGCGTGGTGTCGCGCTCCGGCACGCTGACCTACGAGATCGTCTACCAGCTCACCCGCGCGGGGATCGGACAGACGACCTGTGTCGGCATCGGCGGCGACCCGATCAACGGGACCAACTTCATCGATGCGCTGGCAGCGTTCGAGGCAGATCCGGCCACAAAGGTGGTCTGCATGATGGGGGAAATCGGCGGGACGGACGAGCAGGAAGCCGCCCGTTTTGTGAAGGAGCACATGACCAAGCCGGTCGTCGGCTTCATCGCCGGCCAGACGGCCCCGCCAGGGCGCCGCATGGGGCACGCCGGCGCCATCATCTCCGGCTCCGCCGGCACCGCCGCGGAGAAGATCCAGGCCTTCCAGGAGGCCGGTATGGGCGTCGCCAAGCGTCCGATCGACTTCGTCGAGCTGGTCAAGGCACATCTTTCTTGAGTTCATGGAAGACGGGAAGACGAGATTGGGACGAAAACCGCGCCAGCTCCTGGCGCCCCAATGCCCGTCTTTCCGTCTTCTCGTCTTCTCGTCTTCCCGTCTTCTGAGGTAATAGCATGTCCGGAAATCGTACGCTGACAATCGTGAAGCCCGACGCCTTTGGCGCCGGCAAAGCTGGCAAGATCATTGCGCACCTCGAGGGGGCCGGATTCACCGTGGTGGCTGCTAGGGTCATGCACCTGTCCACGGCGCAGGCCGAGGAGTTCTATGGGGTGCACCGCGAGCGCCCCTTTTTCCGCTCGCTGGTGACGTTCATGACGTCGGGGAAGTGCATGCCGATCGTCCTGGAGCGCGCCGACGCGGTGGCCGAACTGCGCAAGGTGATCGGCGCGACCGACCCGGCCGAGGCGGCTGAGGGGACGGTCCGGAAGCTTTACGCAGAGTCCAAGGAGCGGAACGCCATTCACGCCTCGGATTCGGACGAAAACGCCTCGCGCGAGTCCCGTTTCTTCTTCGCGGAGTCGGAGATCCTGTAGAGGCGGCGTAAGTTCCGAAACCATCGCCACTTGATACGCTAGCCCGGCATGTCTAAATTGCCGGGCTATGCTGTCCTTTGACCTTCGAAATCTCGAATCGCACGCGGCGCGCGTCGATGGGGCGCTTTCCGCGGACGATCCGGTATGGGTCGAAGGCGACACGCGGCCCGTCGGCGACATTGTTGTCACGGGGCGTCTGTCGAGCGCCGGCACCGACCGGTTCTATTTCAGCGGGCATCTGGAGGGGGTCGCACGCGACACCTGCCGGCGCTGCCTGGTGGATGTGCAAACGCCGGTGAAGGACGATGTGCACCTGTTGTTCGCCGAGTCGGGGGGCGAGGACGAAGATGACCCCGATGTGTACCCCATCGACGCACGTCAGTACGACCTCGACCTCCGTCCCGCTATCCGCGAGCAATGGCTGCTGGCCGTTCCTGCGCTGGTGGAGTGCCGTGAGGACTGCAAGGGGTTGTGCCCGAAGTGCGGGGCAGACCTGAACGCCGGGGATTGCAGCTGTGCCCCGGTGCGCGATCCCCGCTGGGATGCGCTGCGCTCGCTCGACGAGTCAGCGCGTTAGGCGGATCACTTTTTCTGAGACGATAGTCCCATGGCCGTCCCCAAGCGACGTACCTCCAAGCGCAGAAAGCGGGCGCGTAACACGCACAAGGTCGCCCCGGCGATCGCCATCCAGAGTTGCCCGCGTTGCGGGAGCATGAAGCGCCCCCACCGCGTCTGTGCGGAGTGCGGGTACTACGCGGGTGAGCAGCGAGTCGAAGCGCAGGAAGCGTAGCCTTGGCGCGCATCGCGCTTGACGCGATGGGGGGCGACTTCGCCCCCTCCGCTCCCGTTGCGGGGGCACTTCTCGCCCTCGCTGAACTCGACCCATCGCATCGCATCCAGCTCGTCGGAATCCCGGCCGTCATACGCCGGGAAATCGACGAGGCGTTGTCGGGCGTCCATGCCGCACTCGCCCCACACGCCGATCGGCTCGACATCATCGAGGCCTCGGACGTCATCGACATGTCCGAGAAGCCGTCCGCGGTCATTCGCGGAAAGCCCAACAGCTCCATGCACGTCGGGCTCAAGCTGCAGACCGATGGACGATCGGACGCCTTTGTCTCCGCCGGCAACACCGGCGCGCAAATGGCCATCTCGACCCTCGTCCTTCGTCTGCATCCCGGCCTCTCTCGCCCGGCCATCAGCACCGTCTTCCCGACCGCGGCGCAGTCCGTCGTGGTCCTGGATTCCGGCGCCAACGTGGACTGCTCCCCGCAGGAACTGGTGCAGTTCGCCCGCCTCGGCAGCGTGTACGCCGAAGACATGCTCGGACGCACCAATCCGGTCATCGGGCTGCTGAGCATCGGGGAGGAGCCAGAGAAGGGAAACGTCGCGGTGAAGGAGGCGCATCAGCTCCTGCTGCAATCGGGACTCAATTTTCAGGGGAACGTCGAGGGACGCGACCTTCCGACCGGCAAGAGCGACCGCGGCCCGATCGACGTCGTCGTCTGCGACGGCTTTGTCGGGAACGCACTGCTCAAGTTCTACGAGGCCGTCGCCCCGATGCTCATCAACATGGTGGCGCGCCAGGCCGGGCTCTCCAAGGAGCAGCTCGCGGCCACGTTCAAGAACCTGGACTACTCCGAGCACGGGGGCGCACCGCTCCTGGGCGTGAAGGGGGTGTCCATCATTTCGCACGGCAAGTCGAGCCCGCGCGCCATCACGAGCGCAATCAAGGTGGCGCTGCGGGCCGTGGAGACGCGCATGAACGAACACATCGGGCGTCGCCTGTCGGAGAGCGAACGGGCGGGCACGGCCGCGTGAAGCGCCCCATCGCCTACCTCGCGGGCGTGGGCAAGTACGCGCCGCCGAGGATCATGAAGAACGCGGAGTTCGCCGAGCTCGGGCTCGAGACGGACGACGAGTGGATCGTCCAGCGCACCGGGATCCGCGAACGGCACATCGCCGCCGCGCACGAGACCAACCGCACGATGGCGTCGGCGGCGTCCCGCGTGGCCATGGAGCGCGCGGGCGTCACGGCCGGTGAACTCGACCTCATCGTGTTAGGCACGGCGTCTCCCGACCGCCTGCTCCCGTCCACGGCGGTCGACGTGCAGGCCGAACTCGGCGCCACGCGCGCGGCGGCCTTCGACGTGATGGCGGCGTGCTCGAGCTTCCTCTACGGGCTCATCGTCGCCGAAGGGCTCATGCAGAACGGATCGGCGGAGACTGCGCTCGTCATCGGGACCGAGAAGCTCACGACGATCGTCGACTGGAAGGACCGCTCCACCTGCGTCCTGTTTGGCGACGGCTCGGGGGCCGCAGTGCTCAAGCGTTCGGACGGCACCAAGGGGATCCTGTCGAGTTTCATGCGCACCGACGGCCGCCTCGCCGAGCTGCTGTACCGCCCATCGGGCGGTGCGGCGCATCCGTTCGACGCGCAGGTGCTGCAGGAGCGCTCCTTCTACGTGAAGATGGAAGGGCGCGAGGTCTTCAAGCACGCCGTGCGCTCGATGTCCGAAGCCGCCGACCGGGCCCTCGACGGGGCCAAACTCACCGGTGCCGACATCGACGTCATGATTCCGCATCAGGCCAACATTCGCATCATCGAGGCCACGGCCAAGCACGCCGGGATCCCGATGGACAAGGTGTACGTCAACGTCGACCGCTACGGGAACACCTCCTCCGCGTCCGTCCCCATCGCCCTCGAGGAAGCCCTGGCGAGCGGGCGAATCAAGGAGGGGATGAACGTGCTGCTCGTCGCCTTTGGGGCGGGCTTTACCTGGGCGTCGCTGGTCATCCGCTTTTAGGCTATGGACGTCGTCCTGTTGTTTCCCGGCCAGGGATCGCAGAAGCCGGGGATGGGGAAGGAACTGGCTGAGGCCTTTCCCGCCGCCCGCGACACCTTTGCCGCCGCCGACGAGGCGCTGGGCGAGTCGCTCTCCACCCTCTGCTTCGAGGGGCCGGCGGAGACGCTGACGCTTACCGCCAATGCGCAGCCGGCGCTCCTCACGCATGGCGCCGCGGCCTGGGCCGCGGTGCGCGAGGCGCTGGCCGGTCGCGTACGCGCGGCCGCCGGTCATTCGTTAGGCGAGTTCACCGCCTACCACGCGGCCGGCGCGTTGTCGCTGGCGGGGGCCGTGCGCCTCGTGCGCGAACGCGGGCGCCTGATGGCCGAGACCGGGGTCACCCGTCCCGGCGCGATGGCGGCGATCCTTGGCGACATGAACGAATCGGTGGAGGTGCTCTGCGCCCGCGCCACCGCCGATCCGGCCGGCGGCGAAGTCGTCCCGGCCAACTACAACTGCCCAGGGCAGGTGGTGATCTCCGGCGAGGTGGCGGGCGTCGAGGCGGCGATGGCGTTGTGCAAGGCCGCCGGCGCCAAGCGCGCCATGCGCCTCAACGTGAGCGGTGCCTTCCACTCGCCGCTCATGCGCCCGGCGCGCGAAGGGCTGCAGCGGGCGATCGCGGCGGCGCAGTTCGGCCAACCGTCGCTCCCCGTGTATGCCAATGTCACCGCGGATGTCGTGCGCGACGCCGAGACGGCGCAGCAGCTCTGCCTCGAGCAGCTCACCGCACCGGTGCGCTGGACCGAACTCGTCGGACGCCTCGCCGCCGATCATCCGGATGCGTTGTTCGTGGAACTGGGACCCGGGACGGTGTTGGCGGGGTTGGTGAAGAAGATCGCCCCATCGGTCGCCACCGCGCCGTGCGGCACGGCCGCCGACGTCGAACAACTCCTCAACCGCCTCGCCTGATGCGCATCGACCTAACGGGAAAGAACGCCCTGGTCACCGGGAGCACCCGCGGCATCGGCCGCGCGATCGCCCAGTCGCTCACCGAGGCCGGGGCACGCGTGGCCATCGTCGGGCGTGACCAGGCGCGGGCTGACGCCGTGGCAGCCGAGGTCGGGAACGGGGCGCAGGGCTTTGCCTGCGACGTCAGCGACGTGGCGCAGGTGACGGCGCTGGTCGAGGCGGTGGAGAAGGCGTTCGGGGGGATCGACATCCTCGTGAACAACGCCGGCCTCACGCGCGACAACATCCTGCTGCGCCTCAAGGACGACGACTGGGACGCCGTGCTCAACGCCAACCTGCGCGGCGCGTTCGCCAGCACCCGCTCGGCCGTCCGCGGCATGATGAAGAAGCGCTGGGGGCGCATCATCAACATCGCGAGCGTCGTCGGGATCATCGGCAACAAGGGGCAGAGCAACTACGCGGCGAGCAAGGCGGGGCTCATCGGCTTCACCAAGTCGGTGGCCAAGGAGTTCGCCTCTCGCGGCGTCCTGGCCAACGTGGTGGCCCCGGGCTTCATCGAGACCGACATGACGGCGGCGATGACGCCCGAGGCACGCACGACCATGAGTCAGCAGATTCCGCTGGAGCGCCTGGGGACGGCGGAGGACATCGCCAACGTGGTGACCTTCCTGGCCTCGGACCGGGCCGCCTACATCACGGGACAGGTTCTCGTGGTGGATGGCGGACTGGTCATGTGACACCCCCGGCACATCGTTTATCTTACCGCGTCGCATTTTTCACCCACGTACTTACGGAGAGGACCCGGTCATGGCCGACCTGAGCGAGAAGGTCAAAGACATCATCGAGAAGGAGCTGGGCGTCGAGCGCGAGAAGCTCACCAACGAGGCCAGCTTCATCGAGGACCTTGGCGCGGACAGCCTCGACATCGTCGAACTCGTGATGGAGTTCGAGAAGGAATTCAACATCGACATTCCTGATGAAGATGCGGAGAAGCTGCGCACCGTTGGGGATGCCCTCGGCTACCTGAAGGAGAAGGTCAGCGCGTAATGCGGCGTCGAGTCGTCGTCACAGGACTCGGGGCCGTCACGGCCGTTGGCCACGACGTGGCGACGACGTGGCGCGCGTTACTCGCGGGCACGTCGGGAGCGGGGCCGATCACCAAGTTCGATACCACGCACTTCAAGGTGCGCTTTGCGTGCGAAGTGAAGGGGTTCGATGCCGGGGTCTACATGGACCGGAAGGAAGCCAAGCGCAACGACATCTACACGCAGTATGCGTTGGCGGCGTCGGTGCAGGCGATGCACGACGCCGGGTTCGCCGAGGGAGGGTATGTCCCCGAGGAAACCGGCGTCATCATCGGGAGCGGGATCGGCGGCATCAAGGTCTTCGAAGACCAGCATGACGTCTACCGCGAGCGGGGACCGAGCAAGATCTCCCCGTTCTTCGTCCCGATGTTCATCTCCGACATGGCGGCGGGGATCGTCTCGATGCGCTTCGGCGCCAAGGGACCGAACTACGCGACCGTGTCGGCGTGCTCCACGAGCGCGCACGCGATCGGCGATGCGTTCCGTACGATCCAGTACGGCGACGCCGACGTCATGATTTGCGGAGGCTCCGAAGCGGCGGTGACGCCGATGTCGATCGGTGGCTTCGCGAACATGACGGCGCTCTCGGAGCGGAACGACGATCCCGCCACGGCGTCTCGCCCGTTCGACAAGGGGCGCGACGGGTTCGTGATGGGAGAAGGGGCCGGGATCGTGGTGCTCGAGGAACTCGAGCACGCGCGTCGTCGCGGGGCCCGGATCTACGGCGAGATCGTGGGCTACGGCGCCACCGGCGATGCGTACCACATCACCGGCCAGCCCGAGGATCACGAAGGGTTGCAGCGCGCGATGCGTCGCGCCCTGCGCGATGGCGGCCTTGCACCTGAGCAGGTGCAATACGTCAATGCGCACGGCACCTCCACGCCGCTCAACGACTCCAACGAGATCCGCGGCATCCGGAAGGTCTTCGGGGCGCACGCCGATTCGCTCAACGTCAGCTCGTCCAAGAGCATGACCGGGCACATGCTGGGCGCGGCCGGCGGCGTCGAATTCATCTTCAGCACGCTGGCCATCGTCAACGGCATCATCCCGCCGACGATCAACCAGTTCGAGCGCGACCCGGAGTGCGACCTCAACGTCACGCCGAACGTCGCGGTCGAACGCACGGTCGACGTGGCCATCAGCAATTCGTCGGGCTTCGGGGGACACAACGTCACCCTGGCGGTCCGTCGCTACACCGAGTAACGCCCGTGCCGCTGGCCGTTGAGGTTCCCCGCACGGCGCTTCGCGATCCGGCCTTGCTCCCCATCGCCGACAAGATCGCGGCTGGCGGGCGGCTGGATGCGCGCGACGCGCTCACGCTGTACCAGACGCCCGACCTGCTGGGCGTGGGCGCGATGGCCGATTCGGTGAACCGGGCGAAACACGGCGACGTCGTGACCTTCGCCTCCAACCAGCACATCAACCCGACCAACATCTGCGTGCTGCGGAAGACCTGCGTCTTCTGCGGCTACGCGCGCCTCCCCAAGGAAGACGGCGCGTATCGCTACACGATGGAGCAGGTTATGGCCGAGGCGGAGCTGGCGCGCAACGGCCTCACCCGCGAGTTCCACATCGTGGGCGGACTCGACATGCAGGCGGGGCTCGCGTATTACACCGAGATGTTCCGCATGCTCAAGCGCGAGCTGCCGCATGTGCACATCAAGGCGCTCACCGCGGTCGAGATCGCGCACCTTGCGCGCATCGAGAAGATGAGCTGGAGCGAGGTGCTGTCGGCATTGCGCGAGGCGGGGCTCGATACGCTCCCCGGCGGCGGGGCCGAGACGTTCAGCGCCGCCGTGCGCGAGCAGATCGCCGACAAGAAGCTGGGGGGCGCCGACTACATCGGCGTGCACCGCGCGGCCCATCACCTCGGCATTCGCTCCAACTGCACCATGCTGTACGGGCACGTGGAGTCGCTCGAGGATCGCGTCGAGCACTTGCAGATGCTCCGTGAGCTGCAAGACGAGACGGGCGGCTTCCTGGCATACATCCCGCTGGCCTATCATCCCGACGACAACGAACTCGGGAAGCAGCTCGACCGGCAGGGGCGCGGCACCACCGGCTATGACGACCTGCGGATGCTCGCGGTTGGCCGTCTCTTCCTCGACAACTTCGACCATATCAAATCGCACTGGATCATGGTCACGCCGTCGCTGTCGCAGGTGTCGCTGGCCTTCGGGGTCAACGACCTGGAAGGGACGGTGGTGCGCGAGAAGATCTATCACGCCGTCGGCGCCCAGACGCCGCAGGGGATGTCGCTGGACGCCCTCCTGCAGCTCATTCGCGGGGCGCGAAAGATCCCGGCCGAGCGCGACTCCTTCTATCGCATCCTTCGCCGCTTCGACGCGGCCGAGGGGGCACAGGCCGCCTGACGATGCGCATCGGGCGCATCCCGTACATCAACTGCTACCCGGTCTACGGGGCGATTGATCGCGGGATCGTCACGCTCGATGGCACGCTGGTCGACGGGATTCCTAGCGCACTCAATCGCCAGATGGCCGACGGGACGCTCGACGTGAGCGTGGTGTCGGCCGTCGAGTATGCGCGCGACTCCAAGCGCTATCTCCTCCTCCCGGACCTCGCCATCACCTGCGACGGTCCGGTCCGCAGCGTGATGTTGTTCAGCACGCGACCGGCGCGCGACCTCAACGGACGTCGTGTCATCGTCTCGCGCAGCTCGATGACCAGCGTGGCGCTCCTCGAACTCCTCTTCGAGAACGTCTGGCGCGCACGCCCGGAGTTTGTCCCCGGCAACAGCGAGTTGGGCGACATTGCGCGCTTTGGGGAGGAAGAGCACGATGCGCGCCTCGTGATTGGCGACGCCGCACTCATTCTCAATCATGCGCGACTCGGCGGCGAGGGACGAGACGTTGCCAGCTATCCCTACGTCTACGACCTGGGGAGCGAGTGGAAGGCGTGGACCGGGCTCCCGTTCGTCTTTGCGGTCTGGGTGGCGCAGCGCAGCACCCCGGTGCCAGCGTCGCTGGGCGCGCATGCGTCGCTGATGGCGTCGCGAGACTGGGGGTTGGCCCATCTCGACGAGCTGGCGGAGCAGGCCACTCGTGTCACGGGCGTGGCCCGCGCGGCGTGCGTGGAGTACTTCGAGGGGCTGGACTACAGTCTTGGCTACGAGCACCTGGCCGGACTCACCGAGTTCTTTCGCCGGCTGGTGGCGGCCGGCCGTGTCCCCAATGGCACGCTCGCCTTCCTCCCCGCCGCCTAGTATCGCTTGACTTCGCGCGTCCGCGCGACGAACTATGCGCGGAGGCGTTCCGCGAACGTCGCAGGCTCGCTCACTCGCGTCGCTCCGTAGCCGCGAGTCGCCCGGCACAAGTCCGCTGGGTCGAAACGCACGGCACGACCGCACGGCACGTGAGGCGCTCCCTACGCTTCCCGTCGTTGCGCGGAACCTGCTCGCGAGGGCCGGGCCATGCCCGACGCACTCCCGCCCGCCTCGACGCAGCGACTGCGCGCGGTGGTGGAATCCTCACCCATCGGCCTCCTCATGGTCGACGCGCGTGGGTACATCGTCCTGGTGAATGCGGAGGTGGAGCGGCTCTTCGGGCATCCCCGCGAAGCAATGTACGGGCGCCCCATCGAGTTCCTCCTTCCCGAACGTTTTCGGGGGGCGCACCCCGGCTATCGCGACGACTTCACCGCCAACCCTACCACGCGAAAGATGGGGGCGGGGCGCCAGCTCAGTGCGCGTCGCGCCAATGGAACCGAATTCCCGGTCGAGATCGGGCTCACGCCCGTCGCGACGGATGAGGGGTTGTTCGTCATCGGCTCGATCGTCGACATCACCGCGCGGCTCGCCGCCGAACAGGAGAACGCGCGGCTCGAGGAGCAGCTGCGACAGTCGCAGAAGATGGAGGCGCTGGGGACGTTGGCCGGTGGGGTGGCGCACGACTTCAACAACGTGCTGGCGTCGATCGTCGGACTCGGGGAGCTGATCCTACGGGAATTGCAGGACCGTCCCGCCGTCGGGAACGACGTGCGCGAGCTGCTCGAGGCGGCACATCGCGGCAAGGAACTCGTCGAGCGCATCCTGCGCTTCAGCCGGCGCCAAGCGATGACGATGAGCCCGGTGGATGTGGGAGACATCGTGTCGCAGTCGGCGCGCCTGCTGCGCGCATCGTTACCGCCGAGCATCGTGCTCGACGTGCAGGTGACGGCCACGCAGCGCATGGTACTCGGCGATGCGACCTCGCTGCAGCAGGTGCTGATGAACCTCGCCACCAACGCGGCGCATGCCATGCCTAACGGCGGTCGGCTCGAATTCGCGGCCGACGACGTGTACCTGCGCGACAGCGCGGCGCGCAGCCGCCCCGCATTGCGCGAAGGGCGGTACCTTCGCCTGACGGTGCGCGACAACGGGCACGGCATGGACGAGGCGACGCGGCTCAAGGCCTTCGAACCGTTCTTCACCACCAAGGCGGCGGGGGCGGGGAGCGGGCTGGGACTCGCGCTGGTGCACGGGATCGTGCGCGACCACCAGGGAGTGGTCGAGCTGACGTCGTCCCCCGGCGAGGGAACCACCGTCTCGTGCCTGATTCCGGTCGCGGAGGAACTCCTCCCCAAGGCCGCCGTCGCCGAGTCTGGGGCACCGCGCGGGAATGGGGAGCGCCTGCTGTACCTCGACGACGAGGTGTCGCTGGTTCGCATCGGCCGACGACACCTGGAGGGGTTGGGATACGTCGTCACCGGACTTTCGGACGCGCACGAGGCAGTGGCGGCGGTGCAGGCCGATCCCAGCGGTTTCGCCCTGGTCATCACCGACTTCCTGATGCCCAGCATGACCGGGCTCGAGTTCGCGCGCACCGTGCAGAAGCTGCATCCCGAGCTACCGGTCGTGGTCCTGTCCGGCTACATCGGCGACTTTACCCCGGGTGAGCTGATCGAGGGGGGGGTGCGTCGCGTGCTGCAGAAGCCGGTGGAGATCGAGGAACTGGCGCGCGCGGTGCGCGACTGCCTCGCTGGTGGATGACCCCTGCAGGTCGATAGTTTTGTGCACCATGACGCGCGATCTCCTCGACTTCTACACCAACGCCCCGCTCCTGGAACTCGGCCTCGAGGCTGACCGGATTCGGCGCGAGAAGCACCCGCACAACACGGTCACGTACATCGTCGACCGGAACATCAACTACACCAACGTCTGCGTGGCCGACTGCGGCTTCTGCGCCTTCTACCGGCGCCCGAAGCACGGGGAAGGGTACACGCTGTCGTTCGAGCAGATCGGGGAGAAGATCGAGGAGACCAAGGCGCTGGGCGGGGTGCAGATCCTCATCCAGGGGGGGCACAACCCGTACATCCCCTTCGAGTGGTACCTGGAGCTGATCCGGTACATCAAGCGCCACCACCCCATCCACG